>NZ_JBYSWV010000001.1:0-571822 GCF_058781555.1 Brevibacillus sp. FW306-2-1A-C05A
TCCATGACTCTATTTTACAAATAACTTAACAAGGATGGGTACTCCCCTTCCTCAAAATTTATACTTTCTTATCCGTTGAAAAAGACGGCAAGCCCTTCCTAGGGCCTGCCGTCCTTTCCCACTGGTTGTTTTATTCGACCGAGTACACTTTGCGGCTGGGCAGCTCCAGGCAATGCAACCGCCCGCCGAAAACAGCGCCGCCGTCAATGCCGATGATGTTGTTTTCGCCGAAGTAGACGTCGTGCTTCCCGTGCAAATTTTCCGTCGGGGTATGCCCGAACACGACGGTCTTTTCCCCTTGGTAGCCTTTGTGGAACTCGTCGCGAATCCACATCAGCTTGTACGGGTCGGTTTCCGCCACAGGCGTCTGCGGATGCACGCCACCGTGGACAAAAATGTATTCATCCGTCTCGTGATAATGGGCCAGTCCGCCCAAAAAATCGAGGTGCTCCTGCACTTCCGGCGTCACTTCCAGAGACGCTGGCGCCCCCGGTTCGGTCTGTGCAGCCGCGTGGCCGTAGCTGGCCAACGTCGCCTGGGCGCCATTGCGAAACCAGCGCTCGATAAATACCGGGTCCTGCTCGAACGATTTCACCATCATATGGTCATGATTGCCCATCAGGACAATCGCCCCTTGCGCATGAAGCTGCTTCACTTTTTCCACGACTTCTCTGGACTTCGGCCCGCGGTCGACATAATCGCCGAGCAAAATGAGCTGGTCGTGCTGCGGATCGTAATTCACAAGCTCCATCAGCGACTCCAGCTTGTCCAGCTCCCCGTGAATATCGCTGATTGCCAATATCCGATTCATCCTAACCCTTCTTTCTTCTGTCTGTACGCTTCCGCTTTTTCTGTTTCATTGTACGCTCCCTCCCGCCCGATTTCTACCCTGCGGGCTAGATTGTCTGGCAAAAACAGACAGCCACGGTCGAAAAGACCCGTGACTGTCGTGCGTACGCCCGTTTATTTGCTTGGCATTTCGTTCCAGAACGTAATGTCGTCCACATCGAGCCGGGTGGTCGGATGACCTGGCTGCGCCGCTTTGCCCACGGCGATCAGCATAACGGTTTCGTAGCGGTCGGAAATGTTGAACGCCTCTTTGAACAATTCGGCGTTGTAGCCGCCCATGGGCACCGTGTCGTAGCCACGCGCTTTTGCCACGAGCATGAACTGCATGGAAACAAGCCCGCCATCCACGAGAGCAATTTCCTTAATCAGACTGCGCTCGCGATTTTCGTAGCGGCGATTGATGTTGGCGATCATCGTCGCCTTCGCCTCTTCGGTCATGTAGCCTGCGTCGATGGCTTTCTGGTAAATTTGCTCAGCCTGCTTGTAGCCCTCGTAGTCGCCCAGCACGGCGACGATCGCCGCAGCCTCGACGACTTGCTTCTGGTTGAACGCAATCGGCAGCAGCTTTTCTTTCAGCTCCTGCTCGTCGATGATGAGGAAGCGCCAAGGCTGAAGGTTGGAGCTGGATGGCGCCAACGTAGCTTCGGCCAGCATCTCTTTCAGCTCGTCGCGGGAAATTTTCACCGTTGGATCGTAATGACGCACCGATCGCCGTTCAGAAATGACGTCAAAAAAAGCCTTTTTGTTCATGACTTGTTCCATCTCCTTACTCCTCCAATCAGTAAGTAACTAACCTTTGTTTATAAAAAAACGGAAGTGTTCAAACAGTATCATATCTGCCAATCTTTTGGCAATCCTTTGAACTGTAAGAAAACGTAAAAAAACGCTTTGGCACGTCCAGGCACTTGTACAAAAAACATGTACAGGTGCCTGGACGAGAGCCAAAGCGTTTGCTTCATCCGCTCTTTTTGCCTACACAGGCGAGAACGCCGACAGGACGGCGGGTTGTCTCACGGTTTCGTTGTTCGGCAGTTGCACGATGAGGTGGCCGCTGTCCGCATCCTCGCCGCCTTCCCAGCGAAGCGCGAATGGCTTGCGCTCAAAAGCGTCGTTCTCATCGAGACTCGCCAGCATCTTTTTCAGCGTGTCTGCCGTCACCGGAACAGGCACGCTCGGGCCTTCCTCCTGCGGAAGCGAAAGCAGCTTGGGCGCGTCTTCAAAATACAGGACGGTATCGAGCAAAAGCGACACCTGCTGCCAGCTCAATGGGGATACAAAAGCTTCAAACGGAGTTGCCATTTTCCATCATTCCTTCTCTTCGCCAGGTTCGAGATCGAACAAAGTGACAGGCGCCGCTGTCGACTTCGGTTGCACACTCGCGGATTCGCCCTCTCCAGAGCCTTTTGCTGGTTCTTCTTTTGCTTCCTCTGTCGGCAGGACGGTTTCGAACACAACGGATTTGACGCCGCCTTCTACCAGGTGGCGACCAATTCCGCCCTGCTCGTTGACGTTGACCAGGCTCGTGTCGACCAGCGTCCATTCGTTTTGCGCCGTCCACGCGTACACCGTCTCGTCGATGAACACTGCCGCAAGCTGGTGCGGGTGGTTTTTGCGCTTGCGAATAAGCTGTACGCCTTTTCCGGCCCGGCCTTGCAGCGGAATGGCCGCAATCGCTGTCCGCTTGACCACACCTTCGGCTGTCAATAGCGTGAAGGCGCGGCTGTCCTCTTCCTCAATCGGGAGCATGGTGACGACCGCATCGTCAGGCGCGAGCGTAATCGCCTTAACGCCACTGGAAGCGCGGCCGGTCGGGCTGACTTCTCCCTGCGGGAAGCGAATGCCCATGCCGTCTCGGGTCGCCCCTAAAATGCCGCCTGCTTCGCCTGTCACAAATACATGCACAAATTCGTCATCTTCTGATTTCAGCTTGGCAGCCACCAACGCGCTCGAACGATTGGTCTCGTACTCGGACAACGCGGTCTTTTTAATCAGCCCGTTTTTGCTGACGTGGTAAACAAACAGCGGCTGCTTGAAGTTTTCCACGATCGTAAAGCCGACGATGCGCTGATTTTTTTCCAGCGGGATGACGTTGACCAGCGCGGAACCGATGTCCTTCCACTTGTCGTCCGGGAAAGCATTGACGAGCGTGGCGAAATACTTCCCGTCCTGCGTGAAAAACAAGGCGGTATGGGACGTATTCGTCTCCACGAAGTAGCGAACCTTGTCCCCTTCCTTGACCCCGCACGTTTCCAGGGTTCCGCCCACTGACTTGAAGGAGCGCGGACTCGTCCGCTTGATGTATCCTTCGTTGGTGAGCGTGACGATGCAGTCTTCCGCATTGATCTGCATCGCGATGTCGATCTTGATTTCCTCGATCTCTCCCTGGATTTCGGTCAGGCGCTCTTCGGCGTACTTTTTCTTGATTTCGTTCAGCTCGCTTGTGATGACCTGAATCAGCTTTTTCTCGCTGACGAGAATCGCTTCAAGCTCCTCGATCTCTTTGGCCAAAGTCGAAAGCTCTTTTTCCAGCTTGACGATGTCCAGCCGGGTCAGGGAGGCGAGCTGGATGCTCAAAATCGCATCGGCCTGCTCATCCGTGAAGCCGTACTTCTCCATGATGTTTTTCTTGGCGTCGGCCCGGTCTTCGGAATCCATAATCGTATCGACGATTTCGCGCAAAATGGATTTGGCGCGAATCAACCCCTCGACGATGTGCTTGCGTTTGCTCTTGCGCTCAAGGTCGTAGTTGCAGCGATTCGTCACGACTTCTTTCTGGTGGTCGATATACGCGCCGAGCAGCGCTTTAAGTCCCATCTGGCGGATGGTTCCTTCGTGGATCACGTTCATGTTGTAGTTGTAGTAAATTTGCAGGTCGGTGTTTTTGTACAAGTAATTCAGAATCGCCTGCTCATCTGCTTCCTTGCGAATGTCGACGACGATGCGGACCTTGTTCATTTCCGCTTCCTTGCGCCCTGTCTCGTCGCGGACGGCCATCGCGCCTTCGATTTTGCGGTCCATCACCAGCTCGTCTATTTGCGCGACCAGCTTGGACTTGACCACTTCGTAAGGAATTTCCGAAATGACGATCTTTTTCACTTTCCCGCCCTTTGGCTCTTCCATGTGGGTCTTCGCGCGAATGATGAACTGGCCGCGGCCTGTCTCAAACGCCTTGCGAATACCCGACACCCCTTGGACGATGCCCCCGGTCGGAAAATCCGGGCCTTTGACGTGCTTCATCAGTTCGTCGAGCGAGATGTTCGGATTTTTCATCTGCGCGATCGCCGCGTCAATGACTTCGCCCAGGTTGTGGGTAGGAATATCGGTGGCAAAGCCGACGGCAATCCCGGTAGCGCCGTTCACCAGCAAGTTTGGAAAGCGCGACGGCAACACGGCCGGCTGCTGCGCCGAGTTGTCGTAGTTCGGGATGAAGATGACCGTATCTTTTTCAATATCGCGCAAAAGCTCGTTAGCGAGCGCGGACAGTCTCGACTCCGTGTAACGCATCGCCGCTGGCGGGTCGGCGTCGAGGCTTCCGAAGTTGCCGTGTCCCTGAATGAGCACCTGGCGCATTTTCCACCATTGCGCCATGCGCACCATCGTTTCGTAAATCGCCGAGTCGCCGTGCGGATGGTACGTACCCATGACGTACCCGACTGTTTTGGCCGATTTGCGGTACGGCTTGTCGTGCGTATTGCCTTCCTGGTACATCGCGTACAAAATCCGGCGCTGCACTGGCTTCAGGCCATCGCGGGCGTCGGGAATCGCGCGGGAGAGGATAACCAGGTTGGCGTAATCCCCAAACCGCTTGCCCATGATTTCCGCGAAGCTCTGGTTAATGATCTGATTGGACAACATGTTTATTCATCCTCTCCCACTTCAAAGGTAACGTGGTTCTCGATCCACTCGCGACGCGGAGGCACTTTGTCCCCCATCAGAACCGTCACGAGCTTTTCACAGTGAGCGAGGTCTTCTAGCTCGACTTTAATGAGTTTTCGCGTCTCCGGGTTCATCGTAGTTTCCCACAACTGATCGGCGTTCATCTCGCCCAAGCCTTTGTAGCGCTGTACTTCTGCGCCGCGTCCGACCCGTTTTAACGCCTGCTCCAGCTCGTGGTCGCTCCAACAGTAGATCGACTCCGTCTGCTTGCCCTTCACCTGTTTTTTCACCTGGTACAAAGGCGGCTGGGCGATGTACAGATGACCGGCGGCGATCATCGGGCGCATGTAGCGGAAGAAAAACGTAAGCAAAAGCGTCTGGATGTGGGAGCCGTCGACGTCCGCATCGGACATGATGATGACTTTGTCAAACGCGCAGTTTTCGATGTCGAAGTCTTCCCCGATGTCCGTCTCCAGCACTTCCAGAATCGTGCGGAACTCCTCGTTCGCCAACACTTCAGACAGCTTGGCCTTTTCCGTATTCAACGGTTTTCCCCGCAGAGAAAACAGCGCCTGGAACTCGGAGTTGCGCGCCTGCTTCGCAGAGCCGCCCGCAGAGTCACCTTCGACGAGAAACAGTTCATTGCGTTTGGAATCCCGGTATTGCGGCGGCGTGAATTTTTCCGAAATGGATTTGCGTTTTTTCGCCGTCTTGCCTTTTTTGTCTCCGCGCAGAGCTTCGCGCTGTTTGCGCAGCTCCTCGCGAATTTCAGCGGAGCGCAACGCCTTGTCGATCAAAAGCTTGCCTATTTCCGGATTTTCCTCGAGGAAGAAGCCCAGCTTCTCGGAGACAATTTGCTCGACGATCGCCCGCGCTTCTTCGTTGCCCAGCTTGTCCTTGGTTTGGGACTCGAACTGGACATCAGCCATTTGCAATGACAGCACACCGAGGAAACCTTCCCGCAAATCATTTCCTGTCAAGTTGGGATCTTTGTCCTTCAAATACCCTTTTTTCCGCGCGAACTCGTTGAAAATCCGGGTCGTTCCGTTGCGAAATCCGGTGACATGCGTACCGCCGTCTGTCGTGACGATCGAGTTGACGTAGGAGACGAGCGTTTCCGCGTAGCCGTCGTTGTACTGAAAAGCCAGCTCGACGTAGACGTTGTCTTTTTCCCCTTCAAAATAAACGATCGGGTGCAGCGTGTTTTTCCCCTCATTCAAATAGGAGACGTACGACTTCAGACCGTCCTCGAAGTAAAATTCTTCCCGCTTCTTCTCCGGGCCGCGCTCGTCAATCAGCACCATGCGCAGTTTCTTGAGCAAAAACGCCGTTTCCCGGAAACGATCGCGAATCGTCTCGTAGTCAAAGCGCGCGCTGCCAAATATTGCCTCGTCCGGCAGGAAGCGCACAGTCGTACCTGTCCTTTTGGTCGTTCCGGTCACTTCAAGGTCTGTGACGGGCTTGCCGACGTGCTCGATGCCTTTTTCGTCGACTACGTAGGCAAAGCGCTGCTTGTGAATCTTGCCTTCGCGGTGAATCTCCACTTCGAGCCACTTGGACAAGGCCACGACGACGCTGGAGCCTACGCCGTGCAAACCGCCGCTTTTTTTATAGCCGCCGCCGCCGAATTTTCCTCCGGCGTGAAGCGTCGTAAAAATGACTTCCGGAACGGGCCGTCCCGTCTTGTGCATCCCCGTCGGAATTCCCCGACCGTGGTCCTCGACGCTGACGCTGCCATCCTTGTACAACGTGACGATGATCGTATCATTGACGCCAGCCAACGCCTCATCCTTGGCATTGTCGACGATTTCCCACAGGAGATGGTGCAAACCTCTGCTTCCGGTCGAGCCTATGTACATCCCAGGGCGCTTGCGGACGGCGATCAGGCCCTCCAGTACCTGGATATCTTCCTCGGTATAGGTCAGTGTATGTAGTGTGTCTGTTTCCTTCAATCGCGCTCTCCCCTCTACTTTTCGAAAAAGCGTCCAAAACAGGCTTTCGTTTTGGTAACCGCACAGGTCATCGCCTTGCTCTTGGGAAAACATCCTTTCCGTCCGAAAGGGAATATTTCACAAAAAAAGCGAACACTTAATCGCTATTGTACCGTATGCTTCCCATAGTATTCAACGCTAGTCACAAAATGGGGCAAAAAAACCACCCCGCCCCTAGCGAGATGGCCGATCCTGCACAGTATTCCCCGTATCCACTGGCGTCAGGCCGAAACCGTTTAGCCCAAGCATATGACGCTTCGTCATTAGTGTAGCATTTGCAGCAAAGCGAGGTCAAAGCGAAACCAGTCCCCGCCTGCGCTCTTTACTTTATTTCTTGCTCGTTTTGGAAAATCCCTGCTCGTTCAAACAATTTCTTCCGACATCGCGCACGCAACTATTTCCATTCATCTATACCGCGCGGGCGGGCAACCTATTAGAGCATCGATTCCTGAGGCGACATAGGGGGGAATAACGTTGATAAGTGCGACCAAGCCGTTTGTCAAGTTTCATCGGTACGATCAGGAGCTGGTTTCGGACATTCAGGCGTTGAACTCGTCCGGCTATCATAAGGATGACATTTGGGTGCTGAAGTGGAATCCCGATAAAAACCACTCGAATCAACGCGACAATTTTTATAAATACAGTACGCATTTTGAAAGTGCTGTAGGCGACATCGACAGCAAAGCCCACTTCTTCGACAACGGCGGCGAGGAGCTGCGCACCCGGCTCGAAAAGCTCGGGCTGACCAAGGATGAATGCTCCGCGCTGGTCAGGGAGCTGCAAGAAACGGACTACACCTGCCTTTTGGTCGTCCGCGACCTGAAAGACAACATCATCAAAATGAACGACTGATCTGCCCATCAAAAAAGCCGCTGCCGGTTTGTTCAAACCAGGCAGTGGCTTTTTTACGCTTGCGAGCATCCCGCAACAACGCGGGCACCCGATTATTCGCCTTTGTCGATCAGTTCAATGCCTTCCAGAACCTCGTTCAGCTTCGCGTACACAGCGCTTTCTTCGTCTTCTTCCAATGGAACCATTTCGCCGCCGTCGATCTGGAATACGAAGATGTCTACTTCTTCATCCAGCTCTTCTTCGGCCTCCTCGTCTTCGAGCGCTTCCGTCAAGGCAATATATTCTTTACCGTTCAGGTCGAACATCGCCACTACTTCAAAATCACCCAACGGTTCACCGTTTTCATCGTCCAGCGTAATGATATCGCCCAATTCGAGGTCTTTGCTATCTTCTGTCAATGCGTTCACGTCCTTATGCTGATATTGGTTCTCTACACCATCATACCGTTTTTTTCCGGCAGAAGCAAACAGGTGAATGGCGCTATCGCACCGGCAATCTGATTTCGAAAGTCGTCCCTGTCTCTTCCTTGCTGCACACAGAAATCGTCCCGCCGTGATTGGCGATGATTTTGTAGCTGACCATAAGCCCGAGTCCCGTCCCGTTCGGCTTCGTGGTGAAAAATGGCTCGCCCAGTTTCAGCAGTTGTTCCTCGGCGATGCCGCAGCCTTGGTCGGTAAAGGCAATCAGCATCATCCCGTCCTCGACACTCGCCGACACGGTCACGACCCCGCCATTCGGCATCGCTTCCACTGCATTTTTCAACAAATTGAGAAACACTTGCTTCAACTGGTTTTCCTCGCAGACGATGGCAGGCAGATTGTCGGCGTAGCTGGTGAGTATCTGGACGTTGTACATGATCGCATGCGTGTCGGCAATCATGACGATCTGCTCCAGGAGCGGCTGCATCTCCCTTTTCCGCTGGAATACGACCTGCGGCTTGGCGAGCACGAGAAATTCGCTGATGATAAATTCGATCCGATCCAGCTCGGACAACATGATCCGGTAATACTCGTCCTTGCCGCCGGAGTGCGCCCGGAGCAGTTGGACAAACCCTTTCAGCGACGTCAGCGGATTGCGAATCTCGTGGGCCACCCCCGCGGCCATCTGCCCGATCACCGACAGCAGCTCGGACTTGCGCACCAGCTCTTCTGCCTGTTTACGCTCGGTAATATCTTGCACAATCCCGATCACAGCCGGCTTTTGCTTGTACGTGCTCGTTTTTTGCAGCACCTCGACATCAATCCGATTGCCGTTTTTGCACAGACCGCGAAACTGGTAGTGAATGTTCGAGCGATCCCCGTTGATTCTGCGCTCCTGATGCGTGCGAACAATGTCCCGCTCTTCCTCGATGACGAGGTCGGAAGCGGTCATTTTCACCAGTTCTTCCTGACTGTAGCCGAAAATATCGCCGAGCCTCGGGTTGACGTAAACAAACCCCGGCTCGTCCACATACGCGATGTAGACGCCGACCAGTGTATCCTCGACCAGACTGCGGTACAGCTCTTCTGCCTCCTGCATCTGCTGCTTCATCTGCTTGTATTCCGTAATCTCTGTGGCAGAGCCTATGATTTCAGTGACGATGCCATTGCGGCAAATCGGCGTCAGGACGGAGGAAAAGTAGCGTTCACCAAACGCAAGCTCGTATTCGATCGTCTGTCCAGCGAAAGCGAGCTGGTAGTAAGGCATGATCGATTCGATCCCGTACTGGCGTAAAATATCTTCTGCGCGCATTCCTTTTAATTTTTCCGTGTCAACGCCAAACTCATACGCGAGCTTGCCTTCCGACAGATCCAGGACAAATTCGTCTTGTTCATTCCGGATAAAGGTAAAAATATGATTATGTACGTTTTGAATAATGTGGAACCATTCCTCTTTGGGTGAAAGCACCCCAGCCTCGACGCCTTGTGCACGCAACAACCATTCACCTCTTCTGTCATAAGGATATGGACAAATTCACCACAGAAGATGCTTTTCCTCTTTTTTCCGGGCAAACCTTCCCGCTATAAAAAACAACCTACCGTCATGGCAGGTTGTCCGCTTTTTACTCGCTGTACTCTTGAAGCACGCCTTTTTCCAGCAAAAACGCTTCCTCGGCTTGCAGAATCGTAATGATCGCTTCACGCTGCACGTACATGCCCGCAGAAGCGAGACGACTCTCAATCGATCTGAGCAATTCTTCAAAATCAATAATTTGCACTTCTTCCTGTTTGCTCACAAAAAGCCCTCCCTTTTCCGACACACACCCTTCATTTTACACGAACAGACCATTTCTTCCAACTCCACCATTTTCGCCGGATCGGCTTGAGCAAATACGCGCTCCACACCATCAGCAATAGCGCCAGCACGACGTAAAAGCAGGAAAAAAACAGCCACGGCGAAAAGGCGAACTGCTCGGAGTGGTCCAGCGTCTCTCCCAGTATGCCAAACAGGACGATGATCGGATTCATTCCCGCCAGCACTTGCAGCTCCGGCAAATTCCAGACGCCTTGATCGGGGTACATGTCCGGGTAGCTTTGCTGTAGCCATTCGCCGATGAAGAAAAAGAGCAGCCCGGTTCCGACGACGAAAAAGAAAGCGATCCCGTACGAAGTAATCGTGCTAATCGAGGTGCGTTTGATCCATGTCGAGCAAAACAGCCCAAGCGAGCCCAAAAAGAAAATGTTGACGGCCAGAAACAGAATCAACTGCGCCATCTGCTCCGGCGACACGCTGCCGTACAGCATGACAATGCTGTACAGCGGCATGGAGGCGACGAGCAACAGCGTGGAAAAAGCCAGCGACGTAATCAGCTTGCTCCACACAATCGTGGCAGGCGACAACTGCGTCGTCAGCAAAATGTGCAGCGTCTGCCGTTCGCGCTCGCCGCTGATGGCCCCCGCCGTCAGGGCAGGCGCGACAAAGCAGACCATCGCATAATGAATCGCCGCCGATATGAGAAACAGGTTGCGATTCTCGCCCAGCGCCTCTGCCCGCAACGTATCCGTCAGCAAAAAGCCAAGCGGAATCCCGCCCATGATGAGCAGGTAAATCGCCAGGATGCACACCGTTTTCCGGGAGCGAAACCGCTCGCGCATTTCCTTGACGAGAATCGGGTTGAAAAGGAAGCCGTTCATTCCATACCGACTCCTTCCGTAATCGCCATGAAAACGTCCTCCAAGTTTTTCTTCGCGTCACCGTAGTAGACGACCGCCACCTGCTCGTCGATCAGCTCTTGCAACAGGTCGGCCTTTTCCTGCTCGGCACCCTGAAAATAAAAGCGGAAGCCGCCCATGTATTCCTCCAGATGGTTCACATGCGGCGAGCTTTCCAACAGCAGCGCCGCTTTGTCGAGGTTGCGCAGCGCGCGAAGCTGCATGACGCTTCCGCCTGTCTCTCTGCTGCTTACTTCGTGGACAGAGCCGCACGCGATCAGTTTCCCGTTTTCGATCACGCCGATATCATCGCACAGCTCGGCCAGCTCCGGCAAAATGTGCGAGCTGATGAGAATCGTTTTGCCCATCTCGCGCAGTTGCTTGATAATCTCCCGCAGCTCGATGCGCGCCCGCGGGTCCAGGCCAGACGCCGGTTCGTCGAGAATCAGGACCGCCGGATCGTGGACGAGGCATCTCGCCAGCCCCAGCCTTTGCTGCATCCCCCGCGACAAGGAATCGACAAACGCATCCGCCTTGTGCGCCAGGTTGACCAGCTCCAGCAGGTCGGCTACGAGCGGGCGTCTTTTGCGCGCCGGGATTTTAAAGGCGCCCGCGTAAAACTCCAAATATTCCACAGCCGTCAAGTTGTCGTACACGCCAAAAAAGTCGGGCATGTAGCCGAGCGACTGGCGCACGCTGGCCGGGTCCTTGCGAACGTTGTAGCCGCAGACGTACGCTTCGCCTTCGCTCTGTTCCAGCAGCGTGGACAAAATCAGCATCGTCGTCGATTTTCCGGCGCCATTCGGGCCGATGAAGCCGAACACTTTTCCCGGCGCGATGGACAGATTCAAGTCTGACAAAGCTTGCAGGGTACCGTAGCGCTTCCCCAGATGCACGGTTTCAATTACCATTTTCTCACCCCTTCAACCTGGAAAAACGGCGTTGGCAGCGACAGGCGCGAAACTGTGCTGTTGGAAAAACGAAGCAACAGCGTGCGGTTGGCTGTCAAGGCATCCTGAAGTTCTTGCTCCAGCACCAGCTTTGTCCCGTGCTCCACCGTCCGCCACTTCCCGCTTTTCTGGTGGAAGTACTCGATTCGGAACGGGCGGTACGAACTGTGGTCAAGCGGAACAAGCAACCGCTTCAACTCCAGGTTCGTCGCGTCCGTCCGCAATTCAAACGTAATGCTTCCTTTTCCGAGTTGCCAGAGGTAGCCCGAGTTCGATTCGTAGTCGCCGCTCGCTTCAAACAGCTCTGCATTGAGCAGTCCGTACGGCAGGATCACATCTCCTTCGGCTTGCGGCTGGAGTTGGACCGTCTGGTTGACGACATTCCAGTAGTGAGCCTGATGCGGCTCCTGCATTTTCATCAGCGGAACCGGCTCTGTCGTAATCCCGATCAGCCGCACCTGGCCGCCCTGGGCATAGCCGATGATGTTCTCCTGCATTTCTTTGCGCCGTTTTTCGGGCGAATCTTGTTCGTCCTGCTGCTGATCCCGCGGCATAAACAGCGACTCCAGCACGGCGTCAATCTGTTTCTCTTCTCCTTTTTTCAGCGCGCCAATCGGAATACGCTGCAAGCCGACCTCGAGAAACGACTGCTCGTAGGAGTACACCGTGTTGTTTTTCACCTGTCCGACCAGCCTGTTCTCCTCGACATGCACATCCACCTCAAACGCGCCGATGTCGTGCATGACGCCAAAGCCGATTGCCTGTTTCGGAGTCAGGTACGGCAGATTGCGGTAAGACAACAGCCGTGAACCGTCTGTTATTCCTTCCGGCTCGTAGTCGTTTCGGCCCTGCGTCAACGGAACAGCGACAATCGACGGCTCCACGATCACGTCATAGCCGTCCTTGTCGACTGCCAAAAAAGTAGTCCCGGTTCGCACTTTGGCCAACTTTTCATCCAAAACGCTGATTTCCGAAATCGTGTAGCTGACGTTCGTTTTCACTACGAGCGGCTTTCCGATCGCGAAAATCCCGACCGTCAGCAGAATGGCCGCTCCCGGAATGATTCCCCACGCCCATTCCCGTCTGCCGGCTTTTTTCAGCACGAAATAAGCCAGCGGCGCCACCAAAAGCACATAGCCGCCCCACATGACCACCATCCAGACAGGAGGCGGAGTTTGCACGTCGGGGATTTTTTTGCTCAGCTCCAACAAAGAACGCGACATCTGGTCGAAATAGCGCTTGTTTTCCAACACAGTCGTCACGCCTTGCTGGACCATGACGTTTTGCCACAACGGCAAATTGTGCTGCCAGGAAGCCAGCGGCTCAGCGGTCACATCGTAGTTGACGAACAGAAAAACTCCTTGGCCGCTCTTTTTCGCGACATATAGCGGCAGCTCCTTGTTGTACACGCCCAGCTTGCCGGGCGGGGCGGGCTTGTCACCTGCATACGTGCGTAGCGCCTCTGCAAGTGGCACGCTCCCTTTTTGTCCCGCCTGAATCGGCAAAATGTCCGCGAACCTTTGCACTAGTCCATCCTGCCCCGGCCCTGCGGACAGGATGACGACTCCTCCCAGCTTGATCCACTCCTTGATCGCGGCAAGCTGCGCGTCGTCGATCAACGCTCCTTGCTTGCCGCTAATCGCCAGCACGTCGAGACTCTCGTACATCCACGACTGGTCCGGAAGCATGTCCGGAGTCAAGTTTTGCACCGAGATCGGCCGATTCATTTTCGATTGGGAGGCGTTCACCGCGAGAAAATGAAACGCGTTTCCGCCCTCATCCACGACGCCGATCGTCTGCCCGTCTTTCGGATAAGGGAGGCGCAGCTTTTCGGATTTTAGGACCTGTCCGTTTTGCGTGACGTGAACGTACCAGTTATCGAGCAAGATTTGCATCGGCAAGTCGAAAAACAGCGTCGTGCTCTTGCCTTGTTCCAGCTTGACTGGCCGACGAAAGTTCGATTGCCGCAAATTTTTGGACAGAGGCTTTCGCGACAGCTCCACGAAGCCCGAGATGTCTGTTTCCTGGCTGGTGATCGTCACACCGAGCCGCACCCATGATTCGTACTTGACGATGCCGCCCAAAGGCAAATTCACTTCTATATCCATGTTGTTCTCCGCCAGCGCCGGCTGTCCCGCAAAGCCCAGGCCGAACCAGGCGACCGCAAAGACCAACATCCATTTCCATTTCATGCTTGTTCCTCCGCTCGTTATCGTGACGCCAGTGAAACAACCAGCTCCAGCGGCTGACTTTCACGCGAAATAAGCAAGATTTGCTTTCCTTTTGCCGCCCAATTCCCGCGGATCAGCTCGGCAGCATGCTGGTTGCGCAGTTGCAGCTCTTTTGTCACGAAAGGCTCGTCTCCCACGTTGGCTACCATTAACTGGCCGTCCGGCTGCGTATAGGTCAGCTCCTGCTCGGAGCGCCAGGAAGCCCACTGGCCTTGTCCGAGCATCGAAATCAGCCCTGTACGCATTTCCATGACCTGCACGGCCCCTTCCTTGCGAAACGCCAAAAAGCGTCCATCTGGGGACCATTCCGGCTGCGAGCCCTCGGTCAGCTTCCATTCCTGAAAGGAAATGGTGCTGCTGACCCAAATTTCGTCATTGCCGCCTTTCGAGCGGGTATAGGCAATCGAGTCGTCATGCTGCGACCAGCTTGGAGAGCTGTAGGCGACGCCTTCTTCTTCTTTTAAAAGACGACTGCTGCCCATGCTGTACGCCGTTGGCAACTCCACGATCCACAGCCGGGACATCTGCTCGGCCTGCTCGACAACCGCGATTTGCTTGCCCTGGTTCGACCAGGCCACCGCCACGTACTTGCCTTTTGTCGGAGGCAATTTGACAGTGGCAGGCTTTGTGTCGCCATCGATCGGAAGCGTCCGCAGCTCGGACTGATGGGCGATGTAGGCAATCTGTGTCGCGGACCTGTCGATATCCACCTGTTCCACAGACGATTCGGCAGGCAAAGTGAGCACCTCATGCTTTTGGATCGTCACGGCACCTCTGCCCCACCACAGGCAAACCCCGACGGACAGCGCAACAACCAGCGCCGCACAGCTAATCCAGAGCAGCTTGCGTCTCTTCCACGGCTGTTGTCCTCCTTGAGCCTGCCCTTTTTTTGCTTCCAGTTCTTTCATTCGTTCCAGCAACTGCTTTCTCAAATCAGCCTTCAACTGGTAGTTGACAGGGACAGAACGGCGCATACGCTTCAAATGGGTCAGGAGTTGAGCTACAGTCTGATCGTCATTGTGACCTTGGGGGTATTTCTCCTCCTCTCTCATTCGGAGTCCCCCCTTTCGTACATCTTCTGAAGTTTTTGTAAGCCCCGATAGGAGATCATTTTGATGCTCGATTCTGTCTTGCCAAGCACTTCAGCGACCTGACTGATTTTCAGGTCGGCAAAATAGCGAAGCATGAGGACATCCTTCTGATCCTGCGACAACAAGTCCAGCCGGTCACGAAGCAGGCGAATTTCCTCGTTGGTCAACGCCTGCCGTTCCGGCTGCCACGTATCATCCGGTTCGCTTCCCAAAAAGTCCTCCTGGTCGACGGGAAGCTCCCTGTTTTTTCGCATAAAGTCCACGTATGTATTGTGAGCAATACGGAATATCCAGGAGGCAAACGGACTCGTTCTGCTGTATTGATCGAATTTTTCCAGCGCTTTCAAAAAGACCACGGTGGTCAGATCATCGGCATCCCACGTACTCTGGACACGGCAGCGCAAATAACGGTTCACGCGGTCGAAATACTCGTCGTACAGTTCGGTAAAAGGACGAGATTCGTAATAGTCTCCAGATGCTGGGTCCGATGGTTGCGCGGAACGCTTTATCGCCATTCCCATTGCGGTTTCCTCGGTTTCTCCCATTTTGTTGCATCGAGCCGGGATACAAGCACGCCATTCCTCCCGGCTCCATCCTATTTAAGTTATACGAACGGCCCGTCAAGAAGTTACAACGGATCATCCTTTTTTCAATTACTTCCCTAAAGCACGGCCAAGCTCGCTCAAAATGTCGTCGATGGCCTCGATCCCGACAGACATGCGGACCAGTCCCATCGTAATCCCGGTCGCCTGCCGCTGTTCCTCGGAAAAAGCGCGATGCGAGGTCGTAACCGGATGGGAAACGCTCGTCTCTACTCCGGCCAGAGACGGCACGAACTGGATCCAGTCCAGGGCCCGGTAAAACTCGTAAATCTCACTCTCATCCCGAAGCGCAAACGACACCATCGCCCCTTGCTTCGGTCTGGCGAAAAACGACGTCGCCTCCTGGCTCGGGTAGTAGACGCGGCTGACAGCCGGATGGCTTTGCAAAAACCTGGCCACTTCGCGCGCATTGTCGCATTGCCGCTCCATTCGGACCGCCAACGTCTTCAGCCCGCGCGCCGCCAGCCACGCTTCGAACGGACTGAGGGACGCGCCGTAATTGACGACGATTTCCGTCGCGCGCTCGATGAGCGGACGGCTTCCGACCAGCACACCGCACGTCACGTCGCTGTGCCCGCCGATGTACTTGGTTCCGCTGTGCACGACCAAATCCGCGCCAAAGGTGATCGGCTGGACGAGATACGGCGTCGCAAACGTATTGTCGACCATGACAAACAGGCCGAGTTCTTTTGCCTGGCGAATCCAGGAAGGCAGATCGACCACCGTGAGCAGCGGATTGGTAATCGTTTCCACGAAAAACAGCTTTGTCGTAGGCCGTACGCGGCTCGCCAAATGGGTCCCCTCGTCAAGCACGATGCACTCCAGCTCGATGCCAAAACGCGACAGTTCTTTTTGCAGCAACGCGTAAGTGCCTCCGTATATTTCGTGAGAGGCGAGAACGTGATCGCCGGGGGAGAGGATCGAAAGCAAGCCAGCCATGATCGCCCCCATGCCGGATGCCGCGCTGACCCCCGCCTCCGCTTGCTCCAGACGGGCAACGGCAAAAGCCAGCTCGGCCTGGTTCGGATTGCCGTTGCGCGTGTACAAATATTCGCCTTCGCCCGCGTAGTACTTTTCGACTTCTTCCAGGCTATCGAAGGCAAAAACAGATGTCTGGTAAATCGGGGTAGACTTGCTCTCCGCTTGCCTCAGAGGCGCGTGTCCAATATGCACGGTAGTCGTTTCGAATCGTTCGCCCACGTCGTTCACCCTTTTTCTACCATCATACCATGCCAGAAGCTGGACAGACTAGCTGATTGGCATTTGCCTGTCCATTTGTGCTATAATTCGAAACCGAACTACCCAATAGGTAAGAAACAAAGGAAGGTGCACAAGATGAAAAAGTTTTTCATGACCCTGTTCACATGTCTGATGGCAATCGCCTTGGTTACGGGTTGTTCCAGTGCAAGCAACGAAACGGCTCCGACAGAGCCTACTCAGCCGACTACGCCAACTGCAAAACCTGATTCCAAGGAGCCTGCCCAGCCTCCAGGCCCTACTGGCGAGAAAAAGTACGACAAAGCTCCTGCCATGCAGATCGACAAAAACAAGACTTATCAAGCGAAAATCTCCACTACAATGGGAGACATTACGATTGATCTGTTCGCCAAAGACGCGCCAATTGCCGTGAACAACTTCGTCTTTTTGGCCAAAGACAAGTTTTACGACGGTCTGACTTTCCACCGCGTCATCAAAGATTTCATGATCCAGACGGGCGATCCGCTGGGCAACGGAACCGGCGGCCCTGGCTACACGTTCGAGGACGAGCTGAAAAACGGCCACAAATACGAAGTCGGCGTGGTCGCGATGGCTAACGCTGGACGCAACACAAACGGCAGCCAATTTTTCATCGGTTCCGGAAAAGATGTAGAAGGTTTGGAAAACGTACCGAATTACACCATTTTCGGAAAAGTCGTAGGCGGAATGGATGTCGTGCAAAAAATTGCGGGCACGAAAGTGAAGAAAAATCCGCAAACGGGCGAACTGAGCGTGCCGGAGCAACCGATCAAAATCAACACCGTAACCATTACCGAAAAGTAAGACTTTCAGACTAGAACAGCAAAACACCACTGTGCTTGCACAGTGGTGTTTTGCTTTGAGAGCACAGGAGATACAAGCATCTGCTGCTTTTCGCCCCTCTCATTTTCACAACTTTCTGTTTTAGTAAATAGTACCGTGGGACCAATTTCCTCTTGCGCTATCCAACCATTCCCGCTAGACTTGCTAAAGACCCGATTCGCTTCCGCAATCAAAAGCAAAAAGCGAAAAGGAGTGGTTCTCACCATGAAGACACGAGAAGCGCGAATGCGCTTTTTCTTCTTTCTCAACAGTTTTGCCTTGCTTCTTCTGTGCCTGTTCGTCACGCCGACGAGCGCTTCGGCACCTCACGTGAAGAAAACAGCGCCTGTTCCGGTACAAGCCACAGCGGCTCCCGTACAGGCTGCCAAAAAGGAAACAAAAACTGCTATCCCTGCCACACAAGTAAAGCGCGATTCTGTCCAGGTCAGCCGGGACGATCGCCGCAAAGTGATTCGGCATGGAAAAGGAAAAATTTCAGATAGGGATATGGAACTGCTTGCCCGGTTGGTCTATGCGGAAGGCCGGGGTGAACCGTATGAGGGACAGGTAGCGATTGCCGCTGTCGTATTGAATCGGGTAGCTTCTTCACAATTTCCAAACACGGTACGGGAGGTCATTTTCGCTCCCAACGCGTTTTCGCCAGTCCGTAACGGCAGACTCTCGTCCCAAACAAATGAGAGCGCCAGACGGGCAGTCGCGGATGCGGTGAATGGAAAGGATCCGACCAATGGCTCCCTCTACTTCTTCAATCCTGATACCGCCACATCCAAATGGATCTGGTCCAGGCCCCAGATAGTCGTGATCGGCAACCACCGTTTTGCCCGTTAATCGCGAAAAATTTAATAATACTTTATTTTCATTTTATCACAATTTTACTTTTAGCTGATATCTTGTCAGTGTAAGCACTTTTTCAACGCATTGAGAAAAAGTACGATGTTCTTCCTAGAATGACTTCTTTAACGTAAGCATGGGTAGATCGAAGTGTTCCATCTACGTATGCCTACGCTAACAGTAGCTGGCTGATTGACTGTATTGGGTGAGAGCAATCCAGTCACATGCGCCAATCGTGCCTTTTCTCAATCGCCCCCAAATAATTGGGCATTCCCCCTGCGGGAATGCCCCTTTTTTTTGCTAGTTACCGATGGTTTTTCGCATATGCGCAGTAGGGATGCCTGTCGTCCCTTCCCTTTGCACGATTTCCTCCTGCGTCACCACGAAGCCTTCCGAACGGTACAGCCTCATGTTTGCTTCCATTTCCATCCTCACTCGGCAAGTCAACGCTGCTTTTCCGTTTTGGGCCGCCCACGCTTCCAGCCAGCGAATGATCGAACGGCCGATTCCTCTGCCTTGCCGGGAAGGATCGACGGAGAGCCGAAAAAAAGTAAAGCGAGTCAGCTTTCCACTAAAAACCGCACCATCCCTGCCGGATGATCGTCCTCCCAGCAAATGGCCGCTTGTTCTCTCCCCTCTGCCAGTTGTGTCGCGACATCCTCCACCGTCTCCGAAAGGGCGCTCGATGGCGGAACCGCCGCCTGAAACGCGGCGTGCATGAGCGAAGTCAAAATCGGTGCGTCTTTGGCGCTTGCGATGCGCATATTCATGGTTGCCGTCTCCTTTTTCATTGCGAATCGTCAAAAGCCGTACACGGACATTCCGCCGTCTACCGCAATCGTTTGACCGGATATGTAGGCAGCCGCATCGGACGAAAGGAAAATCGTAGGGCCAACCAAATCTTCCACATCGCCAATCCGTCCGCTTGGAGTCCGCTGCAACACTTCTTGCACAAACGCCTCGTCATTCAACAGCGCTTCCGTCAGCGGCGTGCGGAAATACCACGGCGCAATCGCGTTGACATTAACGCCGAATTTGCTCCACTCCAGCGCAAGCACGCGCGTCATCTGAATGACGCCTGCCTTGCTCGCTCCGTAGGCCACTCCCGTGCGCAGCGCCACAAGCCCTGCGACAGACGCGATGTTGACGATCCGTCCGTAGCGCTGCTCGCACATCGTCCTCGCGGCAGCCTGGCTCAAGAAAAACGCCGCCTTCAGGTTCAGGTCCATGATGCGATCCCACTCTGCCTCGCTCACTTCATGGGCTTTTTTCCGGATGTTCATGCCTGCGTTGTTCACGAGGATATGCAAGCCGCCCAAAGCGTCCAGGGCTTGGGCTACGACTTTTTCCGCCGCCCCTGCTTCCGTCACATCCGCTGCGATCGGACAAGCTACCCCGCCATTTGCCTCAATCGCTTGCACGACTTCCTGCAAGTCCGACTCGGTTCGGGAGACGACCGCAACCTGTGCGCCTGCCTCCGCCAGACCGACAGCAAGCGCTTTTCCGATGCCCCTGCCCGCTCCGGTAATGATTGCTTTTTTTCCAGTCAAGTCAAATCGTGTCATTGTTTTCTTCTCCTCCATTCCCGTTAGAGCTTTCTCCATCCATCGCCTTTTCCCCTGTCTTTTGCTACAATATACCTGTATGGAAAGGAGGCAGTCCGTTGCGTTTGTACAGTCAAATGACTCTCGCTGAGCTGCAGGAGGAGATGGAACGCCTGCACGTGGAAGCCGAGGAGAAAAAGAAACTGGGTGACGAGTCACAGCTTGCCATTATTACGCAAAAGTATTTCATGGCGAAGTCGTATTACTTGGGGACGGGAGAATTTCGCATTGGCGGAAAGTACAGTGTCGCCAACTACGATCAGCCGTTTACCATTGATTATTTCAACGGCGTGTTTGCCTGGGGCCGCTTTCCTGATTCGGACGAGCAGACCGGCTTTCCGGTCGGCATGCTGGAACTTTGGTACGACTAACGAAAAAAGAGATCAGCGCCGACGAGCATGCTGATCTCTTTTTTTGTTGGCCGAACACGAACCCTGCCGCGTCTGGATATACTACTGGCAAAAACGAAAGCGAGCACAATCGCCATGGACGTCATCAATCTTGCGCTGCTGCTTTTGCTTGCGCTCGGCATCGTGGGAAATAATGCGACCGTCTCGATCGCGGTAGCGCTTCTTTTGCTGATGCGGCTTCTGTCGCTGGAACGGTTTTTCCCGGTGCTTGAGCAGCATGGCTTGCAGATTGGCATCATCATTTTGACGATCGGCATTCTCACGCCGCTTGCGAGCGGAAAAATCACTCCCGCCTCCATGCTGGACCTGTTCACCCACTGGCAAACGGTGCTGGCCGTCGTCATCGGCGTGTTCGTCGCCTACCTGGCGGGAAAAGGAACGGCGCTGATGGCTGGCAATCCGTTGATCGTCACGGGACTGCTTTTCGGAACGATCATCGGCGTCACGTTTTTCCGCGGCGTCGCAGTCGGCCCGCTCATCGCTGCCGGGATTCTCGCGTTCATCCTGCAATTTTTGCCCAAGTAAAAACGTCAGCCCCAGCGCTCTTTGAGCGACAGGCCGTAAGCCACGATTTGCTCAGGCGTGACCAGGCGAAAGCCTTGCTGCGGACGGTAGTCAATCGTCAGCGCCTCCGAGCCGATGTACGCGATCGTCTCCGGGTCGAGCAACAGCGTCATCCCCTCGACCTGTATCACCTGATCCTGCGGTGTCGCCTCATCGAGCCAGAGCGCGTATTCGACCGTCATTCCACAGCCGCCTACCAGCTCGCCGTTGATCCGCACCGGTCGCGTCGCTTTTTGCAATTGGTCTACAGCTTCCTTCGTCAGCTTGATTCTCACCGTGTTTCCACCTTCCTGCTTGCTTTTTCCAGCACTTTTGTATGCATCATCTCTCTGATGATAGCATACAATGCTTGAAAGGCAGCGGAAAGGACGATCATCTATGAACATTTACGAACAGGACGGCATGTTTGTCGCAGAAACCCAGTTTCAATCCGAGCATGTTGTCATCTTCGCCAAATCGTGGGAAGAAGCCAAGGAAAAATTGCTCGTTCGGCTTCTGGTCCTGGAAATGATTGGTTGAAACGAAAGCGGGTCGTTTTTCATGACCTGCTTTTTTCACCCTCTCAACAACTAAAGCATTTCCCCATTTCCCCTCGCTGGCCTGTTCCAATGGCAAAGGGCAAGGAGCATTCATGACCATGACAACGATTACTTCTCTCGACCACCAAGGACTCGTCGCCCAGATCAGGCGGCAAACGGACATCGCCAACCGCAACAACGTCACCCGCACCCAGGCGTATCTCAATTTTTACCGCCAGCATGAGGAAGTCCACTGGGCGCTGCTCGCCCACCTCGTCTCGCGCAACGGCGGTTGGAACATGACCGATTTGAAAGGCGAATGGCTTCCCGCCATCTTGGACGAAGCGGAAATCGAGCCGTTTTTCTGGATGCTGGAACGAAGCAACTGGCTGATTTTTTACGATGCCTACCCGCAACTGCTCCTGTATGCCGAGATGAAGCGGCGTGGCGAGGATTTGACTTCACTGCTCGCACCACTTGGCGTCTCCGTATTCATGCAGCCGTACTGGCAGGAGTTCCTCGCGTCAGGCGACAGCTCGCGGCTCACGCGCGCCCTGATCGTCAACGAACAGCAGTACATTGAGCAGCGCGTCGTACATAAACCGTTTACGATGAAACGCATTTTTTCCACGTATGCGTTTTTTACGCAATCGCTTTTTTCTCTCAACCAGATTTTGTTTCCCTACAAGGCGCACCCTACTGACAAAAGACTGAGTATCGCCGGAGTGAACGTCCATCATTTTCCGGATCTCATCCAGCGCATCGCCATCGGGAAGACTTTGTACCAGCTTTTGTTCGCAGATCGCCAGCGGCTGGAAAAAATGCGCACGTTTTGCACGCGCATCCCGCATACCGGCTCGCGCGCAGACTATTGGCCGCATCTGTTTACCCCGCGCCGCCGCTCGGGGCAAGCGGACAAAGGCTACGAGCTGCGACTGGAGGGCGACCAGCTAATGCCCGGACAGCCCAAGCTGTACAGTCCCTCCTTGCACGCCGTCTGGGCTGACGTCGAGCACGCGCCCGCCGATGGCGTCGACTGGTTCCGGGACGAAAAATGGCATCAGGAGGTGGAAAAGCCCGCACAACTGCCTGCGATTGACGCCGCCTCGTACATGCGGGCTTTGCACTGGATGGAATACGGCGTAAAATTGGTGACAACGTTCACCTGAGAATGGAGGCCACACCTCTATGTACGACGCCCGCAGCGACCTGCTTGCCCATCAACGTGACTATCTTTTGTCCTGCCAGCTTCCTGGCGGGGCTTTTCTGCTGGGACCTGGCCGGGATCAGATCAATCCGTATTTTACCAATCTGGCCTTGATCGCGCTTGTCCGGCTACAAGAGTGGGAGGCGGTCCGCGCTTACATGGATTGGTATGTGCAGCATTTGAATGCGGACGGTTACATCAACGACTTTCGCCTCGATCGCGGACAAGAGCTCGACACGGGGGCAGCCGACAGCGAAGACAGCTACCACGCGACTTTTTTCTCTGTCGTCGCGGAGTGGACCCGCAGCACAGGCGATTGCTCCTGGCTCGAAGCCAATCAGGACGTGCTCGCGTACTTGCTGCAAGGGATTGCCCGGCTGCAGCAAACAGACGGCCTGACCTGGGCCAAACATTCGTTTCGCGTCAAATATTTGATGGACAATTGCGAGGTCGCTAAAGGACTGGATGACGCGCACTACTTGTTTGCCTCGCTCGGCAATGCGCTGCTGGCACAGGAGGCTTCTGTGCGCGCCGCCGCCTGCAAGGCCGGAATTGCCGGCATGTACAGCCGCCTGCGCCGTTCGTACGCAATGTACGACCGCTCCCATCCCGGCTGGCGAAAATGGTATCCAGATGTCACCTCACAGGCGTTTCCAATTGTGTACAGCTTGTGCGAGCCTACAGTCCCCTCCATGCTCTATGAGCGGATAACGAAAGCATTTCCTCGCTTCGATGCGTTTGTGACTGGCGACACGTATCCGTGGATGGTCATGGGCGTGTGTGCCCGCATGATGGGAGATGAGCAGCGTGTGCGCAACATGCTTACTGTTGCGACAGACCTGTACATATACGGACCGCGGCAGCCCTACTGGCTGATTCACGAGGCGGGATGGTTTGTGGAGTTGTTGCTTGGCGAGTAGATTGGCTTAGCTATCGGCCGGCTCCCGTTCCCCGTACAGCAGTTGTTCCACCCAGGTGTAGCAGGTCATCAGTTGCTTGTCGTCGATCAGCTCGGAGCGATGCTCGAACATAATTTTGACATCCGAGTTTATCTCCCTCACAATCCGCAAGTAGTCTTCGATTGGCGCCCAGCCAAATTCAGGCTTACAGGCTGGCAGCACAGGATAATGATTGTGGGAAAAAACATCCGTCGCTTTCATCGTCCACAGATGGAGACTTCACCACTCGCCTCGAATCGAAGTGCGGGTCGATTTTGTCTTGCAAAAATAGTCGGCCGCTGTCCAGGCACAGCTTGATCTTCGGATATTTCATAAGCAGTTTTTCTACCACATCTGTCTCATATACGTACCGATTGAGCGCATCAAATTCCAAGACGGGGACAAACTGATACGCCTCTCCCTTTTCGCTAAGCCAAGCAAACAACCTCTCGCTTCTTTCCACAAAAGCGGAAATTGAATATTCCGATTCAAAAACGTACTCGCTGGCGTCTGCAAAGCGCCACTCTTGCCAGTCGACGCGATCATCCAAAATGACGGGCTTTGGATAATGGAACAAAACATAAACGGGCTTGAGCACTTGCATGTACTGCAATTCGCGCTCGACAAGCGCAAATGCTTCGCTTCGCAGTCCATCATCGGGGTGCATGAACAACGCGTCCCTGAATGGAGATTCTCCCGCCCTGAGGGGAAAATGAACGCCGATCTGAAAACCTTTAACTTGCGCTTCCCGCTGCAAGGTTTGAACGTCTTCTTCTGCGGCAAGCAGACACGCCTCGATTCCGTAAAACCCTTTTTTAAAGTCTCGTTTGTACTTTTTGTGATCGAATTGACCGTATTGGCCAATCATGAAGTTGCGCATGTGCATATAGTGACGCTCCCTTTTTCAGACCTGCCTGGCAATTTTTGCTTCCAGTCAGATTCTACCACAAGATAACTCAGACAAAAAAAGCAACAAACTTCGACCGCTAGAGCCTGCATTAACCCCTGCTTGCCCGGCTGCAAAACAAAAAAACGCGAGAGCCCCTCGCGCTTTCTACTTGTTATTCGGCTTGCTGTCTTTGTCGTGCGAGACGACGAGAAACGGCGTCAACTCTCCATCCTCCCAAAAAAACGGCAACACGGCAATCGGCACCTGGCCTTTGGAGGCAAAATCGTAGGTCAGGCGGGCGAGCAAGTTCGCGCCGACTTCCCCGGTCATGTCCGCTACGATCAGCACATCCTGATGCGGAATGGCCACGCCGAGCGAGTCTCCACGTTTTTCTTGGTCAAACCGGCGCAGCAGAGAGTCCAGGAGAATCCGGCTTGCCGCGTAGCCGTCCGGCGGGCTGATAAAATGAATCCGGTTGCCCGCCACTTCCTGCGTTTTCACCGTGTACGGCAGCTTTTGCAAATTGTCCATCGCGTACTGGTGGAGCTGTTCGTTTGTCCAACCGACCTGAGCGAGCATGCCCGTCTCAATCAGCGCGTAGCCTTCGCCACGGTCAAGCGCATACAGCACGCGCGTATCTGCTGTGTGCTCCCGGACGACAAAGCGACCGGGAAACTTCTCGGCGATAGAGACATGGCGCAGGACAGGATACACGTTTTGTTCCTGCCCGATCAGAATCAGTCCTTTTTCTTGCATGGCGGTAGTCCCCCTCATCGTTTAGTCCCAAGGCGGTGTATCGTCGACGGCGCTTGGCATGCTGACCATTGGCTGGGCGTAGTGGCTGCTGCGCTCCTCGATCTCCTTGACGACCTCGGCCAATGATTTTGGCTTCGCAAACTCCACCGGAGACACTCCCCGCTCAAACTGGAGCTGCTCCCCCTCCAACACGACCAAATACCGTCCGTTCACCTTGGCAATGTGCAAATTCGAGCCGTAATCGGCGAGCAGCGTGCGAATTTGCATGTGATCGAGCTTGAATTTCAGTTCGACTTCCGGCTGGCGGTCGGTAATGATGTGCATCGCTTCCATGACCGTCTCGTGCTCCCACTTCTCCGCCAGCTCCCGCTTCGGGCTTGCTGCGATCAGTTCGATCGCTTCTTCCTCCCGCACCCTTTCCTCGGATTCCTCAGGATACGTGTATTCGATATGCTGACGGGCCAAGGAAATGACCTCATCGGAGACGAGTTGCGTCACCGTTTGCGGATATTCAATAAAGCGCAAAAATTCCTCGAAGTAGCGCGCATGGGAAAACTGATGGATTTTCACATGATACGGATCGTTCATCCCGGATTCGATCATGTACGGATACATCAGCGACTTCATGTTTTTCGCATTGATTGCCATACGCACATTGGAAATCAGGCTCTTTTCATCCGTAATGACTGCTGTTTTCTGTTCAAAATCGCATTTCAAAATAAACACGTAGCGCTCATCAAGCAGCTCCAGGCGCGTGCGCACGACAATCAGCACGCCGCCCCGCACCTGCGAGGTCCGCAAGTACGACTGCACCAGCTCCTGGCACGGCTCCTTGCTCTCGCCGGGCGTCTCGGCCGCAAGCAAGCGGTTCAGCAGCGCGTAGTTCGGATTGGAGTCGAGCGGATGTCCCGGCTCCACCACGAATTGGCCGAGCTTGGTCGGCGTCCCTTCCGTCTTCGGATTCATTTCGACCTTGCGTTTGGCGATGCGGGCAAACTCCCCGTCCAAAAAGTCGCGAAGCTCGCTGCGCTGATATTCATCATGGCCCAGGTAGCGCGTCATGCGCACCTGCTTGATGCCGTCTTCTTCCTCAGGCTGTTCAATCAAATAAAAGGATAACCAGTCAATGATAAAATTCATACTCGTCGCTCCTGTCTACATGTACCGAACCTGATTATAGCAAACCTGCGCGAAAAAAGGTCAGGCTTTTTCCATTCGTGGTAAGATGACAACAGGAGGAGAAGCGGCTATGTGGACGCACGTAAAAGAATGGTGGACGAACACCTTCCTGGACAAGCCCTATCGCCCGGGCACGACGATCGGCGCTTATAACATTCAGCACGTACTCGGGATGGGCAGCTACGGAATCGCCTATCTCGCCACCCACACGCCTACAGGAGAACAGGTCGTGCTCAAGCAGGTCAAGCCCAGCCTGCGCCATACGCCAAAGGGAGCGGCCATGCAAGCGTATGAGCGCAAGGTGCTGTCCTCCTTGTCCCATCCGCAATTTCCTCGCTGCCTGGACGCCTTTACGTATCGCAAAGACTCGTTTCTCGTGATGACGTATTTGTCAGGGCCTACTTTGGAGGAGATGCTGTTCGAGCGCGGCATCGCAGTGGATGAGTACGAGTGCGCCCGCTACATGCAGCAGATCGGCCAACTCGTTGCCCATCTGCACGACCAGGGGCTGATCCACCGCGATGTGCGCATTCCAAACGTCATCTGGCAGGACGGACAGCCGTATTTGATCGACTTCGGGCTGGCGCGGTTCATCGGCGACAAGCCGACGTACATGGCCGAATCGCTCAGCGCCTATCCGTCGGAAAAACAGTTGAAGCGCGAAGTGGCGCCTGCCAGCGATTTGTATGCGCTTGGGCACTTTTTCCTGTTTTTGCTCTATTCCGGCTACTCTCCCGAGGAAGGCGCGCCGGAACGCAGTTGGGAGGAGGAGCTAGCCCTGTCTCCAGAAATCCGCAGCATGATTCGCAAGCTGCTCCAGATGGACGAGCCTTATGGCAGCGTTCGCGAATGGCTGCAGGAGCTTGCGCTGTACTTGCAACGCCACGAGCGCAGCGAGAGTCGCCCGCAACAAACATGACCCCGGCAAAAGCAGAGCGCCGTCCCGACAACGGCTGCTCTGCTTTTTTATGTGCATGGACAGCAGCCAATTCCCAGTGAGGAAAAAGGGGATTTTTGTACATGTTGGATAATAATCACTCCCATTTTTATGACACCCCGTCGAATAGATTATCGGCTCCAAATCAACTATCCTATTTGTAACCTGAATATTATAAATTTTCATTCGCTGTAAAAAAGGGGGCATCATATTGAGTCATACTCCACTGCACACACGAGAGAACAAAGAGCAGTATGAGTTGAAAAGAGGGCTGCGCGCAAGGCACATGTCGATGATTGCCATCGGCGGCTCCATCGGTACAGGCTTGTTTCTCGCCAGCGGCTCGACGATCCACTCCGCAGGGCCAGGCGGTGCGCTTGCGGCTTACGGCTTGATCTGCATCATGATTTACTTTTTGATGACAAGCCTGGGCGAGATGGCTACGTTCCTGCCCGTTTCAGGGTCGTTTAGCTCGTACGCTTCCCGCTTCGTCGATCCGGCGCTTGGCTTCGCGCTCGGCTGGAACTACTGGTACAACTGGGCGGTGACGATCGCCGTGGAGATTTCCGCTGCCGCGCTCATCATGAAGTTCTGGCTCCCGGAAAGCTCTTCCTTGCTGTGGAGCGCGTTGTTTCTCGCACTTTTGTTCGCGCTGAACTTCCTCTCCGTCAAAGCGTACGGCGAAGGGGAATACTGGTTTGCACTCATCAAAGTGATTGCGATTATCTGCTTTATCGCGATCGGGCTGATGATGATCGTCGGCATCATGGGCGGCGAAGCGGTCGGCTTTAAAAACTTCACGGTCGGCGACGCTCCGTTTCACGGCGGCTTTATGGCGATGATCGGCGTGTTCATGGTCGCGGGCTTCTCGTTTCAGGGAACCGAGCTGGTCGGTGTCGCGGCTGGCGAAAGCGAAAACCCGCGGGTGAACGTGCCGCGAGCTATCCGGCAAGTGTTTTGGCGCATTTTGCTGTTTTACATTTTGTCCATTGCAATCATCGGCCTGCTCATCCCGTACACAGACCCGAACCTGATGAGCAGCGATTTGGAAAACATTTCTGTAAGCCCTTTCACGCTCGTCTATGAAAGAGCGGGGCTGGCGTTCGCGGCCTCCGTGATGAATGCGGTAATTCTCACGTCCGTTTTATCCTGTGGCAACTCCGGGATGTACGCCTCGGCGCGGATGCTGTGGATTTTGGCGATGGAAGGCAAAGCCCCGAAGTTTTTGCGCAAAATCAACGCGCGAGGCATTCCGACACGCGCGCTGTACGCGACTACGGCGGTTGGCATGCTCGCTTTTCTGGCGTCGCTGTTTGGCGACGGCGTCGTGTACATGTGGCTGCTCAACGCCAGCGGCATGTCCGGGTTCATCGCCTGGGTCGGCATCGCTATTTGCCACTACCGCTTCCGTAAGGCGTATGTCGCCCAAGGCCGCGATCTGAACGACTTGCCGTATCGGGCAAAAGCGTATCCGTTTGGCCCCGTGTTCGCCTTCATTCTCTGTACGGTGATTATCGTCGGGCAAAACTACAGCGCATTCACAGGCGAGACGATCGACTGGAACGGCATTCTCGTCTCCTACATCGGCTTGCCCATGTTCCTCCTGCTCTGGCTCGGCTATAAATTCGTGAAAAAGACAAAGGTGATTCCTTTGCAGCAGTGCAATCTCACCCGCGACGAGCATTAGGCAAAAAGAGCAGGGCACCGCTTGCGTCGGCTGCTCTGCTCTTTCCTTTGTTTTTGGTTACTCGGAAATCGGCTCCTGCTTGGCCGCTTCCATCTTTTCCTTCAATTCTCCTGCTTCGCGGCGAAGCACCTGCCGCTCCTGCTTCGACAAAACCTCTCCGCCGACCGTGCCGTTCACCAGCAAATCCTCTTCATACAAGCGATCTTTGCGCATGGAAACCTCCTGCAGACAAGATGTGTACCTCTTGTCCTACTTTGTTCCAAAGCCGCCCTTCTTATGTACGCGTTTTGAGGAGGAGCCGCTTTTCGCGGCAACCGGCTTGCCCGCTTCCGGCTGGCGGTTTTGCGGTCTGCCTTTTGCCGTTGGCTTGCCTGCTGGCTTTCGCTCCGGTCGCGGATCTTCCAGGGCGCCGTGCGACATCACTTTTTCTGCGATGGCAAGCTCTGTCTGTTTGGCGAACTTCTGGATGATAAACCGCTCCTGCGGACTGATGATCGAAAAGACGAGCCCGGCGCGTCCCATCCGTCCCGTGCGTCCGCTGCGGTGAATGTACGTATCTGCGTCTGGTGCCGGGTCGTAATGCACGATGCATTCCACTTCCGGTATGTCAATGCCGCGTGCGGACACGTCTGTCGTAATCAATACCGGGAACACGCCGTCCCGGAACTGCTGGAGCGTCCGCGCCCGCTCTTCCTTGGACGCATCGCGATGCAACAGTCGGCAGGCCAGATGATGGTAGTTCAGTTTGGAAACAATCTCGTCCACTTTTTCGATCTGGTTGACAAACACGATCGAGGAGCGAACATTGACGAGCCGCAGCAAGCGTCTGAGCGTGTCCACTTTTTTGCGCGGATCGGAGACGAGGTACAGATGGGCGACTCCGGCTGCGCCTTCTGGTGCTTGCGCCCGCACAAGCACAGCGTCTTTTGTAAAAGCTTTGGCCGCCTCGACAATTTGCTCGGAAATCGTCGCGGAAAACAGCAGACGCTGAGTGTCGCGCAATGTTTTTTTCATCACTTCCTGGACCGGCTTGCCGAAGCCCGCATCGAGCATTCGGTCCGCTTCGTCCACGACTACCGTTTTGACTTCGTGCACCTTCAGCTTTCGCTGCTCGATCAGCTCCAGCAGACGGCCTGGCGTGGCGACAACCAGCACCGGCTTTTTCTTCAAACGCTCTACCTGGCGCTTGACATCGACGCCGCCGATGATCGGAACGACCGCATGATCGGCTCCTGGCAACAGCTTTTCGGCTTCTTTCGCAATTTGAACGACCAGCTCATGCGTCGGCGCCAGCACAAGCGCCTGCACGTCCTTTTTATCCAGATCCATTTTTGTCAGCAGCGGCAATAAATAGGCAAATGTTTTGCCTGTCCCTGTCGGAGATTCGATCAAGGCGTCCCGCCCGGCTGCGATCAACGGGATCGCTTCTGCTTGCACGGGGGTCGGCGTCTCCATTTTTCGTTCGCGCAAAATCGCAACAAGCGGCGCGCTAATTTGTAAATCAGCAAACGTGGTGCTCACAAGAACCCTCCTGGCGTATATTCGTACATTGGGTAAGCTTACCACACTTTGCCCGTGTATAACAGAGGGCCCGGCTCACGAATGACCGCTTGCCCAGGCTGCAAGTCCCGGATGTGGAAAAACAGGCGAAATCCGTGTTTCGGACTTCGCCTGGCGTGCTTTACCCGTTGTTCGAGTCCTTACGGGTTTCCTGCTTTTCGGCCAGGTCGTGACGGTCCCGACTCGTCGTCTGGTTGCGTGTGCCCTTGTCGGGATTGTTCCGATACTCCTCTACTTCCTGTTGAAAAGCTTCATCATAGCCGCGCACAGCCATCACCTCCCGCTTCTATTTTCCCCCTGGTGATCCTTTATTATTTTGCTGAAACTTTTTACCCATTCATTCGTCCTTTTATAAGGAATAACCAATCATATTGTCAGATGGATGTGGAGGACTCATGCAAACCTTGTCACGCGCGCGATCGCGCAAGCTCGCAACACGAAAAAGACCTTGGCGCTGGGTAAAGCGCCTGATACTGGTGTCGGCCTTGACTTGCACTACGCTTGCACTCATCGGGATCATCTTTTTGTTTGGCACCAGAAGCGGCGAGGAGCTGCGCGAGTGGGCGGCAGGGACGCTCCTGACGACGCAGCACGACTACTGGGCACCGTACACGTTTTTGCCGGAAGAAAAGCTCAACGCCTTGAAGCAACAAATCCGCAACCCGGAAGTCATCAACTCCGAGCCGGATGAAACAGCCAAGCCGGAAGAATCGCCGCAGGAGCAGCCCGTGGTCGAAACGCCACCGGAAAAGCCGAAACAATTGATCGAGGTGGAAGACATCGACGTTTCCAAAGGCAATTACTACTTCAAAGGAAAAATCATGTACATCAGCGACCCGAAACGGGTACAATTAGTCGTCACCAACCGCAAGGACCGCGGCGATCTGCTCGACGAGTTCGTCAAAAAGACAAACGCCATCGGTATCGTCAACGCGAGCGGCTTCTCCGACCCGGATGGCTACGGAAAAGGCGCCAAAGCATACGGCGTGGTGATCCACGACGGGAAAATTCTCCAGGGCTACAATCCAAAAAGCGGAGAAACTGCCTTGGGCATCACCTACGACGGCAAGCTGATTACCGGCAGCTATACGGCCGAGCAATTGGTGAAAATGGGCGTTCGCGATGCGATGAGCTTCCGCCCGCAACTGATTGTGAACGGGAAAAACTTGTTCAAGGACAAGCCTGCGAAAAGCTGGGGCATCCAGCCGCGAACAGCGATTGGGCAAAAAGCGGACGGCACGATCGTCTTCGTCGTCATCGACGGCCGCCAGCCTGGCCACTCAATCGGCGCGAGCATGAACGACCTGGCAGAATTGCTGGAAGAGCGCGGCATCGTAACCGCCATGGCGATGGACGGCGGCTCCAGCTCGATGATGCTGTACAACGGCGAGGCGATTACGAAAACGTCTTGCCCGTATTACCGCGGCCGCTACCTCCCGAACGCCTGGGCGGTGATTTAGCCCTCGTCAGACGGTCGACGAAAGGAGCTGCCATGGACTACGTCTTTCATTACAGTGAAGACCCTTCGATTGCGACGTTTCACCCGCGCGCGCATCCCAGCCATCCCAGCCTGCCTCCTTCGGTCTGGGCAATCGACGCGGAACGCGCGCCGATGTACTACTTCCCGCGCGACTGCCCGCGCATTGCTTTTTATGCCAAAGCGGATTCGACTGCGGAAGACAAGGAGCGCTTTCTCGGCCTTGGCAGTGCCAGGATGGTCATTGCGATAGAAAGCCGCTGGTACAGTACGCTTGCCACGACCGTGCTTTACCAGTACACGTTTGCTGCCGATCTGTTTTCCTGTCTCGACGAAGGGGCGGGCTACTTCGTCTCCAGCAAGTCCGTTCAGCCTGTGGAGGTCACCGCGATGGGCAACTTGCTCGCCCGGCTCGCGCAGGCGAACATTGAACTGCGGATCACCCCGTCCCTGATGCCGCTAAAAGCAGCGCTGCTCGACAGCAGCCTGCAATTTTCCATGATTCGCATGCGAAACGCCGTTACCTGATCGCTTTCCACGTAGTTTTTTGCCAAATGAAACAGGCAGTCCACACGAATGTGGCTGCCTGTTTGTTTTTACAGTTTAATCGGAGTTTTCGCTTGCTCTAGACTCCATTTTTCTACATCCCACGTCTGCGTGACCCAATCCTCGTAAAACTCAGGTTCGTGGCAGACGAGCAGGACAGTGCCTTTGAATTCTTTCAAGGCCCGCTTCAATTCTTCCTTCGCGACTACATCCAGGTGGTTCGTCGGCTCGTCAAAGACAAGCCAGTTGCTCTCGCGCTGCAAAAGCTTACAGAGGCGCACCTTTGCCTGCTCGCCCCCGGACAGGGCGTTCATGTTGCGGTTGATATGCTCGTTTTTCAGGCCGCAGCGCGCCAACGCTCCGCGCACCTCGTGGTTGTTCATCGACGGGAACTCGTTCCAGACGTCGTCCAGTGCGGTGATCGGCTTCGGCTTGACTTCCTGCTCAAAGTAGGCCGGGTGCAGGAAATCGCCTTGCTCCAGCTTGCCTCCGAGCGGCGGAATGATGCCGAGCAACGTTTTCAACAGAGTGGATTTCCCCACGCCGTTCATCCCGACAATCGCTACCTTTTCGCCGCGCTCCAGCTTCACGCTCAGCTTTGGCAGCAGCGGATGCGAATACCCGATCTCCAGGTCTTCCGCTTCGATGACAAAGCGGCTGCTCGCGCGTGCTTCCTTGAAAATGAAGGAAGGCTTCGCCGCTGTCTCCGGCTTGTCGATCCGCTCCATTTTGTCAAGCTGCTTCTGGCGGCTTTTCGCGCGGCCTGTCGTGGACGCACGCGCTTTGTTGCGGGCGATAAAATCTTCCATGCGCGCAATTTCTTCCTGCTGCTTTTCAAACGCGTCAAAATGCTGGCTGCGCTTCATCTCGGACTGCGCCAGAAACGATTCGTAGTTCCCCGTGTAACGGTTCAGCTTCGTGAACTCCAGATGGTAAATGACGTTGACGACTTCGTTCATGAACGCCGTGTCGTGGGAAATCAGGATGAAGGCGTACGGATATTCCCGCAAGTAGTTTTTCAGCCAGACGATATGCTCTTCGTCCAGGTAGTTCGTCGGCTCATCTAGCAAAAGGACGGTCGGCTGCTCCAGCAGCAACTTCGCCAAAAGCACTTTTGTGCGCTGACCGCCGGACAAGGATGCGACGTCGCGCTCCAGCCCAATCGCGCTCAGTCCAAGTGCGTTGGCGATCTCCTCCACCTTGGCGTCGATCAGGTAAAACCCGCTCGTCTCCAGCTTATCCTGAATTTCTCCCATGCGCTCCAGCAGTTCTTCCAGTTCCTCCGGCGACGCCTCGGCCATTTTTTCGCCGATCGCCATCAGCTCCTGCTCCTGCTCCAACAGCGGCAAGAACGCATCCTTGAGTACGTCGCGAATCGTCTTCCCTGCTTGCAGCTTCGTGTGCTGGTCGAGGTAGCCGTACTGGATTTTCGGCATCCATTCGATGCGGCCTTTGTCCGGGATGTTTTGTCCGGTCAAAATGCTCATCATCGTAGATTTGCCTGTTCCGTTAGCCCCCACAAGACCTACGCGGTCGTTCGGTTGCAGGCGAAAGGACACGTCCCGAAACAAAATGCGATCCCCAAAGCCATGGGACAAATCTTCCACAATCAAAACACTCATGCAAACGCTTCCTCCTGTTTCCTCTGTGAGGTCTACAAAATAATACTTTCAAAATAAGACGGCGCATACCGTTGTGCATAGGTTTCGCCTGTCAATATCAACTCGTCCAATCTCACGCGCATATCCTGCAGGCTGATGCCGTGCATCGCCGTATTCAGAATCGTCGCTCTCGCCATCAACCGCAGCGTATTGACTTCATCTGTCAGCTTGTTGCCGAACATTTTTCCGCTGTGCACGATCTCTGAACGATGATTGTACGATTTTTTTACAAACTGGGCAATTTTTTGCCGCTGCGCGTACGACTCTCCAAAATAATACGCCATTCGTACCCGCAATTTATAGGTGATTTCGCCCTTTTTTCCGTCGGGAGCAAACAGCGACTCCAGAGCAATCCACAAATCGAGCAGTTGGTCTTCGTTGCTTTTTTTCTCCAGCGACAGGGAATAACGGCGAAAAGCAAGCGACGGCAGTTGATGATTTATCAGTCGCTCGAACACGTTTTGGGTCGCCTCGTCAAACTCGAATTTGCTTCCGTCGAGGGAGCGCTTCAAGTACGTGATCCCGCACATGTTGCCATTGATCGTCAGGACGTACGGAATCGAGCATGTCCCATCTATGGCGGACAAATTCAGCTTGTTTTCGATCTCTTCGATCCATGGACGGTCATCCGTCACTTTCATCTCCGCGTGCTCCGCAACCAAAAACAGACTGTTGCGGTTGACCCGCGAATCGAAAATGCGCTTGTTCTCGTCCATCTCGTTTCGCAAATAACGCGAAGCTATCTCGTACGGCCGCTCAGCCCCCGAGATCAAGTAATACGCATTAGGCAGCTCGATCCGAATGGGCTGTGTCGTCATCGAATTAAACACGGGCGCAATCAACAGTGGCATTGGCTGCTCCTTTCAGATCCGTAAAAAAGCGCGGTTCTTGTTTACATAATCAAACGGACGCTACATAAACAGTATCGTGCCTATCTGCTCTTTTGACAACATATCAATTCCTACTAATCGCAGACACGCTTCCTTATAGAATACCAGCATTTCCTATGGTTCGTCACCATCGGATTGCGACAAACTACGAAAAGAAGGAGATGATTTGATGGAAAAGGATCATATTCTCGACGAAAATCCGCACCAAACATACAACAATGCGGCAAAGCCACAGGAGCAGACCGGCGAACCGCTGGCTGGCTCCAAAAAAGTCAAGCAAAAAAATCATTCCCGCTCCATCAAAACGCGGGAAGGGTAAGCTGTTGGCTAAAAGGCCCGAGCGGAATCAGTCCGTTCGGGTTTTCCTTTTTCTTACAACAAAATGATTGAATTGTCCCACAGGGATGCTCTATGATGGATGCAGTATCCATAATGGAGGTTTAGCCCAATATGATTACCATTCCACTTCCGGGCAACGGCCCGCTTTCGAACGCGATCAGCTACAGCGTCTCTCCTTTGTACGAGCTGGCAGCCAGCCTGCACACTCTCGCCCAGCCGACTCCCCCTGAACGCTTCTTTTCATGGTCAGAGGACAAGCTGGAGCAATTTGAATCCGCTCGCCTCAAGCAAGAATGGCAGTATTTGCTCCCGCTCTTCCGCTATGGTCTCCCCGACTCCTTCGATCCCGTCCAGACAAAAGGCGTGATGGGAGTGGACGATCAATACGAATACTTCGTGTCGCTGCCGACCGAGCAATTTGTCCGCAGTGTGACTCCGATGCTCGACCAATGGATGCAGCAGCACGAGATTCCGCAAGTGTATTTGGACATAAAGGAAGACTCTGATTATGTAAAAGGCCGTTTCAGCCTGTTCGTCTCGTCTTACTGGCAACTGTTTTTTGAAGAGAACTGGGAGAGCATCGCGCCGCAGTTTGTGAAAGAGGCGGAGCGCATTTACTATGCCGTGCAAAGCGTTCCTGCCCTGCTTTCCTACCTGCAGTCGCTCTCTCCCGCCTTCTCCCTGGATGAAGAGACTTGCCACCTGACATATCCGAGCCATGGCCCAGACGACCATGCGCAGCAGTTAATCCTGTATCCCAGCTATTATTATGCCCAGGAGCCTTGTCTCAGCAAAAAGGGAACGAACGCTCACCTGCTGTACTCCTTCTCCTGAGCTTTTCCACTAAAAACGCCCTTTAAGAAGGGCGTTTTTCATGCAACATATGCGCAACGATCAATTTATCCAGTTGCTGACTTATTTTCACGATTTCTGGGTCAAGAAAATTGTAGCCTGCTTCTTTGGCTGCACGTTCCAGCTTTTGGCGCAAGTCATCAATCATCTTACTCGTAGTTTCCATGCTGCCAAGCCTCCACCCACGTCAGTCTCCCACTATTTTACATTATATAAGAACAGGTGGAAAGGGTAAGATGTGGAAGAAAAAAGCCTTGTATCCGTATAGGAACAAGGCTTTTTTCGCAGGTGCCGCTGTTATTTCATCACGTGGATCGGACGACCCAGCGCCAGCTCAGCCGCTTCCATCGTCACTTCCCCGAGTGTCGGGTGAGCGTGGATGGTCAGCTCAATATCCTCAAGCGTAGCGCCCATTTCGATCGCCAGGCCGATTTCCGCGATGATGTTGGAAGCTTCCGGACCTACGATTTGCGCGCCAAGGACGAGGTTGGAGCCTTTTTCCGCAATCAGCTTCACGTAGCCCTCGCCTGCGTTGACAGACAGAGCGCGGCCGTTTGCAGCAAACGGGAAGCGTCCCACCACATAATCGATGCCTTTTTCTTTTGCTTCTCGTTCGTTGATACCCACGCTTGCGATTTCCGGATCGCAGAAGACAACCGCAGGAATCGCTTTGTAGTCCACCTCAGCCGGATGTCCGGCAATGGCTTCGGCAGCCACTTTTCCTTCGTAGGAAGCTTTGTGTGCGAGCGCAGGACCTGGCACGATATCCCCGATCGCGTACACGTTAGGAATGTTCGTGCGGCCTTGCTTGTCAACGACGATCAGGCCACGATCGGTCAAGTTCATGCCGATATCGCGAACGCCCAGCTCATCGGTGTTCGGACGGCGGCCAACGGTGACGAGCACGTATTCTGCCTCGATTTGTTGCGCTTCGCCTTTGACTTCGGCTTTCACGATCACGCCGTTTTCGGTCTCTTCCATGCCTTGCGCCAGCGCTTTGGTATGGATGGTCACGCCGAGCTTTTTCAGCTTGCGCTCCACGAGACGCGGCATGTCTGGCTCAAAGCCAGGCAAAATTTGATCGGAGCCTTCGAGAATCGTCACTTTGGTACCGAATTTCGCAAACACCGTACCCAGCTCGATGCCGATGTAGCCGCCGCCGATCACGACCATGCTCTTCGGCAGCTCGGTCAAGGACAGAGCTTCTGTCGAGGACAGCACGCGCTTGCCGAACGGGAAGGCAGGCAGCTCGATCGGGCGGGACCCGGTCGCGATGATGCAATGCTCGAAGCGATAGCGGTTCACGTCATAACCGTGGAAGACGCGCACTTCGTTTTCGCTGACGAACAGCGCTTCACCTGGGATTACCTGGATTTTGTTGCCTTTAAACAGGGAGCCAACGCCGCCTGTCAACTGCTTCACGATGCCGCTTTTCCATTCCTGGACTTTGGCAAAATCCACTTTGACGTTTTCCATGGTGATCCCCATGGATTCGGTATGTTGAGCGTGCTCATACGTGTGTGCCGCATGGATCATCGCTTTGGAAGGAATGCAACCTACGTTCAGGCACACGCCGCCCAGCTCTGCTTTTTCCACAACCGCTACGGTTTTCCCCAGTTGGGCGGCGCGAATCGCCGCCACATATCCGCCTGGGCCCGCACCGATGACGAGCACGTCTACTTCTGTCGTAAATTCACCTACTACCATTGTCTCTTATCCCTCCATGACGAGCAGCGTCGGGTTTTCCAGAAGCTGCTTCACGTAGTTGACGAAACGCTGCGCAGGTTCGCCATCAACCAAGCGGTGGTCAAAGCTCAAGGACAGATGCAGCATTTGGCCAACCACGATTTCGCCGTTTTTCACCACTGGTTTTTCGCTGATGCGACCAACGCCGAGGATTGCAACCTCTGGGTAGTTGATGATCGGCGTGAAGAACATGCCGCCAGCGGAACCGATGTTGGTGATGCTGAAGGTAGAGCCTTTCAGCTCGTCAGCACTCGCTTTGCGCTCGCGGGATTTTTTCGCCAGCTCGCTGATTTCGCCAGCGATTTGGAAAATCGACTTGCTGTCAGCCGCTTTGACGACAGGAACGAGCAGGCCGTCTTCTGTCGAAGTCGCGATACCGATGTTGTAATATTTTTTGTAGATGATTTCTTGTTTTTCATCGTCAATGGAAGCATTCAGCTCTGGGAACTTTTTCAGACCCGCTACGACTGCTTTCACGATCATTGGCAGGTAAGTCAGCTTCACGCCGCGCTCTTCTGCGAGTGGTTTCGCGTCTTTGCGCATCGCAACCAGCGCGGTTACGTCCACTTCGTCGAAGATCGTAACGTGTGGCGCTGTGTAAGCGGATTTCACCATTGCTTTGGCAATCGCTTTGCGGATGCCTTTCAGCGGAACGCGCTCTTCCAGTTCGCCAGCTTGTGCGCTGTAGTGAACGGTTGGCGCAGATGCTGCTTGGGCAACACCAGTTGGAGCCGCTGCCGGAGCTTCGACTGCTGCTGGAGCAGCCGTTTCTACTGCTTGTGCGGCAGGAGCGGATGCGACAGTGCCGCCCGCTACGAAGCGGTCTACGTCTTCGCGGGTGATGCGGCCGAGCTTGCCCGTACCAGGTACCAGTGTCAACTGCACGCCTTTTTCACGCGCGTATTTGCGCACGGAAGGAGTAGCCAACACATGCTTGCGGTCGATTGGAGCGGCAACCGCTGTCGCTGTCGCTTGCGGCGCCATTGGCGTTTCCAGCGCCTGGTTTGCATTTGCGCTCACCTGGGAGCCGATGTCGCAGCCTGGCTCCATTTTGTCAGCAGCAGGAGCTGGTGCAGCTTCAGCCCCATGCGCATCACCGTGACCGTGGTCTGGCAGGTTTGGAATTTCGCCTTCTACTTCGAACTCGATCAAAGGATCGCCGACGACAGAAACAGTCCCTTCTGTCACTTTCAGCTCGACAACTTTTCCTTTTACAGGCGATGGAACTTCTACTACCGCCTTGTCATTTTGCACTTCCATAATGACTTGGTCTTCTTCTACGGAATCTCCGGGCTGTACGTGCCATTTGACGATTTCGCCTTCATGGATACCCTCGCCGAGCTCCGGGAGTCTGAATGTAAAACGACTCACAGTATCTCCTCCTTTTAAACACTACGCTTCAATGAACAGCCTGCAAATTTCGGAAAGAAGGCGGAAAGCTCTCAACTTTTCCGCCATTATGTCTGTTTCCGATTAAAAATCGAGCACTTGCGTGAGTCCGTCTACCACGCGTTTCACGTCAGGCAGCCAGATATCCTCTGCTTGTGCAAACGGATAGACTGTATCCGGCGCAGTGATACGCAGCACAGGCGCTTCGAGGTGGAGAATGGCGCGCTCGTTGATTTGCGCGATGATTTCCGCAGCAACACCGGAAGTTTTTTGCGCTTCCTGCACGACAATCGCACGGTTTGTTTTCTTCACGGATGCGACGATGGTGTCGATATCGAGCGGGCTGATGGTGCGCAGGTCGATGACTTCTACCTTCGCGCCGCGCGCTTTTTCGATTTCTTCTGCGGCTTTCAGGCTGGTATGCACCATAGCACCATAGGTGATGATGGTAACATCGCTGCCTTCTTTTACTACGTTCGCTTTACCCAGCGGGATGGTGTACTCGCCTTCTGGCACTTCTTGACGGAAGGAACGGTACAGCTTCATGTGCTCCAGGAACACGACCGGATCGTTGTCGCGAATCGCGGAGATCAGCAGACCTTTTGCATCGTACGGGTTGGAAGGGATAACCACTTTCAGACCCGGCGTTTGCAGCATCAAGCCTTCCAGGGAGTCAGCGTGCAGCTCAGGTGTTTTCACGCCGCCACCAAATGGGGAGCGGAACGTTACCGGGCTGGAAAAGCGACCGCCGGAACGGTAGCGCATACGAGTCGCCTGGGAAGCGATCGCGTCGAATGTTTCAAAAACGAAGCCAAAGAACTGAATTTCCGCTACAGGACGGAAGCCGTTGATGGACAAGCCTACAGCCAGTCCACCGATTCCGGACTCAGCGAGCGGCGTATCGAATACGCGCTGCTCGCCAAATTCAGCTTGCAAACCTTCTGTCGCACGGAATACCCCGCCGTTTTTCCCTACGTCTTCCCCGAAGACAAGTACGGTTTCATCGCGCTTCAACTCTACGCGCATTGCATCCGTAATGGCTTGAACCATTGTCATTTGTGCCATGGCTTATTTCGACTCCTTCGCCAGGAATTCTGCCTTTTGCTCTTCGAGTGCAGGCGGCAGTGTCTCAAACATTACATCGATCAGTTCGGTCACTTTCATTTTCGGCGTTTCGTCCGCTTTTTTGATCGCGTCCGCAACTGCTGCTTTTGCTTCTTCAATGACAGCTTCCTCGTCTTTTTCGCTCCAAAGGCCTTTGCCTTCGAGGAATTTGCGGAAGCGGATCAATGGATCGCGCAGTTCCCACTCGCTTTGCTCTTCGCCAGAGCGGTAGCGGGTTGGGTCGTCACCTGCCATGGTGTGTGGACCATAGCGGTAGGTCAGCGCTTCGATCAGTGTCGCGCCTTCGCCGTTCACGCCGCGCTCTCTCGCTTTTTTCACCGCGTAGTAAACAGCGAGGATGTCCATACCGTCGATACGCTCGCTGGCGATACCGGCAGCCACTGCTTTTACGGCGATGTTTTCAGAAGCCGTTTGCTTTTCGAACGGCAGGGAGATCGCGTAACCGTTGTTTTGCGAGAAGAAGATGACAGGCAGCTTGTAAACGCCTGCGTAGTTCATGCCCTCGTAGAAGTCACCTTGGGAGGTTGCCCCGTCACCGAAGTAGTTGATCGCCACGCGCTTTTCGCCGCGCAGCTTGTAGCCCATCGCCACACCTGTCGCTTGCGTACATTGCGCAGCGATGATGATTTGTGGCATCAGTACGTTGACGCCTTCCGGAATCCGTCCACCCTCGATGTGTCCGCGGGAGTAGAGGAACGCTTTGTGCATAGGGAAACCGTGCCATACCATTTGCGGAATGTCGCGGTAGCTTGGCAGGATGAAGTCTTCTTTGGAAAGCGCTGCCTCGGAGCCGATCATGCTTGCTTCTTGACCCGCTACAGGCGCGTAAAAGCCGAGACGACCTTGACGGTTCAGGCTGATAGCGCGTTGGTCCCACACGCGGGTAAAGACCATTCTACGCATCAGTTCACGCAACTCATCATCAGAGAGCTCAGGCATCAAGTCAGGACGAACAACCGTACCGTCCGGTGCAAGAATTTGCAGCGGGGCGTTGTTCTCTGTTTGTTCAACAGCAGTGGTTACGCTCATCTCATTCACCTCGTCACTAGAATAAGGGGCTTCCTGCCTGCCGTGCGCCCTGCCGCGTTTCACCGAGCAGATGCTCAATCAATGGCGGCGAGTGCGAACGATGTCGGAAGTGTCCCCAATAATGGAAAAAGCAGAAGAAAAGTTGTCTCGTGCAAGAAAGGGCTTACAGCGCCGTTTGCACCACCCTGTTATACTGCAGACAAATTGTCTGTTTAATGTGTTATAGTATTGATATTACAGGGTTTATTTCCTCTCTGTTATCATTTACTATAAAAGCTGTATCAGTTTTTTTCAAGGCTTAGTTTTACATTTGAGCAAACAGGAGTGTAAATCGATGTCTGAATATGTAAAACGAACGATCATAAAAGAAGAAGTGCCAAGCATTCATGTGGACACTCCCCGCTCGGTCAAAGTGTACCTCCCGCCGGGCTACAACGAGCTTCTGTCCTATCCTGTCGTCTACTGCCAGGACGGGAATGACTTTTTTACGATGGGACGAATCGCTACCATCGCCAACCAGCTCATTTTGGAGGAAGGCATCGAGCCGTTCCTCGTCGTCGGCGTCTCCGTAGACCGCAGCAAGCGGACGAGCGAATACTCCCCCGTCGGCGCAAGAAACGAAGCGTACAAACGCTTTTTTTGCGAAGAGCTGCTGCCGTACATCGAGGAGCGCTATCCCGTTAGGCGCGACAAAGCGTCCCGCGTGCTTGCAGGCGATTCGCTCGGAGGCACTGTGGCGCTGCATCTCGCCCTGGACCAGCCTGAGCTGTTTTCGCAGGTGCTTGCGCTGTCGGGAGCCTTTTTCCAGCCGACGCTCGACGCCATCCAAAGCCGCGAGAGCCTGTCCTGGCTGCGCATCTGGATGGTCGTGGGACTGGACGAAACCGCCGTGGAGACGCATATCGGAACGTTTGACTTCGTCGAATGGAACCGGGAAGCGAAAAAGCTGCTCACGGCCAAACAGGCCAACCTGTCCTATGCCGAAAAGCCGGGCAATCACGTCTGGGGCCTGTGGCAAAAGGAGCTGCCGGATGCCCTTCGCCACTTTTTCCCGCCGCCGCGCCTGTAGCCGCTTCCAGACTCGGCTGGCTTGGCGACGTGTCCGTTTTCGGCTAGAGCGAGCCGTTGATTTCCTTGATCTCTTCGTATCCGTAATAACGGCCATCTACCATGTAAATGCCCTGGTGGGTGGCTTTTTCAATTTCTCCTGCTACCTGCTGCGCATTTTGGAGAACGATGTTGACGATCTTGCTCTCGTCGCGCTTCATCTGGTTTTGCAGCCGCTCACGCTCTTTGGCCGATATCATGTTCATCCCTCTTTTCCCTCAACAGTCAATGGCTATAGTATTTCTTTGGAAGAAGGGAAATACACGCGAACGACGGAGAAAAACCCCCGCCATGCCGCAAGAGCCGCTCTTGGACAGACGGGGGCTTTCTGGATTTATTTTTCGCTCTTTCAAGCCTTCTTGCGAGCAGCTCCGTCGCCTTGGCGGCATCTTCCTTGAAGTAATCGTTGCTGCTGAGCTTCATCGAGGGCGGCACCCAGGCGTAGGCAGCGGGAACACCCGGCAGGACAATTCCGTCGACCAACGGCTGGCGCTCAATCGCGTAGGAAAACGCCTGGCGAATTTTTTTGTTCGTAAACGGCGGCTGGGTCGTATTAAACGTAACCGCTACGGTATTCGGATACGGGTCGAGCACAATTTTGCCCTCATCCTGCAAGCTTTGCAGCAAATCGACAGGCAGCGTATAGGCAGTGTGGCCGCCCCAATCGAGATCGCCGGAATCAAACAGCGCTTGCAACGTGTTGGTGTCGGTAATCATGCTCCAGACGATCTTGTCCAGCTTCACCGCGTCTTTGTCATGGTACTTGTCGTTTTTGACCAGCACCAGCTTGTTTTTATGCTCCCAAACATCCATCTTGAACGGGCCGTTTCCGATGTAGTTCTCAGGAGAAGCCGCCCAGCCCGGATTGGACTCGACCGTTTTTTGGTGCAGCGGGAACAGCGTCGGGAAAGCGGTCAGCTCGTAAAAAAACGGCGCGGGCGAATTGAGCTGCACTTCCAGCATGTGGTCATCGAGCGCTTTGACCGCGACGGCATCCTTGCTTCCTTTTCCCGTGTTAAATTCTTCCGCTCCTTTGATGAAATAAAGCATGTAGGCGTACTCCGAGCCTGTTTGCGGGTCGAGATTGCGCTTCCAGGCAAATTCAAAATCGTGCGCGGTGACGGGATCACCGTTGGACCAGAGGGCGTCTTTTTTCAATTGAAACGTGTACGTCAGCATATCGGGGGAAACGGAGTAGTTCTCGGCCAGCGCTCCCGCAATCTTTCCGTCAGGCCCGTAGCGCGTCAGCCCTTCAAAACAGGCCGTAATCACGTCAAAGGAAGTCCCGTCTGATGCCAGGCCCGGGTCTGCCGTCGGCGTTCTCCCCCTTCCGCATTCCAGTTCAAGACCATCTCTTGCGTTTTGGCTTGCTCGGATTTCGTTGTTTCTGTGCCCTGGTTGTCAGTTGCCGACGGCTGGGACGAACTACAGCCTGCAACGAATTGAAAAATCAGAAACCCAATCAATAGCGCGCCTGTTCGTTTCTTCAACTCTCGCGTCCTCCTCGTCTGTGTCGAGTTCGCGAAGATGACTGATTGACAGTCTTTTGCTCTCCACCATGCTATCGCATCACCGCAAAAAAGGAATCGGACGAGTTGGTAGAAAATCATGTGCTAGCGGCGAAAGATTTTTATACATATTGTCAAAAAATTCATTCTATTTCTTCGGCGCTTCCCAAGCAACAAGCCAGTCCGCCCCTTGTCTGGTGCTGGACTGGCTTTTCGCTCTCGCTCAAACAGCCTGTATCGTTACCCGGAACACTTCGCTGCTCCCAGCAGCTCCTCTACGACTTCCAGCACTTTGGCGACGCTTTGCTCGTCGATATGACGGTGCGTCGTAAAGCGGATCACGTATTCGTCGAAGTCGACCGCCAACACCCCTCTGTCTGCGAGCCGCTGCAAAAAGTCAACCGCTGTCTCCTGGATCGAATCGGTCCTGACCAGCACGATATTCGTCTCGACAGGCTCGACAGTCAGGGACAGCTTGCGAAAGCCTGCGGCCAACTGCTGTGCCCGCTCGTGATCTTCACGCAGCCGCTCGACCATCTCGGTCAAGGCGATGATTCCCGGCGCAGCCAAATAGCCCGCTTGGCGCAAGCCTCCGCCGAGCTTTTTTCGCCACCATCTCGCTTCTTCGATAAAAGCGCGGTCCCCAGCCAAAATGGAGCCTACGGGCGCACTCAGCCCTTTGGACAGGCAAACTTGAACGGTATCCGTGTATTGGCTCAGTTCGCAAACGTCGACTCCTTGGGCGACCGCCGCATTGAACAGCCTCGCCCCGTCTAGATGAACCGGAATCCCGTGCTTTTGCGCCACGTCATAGACGCCCTTCATCTGCTCGACCGTGACCACCGCGCCTCCAGCCCGGTTATGCGTATTTTCCAGGCAAATCAATTTCGTTCGCGGAAAATGAATGTTGTTGCCGCGGATCGCTTTTTCCACGTCTTCCGGGCGCAAGGCACCGCGCTCTCCCGCGAGTGTCCGGGTTTGCACGCCAGCCAGAGCCGACATCGCTCCCCCTTCGTAATAAAAAATATGCGATTCCGCTTCCGCGATCACCTCGTCACCATTGACACAGTGGGTCAGCACAGCGACCTGGTTGCCTTGTGTGCCGCTGGTGACAAACAAGGCCGCCTCCTTCCCGAGCCGTTCCGCTGCAAGCTGCTCCAGTCGGTTTACCGTCGGGTCTTCGCGATAAACATCATCGCCCACTTCGGCTTCCGCCATCGCGCGAAGCATCGTTTCAGTCGGTTTCGTGACGGTATCGCTGCGCAAATCCATTTTCATAAAAGCGTCCCCTTCCGCATGTTCGTCTAGCAACTCTATGTTCCAGAACACTTTCCACATTGCAACTGCAATTCCCTCTTTGCTAAGATGGAGAAGAAACTTACATACATACAGTTAGGAGACTTGACCGATGAAGGTAAAGATCACTCGCAATGCAGCGAAGCAACTGACCACGATCATGGAGCAGGAAGAAGACAAAGACCTGAAGCTGCGTGTCTATATCACTCACGCGCACGGCGATCATGCACACTACGGCCTGGCGCTGGACAAACCGACCGAAGAGGATGAAGTAGTCTCCACTGACAAGGAAATCGACGTTGTCGTGAAAAAAGACGAGCCGCTTCTGGACGGCATCATCGTCGACTACCTGTATCTGCCGCAAGAAGGCTTCGTCATCACCAACCCGTCCAAAGGAAACACAGGCGACCATTAATCGCTTTGAGCCACACACGCAAAAACCCCTCTGCTGCTTATTCAGCCAGAGGGGTTTTTACTATTTGCCACGTTCAAGCCTGCGTGTACAGCTCGGGCGAAAGCTCAGCCAGCAGTGGCGCCTGCTCCCCTGCCATCTTCGTCAGCACGAGGCGATGCACCGGCCTGGTCATCGCCACGTAGAGCAGCTTCGCGTCCCATTCGTTGCTTTGATACGCATCCACATCGACCACGATGACCGCGTCAAACTGCAAGCCTTTTGTCAAATAGGCAGGCATCACGGTTACGCCGCCCGGAAACTGGTTGTCTTTGCTGCCGAGCAGCGTCAAATCGGCAATGCTCTTTGCAAGCGCCTTGTGCGCCTTTTTGCTCGCCTGAATCGTCTTGGTGACGATCGCGATCGTTTGCAACCCTTCCTTTTGCAGAGCGGCCACCCGGGAGCTGACTTCCGTCCACAGCTTGGCGCGCGAATCGGCCTCGACCATGATTGGCTTTTCGCCATGGCGCAAGACGGGCTTCGCCAAGACGGCTTCCGGCAGCTCAATCTGCCGCAGCACTTCGTTGGCGCACAGCATGATCTCAACTGTCGAGCGATAGCTTTGCGCCAGCGTGTAGTAGGCGGGACGAAGCTGTTCGAAAATACCCTGGGTCAGCTCCTCCCACGCGTGAATGCCGCGGTAGCTGTGAATGCCTTGGGCGATGTCGCCGACAATCGTCAGCGAGTGGCGCTTCGTCGCGAGCGCAATCACGGCAATCTCCAACGCGCTCAAGTCTTGCGCTTCATCCACGACGGTATGGTCGAAATGCCCGGCCTTGTTCATCCCTTCGATGATATGCTGCAAATACAACAGCGGCGCGATATCCTCCGCTTCCAGCCGCTCCTGGGCAAACAGCGCCGCAGAAGACCGGCTCACATCGCGGACCACTTCGTCGGAAATGTCCGCAGGGACAAGCTTGCGCAACAGCTCCTCCTCTGCGATCAGCTCGCGGTACGACTCGAAAATGTCCAGCCGCGGGAAGGAGACGAGGTACGTATCCAAAATTTGCTCCAGCATTTTTTCAAACTTGGCCAGCCCTTGCTTGTCGAGGTCGACTTTTCGCTCGCGCAAATGCGAAAATAGTTGCTTGTTCATCTCTTGCTTCAAATGCTTGCGCAGCGCATCGACGCGTCGATGGTACGGCAAGGACCCGAACTGCTCCAGAAAAAACTGCCGGATCGTCTCGCCCGGGATGGAGAACACTTGCTTCGTCTTGTTGTAAAGAAAACTCAGTTTTTTGAACGGGATTCTCGTCTCGATCACGTAGCGTATGTACTCTTCCATGGCTTCCCGGCACGCCAGCGAGCCTTTGAAACGCAGCCGATGGCGGGTGATTTCCTGCTCCCGCTCGTCCTGCCCTTCTTCAAAAAACAACTGCAGCGGTTTGTCCGGGCTCACGATCCGCCAGCCTTTGGGCATGAGCGGCTTCACGAGCCGCGCCGCCCAGTCTACAAACGTCGATTGCTGAACATCGTCGACGCCAAGCTCGGGTAGCACCTCTGATATGTACGTCAGAAACATCCGGTTCGGGGCGAACACCATAAATTTTTTCGACATCATCGTATCCTGGTAGTTGTAAATCAGGTACGACAGCCGATGCAGCGCAATCGTCGTCTTTCCGCTGCCCGCAACCCCTTGCACGACGATCGGCCGATCTTTTTCCGCGCGAATGATGTCATTTTGCTCCGACTGGATCGTCGCGACGATATCTTTTAAGCGGCTGTCATTCGTCAAGTTCAGATTGGCGTTCAAAAATTCGTCGATGAAGCCTTCCTGCAAAAACTCGTCCGGGTGCCCCATCTCGCGGTTGATCGTCTCTTTTACAGCGCCATCGTAAATCCCGACGATTTTTCCGTCCTCAATCGCGAAGTTGCGCTTCAATCTCACCTCGCCGCGCACGATCTCGCGCCCCATCCGGTAAAACGCATCCTTGCTCTCTCCGGAATAATAGAGACTGGCAATGGGCGCTCGCCAATCCACGACGATCGAATCAAACGTATCGCTGCGGACGATCCCTCTTTTTCCGATGTACACCTGGTCAAGCTCGTAAACCTCGTCCTTGAGAAAATCGACTCGGCCAAAGTACGGCTTGTCGCGTCCGTGATCCTCCAAATAACGCAGGTCTTTTGCCTTGCTTGCGTTCACGACCTGCTTGACGTAATCGTCGGTCGCTTCCCGAATCTCTTCGCGCAGCCGAGCGATCTCCCCATCGATCAATGCAATCGTCTCATCCAGCTTGTTCTGTTCTGCCTCGTAATCGCGGTGTTGGGTACTCACACCCATCCCCCCTCTCGTCTTTTATCAATGTGATGGTCGTTATTGCATTTGTCTGGCAAGCCAGATTCCCGCGGCACAAGAGAGCAGGCCGACCACGATACTGAGCAGGGCGTAAACGAGCCCGCGCAGCCATTGTCCCTCTCCCCAGAACGAAACCACTTCCAGCGAAAATGTGGAAAACGTCGTGAATCCGCCCATAATGCCTGTCGTAAACAAAAGATACAGCTCAGGCGAGAAGCCTCCCCGCTCCTTGCCGATCACAAACAAAACGCCGATGGCAAACGAGCCAATGATGTTCGCCAGCCACGTGCCTACAGGCCAGCCCGGCTGATTGGCAACCAGCGCCAGCACATAACGAAGCAACGAGCCGACTGCTCCCCCAACCGCTACAGCCACCCATGCCATTGGTCCCCCTCCTCAATTGCAAAACTGGCAGAAGTCGTCAGGAACAAAAAGACACCCGAGCGTCAAGCAAGGATGTCTGCCGTATCAATACAAGTAAGTTTACTGTTTTGGACGATTTTCCTCAAGATCTTCCACATAGCGGATGGAATCCAGATTCGCTCGAAGCGACATCTTGACCGCATCGATGTACTTTTGGCGCAGAGCTTTTTGCTCCTGCTTCTCCTCGTCAGTCAAGCCAACCTCGCGAGATTTCTTGACCAGTTCGTTGATTCGTTTAATTTCTGCGTCAGATACCACGTTCCGGTTCCTCCCACTCTGTAGTAATGCCGCTTTATTATATCATATCAGTCGGAACTGGCAAGAGAGCGGATGGCGGGCAAGTGCTCGAATCAGTCCGTTTCCGGGATGAACAAGGTCTGCCCCGGATAAATGAGATTGCTGTCGAGGTTGTTCGCCATTTTGATATCGAAAATCAGATCGCGCACATCCACCTTTTCCGAATGATGATGGCGCACAGCAATCGTCCAAAGACTGTCGCCGGAGCGAACGGTCACTTCTTTTCCTTTTAGCGGCTCTTTATGCGCAGAAGAGGCAAACACCAGTTCGGTAAGCAAGTAAAAAAAGAGAGAGAACGTCAGCAAAAACAAAATAGCTTGTCCTCTCGTGATGCCCAAACGGACGCGGCGAGGCTGCTTTTTCTCGAAACGGTTATGGATAGACATGGCATTCATAATATGACCCCCTGCAAACATACGTTCTATAAGTTCGTATCCCTATCATAAATGAGAACATATGTTCATGTCAATACAAAAACCGCCGTCTCGCAAATTCGCGCGGAGCTGCTGTGCGCAGCCGTTTTTGCTTCGGATGACGCTGCCGGGCGACTCTATTGGGGTGGATTTAGCTCGTTTCTAGCTGGTTGCTTGCTGCCTGAACAGAAGTCCAAGTGTGCCGCGTTGGTGCGGTTTGTGGCTTGGCGTAAGCTCGGCTCTTCGGTACTGGAGCGGCTGGCGGTTTGACGTGAGCTCGACTCTGCGACAGTGGAGCGGCTTGTGGCTCGACGTAAGCCCGGCTCCGCGACGATGGAGCGGCTTGTGGCTCGACGTAAGCCCGGCTCCGCGACGATGGAACTGTTTGCCGACTTGGAGTTAGCCCGGCTCTATTACAATGGAACGGCTGCAACTTACGGCTCCGGCCGCCCGCCCGCGCTTTTTTCGAGATTTGGCCGATGCTGTCGAATCAAATGCATTTACCCTGTCAAAAATTCCTGTTCGCATCAAAATCGAACTTATGTTTGTCGAACGCAAGCTCCCATGGTATAATATAGGAAAACATGTTCGAGAAATCAGGGGTGTCTCTCTATGTCAAAATTATCCAGCAGACAACAAGCCATAATCGAATTTATTCGCAAGGAAGTCCGGGACAAAGGCTATCCTCCATCCGTCCGCGAAATCGGCGAAGCTGTCGGACTTGCCTCCAGCTCTACTGTGCACGGTCATCTGGCGCGCTTGGAAAAGAAAGGGCTGATCCGCCGCGACCCTACCAAGCCTCGCGCCATCGAACTGCTGTCTGAGGAAGACCGCTTCCAGGACAACTTCGAGGACTCTGTCGTTCGCGTTCCCGTCATCGGGAAAGTAACCGCCGGGCAGCCGATTACCGCGATTGAGGACGTCGAAGAGTACTTCCCGCTTCCAGAAAATATCGTGACTTCAGACAAGGTGTACATGCTGCGGATTTCCGGGAACAGCATGATCGACGCCGGTATCCTGGACGGCGACTACGTAATCGTGCGCCAGCAGCACGTCGCCAACAACGGCGATATCGTCGTCGCCATGACAGAAGAAGACGAAGCGACCGTCAAGCGCTTTTTCAAAGAGAAGAACCACTTCCGCCTCCAGCCGGAAAACGCGACGATGGAACCGATCATTTTGGACAACGTCACCATTCTCGGAAAAGTCATTGGCGTCTATCGCCTCATCCACTAATCGTTCCAGCGCATGAAAAAAGGACAGCCTCCGCTGTCCTTTTTCGTCTCTATCATTATATTTATCTGGCAAGGAAAAACCAGACGATCATGCTCACCTGCAACACGACTTTGACAACTGCGCTTCCCAAAAAGCCGATCAGCGAGCCAAAGCCTGCCTTTACCGCTTTCTCTATCGGCTGCTTTTGCACGAGCAACTCCACCAGCACCACGAGCACGAACGGCATAATCAGCATCCCGAACGGCGGGAACACGAAGATTCCGAGAACAATCCCTACGGCCGCAGCCACCGAAGACCATTTGGAGCCGCCGTACTTTTTCACGAAAAACATGTTGGTCAACAAATCCGCACCGTACAGCAAGATACTGAGCACCACCATCCCCCACCAGAAAGACGCTGGCAACCCCGCTCCCGGATCGGCTATGAAAAAGTGGTAGAGCAAAAAGCCTGCCCACAGTAAAATCGTATCGGGTAGTACTGGCAAAAATATACCGGCGATACTTAGCGCGAAAAGCACCAACACGATAATCCAAAGAACAATATCCATTCTCTATGCACTCCTCTCACATAGGTAATACGAGAAAAAGCCGATTGAAGTTGCACTCTTCTTTTGCGAATCCGTGAGGCCGTCTGCGAGGAGTACCTGCCTATTTTAACGAAAGCGGAGGGTTACTATGACGCGAAACTGGCGCGACCTCTCTTATTTGCACAACGGGACACCGAAACAAAAAGCTGCGGGCCAGGCCATCGCCCAATCCGCGGTCATGCAGCGGCTGCAAGCGTTCGATCCCGTGCTCGCAGGTACGATCCCTCTGGACATCGACATTGCGGACAGCGATCTGGACATTATTTGCGAGTGCCACCACCTCGAGCAGTTTGCCGACGTCGTCCGCGCTTCGTATGCGGCGTATGAAGGCTACAAGGAAGCTCGTCTGCTCGTGCAAGGCGTGCCCACCTGCCTGATTACGTTTTTTGCCTGCGGCTTCTGGTTTGAGCTGTTTGCCCAACCGCGCCCGGTCGAACAGCAAAATGCGTATCGGCACATGGTCGTCGAGCACCGTTTGCTGCTGCTCGGTGGCGCTGACGCCCTCCGCGCCATCCGCCAGCTCAAGCAAGACGGCCTGAAAACCGAACCTGCTTTTGCCTCCTATTTTAACATTCCGGGAGACGATCCATACCAGGCGCTGCTGGATGTGGAAAAGTGGACGGAAGAACAGCTCCGCACTCTTGTGACCAGGTAAAGAGTCCCCCGCTCCTTTGTCGCATAGGCGGACGGCGCGCGCGTGGCGAAAAAATCGCCAGAGCCGCGGTGCAAATGGCGGACAGATGATTTATAATGGGAACTACTGCGCGGGCACTTGGCGGCGCGCAGGGAGAAAACGCGAACGAGGGGGTGTGTGGTTGGTGAATGGAATTGGTTTGCCAGATACTGCAGCGTCTCATGCAAAGCCTGGGAATAAGGCGATACTTTGCATGAGGTGGACAGTCGTTTAGACAATTCATCGCCTTCTCTAACGTATCTCATTTCTTATTTCCTGGCTTTGCCCCTTATTTTTCACTTTAAAAATAAGGAGCGAGCGGAAATGAAATATGTGAATGCAGCCAGCATGCTGCCAGAAACCTTGATCGCAGAAATCCAAAAGTACGTGCAGGGAGAAATCATCTACATTCCGAAACCGAAGACGGCCCATCACAAATGGGGGACCCGGACCGGCGGCAGAAAACAGTTGGATGAACGCAACAGCGCGATCCGCAACGCTTTTCGCGAAGGCGCCTCCATCCAGGAGCTGGCCGAGCAGTACTTTCTCTCGACGGAAACGATCAAAAAGATTGTGTATGCCAAATAGACAAAAGCACTGGCGCGTCCACGAGACGGTCAGTGCTTTTCCTATGCCGAGTTCTTTTTACAATCGTTCTTTCCCTTTGCAGCGCACTCCGCTCCTTTTACAGTAGAAGGTACAAACACCATCACAACTCCTCACGCCTGACGGAGTACGCTGCAAGGAGGAACCAGAAAGATGCAACCATTTATTTCACCCCACCACTATCACTTCATCAAAGCACAGGTGCAAACCTTGTTGAACGCATACACAAGCAGCACAGACCCTAACGTCATCCGGGCCCGCAAAGAAATCGCCCAGGAATCCGTGTTCCAGCTCTTCCCCGGCATGACAGAGGAACAAAAACAACTGCTTGCGCCACTCGCAGCCATCAAGGAAAAGAACGAAGCCAAACAGTTTTTGCTGCGGCTCTCGCCGTATATCATCCCTTTTCCCGCTTTGACCGAGCAAGCGATCAAAAAAATGTTCCCGAAGGTCAAGAAGCTCAAGCCGCCTGCGACAGCGGAAATCCCGTATGCCGAGACGTCGTATGTAAGCTGGTTCGACAGCGGGGCAGACAAAAAGTACATTATCGCCTACTACCCTGACAAGCTGATCGGCATTCACGGCGTTTTTACTCCCCTGCCCAAAAAAGGGATTTGTGCGATCTGCAACAAAATTACCGACATCGGCATGTTCGTCCTGGAAGCGCGGGGGGCGGGCAACGGCACGTATTTGAAAAAAGGAAACTACTTGTGTCAAGACAGCGTCACTTGCAATCAAAATATTCGTTCGCTGGAAAAACTGCATGATTTTCTGGCTACGATGGTCAAATGAGCAGAAACACGATCATGCGCGAAAAACAGTGGCGGCTCCTTGTTCAAGCTTAGCGAACAAGGAGCCGTTTTCATAAAAAATACCCCTCAAGCAACTCAAGGGGCAGTTGACGGCAAACGGGCGAGAGGATGCATTCGTTCTTTTGACCGAATCTTTGATGAAGCCCGCTATCTTTGCGAAAACTGCGCGGAGAAATGGAGCTTCCACAAAGGCCACGCCATCAGGAGGGCGATTTTCATCGACAATGGCGTCCATCAACGGAAAGGGAGGATTTTCCTTTCGGGTACCTTTACTATACTTTGCTTCTCTATTTGCTGTCTCCTGACCAAAGTTAGGTGAGGTTAATCTTTTTCACGGGAGTTGCTAGCGTTTCTCTTATTTTGCCAGCGTGGCGAGTACATCCAAACTGTTCCGCCACTCGCTGTTTAGGCGGGGGAACTGCCCTCTCAGCTTCCATTGGCTTGAGCATGGTACAGCCAGATAGGCCGGTCGGAAGCGAGATAACGATTGTTTCGGCATGCCGGGCGAACTGAATGTACGTGGATCGGATAGGTTAAGCCCCGCTAGACAAAAATGGTTCGTCCAAAGCGGCGGGCAAAAGAAGGATGCGGCTGTTACAAGTAGTCGAAAAATCGGTTCCACCAGGTGTATTCGCCGATCATCGCTTGATTTTTCCCATCGTACAAGGTGTTCAGCTCGTCTGCGGGGATGTAGCGGTAGCCGTTCTCCTGCAGCGTGGCGATGATGCGGTTCATGTCTGGTTGCTTTCCCGTCTCGTCAAAAGCACCAAGGATCGTCACGAACCGTCCAAAGGCCGAAAAGCGGATCGCCAGCTCGTAGCACATCGCATAGCTTCCCCCGCTCGCTTTCGCATCGTGTTGGCTTTTTTCCAGGATGTACATCTCTGCGAAAAACGAGGCGTCCTGTACGCAGTCGTCCAGTTCGAAACGGTTGTCTGTTTCAGCTTCCAAGCGGGCTTTTACCATTTTTACTTGCTGCATTTCTTTTCGGTAATCGAAGTCTTTCGGGGCATACCATTCGGCTGCGTCGTCGAAGTGGAGCAGGAGTTGTTTTAGTTGCGGGTTCATAAAGGTTCCTTTCCTATAAGAAACAATGTTATCTTTTTGATTTTGTACCCTTTACAAAAAATAGAAAAGAATCCTTATTCATGTTATGCTCTCACTAGCTAGGCCACAAAGGAGAGATTGACATGGGAAAAAGCATTTTGATCGGGCTGGCCGTTTACGTCATCGGCATCATCCTCGTCTCGGCTACTACCGCCATTTATAACGGAACTCCTTCAGAGTTGTCTTATTTGCGCGCCATATCGTACGCAATTATTTACCTCGCAGGCGTCGTCGCTGCCAGCGCTGTGCTGTTCGTGAAAAAGCGCCAGAAATAGTTCCTCGCCAACAATGCTCGGATTCCCTCCTGGCTCAATCCGTTCTGGTCAAAAAAAGAACAAGAGGGACTATTTTCATTATAAGCAGCTTGAGTGCTGTTTTCATGGTAGCTTCTGCTTTCTCTCTTTTTAGCTAGTCCGGAAAGCAGGAAATCGCCAGTTCCTTCTGATCCGCTCCCACTCTTGGTTGCAGGAGCGGATCAGCCTCGTTAAAACCCCAATAAAAAATGTTCTACTAACTCATTTATGTAAACGAATCACTTTTGTTTCTTCGCAATTCCCTCCGCCCCTCGCAAAAGCACCTTTGGAACCAGCCGAATATATACTAGCTCCCCAATGAGCTCTACAATGGTTTGCGTCACGATCACTGCCGACGCCACTCCGTTTAGCGGTTCCGGCAGCGCCAATGCAAACGGAAGAACGACCAGAGAGTTACGCGTGCCTGCACTAAAAATCAAAGCTCGCCCTGCTCCGGTATCCAAACGGAATAGATGGGAAATAATCCGCGCAATAATCGGTGTAATCGCCATATATGCTGCATAGACAGGAATCACTTGGATGATCGAATCAAAAGAGCTATACAGTTTGGCAATTTGCGAGGCAACGACAACAAAAAGCGTTAGCGCCATAAAAGGCACAGGCAGCCATGCTGTCGCATCAAGAAACCGTTCTCCCCGTGGTTGTCTTGTTGACCACCATTGCGTAAGTAGAGCAAGAATCAGCGGGTCGACAATAAGCCCGAAAAACGCTTCGAGAAATGGCCCGACACTCACGATTTCTGCTGCTTTCTCGCCCATAAAAAGCCATAGATAAACGGGCAAAAAAAGCATTTGGGTGACAAAAAGGATCGGGGTTGAAACCAACACGAGTTTCTCGTTCCCACGCCCAAGATGGGTGAAGACAATCACATAGTCAATGCAGGGGGTAAGCAAAACAAGAAATACCCCTAACAAGATTGCTGGATCGGCCGGAAGAAACCGCGTTAACCCCCAGACAAGGACTGGTACGGCTATGTAGTTGACAAGAAGGAGCGCATACATAAACTTTCGATTCGAGAGTGCCTCTTTTAAACGAAAAAAAGGGATTTGGGCAAACATTCCATACATCAAGATGGCAAGCACGAACGAAATCGTACGATCAAGGCTCTCGCCTGATTCTGGCCATAACAACCCGAATCCAGCAGCAATCACGAACACGAACGCATAAAGCCACACTTGATTCTTTTCTAATTGTTCTCTTGAAATCATTTCTCGCCCAGCCCTTTCCTATCGCGAACCCGTAGTTTCTATTTTTTTCAGGCATTCCGACCACGTAAGGCATTTGCAGCTTAGCCCGCTGTCTAATATTTGTATCATCCAATCAAGCTGTTTTTTTCTTTCCTCAAGTTGGGAGCGTTTCTGCTTCGCCATTTGTTCCCAGCGCTCAGACAGTGGACCACTGGTTTCAAAACCTTCTAGCAAAATCGCGATTTCCTGGATGCTAAAGCCTGTTTGCTGCGCGATCTTGATAAAACTGATACGTTCGAGTAGTTGTTCATCATACCGGCGTTGCCCATTTTGACGTTCCGGAGCAGGAAGCAAGCCAACGGATTCATAGTAACGCAGCGTCGATGCGTTTACCCCTGCCCTTGCCGCAAGTTGCCCAATGCTAAGTCCAGACATAACAACTCCCCCCCTTGACTTAAAGTTAACTTTAAGTTTTACGATTCGATTATATCTCTTTGCGGAAGGTGCTGTAAATGAAATCAGTTGCTAGTTGCATACGCTCTGTGCTTGTGCTTTTCCAGTCAGTGGTGCGGTAGCTCTGGGCGTTCAGCTTGTAGAAAATCAGGCATTCTTGCTGAAACGTGAAAGGGGAAGACAAAATGAGCCCAAAAATGCCTATCGCTTGTTGCCACACAGTCTTTACGGAAGCGGAGCGAGTGGAGTACAAAAGCATTTGGGAAGAGCTTGATTCGAGAAGGATTAGCATTGCGGAGCTTGAAAAAGGGGTTCAGTATCAATTTCCGGAGGATCAAGATACGTTACGGCTTGTGCAGGAATGGGTGCGGCTGGAGCGAAAATGCTGCCCGTTTTTAACGTTTACGGTCATTGCAAGCAGCGAAGAGAACCCGATTTTGCTGGAGCTTACCGGAAACGATGAAGCGAAAGCATTCTTACGCAATGAAATGGAGGCGGAAATGAAACGAATAACATGCAAATAAAAAAAGCTCCACGATTAGTGGAGCATACTTTCCCAGTCTCGCCTGGTCCGTTTGCAGGTGCTGGTGTGATATCCCAACCTGCCGGATATGTTCGTCCACATTTCCAAAAAATTAAAACAGATAGGATGGACAAATTTGAAAAACACATATTAACAATCTACAACTAGAAAATTTGTGGGCGAATTGTGGGCAAAAGCAATACATCGACGTGAATTTCGAAAGCTGCCCACAAAAGCAAAAACCCCTCGCACCAGCAGGCGCAAGGGGATTTTTCCATTTTAGTAAGTGCTCATGTACTGCTCGCGCTCCCAGTCGTGGACGCGTGTGCGGAACATATCCCACTCGATTTCTTTTGCTTCGATGAAGTGTACCAGCGCGTGCTCGCCCAGGGCTTCGCAGATTACTGGATCGGCTTTCAGGCACTCGATCGCTTCCTTGAGCGTAGCTGGCAGGTTGACGATGCCGTTTGCTTCGCGCTCTTCTTCGGTCATCACGTAGATGTTGCGGTCGATCGCTGGTGGTACAGTCACTTTGTTTTTGATGCCGTCCAGGCCGGCTTTCAGCATGACAGCCAAAGCGAGGTACGGGTTTGTTGCCGGGTCTGGGCTGCGCACTTCGATACGGGTTCCCATGCCGCGGGAGGCTGGGATACGGATCAATGGAGAGCGGTTTTTCGCCGACCATGCCACGTAGCAAGGTGCTTCATAGCCAGGTACCAGACGTTTGTACGAGTTCACGAGCGGATTGGTGATCGCTGTGAAGCCGCGAGCGTGCTGCAAAATACCTGCGAGGTAATGCTTCGCTGTTTGGCTCAGGCCCATTTCGTCTGTCTCGTCGTAGAACGCATTTTCGTTGCCGCGGAACAAGGATTGGTTCGCGTGCATACCGGAGCCTGCCACACCGTAGAGCGGTTTTGGCATAAAGGTTGCATGCAGGCCGTGTTTTTGCGCGATCGTTTTTACAACCAGCTTGAAAGTCAAAATCTGGTCTGCTGCTTGCAGCGCGTTCGCGTATTTGAAGTCGATTTCGTGTTGGCCTGGCGCTACTTCGTGGTGGGAAGCTTCGATTTCAAAGCCCATTTTTTCCAGGGTCAATACGATGTCGCGACGGCAGTTTTCGCCGGTGTCGAGCGGAGCGAAGTCGAAGTAGCCGCCTTGGTCGTTCAGATCGAGCGTAGGATCGCCTTTTTCGTTGAGCTTGAACAGGAAGAATTCAGGTTCTGGTCCCACGTTGAACGCAGAGAAGCCCATTTCTTCTGCTTCTTTCAACGCGCGCTTCAAAATATAGCGAGGGTCACCCTCGAACGGAGAGCCATCCGGCATATAGATATCACAGATCAGACGTGCAACTTTCCCATGCTCGTTGCCCCACGGGAAAACAACCCAGGTGTCCAGGTCCGGTACCAGATACATATCCGATTCCTCGATACGAACAAACCCTTCGATGGAAGAACCGTCAAACATCATTTTGTTGTCCAACGCTTTTGGCAGTTGGGACAGAGGAATCTCCACGTTTTTGATAATCCCCAGCAGGTCAGTAAACTGCAGACGGATGTATCTCACGTCCTCTTCCTGGGCCAATCGCATAATGTCTTCTCTTGTGTACTTGCTCACATTTCTCTCCTCCTGTCTCTCTCACAACTTTATATCAGTGGAAGAAGCGGGATAGCTCTCCACGAATCAATGCGTCCTCGCCTGGGCGGGCAGCATTGCGATACATGATCTGTTGTCTGAGCAACTGGTGCAGTTCCTTGTCAGACATGTCCTTGCGCTTGCCTTCGGACGTTTGCGTAATCTCCGTCGGCTCGGTGACCGGTTCTTGCAGCTTCAGCACTTGCTTGATGCCGGCAATGTTGAGTCCTTTTTCGATCAGTTCCTTGATCTCCAACAGTCGGTCTACATCATTGAAGGAGAAAAGCCGCTGCTTCCCTTCCGTGCGAGCCGGTTGAATCAGGTCATTTTGCTCGTAGTAGCGAATCTGTCTCGCAGTGAGATCGGTCAGCTTCATGACGATCCCAATGGGAAAGAGGGCCATATTCCGGCGAAGGTCATCACTCATGACTTGTCCCTCCTCTATCGTTATCCTTATGCCTTATTTTATGCAAAAGCATAAACACTGTCAACGGATGTTAGAAAATATCACGCAGAAAGTGACCCGCATTGGTAAAAATCCACGTTTGTCCCGCGCTTCCAGGCACTCGAACCCCGGCGCTTTCGCTTAAAACCGCCTCATGAGGACATTGAGCCGCTTGCTTTTTCCGCCAGTCGGCGCTTCCTGCGGGGAGCTACCCGCTCTCCGGCGTGTCAGCCGCAAAAAAACGGCATCCCCTGCGTAGAGAATGCCGTCTCGTCTATGTCCGCGCCGTCGCTTGTACCCGGTTTACTTTTCAGGCAGGTCGAGCAAGCCTTTTTCCAGCATGCCGTTCAATGCCGTTAAAATCCCCACTTTGACGTGCGAATACGTCAAACCGCCCTGCACGAAGCCGAGGTACGGGGGACGAATCGGGCCATCTGCGGAAAACTCGATGCTCGCCCCTTGAATGAACGTCCCCGCAGCCATGATGACCGGGTCTGCGTAGCCGGGCATTTCGCTCGGATACGGCGTCACGTGTGAGTCGACCGGGGCTGCCTTTTGAATCCCTTGGCAAAAGGCAATCAGTCGCTCGGCACTGCCAAAGGCGACAGACTGAATCAAGTCTGTCCGCGGCTCGTGCCAGAGCGGGTTTGTCTGAAAGCCGAGGCGCTCCAAGAGAGCCGATGAAAACACCGCGCCTTTGAGCGCTTCGCCGACGACGTGCGGCGCCAGGAAAAAGCCTTGGTACATTTCCAGCAGCGAGTACAGCGAAGCTCCGCCCTCCGCACCGATGCCTGGCGCTGCCATCCGGTACGAAGCAAGCTTGACGAGGTCCTCCCGGCCGACGATGTAGCCGCCCGTTTTGACCAGCCCGCCGCCCGGGTTTTTAATCAGGGAGCCGGCCATGATGTCCGCGCCCACGTGCAGCGGCTCCTGCTCTTCCGTAAATTCGCCGTAGCAGTTGTCGACAAAGACGATCACATCCGGCTTCATTTCTTTGACAGCGCGAATCATTTCCCGGATTTTGGCGATCGTGAAGGACGGACGATCCGCGTAGCCGCGCGAACGCTGGATGCCGATTACTTTTGTATTCGGCGTGATCGCTTGCGCTACCGCGAGAAAATCAATCTCGCCCTCAGGCGTCAGCGGCACGAAGCTGTACCCGATGCCGTAGTCTTTCAGCGAGCCTTGTCCTTCGCCGCGCACCCCCACGACCTCCTCCAAGGTGTCGTACGGTTTGCCCGTGATGTAGAGCAAGTCGTCGCCAGGACGCAACATGCCGAACAAGGAAATGGCAATCGCGTGCGTGCCGGATATAATGTGCGGCCGAACCAGTGCCGCCTCTCCGCCAAAAACGTCTGCGTAGATTGATTCCAGCGTAGCCCGCCCGGAATCGTCGTAGCCGTAGCCGGTTGACGGTGAAAAGTGAAACTCGTTTACTTCATGCTTTTGAAAAGACCGCAACACCTTCAACTGATTGGTGTCCACGAGCGCGGAAATTTGACGATGTCTTTCGGAGATCGTCGCTTCTACTTCCAGTACGAGCGGACGAAGCTTTTCTCCGTGGGAAAAGTATTGAAACATCTGCTATCTTACCAACTCTCTTCAACAGTCTCTGGTTTGTCCAGGAGAAAAGGAGCGATCTTGCCGTAGATCGGATTGTCCCGGTTCACGCGCACGGTGACCAGGTACGATTCTTCCTCTTCGCTAAATTGCTGCTCCATCTCCACGCCTTCGCGGTGCAAGAGCGACAAAATGTCCCCGCGCTCGACCGGGACGCGCAACTTCATTTCATTATAAGAGGAAAGCACAAATTGTTCGATCCTCGCCAAAAGCCGTTGCTGATCTTCTTCGCGAATGGCAGAGACGAGAATGGATTCGTCTGCATGCGGCAGGTAGGCGCCTTCGGTCAGCAAGTCCGCCTTGTTGAATACGACGAGCTGCGGGATTTCTTCTGCTTTCAGCTCGCGCAAAATTTTGTCCACGACTTCCATGTGCACGCGCAAATCCGGGTGGTGGCTGTCGACGACATGCAAAATCAGGTCGGCTTCCTTCACGCCCTCCAGTGTGGAGCGAAAAGCGGCGACAAGGCTCGTCGGCAAATCTTGAATGAAGCCGACTGTATCCGTCAGCAGCACTTCCAGGCCGCTCGGCAGCACGAGCTGGCGGGTCGTCGGGTCCAGCGTGGCAAACAGCTTATCTTCCTGCAACGTGTTGGCCTGTGTCAACTGGTTGAGGATCGTCGACTTGCCCGCGTTCGTATAGCCGACCAGCGCAATCTGGAACACGTTGTTTTTCTTGCGGCGTTCCCGATGGAGCTGTCTCGTCCGGACCGTGTCGTCCAACTGCTGCTTCAGCTCGCTGATCCGCTTGCGAATGTGGCGGCGATCGCTTTCCAGCTTGGATTCACCCGGACCGCGCGTCCCGATTCCGCCCCCGAGCCGGGAAAGCTGCTTGCCCTGGCCCGCAAGACGCGGCAGCAAATAGTTGTACTGGGCCAGCTCGACCTGAATCTTCCCTTCGCGCGACTGCGCTCGCCCCGCGAAAATATCAAGAATGAGCTGGGTCCGGTCAATGACCTTGCAATCAAAAATTTTGTCCAGATTGCGCGTCTGACTCGGGGACAGCTCATCGTTGAAAATGATGACGTCCACATCCAGCTCATGCGCCTTTTCGGCAATTTCATCAATCTTGCCCGTCCCCAAATACCAGGCAGAGTCGATTCGATCTCTGTTTTGCGTCACGACATCGAGCACTTCGACGCCAGCCGTTTCAGCCAGCTCGTGCAGTTCTTCCATGGAGAGACGTGTCCGTTCCTCATCACGGCCATCCAGGTAGCACCCGACCAAGATCGCAGTTTCTTTTGTTTTGATAAGTTCGTTCACCGATTCACGCCCTTTCTTCTCCCTATCATACCACATTTTGCCCATTTCGTTACGGTCGCGATGCACCCCGCCCCTATTCGCTACAGAACAAAGCGCAGGGTTAGAAAACTTGGCTGCGCCAAGCCTTTGGTGCAGCTTTAGTTGCCCTTATACTGGATAAGAAGCTTCTAGAATTCTTATCTGTAAAAAAATCCCCCGCAGCGGAGGGATCGGATGGATCGTAGAGAAGTCACACTTGAAAGTCCTCGGCTCTTAGCCGCTGCAGCTCTTCCCGCGTCAGCTCGTTTGCTTTCATCAGCCGGACCGCCTGCACCCGGATCGCTTTCTCGATGCAATTGCGCACGAACCGAGCGTTGCTGAAATTTTGCTGGAACGGGTCATTCACGATTCCGGTCAGCAGACGGCGGATTTTTTCTTTCGCTTCTCTCGTCAGCTCAAAATCCTTTTCGCGGGTCATCAGAGTGGCGATGTCCAAAAGTTCTTCCACACTATAATCGGAAAAGTTGATGTGAACCGGAAAACGGGAAGGCAAGCCGGGGTTCAGCTCCAGAAACTGCTCCATTTCGTCGTTATACCCGGCAATAATACAAATGAAATCTTTGTTCGAGTCTTCCAGCGCTTTCGTCAGGCAGTCAACCGCCTCCTTGCCGAAGTCTTTTTCGCCCCCTCTGGCCAACGAATACGCCTCGTCGATAAACAAAATGCCGCCGAGTGCCTTTTTGACCAGTTCCCGCGTTTTTTGCGCCGTATGGCCGATAAATTCACCGACCAGATCGGCCCGCTCCACTTCGATCAGATGGCCTTTGCTCAAGATGCCCATTTCGCGGAACATTTTGCCGAACAAACGGGCAACCGTCGTCTTGCCCGTGCCCGGGTTGCCTTTGAACACCATATGAAACACTTGCTTTTCAATTTTCAGGTGATGCTTTTCCCGTTCCTTGTTGATTTTTATCAGCGCGTAAATCTCATACATGGTCTTCTTCGCTTCTTGCAGACCGATCAAATTTTCAAGCTCATCAAACAAGGAGGCCAATTCGCTGGGTGCGGATGCATTTACGTATTCGGGCAGCGTTTCGGGCTTCTTGATGGATAAATCGTTGCGTTTGAAAACGACTTGAATCCTGTTTGAGTTGGAAGAGGTGGAAGCAGAGCTGGGATCAATGGAGAGACTGCTTTCCGAATGTCTCATGTTCGGTCACCTGCCTTTGTGCATCACTCTAAACGTTCGTTCGTCCCTGCCTGTCAGTCCTTACAGATGCGCAGCCATGCTTTATGTTCAAAAGTGTCATCCAGTTTGGGCCAGTGCGAATACATGCTTTTTCAGCCATACATTAATATACTCAGAAGCTAGGCAAACCTGCCCTATTTTTTCAAACCTGGCCGATTCGCCAGCGGAGCAAGCAGACAAATCCCGAGCAGGCTTCCGGACAGAAAAGGAACGACCTGCTGCAACGGATGAATCAGGGGAGACACCCCTTTCACGAAAAAGGCATGCCAAACGACGACGCCCAGTCCGATTACAGCCACTCCTAGCCAGAACAGCCCTTTTCCGTACAGTGTGGCCTGTTTGATCTCGACGTGATCGTTCTTGCGTCCGGTGCGCCAGAGCACAAACGCGATGGCAAGCCCGCCCAGCAGCGTGCTGCCGTGCTGTAGCAGCTTGTAGACAGGCACGTCGAGAAAAAGGAGCGGGATGCGCTGTTGCAAAAAAGCGAACCGTTCGACCATGCTGCCTCCGTCGTGGGTAAAAGCATCCCAGGCGATATGGCTGTAGCTTCCGAGCAGCGCGGAGTAAGCGAACACTACCAGCGATACCCACGTCCGCCTGCGGCTTCGTGTCTGCGGCCGCCCGCTAGCCAAGCCTTTTGCCGCCCACAGCGGCAAGACGGCGAGCAGTCCTTTTTCGACGATGTAGCGGTACAAAACATACAGGACGATCACGAGCGGAAGATCAACGCAAAACAGGCCAAGCAGCGTGTGGCTGTAGACGCTGTACGGCTGCATGCGCAAAAAATATTCAAAATCCGGCGCCATGCTGCCAAAGACGAGAGCCGGAAAGGATACCCATCCCAGTCTGCGCAGCGGCAGGACGATCGCCGGGTGCGAAAAGGTAAACGGCATGAAATCACTCGCTTTTCTGTTTGGTGGTTGCTTGTCTTTTCTATTAGAAAAAGACGCGGCAAGCAAGCCAATGGCTACACTTGCGAAAAAAAGCCCGGCCGAAGCGACAATACCATCTGTCACTACGAGCCGGGCCTTCCCGTACAGCTATTGCTCCTTCGGAAGCAGGACAGCGACCACTTGCTTGCCGCTTACTTGAATGCCTTTTTCCTGCACGCCGCAATGCGCAAGCTCTTTTACGAGTTGCTCGATCAATTTTTTCGCTTCCTGGCTTTCTTTTTTCTCCAGGCGCACGGTCAATTGCACCGCGTCCCCTGCCGCGAGAATTTTTTCCGCTTGCCGCTTTTTCGTATCGTAGTCGTGCTCTTCGATATAGGCGCTCAAGCGAAGCTCCTTTACTTTTCTGCCTTTTTCCTCTTTGCGCTGCTTGGCCTTTTCGCGGTTGAGCTGCTCTTTATAGTTCGTGCGGCCAACCAACTGGCACGGCGGCGGGCTTGCGGCGAGCGAAAGGCAAACGAGGTCGACGCCCTGCTCCTTCGCCATTTGCAGCGCGACTTTCGTGTCGACGATCCCGAGGTCCTCTCCGTTCACGCCAGTCAGGCTGACTTCCGCCGCTTTTATTTTTTCATTCAAAATCATCGCATTGTCACCTTGTCCTTTCCTGTTTCGGAATGGTTAGTTTCTACAACCGCTACTTTCTCTCCTTCCTTCGGAGACAACATTCTTTTACTCCCTCATGACGAACGTGCTTCGTTTTTGTATAATAGATCAGTATTGACTGTGGATTGAGAATCATTTACATTAATTTTTAGTTAGCCAGCTAACAAAACGGGGGTACTTTGGTGGAATTTGATTATTCTACTGCTTTGACACATGCGATGGGCCATGTGATGAAGCTTCATAAGAAAAACGTTGAATATCTCATTCAAAACTACGACGTCTACCCAGGGCAGCCGATTCTCCTGATGCGTCTCGCCAAAACAGACGGCTTGATGCAAAAGGAGCTGGCCCGACGTATCCAGGTAAAACCCGCAACGCTTACGGTCATGATTAATCGCATGGAAAAATGCGGGCTGGTTGAACGGCGCGCCGACGAGCGCGACCAGCGCATCTCCCGGGTTTTCCTCACCGACAAAGGGCGGCTGGCGACAAAAGCCGTCAAGGAAGCGCTGCGCATTCTCGAACTGAAATGCTTCGAGTGCTTTACAGACGAAGAAAAAATCGTCTTGCAAGGCATGTTGGAAAGAATGCACAACAACCTGCAAACCTTTTACCTGGAAAATACGGAGCCATCTGCTGAACCAAACGAGTAGCCAGGTGTTGTCGCTCTCCCCATTCCACAAGAGAAAGGTTTGAACATTGCTTTGAACCATGTAGCCAAAGAACTGGATTCCTCGTCACTTGCCGGCAGCAAGTCGCGCCGTCTGTGGATCGCGACCATTTTAGGCTCCCTCTCGGCATTCGGCCCGCTGTCGCTGGACATGTACTTGCCGGCTTTGCCGCTGCTCGCAGATGACCTGCATACGAGCACCTCACTGGCCCAGCTCAGCCTCACCGCTTGCCTGATCGGGCTTTCGGTCGGCCAGCTTTTTGCCGGACCGATCAGCGACGTGCGCGGGCGGAGAATGCCGCTTTTGATCGGACTGATTTTGTATGCCTTGTCTTCTTTTTTATGTGCGGTTGCGCCTTCGATTTACACGTTTGTCTTTCTTCGTTTTGTTCAGGGGCTGGCCGGCTCGGCGGGGATTGTCATCGCCCGCGCGACTGTTCGCGACCTGTATTCCGGGACCGAGCTGACCAAATTTTTTGCCCTGCTAATGCTCATCAACGGGATCGCGCCGATTGCCGCGCCGATTGTCGGCGGTCAACTGCTGGAATTTACTACCTGGCACGGCGTCTTTGTCGCGCTCGGGCTGATCGGTGCCATCATGCTGCTTGTCGTCGTGCTTGGCCTGCCTGAGACGTTGCCCGTCCATCGCCGCTCCAAAGCCGGGATTGGCAACACGCTGAAAACGTTTGGCGGACTGCTGAAAGACCGGGTATTCATGGGCTACGCCTTGTCGCAAGGCTTGGTCACAGCCGCGATGTTCGCCTACATTGCAGGCTCGCCGTTTGTCTTCCAGAAAATTTTTGGCGTCTCTCCGCAAGGCTTCAGCATGATTTTCGCCATGAACGGGCTCGGAATTATTATTGCCAGTCAAATTACCGGAAGGCTCGCAGGAAAAGTCAAAGAAACGAAACTGTTCGTCACCGGCATCTCGCTGGCCGTAGTCGGCGGTGTCGCCCTGCTCGCTATGATCTTGCTCCAGGCCGGGCTGGTCGCTGTCCTCGTTCCGCTGTTCTTCGTCGTATCGAGCGTCGGGATCGTCGGTGCGACAGGCTTTTCGCTGGCGATGCAAAACCAGAGCAAGGCCGCAGGCAGCGCTTCTGCCCTGCAAGGTCTGCTCTCCTTCATCAGCGGCGGAATCGTCGCGCCGTTGGTCGGGATTGGCGGAGAAGGCACAGCCGTTCCGATGGGGATCGTCATCGCGCTCGCTACACTCGGCGCCATCCTCTGCTACCTCCTGATGATTCGCAGGAAGACGGCGGCATAAAAAGCTTTTCCTGCCAGACGAGGACGCTTTGCCAGTCCTCGGTTTTTTAACCCCCTGTTTACGAACAAACGTTCTTTATGGTACAATCTGGATATGGAGAAGCCGCTGCTTTTGCTCCCTCCATAAACAAGCCCATATCCCAAGGAGATGATTCCTCAATGACTTTGCGTTTGATCCCTTATCTCGTCCTGAACGGAACAGCAAGTGAAGCAATCGCCTTTTACGAACAAGCACTGGGTGCCGAAGTGCTGTACAAGCAGACCTTTGGCGAAATGCCGGAAAACCCTGAGTACCCTTTGCCTGCGGAAGCGAAAAATCTCGTGGGACATGCCACCCTCAAAATTGGCGAGAGCCATCTGATGCTTTCCGATACGTTCCCAGGACAGCCTCACCAAGTAGGCGATCAGGTGACCATTTGCATTTCCATAGGGGACAAAGCTGATGCGGAGCGCATCTTCGCCACACTCCAAGAGGACGGGCAAGTACATATGCCTCTGCAAGAGACATTTTTCAGCCCTGCCTATGGCAGTGTGCGCGACAAGTTCGGTATCACCTTCCAGATTTTTACTGAAGACAAGCAATAACTGCTCCTTGGCTTGTAGATTGTAAAGGGCCAGACCAGAGGGCCAGTCGAAACGCGCGAAAACGTGTGTAGACTGGCCCTCGTTTATTTTGGCGAGCAAACTCGGTTAGCTACGGAGGCACCGCGCCCCTGCTGCTACTGCTTTTTCTTCTGGTGATATCCGCGTTCTCCGTACGGCTGAAGCTTGTCGAGCCATTTTTGCTCCATTTTCTCAAGCTCCTCCTTTTCGTCAAAGTATCCCTCTTCCTTCTTCTTCAAAACCTCCAGCACTTCGCAGACGAACGCCTCTTCTCCGTACTCGTCCCACTCGCTTTGAAGCTGTTTGTTCATATGGGAACCGAGTTTAAGCGTGAACAGCTTTCCGTTCATCGTTTTCAGATTGCGGGTGCTGCAAATCCACACTTTTTGATTTCGGGTGTTTTTAATTTGATACACCCCTGCCTCTGTCTTCGCTTCTTTAAACGCCTGTTTCAGTTCATCTTTCCGCTTCATGGTTTCTCCTCTCTTTTCGCGCCGCTACACCTGTAGCCTGTATTCGGCTTCCTGTGCGATTTTCGAAAATAAGCTTCGCCTGGCTTCCGTCTCGACAAAGGAGACGGTCCAGGAAACCGGGAAGAAAAAACAACAAACATTTTGCGGTTTGGTTTGTATAATAATAAACACAAAACAAAAATGTTTGTCAATCCTAACAAAAAACTGTTGCTTCGCGATGAAATCTCCGCTACACTTTGCAGTAATTTCGAAAAGGAAAGAGGGAAAGAAAATGAAACTACCAACTACTTCACAACACAAGCCTGTCGTCGTGTCAGAAAACTACGATCGGGTTGACGGCCATTCTGCCAGAAATACGGATGTCAAAGCGCTTTCGCTTGGCTTGGCTGCGAAAAACGACACCGGCAAAGCCGCCATCGCTGCCAAAGCATGGAAATCCACAGGCGAAGCCTGGTCGACGGAATCGGAGGAACTCCCGCTCCATCGCATTCTCGATCTGTCGCTGCTCGTTTGCCGCACGTTGAACCATTTTCGCGAGGCATACAGATACGAGCATTTTTACGACCCGCAAAAGCCCGTTATCGACAGGATTGCTCTGCAAGGCGATGCGTTGAACGTGGCGATCTGCACGGACAATGACACGCTTCATGACGATATCAAGCAATTCAGCCGCGTGTTGAGCGAAGACGATGAACTGATAGGCGAACGTCTGCACGCATTAGCGAGACTATTAAAAGATATGGGGTATTGACATTGTTCAGGAATCCTGATGTACGAACGATTATCCTTTCCCGCGTGCTGTTGCAGTTGGGCATCTGGGTCCGGAATTTTGCCGTTCTGCTGTTCGTAAGCGAATGGACGAACAACAATCCTGTTTACGTATCGCTGATCTCGGTCGAAGAGTTCGCTCCGATCTTTTTGTTTGGGCTGATTGGCGGAACTTTTGCCGATCGCTGGCAGCCAAAGCGGACGATGGTCTGGAGCGATCTACTGTCTGCCCTGTCCGTGGGTGCGGTGCTGCTCGTGCTGATGAACGACGGGTGGATTGCTCGTCCGCAACACGGAAGGCGCCTTGATCGGCCGCGTATCGGGCACGATCACGCCTGTTTTCATGGGGATGATGGTCATCGGTATGTCCGTGTCCGGCTATCTCAAAGAGATGTTCTCCCTTGGCGCGGTCTATGCCGCAAGCGGAGGATTCATTTTCGTCGGTGCGGCTCTGCTGCTCCCCCTCGTCGTGGAGAAGAAGCGCAGGGGCGAGAATCGCACCACATAACTACGATTCGGAGGAAAAGAAAATGACGGAAAAACAGTCTCTATCATTTGTCACCGGACAGACAGTTGACGGATAATGAAGCATTTGTTGAAGCTTGCGGCGGAAAAAACCGTGGGGGAAAATGTCGAGTACCGCTTTTACCCTTCCGAAATCGTCAGGGCCTATCAAAAGGGATATTTATTGGAAATTCAGGAACCGAACGTTATTCGTGACGCTGCGGTGTTAATGACGTTAAACTCTGCCCTGGAACTGGATGGCAGCCCGGTTTTCATGACGAGAAGATGCTGGCCGTATTGGCGGATGTGATTCTGCTTTTGGACAAAACCGCACGGGCTAACGCGATCAAAGGCGTGGCGGGAATGCGCTCCTTCTTCTACTGGGCAGATGCCATCGCCAGCGGAGCTTCCGCAAAACAATCGCTTTACCACAAGATCATTTACAAAATAACGACCGACTCGGAAGAAATTCGGCTTCTGGAAGAAGCACTTATCCAGCAAGGATTATCCGCCACCTGGAAGCAGTCTCTCTGGAGCTAAAAAAAACGAGAATCTCCGGATGCTATCGAAATCAAGACTTCGGGAGAAATAGACGACACGGCTTTTGACATGGACAACGGCTTGGCTGAAAAAGGAATCGCCCTGAAAAAATCAGCCGACAGCGACGACAACGGCTCTTCCTATATGGCAGATGATTTTGCCCATACAAAAACCTCCACTTCGGGAGCTCCCCGCTATCATCAGGCCAATCCAGCGCCTTTGCAGGAGGATGAAAAACAAAAGGAACGCGACTTCCGTAAAAAGCTGAATCAAGCGGCAAGAGAAGTCATTGCTGATTCCATCCATAAAAAAGTAAAGCTGATTGTGCACCGTCCGGACTACGATCAGGAGGACCAACAGGAATACGTCCGTAAGAACTGATGCCGATCGTGCAACAGCTTGCCAGAAAAACATTGCCCTACCTGGAGCATGAGCTGGCTTCCGACTTTTCGCGGAATCGTTACTATGGCAGCAAGTTTCAGGCAGACAGCGTCGCTTACAGGGATTACAAATATTTTGCCAAAAAGCGCCCGCCCGCTGAATCCCCTTCGCTGGTAGTGGGCCTACGGGTAGACGAATCCGCCTCCATGTCTGCCTTCGGGCGATTGGAAGCAGCCAAGCGGGCCGTCATCGCGGTGTATGAATTTTGCCAGCTCTGCCAGATTTCTGTTTTGATCTTTGGCGATACCACGGATGTTTCCCGCTTGGAGCAAATGTCCATCTTCGCCTATGTAGACCTGGACAAACCGGACGCGAGCGACCGTTTCCGACTGATGCAAATTCGCGCCAGAAGCAATAATCGCGATGGAATGGCTCTGCGAATTATGGCGGAACGGCTGGCCGCTTGCCGACAGCAGACCAAGCTGCTCATCAGCATCAGCGACGGGCAGCCGAAAGCGATGGACGACTATACCGGAAGCTATGCCGTTGCCGACATGAAGCAAACGATCCAGGAATACGAACGGAAAGGAATTGCCTTTCTTGCCGCCGCAATCGGCCAGGACAAGGAGGTGATTAGCGGCATCTACGGCAAGGAACGTTTTTTGGATATGACCAACCTTCACGAGTTCCCTGCCAAGCTTGTGCGGATGATCGCCCGCTATCTGTAGCTTTTCATAAACAGGTTTGCCGCAAAGGCTTTCCGTGCAGACGCTGAAAGCCTTTTGTGGCGCCTTTTCCTTTTGGTTTCTAAAAGAAAAAACCAGGACTTCAAGAGTCCTGGCTGGTGGGCAGAGCGTTTTGCGATTTATTGCTGGTTGTTTTCCGAAGACATGAGCGATACAGGGCGTTGCGGAGTGAAAGTGGAGATCGCATGCTTGTATACTAATTGTTGCTTGCCTTCGCTATCAATCACAATCGTGAAATTATCGAACGCTTTAATATACCCGCGCAATTGAAATCCGTTCACAAGGTAAATGGTAACCGCGATGTTTTCTTTCCGCAAATGATTCAAGAACGTATCTTGAATGTTGATCGTCTGTTTCATGTACACTACCCCCTAAAAGGACTTGTATGTTATATATTCGGCAATTGTTGAAACTTTCCTGCCAATATCTGCTTGATAGTTTCCACGGACTTCGCTTGACCAGCCGGATCGGTCATGTCAAACCACTGCACTTCCGGGATGCGGCGGAACCAGGACAACTGCCGTTTGGCAAAATGCCGCGTCCGCTGCTGGATGTCGTTGATCGCCTTTTCCAGCGTAATTTCGCCGTACAGGTAAGGGATCAACTCCTTGTACCCCAGCCCTTGCATCGACACCATGGAAGCGTCGTAGCCTTTGTCCAAAAGCCCGCGCACTTCCTCGACCAGCCCCGCTTCGATCATCAGTTCGACGCGGCGATTGATCCGTTCGTACAGCACGGCCCGCTCCATCGTGAGTCCGATCATGACGAGATCGTACGGAGAGTGCTGCGCCCGCAGTTGAAAGTCCGACATTTTGTAGCCCGTGCTTTCGTATATTTCCAAGGCGCGAATTACCCGTTTTACATCGTTCGGGTGCAAGCGCTGTGCTGTAATCGGGTCAACGTCAGCGAGCCTTGCGTGCAGCGCTTCCACGCCTTCCGCATCTGCCAGACGCTGCAGCCGTTCGCGCAGCTCCGGATCTTGGGCGGCTTGCGAAAATTGAAACCGATGGGTAACCGATTCTATGTAGAGACCCGTACCGCCTACGATAAAAGGAAGGCGTTCCCGTTGGTTAATCTCCGTAATCAGCCGGGTGGCGCTTTCTTGGAACAAGGCGACAGAATATTCTTCGTCCGGATTTTTGATATCAATGAGATGATGCGGCACCAGCGCCAGCTCGGCAGGCTCTGCCTTGGCCGTCCCGATGTCCATGCCGCGGTAGACTTGCATGGAATCCCCGGAAATGATCTCGCCGTTGAACTGCTGGGCCAAATCCAGACTCAGTTGGGTCTTGCCGACTGCTGTCGGGCCGATGATGACGACTAGCTTTTCTCTCTGCTGCAAGGTCACTCCCCTCCACCTGTCTCTTTGTAGCTGTACACGACCTGTTGGCCGCGGGAGCGAAATGGAACGAAGCCAAAACGCTCGTAGACTTTGCCTGTTTTTCCTTCCTTCATAACCACGCGTCTTCTCGCTACGCGGAGCGCTTCTGAAATGGCCTGCTCCGTCAGTGGTTGCGGGTTGGCAAACTCGCGCACTCCTGCGATTCCTTGCGAGCTGTGAACCGTCATTTCAAACATGGGATCGAAGTAAACGACGTCGAAAGAGCGGCTCGGCAATCCCTGCAAGACTTCCAGATGGTTTTCGCACCGCACTTCAATACGACGCATGGCTCTCTCCAGTTGTTCCGAGTCAGACGCCCAGTGCTTGAGTCCATCTTCGACCATGATAGCAAGCACTCGTTCAGATTCGATGCCGACCACTTTCCCCTCTGCTCCTGTCGCATGGGAAAACACAATCGCATCCGCCCCTAGTCCGAGCGTGGCATCCAACACTTCATCCCCTGGTTGAATTTGGCAAGCAACAAGCATAGTATCAGTATCGCCGCGCATCAGCCGCTTTATACGAAAAGCCGCAGTGTTCGGGTGAAAAAAGAACGGCTTTTTCCCCGGCACCTCCAGGCGCGCTCCTTGCGCAGAGACGACCAATACTTCGTCGTCGCCATGCCGTTTTCGTAGCTGGCTGAGGGAAAAGTCACCGCGTCTCACTACAGGTACGCCAAACGCATCGGCCAATGCCAGCGCATGGCGCAAGGTGTCCTCAGCAGGCTCAAGTCCCGTCGTTACGATCACGTATCCGCTTTCCTTTCCGTGTGTCTGCGTCCTGTTGGACGGAAACTCTTTTATTGTAAGCAGGATTAATTTGGCGGTCAAATAGAATCTGTACCAAACTTTTGTCCGATCACCTGCTATCATATCACGTTTTGTTCCGCCAGTTACGTGCTTGTGAATTTTTTTACAAGGAGAAAACAAAGCGGTCTGCCGACAAGCCATAACAAAACCTTTATCGCGGCCATCTCAAGGATGAGCGAACGCGTTTTAGCGGAAGGTTATTCTTGCTGAATCGGGTTGTTTGTTCTTGCCGTTTATGCTTTCCGATTCAGTCAGAAAGACCCCCTAGAGCATCTAAGGGGGGTGTTTGCTTCGCGTCTGTGCGCTTGCCTACATGACGCGCTTGAACATTTTCTCCAGATCGTAGCCGCTGAAGTGAATGACGATCGGTCTGCCGTGCGGGCATGTAAAAGGACTGCTCGTCTCGCGCAGTTGGTTCAGCAGGCTTTCCATCTCTGCGTGCGTCAAATAGCGGTTGGCTTTGATCGAAGCTTTGCACGACATCATGATCGCGGCTTTTTCCCGCATCTGGACGACACTAGACTGTCCGTGCTCGCCTGCTTCCAGCACAAACTGGATCAGCTCCTCGATGACTTCCAGCTCGGCTCCTTCCGGGAACCAGTGCGGGTGCGCGCGCACGATAAACGTTCGCCCGCCGAAAGCTTCGACCTCCAGGCCAAACGACTGCAACAGCGGCAACCGTTTTTCCAGCCGCGCTGCCTCTGCTGCCGTCACCTCGACGGTATGCGGGAACAGCATCATTTGGCTCGCGACGCCTTCCTCGGCCAGCTTGGCCATGAAGTATTCATAAAAAATCCGCTCCTGCGCCGCGTGCTGATCGACCAAATACATCCCCGTATCGTTTTGCGCCACAATGTACGTTCCGTGCACCTGTCCGACCGGGTACATGACGGGAACAGCCGACGTAGTAGTTTCTTCGTTGGCTGGTGCTGCTGGAGTTGCCGCCTGGCCTTGCTGTTCGCTTGGCTCGTCAAGCCGGGTGACGTCAGCTTGGGCCCATGCTGCGCCCGTCGGCGGTTCCGCTGTCCCTGCCTGTGCGTTTATCGGCTGCGCGACTGGCTCCGTTTCCTCGGCTCGGTTGAGCGGCTGGAAGCGCTGAGACTGGAGCTGCGGCTGTTGCTGAACCGCTTCGGGCTGTGCGTGGGTTTCGGCTGCAGCTAGAGTCTGGGCATTCGTCCCAGTCCCAGCTTGAGCCTGGGCTTGGTCTAGGGCTTGGGCATAGTCTTGCTCGCGATATTGACCATGTTCGTTCCCTTCGCCGACACCCGCAGACGCGCTCCCCGTCGCTGCCGCAGCTTGTGTCCCCGTATGCCCTGCTGCCTCCCCGCCCCCAACACCAGTTTGCAAAGCTTGCTCTGGACGCGGATAGGGCGAAGCGGCCTCGTGTACCGTTTTCTTTTCCGTCTCCTGGAAAGACAGGCCGGCAGGAGAGAGAGAGTTTGCAGGACTTGCCGCGTTGGCCAGGTGTGCAGGGCTTGCCGCGTCTGCCATGCCCGCTGGCTGCCCCGCCTGCGCCTTGTTGCTCTCCTGCTTCGCCATCCATTCCTGCAACCTCGGACTAGCCTCCAACAGCGAGCTTTTCTCAATGGCTGGCTTCGTAAATGTCAGGTCAAACTGCGGCTGCACGACTTGCGTGGAGATTTTCGCTTTTGGCTGGGTCGCCATCGGCCGTACGATCCCCAAGCCTTGGCGCAACGTCGTTTTCACCGACTGCTCGATCGCGCTGCACAGTTCGTCTTCCTTGCTGAAGCGCGCCTCCAGCTTGGCGGGATGCACGTTGACGTCCACCAGCGTCGGGTCCATTTCAATTTGCAGCGCGACGATCGGAAAGCGTCCAATCGGCAGCAGCGTGTGGTAGCCGCGCATGATCGCGTTGTTGAGCGAGTAGCTGCGAACGTAGCGGCCGTTCACCAGCGTCGATAAATAGGAACGGTTCGCCCGCGTCACCTCTGTCTTGGACAAAAAGCCGTCCCAGCGAAAATCGAGCGTCTCTCCCGAAATCGGCAGGAGCAGTTTGGCTACCTGCACGCCGTAGATGGCCGCCATGACGTGCAGCAGCTTGCCGTCGCCCGTCGTTTGCAAAAGCGTCTTGCCGTTGTGGGTCAACGTAAAAGAAATGCCGGGATGCGTCAGCGCCAGTCGGTTGACGTAGTCGGAAATGTGGCCGACCTCTGTGGCGATCGACTTCATGTACTTCAACCGGGCAGGTGTATTGAAAAACAGGCTGCGGACGCAAATCTCCGTCCCCTGCACCGCCGCCGCATCCGCCACCTCTCTGACCTCGCCGCCTTCCACCAGCAGCCGGGTGCCGATCTCGCGGCTCGAACGGTTGCTGGTCAGCTCCATCCGCGAGACAGCCGCGATACTCGGCAGCGCCTCGCCGCGAAAGCCGAGCGTGCGAATCCGGAACAAGTCCCGCGGGGTGCTGATTTTGCTCGTCGCATGCCGTTCCAAAGCGAGCAGGCAATCGTCCCGATCCATCCCGTGTCCGTTGTCGACGATGCGGATCAGCTCCAGGCCGCCTTCCTCCACATGAATCTCAATCGAGGTGGCGCTAGCGTCAATCGCGTTTTCCACCAGCTCCTTCACAACAGAAGCCGGACGCTCCACCACTTCGCCTGCCGCAATCATATTGGCGAGCTGCTCATCGAGCACTCGAATGTTTCCCATGAGCTCCTCCCCTCTGCCTATCGTCCTATCGTTTTTTCAGTTGCTGCTTCCATGCATACAGCTTCATCATTGCGTCCATCGGGGTCGTCGCGTTCAAATCCAGCTCGCGCAAATCGCGCAAAATCTCCTCTTCCTCCGGCGACAACAGCGATACGGGCTCCTCGCGCACGGCGGCAACCGGGGCCGACCATAGCGTTTCCAGCGACATTTGCATGTCGGCTGTCGCTTGGCTGCCCGCCTCCAAGCCCGCCAAAATGCTGCGGGCGCGCTCAATGACCCAGACAGGCATTTCCGCCAATTCCGCCACGTGGATGCCGTAGCTTTTATCTGCCCGGCCTTCCTCAATCTTGTGCAGGAACAAGAGCTTGCCGTCCCGCTCCTCGCAGCGGGCGTTCACATTGACGACGCCCTTCATCGTGTCAGCCAGCCCCGTCAGCTCGTGATAGTGCGTGGAAAACAGCGTCTTGGCTTTGATTCGCTGGCAAATATACTCGATGACCGCCTGCGCCAGTGCCATCCCGTCGTACGTGGACGTCCCGCGCCCGATCTCGTCGAGCAAGATCAAACTTTTGGCAGTCGCCTTTTGCAGCGCGTGCCTTGTTTCCAGCATTTCCACCATGAACGTACTGTGTCCGCCAACGAGGTCGTCGGCAGCGCCAATTCGCGTAAAAATCTGGTCCACAATCGACAGCTTCGCTTCTTTTGCAGGCACGAAGCAGCCGATTTGCGCCATGACGGTAATCAGTGCGATCTGGCGCATGTAGGTGCTTTTCCCCGCCATGTTCGGTCCAGTGATGAGCAGAACCTGGCGACTGTCCTGGTTCATCCGCACGTCATTGGCTACGTACTTCTCCCGCTCCAGCACGGCTTCCACGACAGGGTGGCGTCCGTCGACGATGACGTATTCGCCGTCGTCTGCGAGCTGTGGACGCACGAAGCCGCGCTCGTCACTGACCGTAGCAAACGCCTGGAGCACGTCTACAGAAGCGATTCGCTCGGCAAGGCTTTGCAAGCGCGGAATATGTCCGGCGATCTCGCTGCGCACAGCCGTGAACAACTGGTACTCCAGCTCGATCATCTTTTCTTCCGCTTCGAGGATGAGCGCCTCGCGTTCCTTCAGTTCGGGCGTGATGTAGCGCTCGGCATTGGCGAGCGTCTGCTTGCGCTCGTAGCGTCCCGCAGGCACGTTGGCGATGTTCGACTTCGACACTTCGATATAGTAGCCAAACACTTTGTTGAAACCGACTTTCAGCGAACGGATGCCTGTCGCTTCCCGCTCGCTCTGCTCGAGCTGGGCAATCCACGTCTTCCCGTCGCGGCTTGCGGAATGCAGCTTGTCCAAATACTCATCGTAGCCGGTGCGAATCATCCCGCCTTCGCGCACGGAGATCGGCGGATCGTCGACGAGCGCCGCCTGCAAAAAGCTGACCAGGTCCGCGCATTCATCCATGCCCTGGGCCAACTCCTGCAACACCGGGGCATTCGTCTGGCTCAAGTGCCGTTTCAGCTCCGGCACTGCTTCCAGCGACAAACGCAACTGGATCAGGTCGCGGGCATTGGCGTTTCCGTACGAGATGCGGCCAGCCAGCCGCTCCAGGTCGTACACGTTGTCCAGGCAAGTCCGCAGATCGGAGCGCAGCAGCAAATCGCTCTTGAGCGCTTCGACGGCATCCAGGCGGGCATCCAGCTCTGCACGTCCGAGCAGCGGCCGCTCGATCCATCTGCGCAACAGCCGTCCGCCCATGGCGGTTTGCGTCCGATCCAACAACCACAGCAAGGAGCCTTTTTTCGCCTTGTCGCGGATCGTCTCCGTCAGTTCCAGGTTTCGTCTGGAAAAGCCGTCCATTTGCAAATATTGCTTGCTGTCGTAACGTTTCAACAGCCGCATATGCGCGAGACTGCGCTTTTGCGTCGTCCCGATGTAGTAGAGCAGCGCATTGACGGCTGCGCGCATAGCGACGTCCAGCTCTTTTCCCGCTTCCGGGTACTGGCTGTCCACCGCAAACGCATCCAGTTGCTGGCTTTCCACGACCGTTGACGGCAAAGACGTTTTCGGCAAGGAATCAAAGCCGAAGAACACCAGTTCTTTTGGACGGTATTGCAATGCCTCATCGAGCGCGGCCTCCGTCTGCCCGAGCAGGGAGGTGGCGTACATTTCCCCTGTACTCATGTCGCAGGCTGCGATCCCTATGCGGCCGTCGAGGGCTGCCAATGCCGCCATGTAGTTGTTTTCCTTGTCCGTGAGCCATTTGCCCTCCATCATCGTGCCGGGCGTAATGACGCGGGTCACTTCGCGGCGAACGACCCCTTTTGCTTCTTTCGGGTCCTCCACCTGCTCGCACACCGCTACTTTGTGTCCTTTTTTCAACAGCTCGGCGATGTAGCCATCTGCCGAATGGTGCGGGACGCCGCACATCGGGATGCGTTCATCCCCGCCACCGTCGCGTCCTGTGAGCGTAATCTCCAGCTCGCGGGACGCGAGGATAGCATCGTCAAAAAACAGTTCGTAAAAGTCGCCTAAGCGGAAAAATAAGAAAGTATCCGGGTACTCTTTTTTGATAGCCAGATACTGCTGAATCATCGGGGTATATTGCGCCATTTTTTTCTTCTCCTAGCCTTCCAATCTCGACGCTATTATACCATGATCGCGCCACGATGTTGATGTTCGATTCCAGTTGAAAAATTCAATGCAAGTTCCACGCGCTCTTCAGATCCAAGTCAGAGAGCCACACGTCCCCGCGCAACAGGCAGGAAAAATACGCCTCCAGATGAACCCGCGAAAGCGAATAGCCCGGCAGTTCCCGCAACTCGTTGCGCACCTGTCTGACGTACGGTTCCAGCGTTTCCTTGTCCCCGCGGTAGTACGCCTTGACCAGCGGCAACTGCAAATGCGGTGTCGCTTTCAGTTGGGCGTGGCTCGTGATGACCAGTCTGGCTAAATGCAATATTCCCCGCGCCACGACCGGATGCACGAGCCAACTGGGCAATGTCCGATACTCGAAACCGTACGCCTTTTCCCGCACGTCGCCCAAAAAGCCGTAGCGTTGCCGTCGCAACACGCAGCCGACGTCCTCGATCAGCACGAGCGGCAACGCGAGATAGGCGTCCAGCTTCCGCCTCAAGGAAAAAGTAGGCGACACTCCGCTAAAGTGAATGTGCCCGCCAATCGGATAGCCAGGAAACGGCATCCCGCCCGCCAGCCACTCGATCTCTTTGTTGGCGATTTTTTTCATGGCGAAAATCAATGCTTCATAAATATGAAGAAACAGCTCATCGGGGTCTTCCGACGGGGCAGGGCGAAGCTCGGCTACCGGATGCTGATGCAGCGCCAGGTCTTCCCGGTAGCGTGTCGTATCGCAGCCGACCGTCCCGTTAATTTTCAAAAAATCAGAGGCGAGCGCCATTTCCCCCGTTGCCCTGCGCAGCGAAAACTCCGGGTCGGCGCCCAGTTTGTTCAGCTCCTGCGGCTGCTTGCGCATGCGCTCCTGCCACCAGTCGCGCGCACGCTGCATGTAGCGATCCGCCTTCTCTGCCGGCCAATCCGGCGCCACGGAAACCACCTTCGCCCGGTGAGCAGATGCCGCTATGATCGTGACTTGCCCCGCTTCCGCTCCGACAGCATACAAGCTGCGGACAGCCAGCGCTTTGACCATCTGCACCTCCGGATCGGTGGACGGAAACGGAATCGGCTCGTAGTCAGGCTCCTCCAGACGATGCAACAGCCATTGCGGATGCTCCATGCTCCGCACCACGTCCAGCACCAGGTCCTGATAGAGACAAAGCTTGTAGGTTCGCCATCCGGGAGGCGCTGTTCGTCCCGTAGCCACAGGCAGCCCGCTCAGCTTCAGCAACCAGCGTCCGACCTCGGGGCGGTGCAAAAAAGCGACCGCTTCTTTGGCGTTGGCTGTCATTGGCTGCGATGCGGCGCTCTCCTGCAACCCTTCTCGTATCATGCTCTCCACACTCCCATGCTGTATTCTTCGATATCTTATGTTTGCGCCCAGGGAAGAGTGAGAGCGTAGACGCTTGCCGGTTTTTCGCCGCGAAAAAAAGAAAAAAGAGGAGATGAGTCTCTCCTCTTTAGTCAAGCTCGTCGAGCATGGTGGCTGAATCAAAGTCGTCAAATTCGTCGCTGTTTTCTTCATAGTCACCAATCATGTGGAAGTCTTTGTCATCGCAGTTGTTGCAGACGACTACGCAGACTTTGGTTTCTCCGATGATTTCTACGGCAAATTCGCTTTCAACCCTGACTGTGATGGTGCCTCCAGCACTCAACTCGGCTTTTACGCACTTCGGCTGTTCCACGGCGCGAGCGACAATTTCCAGATCGCCTCTGCAGTTTTTGTCGAAGAACGTAAGCGGAACGAGTACGGAGAACTTGACAGTTTCCCGCTTGACTTCGGTTTGCGTGTTATTTGCAAACGAGAACCACAGGTTGACGTCATACGTACCAGATACTTCAACCGCGTCTCCGACTTTCTCTGCCTGGAAGTTCGTGTTTATAATCCAGCATCCGAGGATCGTCGAAGGAGTTTGCGACGGTATGATGGTGTGGGTGGTAGTAGAGAATTTATGGCCTTTACCGCAGACAGCTTTCGCGATGAGTTCCCGGCACTGTAGATCTTTGTCTGTACCCGACATTTCGTTACCTCCTCCATACAACGTTTCTGTACATTTGTATGCAGGGCATTCGGCTAGGGTGCAAACACCCACCTGAAATTGGGTATCTTGTTTGGAAAACTCCATCGCGTCAGCGTCTTTCGCGTCTGCCGCCTGCCTTACGAGCAGCAGCCGCCGCTATGTTTCTTTTCCGGCCCGCCGCCGGTTTCGCCTGTCAGCGGATTTCCGCCTGTATCCAAAATAATACGCTCGGATACGGTGTTCGTGATGACATTCGTCACCATTTGCAAAAGATCGTTCACATCCACCTGGGATTGCTTGAACTCCGTTACGATCGGAATCGAGTCCAGCTCCTCGTGCAGCTTGTTGTACTCTTCTTCGACTTTTTTCACCAGTTCCGGCTTATTGATGGATTCAAACATGACCATCTGCTTTTGCTTTTGCTTCAATTTATCAATCAAGTCTTGGACGCGCTCATTGTGCTTGATTTGCAGTTCCGCGCGTTTGAAAAAATCGACTTCATTGGTGCGCGAAATCATCGCAGCCAGCTCGCGCGCTTTGTCCAGAATCTCTTTTTGTGTGTACAAGTTTGTTTGTTCCATATTCTACACCTCGACTTTGGTAACGAGTTCGCCGTGAAGCGTCCACGTTTTGGCATCTGTAATTTTGACGTGGACATACTCGCCGATCAACGACTTGTCTGCGGTAAAGTGAACGAGCTTGTTCGTCCGCGTGCGTCCTGCGAGTACATCCGGGTTGTTTTTCGATTCGCCCTCGATCAGCACTTCCAGCACCTGATCTTGCAGCTTTTTGTTTTGCTCCAGACCGATGCGGGCCAGCACTTCATTCAAGCGGTAGAGGCGCGCTTTTTTCACTTCCATCGGCACGTTGTCTTCCATGACGGCGGCCGGCGTCCCTTCCCGTGGGGAATAAATGAAAGTATACGCCGAGTCGTACCGGACCTCTTCGACCAAGGAAATCGTCTCTTCAAACTGCTCGTCGGTTTCGCCCGGGAAGCCGACAATAATATCTGTAGAAAGAGAGACATTCGGAATCGCGGCCTTGATCTTGCGCACCAGCTCCAGATAGTGCTCCCGCGTGTATTTGCGGGCCATCCGCTTCAAAATTTCCGTGGAGCCGGACTGAACGGGCAAATGGATTTGCTCCACCAGGTTGCCGCCTTTTGCCAGCACCTCAATCAGATGATCGTCGAAGTCGCGCGGATGGCTCGTCGTAAAGCGAATGCGCGGAATGTCGATTTTGCGGATCTCGTCCAACAGATCGCCAAAGCCGTACTCGATGTCGTCAAAGTCTTTTCCGTACGCGTTGACGTTTTGACCGAGCAGCATGATTTCCTTGAAGCCTTGGCGGGCGAGATCGCGCACCTCGGCGATGACGTCTTCCGGACGGCGGCTCCGCTCTTTGCCGCGCGTATAGGGCACGATGCAATACGTACAGAACTTGTCGCAGCCGTACATGATGTTGACCCATGCCTTGGTGTTGCCTTCGCGCAGCTTCGGCATGTTCTCGACGATGTCGCCTTCCTTGGACCAGACCTCGATCACCATTTCCTTGCTGAACATCGCATCGCGCATCAACTGCGGCAGGCGGTGAATGTTGTGCGTACCAAAAATCAGGTCCACCTGCTGGTAGCTTTTCAAAATTTTGTTGACGACCTTCTCCTCCTGCGACATACAGCCGCAGACGCCAAGAATCAGGTTCGGGTTGTTGTTTTTCAGCCGCTTCATGTGGCCGAGTTCGCCAAACACTTTGTCCTCCGCATTTTCACGGATCGCACAAGTGTTGAACAAAATGACATCGGCCGCTTCTACCTCGTCTGTCGAGGTGTAGCCCATCTGCTGCAAAATGCCTGCGATCGTCTCGGAGTCGTGCTCATTCATCTGGCAGCCGTACGTGCGGACGTGATAACGCTTACCTTTTCCGATCTCGCGCATGTCTTCCGGAATCGCGAAATCGTAGTGCACCTGCACTTCTTCTTTTCCCCGCTTTTTCGCATCCTTCAAGGATGGCGGCTGAAAGTATTTCGCATAGTCCGCCGTTGTTTTCGGAGACTTGGCGGATTTTAAGTCCGGAGTCGCCACTTTCGATTCCGTCATCATGTATCACCTCAGCTAGTAATTTCGTTTAATGAGTCACCAATAAACAATTATAGCATTTTGGAGGATACAAAAGCTAATGCATAATGAGGCAAAAAATGTACGAAACGGCCATGACTGCACGATTTTCTCGCGGCTGCCAGACCGGGACGGATCGGCTTTCGCCATGCCCTGCACGAAAAGCTGACCACCGTGTCGAAGCCGGGATAGCGGGATAGCGAAACGGCTGCCTGTCGGACCGCGAAAAATCGTCGCGGCTGTCAGCATGCCCTCGTCCCTTTTGCCTGCGCTCTCCCCGCCTTTTTCCCCATTTACGCGCGACTGGCTCCCTTACGTTTTTGCAGACAACCTCCGTCTTTTTTCCTATTTTGCCCTTTTCGCCTTGTCCTGTGCAACATTCCAAACCCAGACGTCGTCGTAAGAAGCAGCTACCAAAACCACGAGTCATATTGAGGAGGTCAGCATGAAACGAGCATTCGCCTTATTTTTATCGGTGTTGATGTTCCTGACTGCCATCCCTTTTGTCAGTGCCGCTTCGACTCCGTCGTTCTCAGACGTTCCGCGTAGCCATTGGGCCTACAAGGAAATTACAGAAATGGCTGAAAAAGGGATCATCAAAGGATACGACAACCGCACATTCCGTCCGAACAACCAGGTGACCCGCGCAGAGTTTGCCAAAATCATGATTGCGGCAGCCGATGTGGACATCCAGAAAAGCTCTGTCACCCAGACGTTCAAAGATGTTCCGCGCTCCCACTGGGCATTTTATTACGTCGAATACGCCAAGCCGTACCTGACTGGCTACAAATCCGGCTCGACCTACACGTACAAACCGGATCAGCCTGCAGTCCGCGAAGATATTGCGGTCGCACTCGTTCGCCTGCTTGGCTACGACAAAAAACACAAAGCCGATCTCGATCAGCTCAAAAAGTTCCGCGACCAAGGCGAAATTTCGCCAGCTCTGCGTCCGTACATCGCCATCGCGCTGCAAACGGACCTGATGAAAGGCTACAACAACTATTTCCGTCCGCAGGACCCGATCACCCGTGCGGAAGCTGCTTCCTTGCTGTACCGCGCCATTCTGGAGCGCAAAGATGACGAGACAAAAGTCGTCTTCCCGAATCCGGAACCGCCAAAGCCTGAGCCAATCAGCATCAGCGACGCTTTTTCCGCCGCTGACCTGAAAAACTGGGATACGAAAAAGGCTACAGGTAGCTGGGGCGTCCTTAACAAGCAAGTAACGGCTGTCTCCATTGACGATGATGTCGATCATTACTTCCTGCCGCTCATCTGGAACGAGTCGGCCAAACCGGAAAATTACGAGTTGAGCGTCGATGTCAACGTCTCCGGTACAGACGGCCTCGCAGGTCTGTACTTCAACGGCAAAGACGGCAAAGCCAATGTCGTCTTCGTGCAAAAAGACCGCGTCGTTCTCGGCAAAGTTACCGATGTTGAAAAAGACGACATCGAAATCATCGCATCCGGCTCCTACAAGCTGAAAGCGAGCAACAAACTGAAGGTAGCTGTCAAAGGCAACACCGTTTCGATCTACGTCAACGATCAATATTTGTTCGGCCAGCAACAGGTCAAGCAGGAAGGAACGAAGCTCGGCCTGTACATCCAGGAGGACGCAACCAAAGAAGCGCCTCGCAAAATGACCTATCTGGACAATTTCAGCCTGAAAGAAGTCAAATAATGTTCCTACACCCGGCGCGCACGAGCTTGCATGTCGGGTGTTTTTTTCTCCGCACTCGCCTGCAAGCTTTTCCCATCCAGAAAAAAGGCAGGCAAAAACCTAGAAATGTACGCAGTTCAGTTGTATAATGGTAGCTACTCTTGTCCTGTGAAGGAGCCTTTTTTATGTCATTTTCTGTCAATCAGCCTTTCCACTGGATGGATTCGGGCGTCTATCGGGGCCAACCGCTCGAACCTTTGGCTCGCGACGAAGCATTGGCAGCCGGTATGCAGGCCGAATCGGCCGTGCCGGTCATCCACCTGTGGGTGTACGATCAGGCCCTGTATTTGGGCCGCAGAGACGCGAGGCTGCCCCATTTGGAAGAGGCTTTGCGCCAGTTTGGCCAGGATGGCTTCGGATGTGTGCTGCGTTCGTCCGGCGGCGCCTGTGTCCCGCTGGATGCCGGTGTTCTCAATGTCGCCTGGCTTTTGCCAGACACGACGATTTCGATTGATTCGTTTTTTTCCTTTGTGGCCGAAATGCTGCGGGTCGGACTTCGCGATTATGGCGTGCTGGAGTTTGGAGAAGTTGTCGGCTCCTACTGTGCCGGAGAGTACGATTTTTCGCTGCACGGCAAAAAAATCGGCGGCATGGCGCAGCGTCGTACCCGCTACGGGTCCATTTTGCAGATTTGCATTAATATAGAGGAAAGGCCGCGCGGGGAGTGGATGGAGCGCTTTTACGCGATCGCCGGGCTTGACGAGATGGAAGCCCACAAGCCGATCCCGACCATCGTTGGCTCGACAGTCGGAAGCATTGCTGGGCTGACGGGACAGCCTACGACGGTCGACGACGTAAAGGCGCGGCTGTTCGCTGCGATTCGCTCCCAGTGGCCCGCACTCCCCGTTCCTTTTTCTGTACAGGATGAGTTGCTGGCGGAGTCAGAGCACCATCTGGCTAACCGTTTGCAGCTTTTCTCCTTTACCGCAAAAGAACTGGCTACACCGCAATGGCGTTTGCCCAAGTAAATGGTTCCATCTGTTTGACAGGTGGTGCAGCCGGTGAGACTTTGGGAGGATTTATGAATAGCGATCGAAAGGGGACGTTTCAGGATCTGAATGCCCTTTTTGTTTTTGGAGCACTGACCGTACTTGCGATTCACATTCTCGGTTTTTTCATTGAAAATCAACAGGACTACCCGTGGAACGGCGAAGTGGAGGCCGTCCTGCTCATCTTGCTGCGCTTTGGGCGCTCCCTGTTTATTTTTGCCACGGGGCTGCTGCTGTTTTACTGGTACCAAAAGCGGGAGTTGGACTGGGCTGCCTTCTGGAAAAAGCGCTGGCGCACCATCGTTTTGCCCTACGTCATCTGGACCGCGATCTTTACCGGATTCAAGCTGCAAACCGTCGATCCTGTCGTTTTGGCGGCGCCGTTTTTCGAAAGCCTGTTTACGGGCAGCGCGTTTTACCATCTGTACTACATTCCGCTCTACCTGCAGTTGAATTTGTTGTTTTGCCTGTTCAAACCGTGGTTTGAGCGATTGTTAAGCTTTCGCGTCCTGGTGGTGCTGTTCGTCGGACAGATCAGCCTGTACGTCCTGTACAAGTACTTGTTTATCAACCCGCTCTGGGAAATCGACTGGACGGCGTCTCCTGTTTTTGCCTTCGTCGAACACACCTATGTAGCCGGGCAAAACTACGTGCATATGTACATCTTTACGTTTGCTCTCGGGGCGTATGCCGGCTTGAACCTGGAAAAATGGCGCGCGTGGACCTGGCGTTTGCAAGTACCAGCCTGTATCGTGACGCTGGCGACCGCTGCCTGGATTGCCTACGAGTACTTGAACGGCACCGTCTCGTATTACGACAGCCTGAACATTTTCAAACCGCTCTACTTGCTCTATACGGCGAGCTTCCTGGTGAGCTTCTACTCGCTTTCCCGCTACCTCGGGAAGCTGCCCAAGCTCGGCCAATGGCTATCGCGCATGGCCCGGCAAAACATGGCGATCTACATCGTCCACCCACTGATCCTGTTTTTGCTGGAGAGCTACGTCATTTTCCGGCTGGATTGGTCCACGCCGCTCATCATGCTCGCCATGTTCGTGATTACGCCGCCGCTCTGTATTTTCTTGTACGAACACACGCTGTTCTCGTACTGGACGGGCGGCAAAGGCAAGCCGAAGTCCAAGCCGGTCTACAAAACGGAGGTTTACAAGGCGTAGCGCCTGCTTTCCTCCAAACTCCTAATGTAAAAAAGAAGCCGTTCTTGCATACTAGAACTAGGGACAATTGTTCCACACCTCGATTCTTTGCCCGGCAAACTGCCGGGCTTTTTTCGTTCACATCTACCGCTGGCCTCTTTCTTACGGTATCATAGAAGAGGATCACTGGCGGCGTGTAGCTGCCGTAGACGACAGAAAAGGTGGTCGATCTGATGAATCAGGATATCCCATTGTTACATACTCCGATCAAAGAGCTCATAATCGCGTCCACAAAAGTTGCTCATGTGCAATTAGGAAATTCGCTTGAGCACGCCCTGCTCGTTCTCATCAAATCCGGTTACTCGGCCGTTCCGGTGCTGGACCACCAATACCGTTTGCACGGGTTGATTAGCACGAACATGATTATCAACAAATCGCTAGGACTTGAACGCTTTGAACTGGAAAAAATCTCCGAGTACGTCGTCGACGATGTCATGGACACAAAAGTGCCGCGCCTGCACGATACGGATGAATTTTTGAAGGCGTTGGAAGTGTCCATTAACCACCCGTTTGTCTGTATTGCAGATGCCGACCATTACTTCCAAGGAATTTTGACGCGCAAATCCATTTTGGCCCTGGCTTATCGCCATTTTCGCAACCTGCCCTATCCATTGGCCGAGAACCAGCAGCCCCAACAAGAAAAAGCGTAATACCGCATGCAAAAAAGACGGAGGCCCGCGCCACCGTCCTTTTCTTTTCGACTTTCCGCTCTCAAGCTTACTCGTTGCGATGATCGTGCTTCAGGTCGCTTTTCTGCCATCCCCGCTGTTTTCCTTCGCCAGTGAGCACATAGCCGTGCTGTATCACTTCGATCTTTATTCGTCAATCCACAGCTCCTGCTTCAGAATGCAAAAAGCAGACGTCGCTTTGGCAACCGTCTGCTTTTCAGTCGTTATCCGTGCAGCCGCAAAAATTGGGCCGCGTGTTTTTTGCGCAGCTTTTGCTCCTCCAGCAAGGTCAAGGCGTATTCCAACGGATGGCGATACGTCTGTTTGAACATCGCCTTTTCCCCTGCCTTGAAAAAAGAATACCGCTGGTCCCGCACATTGACCTCGATTAAGTACGGGTTGCCTTTCTCGTCGATGCCCATGTCCATCCCGAGATCCGCCAGCGAGGAAAAATGGCGGCCGTACTGCTTTGCAATGGCGACAGCCGCTTCGCTGATGCGCTGGATCGTCTCCGCTTGCTGCTCAGGCGTGAACAACGTTGCCACCGCTTCTGTGAAAGGCACTGCCCTGCCGCCGCGCGAAAGGTTGCTCAGTTTGTTTTTGCTGTTGGCGACTTTGGCGACCATTCCGCTGACCGTCCAGTCCCGCTCCCGATTTTTTTGCACGGACACGCGAATGTCAAACGTTTTTCCGCCGTAGCGGGCCAGCGGGATGCCTCGCTGGATGAGAAAGCGTTTGTTGCCGACCCATCGCCGGACGGCGGCCAGCAGCGCCGGACGCGACATCACTTTGCGCTTTTTCGAGGCGATAAAGTGGTAGTCGCTCCCGTGGCGTTCGATTCTTGCCACACCGATGCCCACAGAACCGATTGACGGCTTGACATAGACCACCTGGTATTTATCGAGAAACTGGCGAAGCTGTTCACCTGAATAGGGAACGGTGTGGGGCAAGTATTTGCGAATGTGCTCGTTCTTCCACAGCATCTGGTGCACCTTTCGCTTGTCGCGCACAACCAAACCGTTGAAGACTGTCTTCTTTTTGCTGAGCCGGGAAATGACAGCGCGGGCTTTTTGGTCCCCGGTCAGGACGCGGTTGTGGATGACCCGCGGGATCGGGACCAGTCGGGAAACGAGCCTGCTGCCATTCCAAAAATAGCCTTGCACCCGTTCCTCGCCTGCAAGGACATGCCTTGGATGAAAAAAGACAGGCTCCAGCCCCAGCTCTTTGCCGATTTCCACATAATACGGCAGGCGCTCGTACGATTTGTCTCCTTTGATCCCTTTCTGCATAATGGCCCAATCTAACATAATGCCGATTCTGTCCACAAAGATCCCCCTTGCTCCATTCCTCAACATAGGGTATGTGCCAAAAACGGCAAGGGCGTGCCTATTTTGCAGCCGCCAAGCCTATTGTGCCTGCTGACAAAATTTTTGCCCAGGCTTACGCAGCCTGTCGGAATATGCGCTTGCCCGGGAAAAGGGGGACATGCGCTACTGGGCCCGGCGCTCGATCGCCAAAAGAAACGGCGCCTGGTTTTGCTGGTTGATGTACTGGTATTTCAACACGAGAAACTCCAACTGGCTAAGCTCGTGGCAAAAAGCCTCCACGGCCTCCTTTTCTACTTCGCCTGCGGCATGGCCCCAGTAGATCATTACCGTCATGATCCCTCCTGGCCGCAGTACGCGCAGGCCGGACTCGATGGCGCGGATCGTGCTGCCGGCCTGGGTCGTAATCTCTTTGTCGCCTCCGGGCAAATAGCCCAGGTTGAACATGATCGCGGCGGCTTGCACGTTCAGGCTCTCAATTTCCTCGTGGCTCGCCAGCTTCAGCTCTACGCGGTCTGCCAAGCCTTCCCGCTCCAGCCGATCTTTCGTTTTGGCGATCGCCTGCGGCTGAATGTCGAAGGCGATGACCTTTCCCGTCTCCTGAACGAGCTGGGCGAGAAACAGCGTGTCATTGCCGTTGCCCATCGTGGCGTCGATCACCGTCTCGCCTTGTTGTACGCGCTCGCGAATCAGTTTTCGTGCTACTTCCAATACATTTGGAAACATAGCGTTTTCTCTCCTCTCTTTCTATCCATGCTGCTACAGCTCGATTTGCAAACCGATGCGGGCCGCATACACCGGACCTGCCACAAACGCCTCCGCCTGACCTAGTACCTCGCTCTCTTCGTACCCGTGGAACAGATGGGTGACCAGAAGCGACCGGCAATCGTGCGCCTGCGCCAGCTCTGCCGCCTGGCGGACGGACAAATGCCCGTTCGGCTTCGCTGGGCGATTATGGTCCAAATAAGTCCCTTCACATATAAACAAGTCTGCCCGATCAGCAAAGCCTCGCCAGTTTGTCCCTGGCCCACTGTCGGCGCCGTAGACAATCGTTTTCCCATTTGCCACAAGGCGCATGGCGTAGCAAGGGTCCCCGTCACCGTGATCCGTGCGCAGGAAGGAGACGTGCACATCCCCGATGGCGAGCTGGCTTTGCTCCTCGACCGGGAAAAAGCGGGTCGCATTCCGGTAGGTCAACGTTTTCGTCTGCTGCTTTTGCAACGCTGGCGCGTAGATGGGAAGCGGCTGGTCAGCAGGCCGTTGCCCGAACAACTGATGCACCATCAGTCCATACTGGAGCACCCCCACATCTGCCACATGGTCGTGATGATAATGAGACAAAAGCAGGGCATCCAGCTCGTAAATAGGCAAATAGACACCGAGCTGGGAAAGCACGCCGCTGCCGCAATCTACGAGCAGCTTCACTTCGTTCGTCTCGATCAAGTACCCCGGTGTCGCTCCTCCAGGGCCTGGATATGGAGATTGATAGCCGAGCACGGTTACGCGCATATTCGGTTCACTCCCGTTCATAGGATGGAATAAGGTGGGACAGGAGGTCTGAGATGCAAGGAACATGGAGAGCCTCATGGCAAATCGCTTTTACGTATATCGGAACAGTCGTAGGAGCCGGCTTTGCATCAGGCAGAGAAATCGTCGAGTTCTTTGTGCAATACGGGACACATGGCTTGATTGGCATTGTGATTGCGACAAGTTTATTCATGTGGGCTGGTATTCGGGTAATGCTCATCTCCTACCGGATCCAGGCCAATTCCTATCAAGAGGTCAGCACGTATTTGTTCGGGCACCCTTTTGGCACCGTTTTTAATACGCTGCTGCTAACCGTTATGCTAGGAACGACGTCCGTGATGCTAGCGGCTACCGGCGCTATTTTCTGGGAGTCTTTTCATTTGTCCCCGCAAATCGGCATTTGGCTGAGCATGATTCTCATTTTTTTCGTCACGCGCAAAGGGCTGTTTGCCATTCATCAAGTGAACAGCATTTTTGTGCCCCTGCTCATTGCCTTTACCATGCTCGTGTTTCTGTACTCGAAACCATGGCTGGATACAGGCGTCACGATAGAAGCGTTGCGGCCGTGGGCCTGGCTCAGCTCCCCTCTTTACTATGTTGCCTTAAATGTGACGCTGACACAAGCGGTTCTTGTGCCGATCGGCCGGCACAGCACAAGCGAAAAGCCTCTGATCGTCGGGGGAATCATCGGCGGGCTGGGAATTGGGCTGCTCTTGCTGCTGGCTTTTTCTTCGTTGACGGTAAAAATGCCGGGTATTCAGGAGGCGGAAATGCCGATGATCGCCCTGCTGCAAGGGCTGGGAAGGGGAATCCCGTTTTTGTTCTCCTTGCTGGTGTACGCGGAAATTTTCTCGACGCTCGTAGCCAATGTGTTCGGCTTGGCGCAGCAAATTCGCCAGGTGACGCGACTGCGCGGAGCCACGATCATTCTCGGCATCCTCGTCATCTGCTACCTGGTCAGCTTTATCGGCTTCAGCTCGCTGCTGCGCTTTTTGTACCCGCTGTTTGGCCAGCTCGTCGTGTTGTTCCTGGTGATGCTCGTCTACAGACAGTGGCGTGACCGCGCCTGGTAGTACAAAAAAACCTCTCCATCTGCGGAGAGGTTTTTTCATCGAAACCTTATGCAAATTCTGCAACCAGTTTGTCGAAGTCTTCTTGGGACAGACGGATGTCTTGGTTCGCCAAGCCTTCTTCTTTGAAGCCTTTTACGAGCGCCTCGTAAGGTTTTTGCTCGGTATTTTGATAGATCAGACCGGTAATCAACCCTTTGTACTGCATCGAAGTAGACATCGCTTTGATGCGGTCATGAGGATCGTAGCCTTCAATCGTGTCTACTGGCACGATGTTCTCTTTGAACCAGTCGTAAGTGTTTACTTTGTTGTAGGTTACACAAGGGCTGAACACGTTAATCAGGGAGAAGCCTTCGTGTTTGATTCCTTTTTCGATCAGCTCAGTCAAGCCTTTCAGGTCGCTGGAGAACGATTGGGCAACGAAGGTTGCACCAACAGACAGCGCCAGTTCCACTGGAGTGATGGAGGACTCGATGGAGCCTTGCGGCGTAGACTTGGTCACGAAACCAGTCGCGGAACGCGGAGAGGTTTGACCTTTTGTCAGACCGTAAATTTGGTTATCCATCACGATGTAGGTGATGTTCATGTTGCGACGGATTGCGTGAACGGTGTGACCCATACCGATCGCAAATCCATCCCCGTCGCCGCCAGCCGCGATAACAGTCAGCTCGCGGTTTGCCATTTTCACACCTTGTGCGATTGGCAGGGCACGTCCGTGAATACCGTGGAAACCATAGCAGTTGATGTAGCCGGAAATACGCCCGGAACACCCGATACCAGAAATAACCGCCAGATTTTCAGGTTCCAGACCTACGTTCGCTGCGGCGCGTTGAATCGCCGCCTGGATGGAGAAGTCTCCACAGCCTGGGCACCAGTTAGGCTTTACGTTATTTCGAAACTCTTTCATAGTCGCCATGTTTTACCAGCTCCTTCACTTCAGCATAGATTTCCTTCGGCAGGAATGGGTTACCGTCATATTTCAGCACAGATTGGATTTTTTCAGCGCTTCCCACGTGTTGTTTGATGAGGTTTGTAACTTGTGCTTGGATGTTATGCTCAACAACAATCACTTTTTTCGCTTTGTCCACAAGTGCTTTGATTTGTTCGGTCGGGAATGGATGCAGCAAACGGATTTGTGCATGGTTGACCTTGATTCCCTCTTTTTCCAGACGGCCTTTTGCTTCTTGAATCGTACCGATGGTGGAGTTGATCCCCACTACCAGAACATCCGCGTCAGCATGAGGAGCATCGACTGTTACAGGGTTTTTGAACGTTTTCAAAACGCCATCCAGCTTGCGCATACGTTTATCCATTTGTTGGATACGGTTAGCAGCATTCTCGGAAGGACGACCGGTTTGATCGTGCTCTACCCCTGTTACGTGGTGCAAACCGTATTTTTGACCAGGAATGACGCGTGGAGAAACGCCGTCTTCGGTTACTTCATAACGTTTGAACAGGTCGTTTTGCTCTTTTTCTGGCAATTCTTGTCCAGCGAGCAGCTTCCCGCGGCGGATTTCTACTTTGCTGTAGTCAAATGGAGTAACGGTTTGTTTGCCCAAAGACAGAGTCAGGTCCGTCATGAGAATAACTGGCAGTTGGTATTCTTCCGCAATGTTAAACGCTTCAACAGCATCGTAGAAGCACTCTTCTACTGTGCTTGGCGTGATTACGACTTTTGGAATGTCACCGTGTGTACCGTAGATCATCGCATTCACGTCGGATTGCTCGATTTTGGTCGGCATACCTGTGGATGGGCCACCACGCTGGGTGTTTACGATCACAACTGGTGTTTCTGTAATACCAGCCAGACCGATTGCTTCCATCATCAGGGACAGACCAGGACCTGCAGAAGCAGTCAAGGAACGAGCACCTGCGAAGTTAGCGCCGATCGCCATTGTAATAGCGGCGATTTCGTCTTCTGTTTGGATAACGGTTCCGCCGAGTTTTGGCAGTTTTTTAATCAAGTATTCCATAACTTCGGAAGCCGGTGTGATCGGGTATGCCGGCATGAAGCGGCAGCCTGCTGCTACAGCACCCAGAGCGATCGCATCGTTACCGATCAGGAACAGTTGTTTTTGCGGGTCAGCCTTTTCCATTTGGAACTCAGGCAGTTGGCCGCCAGTCAGTTCATTTACAAAATCAAATCCGCGACGAATCGCTTCCATGTTCTTTTCTACTACTTTTTCGCCTTTGCGGAGGAACATATCTTCAACGATTGCTCGGTAACTTTCCACTGGAATGCCGAGGATTGCACTGGACGCACCAATCGACACCATGTTTTTCATCAGGGAAGTTCCCAGTTCATCAGCGATCTCAGTTAGTGGTACAGTGAAGAAGCGAACTGGCTTCAACCCGTCCGGCAACTTTGGATTGAATTTAGCATCAGCAATGATGATGCCACCTTCGCGAAGCTCATGCGCGTTAAAATCGATTGTCTCCTGGTCAAACGCTACGAGAATGTCCAGATCGTCGGAGATCGCACGCATTGGCGTTGTACTCACGCGAATTTTGTTGTTCGTGTGTCCACCCTTGATACGGGAAGAGAAGTGGCGGTAGCTGTACAGATGGTAACCCATCCGGTTCATCGCCATCGAGAAAATCTCACCAGTACTCTCGATGCCCTCCCCTTGCTGTCCTCCAACTTTCCAGGAAAGTTGACTAATCATTCAGATTCCACCCTTTCAGTGACTGTGAGCAAGCTGCCCATCTTACCTGAAAAAAGATTGATAAGATGTGACAATTCTGTGCATAGACAGTAACAATTGTAGTCCTGTCCCTGTCAAATTGCAAGTGCTTTTACTCAACTTACTTTTGACCTGAATTTTAATGTTGAACTTGGTACATTAATATCCTCATGTATTATTGTAGCACGTTTCCGAAAACACGCAACCAATTTCCTTGCACAAATTTCAATACTTCCGCCTCTTTGTAATGTCTGAGCAGCGCTTCTAGTAACTGGGAATACGCCGCTGCTGATGACAGGTCCATCACGTCCCAAAACCCCGGGTCCGCCAAATGGGAAACGTCGATGACCATCCCCAGCCGATTCATCTCTTCTATTACTTGTCGACCAAAAGCAGTAAGTCCGCCCGGATTCGGTTCGCCGCTGTCATCCGCCACGCAGTTGCCATGATTCCAGGTCAACGTCATGCCGCGGACGCCGAGACGATACCACGTGCGAAGCTGTACGAGGCTTTCCTCCAGAGCATGTGCCCCTTCTACAAACAGAATAGCCCCTTTCTCCCCCTTTAATACGCGCTCGTCCAAATCAGCCATTGTGTAAATCGGGCGGAATTGTTCACTCGCCACCTTTTCATAAAAGATATCGATCATTTCTAGTATCGTATGAAAACGGCGGCCATACGGCACGTGAACAGGCACAAAACAGGCAAGCACCTGTATATCCACATTCCCTTTTGCGAGGGCAGGAAAACCCGCTTGCAAAAAATCGTCTTCTTTATAGAAGTCACGCTCCGGTTCTTTCCACAGCTTGCCCAACACATCGCAATGCGCGTCGAATATTTTCATGCATGCTCTCCCCTTTTTCTTCCTACTTGTCTGTAGCCGCTTTTTTGGACACGAAAAAACCTGTTCATTCTTCGAACAAACAGGCAGGCGATACGTTTGCAGTTTTATTATCTGGGTTCTACGATTAGTTTGATTGCAGTACGCTCTTCTCCATCAATCACGATGTCCGTAAAGGCTGGAATACAAATGAGGTCAACTCCACTCGGCGCTACAAACCCTCGTGCGATTGCTACGGCCTTCACAGCTTGATTAAGCGCCCCAGCGCCAATGGCTTGGATTTCGGCTGCACCGCGTTCACGGAGAACGCCGGCAAGGGCACCAGCAACGGAATTGGGGTTAGACTTTGCTGAAACTTTTAATACTTCCATCCTTTTTGAACCTCCCGTCTGATAGGAATCCTGTCATCATTAGAATGATATTCGCATAACCCCTAAAAATTCCTGCTAACTCGCTAGAAAGATTCAAAAAATTCTAATCTTATGTTCATTATTCCATAAAGGGATGGTCTACGTCAATTCTGATTCGCTCCAATTTCTTCGCTTGCCCGGTTGCCTTGTCGAGCGTAATCAGGACGGCGTTCAACTGCGCAGGATCTGGCGCCACTTCGAAGCGGACAGGCAGTTGGGTCAAAAATTTGCGGATGACCGCCTCGCGTTCCATCCCGAGGATGCCATTGCTCGGACCGCACATCCCTACATCGCACAAAAATCCTGTCCCTTGCGGCAAAACGCGTTCATCCGCGGTCTGCACGTGCGTGTGCGTACCGACTACAGCCGTGACGCGTCCGTCGAGATACCAGGCCATCGCCTGTTTCTCCGAAGTAGCTTCGGCGTGGAAGTCGACAAAAATCAGCTTCGTGCGCTTGCGTGCCTGCTCGACCAGTTTGTCTGCCATCTGGAAAGGGCAGTCGAGCGGCGGGAGAAACGTCCTGCCCATCAGGTTGATGACTGCAAGCTCTCCTTCCGACTGCTTGATGTACGTAATGCCTTTTCCGGGCGCGCCCGCAGGAAAGTTCGCCGGGCGGATTATCCGCGGCTCCTCGTCAATAAAATCGAAAATCTCGCGCTGGTCCCACGTATGGTTTCCGAGCGTAATCGCCTGAACACCGATCTCGAACAGCTCTTTGGCGATCTTCTCGGTAATGCCTCGGCCATGCGCCGCATTTTCGCCGTTAGCGACAATGAACGTAGGCTTGTATTTTCTTTTCAAAAGCGGCAGGTACGTCTTGACGATGTCTCTGCCGGGCGATCCCATAATGTCTCCGATAAACAAAAGCTTCATCTACCATTCACCTCATTGCTAGTATACACAACTATTGCGTGATTAGAAAAAAAGTAAAGTGGCCGTCAGCCACTTTACTTTGCATACTCGACCGCCCTTGTTTCACGAATGACTGTCACTTTGATGTGACCAGGGTAGTCCAGTTCATTTTCAATTCGTTTCGTAATCTCCCGTGCCAGACGGGTAGCTTCCGCATCATCAATCTTGTCAGGTTGAACCATCACGCGAATTTCGCGTCCTGCTTGAATCGCATAAGACTTTTCGACGCCATCGAACGACTCAGAGATTTCTTCGAGTTTCTCCAAACGTCTGATATAAGTTTCCAATGTCTCACGGCGTGCGCCTGGGCGTGCAGCAGACAGAGCATCTGCAGCTCCCACGAGCATAGCAATGACGGAAGTTGGTTCGGTATCACCGTGATGAGAAGCAATACTGTTGACAACCACTTGATGCTCGTTGTATTTCTTGGCCAGTTCCACACCGATCTCGACGTGGGAACCTTCCACTTCGTGGTCGATCGCTTTTCCGATGTCATGCAGCAAACCTGCACGTTTGGCCAGCTTCACGTCTTCTTTCAGCTCGGCAGCCATCAAGCCAGCGAGATGAGCCACTTCCATGGAGTGTTTGAGCACGTTCTGACCATAGCTGGTACGGTAACGCAGGCGTCCCAAAATCTTAATCAGGTCTGGATGCAGGCCGTGTACTCCGGTTTCAAATGTTGCTTGTTCTCCGTATTCGCGAATGCGCTCGTCTACTTCACGGCGTGCTTTTTCCACCATTTCCTCAATACGGGCAGGGTGGATACGGCCATCCGCTACGAGCTTATCAAGCGCTGTTTTGGCGATTTCCCGGCGGACCGGATCAAAGCCAGACAGGATGACGGCTTCTGGCGTGTCGTCGATAATCAGATCGATACCGGTTAACGTCTCAAGCGCGCGAATGTTTCGGCCTTCCCGTCCGATAATCCGGCCCTTCATCTCATCGTTTGGCAACGTCACGACAGAAACGGTGGTTTCTGCGACGTGATCGGCTGCACAGCGTTGAATGGAGGTGGTAATAATTTCACGAGCGCGTTTGTCCGCCTCTTCTTTGGCTTGTGTCTCTATTTCTTTAATCATCACAGCCATTTCGTGGCGAACGGTATTTTCCACATCGGTCAGAATGATATTTTTCGCTTCATCCTGCGTCAGTCCGGAAATGCGTTCCAGCTCGGAAACTTGTTCTTTATATAAGTGCTCTACCTTGCTTTGCAGTTCTGCGATGGTACGGTCGCGCTCAGACAACTCTTCTTCCTTGCGCTCCAACTGTTCCATCTTGCGGTCCAGCGTCTCCTCTTTTTGAAGAATACGCCGTTCCTGACGCTGGATCTCGTTGCGTCTCTCACGCAACTCGGTTTCTGCTTCGGAACGAAGCTTGAACACTTCATCCTTGGCTTCCAGCACCTTTTCCTTTTTTACGGCTTCGGCATCCCGTTTCGCTTCCTCGACGATCTGGCGCGCAGCTTCCTCCGCACTGGAGATTTTTGCTTCCGCAATCGATTTACGAATGAAGTAGCCAGCACCCAAGCCGATGAGCAGGGCGACGAGCACGATGACAACTGTTAGTATAGGATCCATAGGCTTTTTCGTTTCACCTCCTTATTGTAAGACATCTCCCCGCTTTCCAAGCATTCGTTTTTCATGGAGTGCCGCTTTCGTTTTGCTCTCGCATTTGAACATTCGCTAAAAAACAGGACCGATTTTACTCGGTCCGCTGAATCCGTACTGCTGTCGCACGGTTGTTCAGTTGTTTCACAGGCAACGAGTGAGCAAAGCGCAAAAAGTTATGATACACCAAGTAAATACAAACCTATTTTATTATTTGTGAACAAGAATTGTCAAGAACATGCAAATAGAGTCAATCCTCTCCAACCCTTCTCTGGCGCAATTCTCCCCGAATCTGTTGGATGATGGAATGCGAGAATCCTTTGCGCATCAGCATGGCTAACAGCTTTCTCTCCTCGTCAGGATTCGGCGCTCCTTCGATGCGCCGCGCTTTCTTCTCTACCAAAGCGCGCGCCGCTTCCAGTTCAGCCTCTCTGGAAACGCCCTGCACGGCATCTTCTGCAATCGACTTGTCCACTCCGCGCTGTGCCAGCTCCATCCGCAGCATATAGGAGCTTCGCGGCTTCAGGCGCAGCCTCTCCTCCACCCATTGCTTGGCAAACGCTTCGTCGTCTATGTACCCTTGCTCCTCGCAGCGCTGGCAAATCTCGTCGGCGACGCGGATCTCGAAGCCCTTTTCCAGCAAGTACGCATGCAGTTGACTGCGCGTGCGCGGACGCATCCCCAAATACTTCAACGCACCCAAATACGCCTTGTGCTTTTCTTCTGCGACCAGCACCTCGCTGTAAAATGCCTCGTCTACCTCCGTGCCTTTAAACAGGTTGTACTTTACCAGTATGTCTTCATGTACCGTAAACGCATACTCCCCGTCCAAATCTATATGGTAGCACTGCCTCTGCTTGTTATCGCGGTGAACGGCAGTAATTTGGCCGCTCTTCATGCGCTCTCGCTCCTCTCCAGTCGTTTTTCACACAAAACAGCCTGTCTCATCGACAGGCTGTTGACTTTTCGCTCATTAATCGAGGTCAAATGCTGGCTCTTCCTCTTGCTCCGGATCGATCACCGGCTCTGCCTCTGGAACGGAACCAGGGTTGAGGCTGAAGTACTCGCGAACTTTTGCCTCGATCTGCGCTGCAATATGCGGGTTTTCCTTGAGGAAGACTTTCGAGTTTTCCCGTCCTTGGCCGAGGCGCTCCTCGTTGAAGGAGTACCACGCACCGCTTTTTTGCACGACGTCGATTTCGGAACCGATATCGAGGATGCTGCCCTCTTTGGAGATCCCTTCCCCGTACATGATGTCCACTTCAGCGACCTTGAACGGTGGCGCTACTTTGTTTTTCACGACTTTGATCTTGGTCTTGCTACCCATGATGTCGTTGCCGACTTTGATCGCTTCGGCTTTGCGGACATCGAGGCGCACGCTCGCGTAGAACTTCAGGGCGCGTCCACCAGGAGTTGTTTCCGGGTTCCCGAACATCACGCCTACTTTTTCACGCAACTGGTTGATGAAGATCGCAATCGTCTTGGACTTGTTGATCGCACCGGACAGCTTGCGCAGGGCTTGCGACATGAGGCGGGCTTGCAGACCTACGTGGGAGTCTCCCATTTCGCCTTCAATCTCTGCCTTCGGAACGAGCGCCGCTACCGAGTCCACGACAATGATATCGACTGCACCGGAGCGTACGAGCGCCTCGGCAATTTCCAATGCTTGCTCCCCGGTATCCGGCTGGGAGAGCAGCAGCTCGTCAATGTTCACGCCCAGCTTCGCTGCATAGACAGGGTCCAGCGCGTGCTCGGCATCGATGAAAGCTGCTTGTCCGCCTTGTCTTTGCACTTCTGCGATGGCATGCAGTGCTACGGTTGTTTTACCGGAAGACTCTGGACCGTAAATCTCGACGATCCGGCCGCGCGGGAATCCACCCACACCCAATGCGATATCCAAAGCTAACGCTCCACTGGAAACGGTAGAAATCTGAACGTTGGACACTTCTCCCAACTTCATGATGGAACCTTTTCCAAATTGCTTTTCTATTTGACGCAATGCACTCTCCAAAGCTGCGCGACGATCTGACAAATGGTACACACCCTTTCACTATTCGCATCTCTTTTGCTTGTCTTCATCATACATCGAGACAGAACCGTTTGCCAAGTGTTTTTTACGAACAAATATTCGCATCGCAAAAAACAGCCATTTCCTGGAAGTTTCCAGCGAAATGGCTGTCTGTTTTTCACCTGTAGCGAAGTTAGGAGCGCTTCGCACCGCGCGGCTTCGCCGGCTCCAGGTTGATGCGCTTGCCGTTGATCCGGGTTTGGCGGAGCGATTCGTAGACGAACGCCGCCACTTCTTCCGGCACTTCCACAAACGTGAAGTTTTCGAAAATGTCGATGCGGCCCACCGCTTTGCCCGGGATGCCGACCGACTCGGAAATTTCGCGAACCAAATCTTGCGGCTTCATGTTCGCGTTGCGGCCTACGTTCAGGAAGAAACGCACCATGCCTTTTGCCGCACCCGTCTCTCCGAAGTTGTACGCTTCGGTCTCCTGAATTTGCCCTGCTTCGGTATGGAAAGCCAGGTGCAGTGCCGCAGCCGCAACCTTCTCAGCCGGGTATTGGCCCACGAGCGTTTCCGCTACTTTTTGGTACATATCCGCAATCGCATCGCTTTCCAGCAGGCTGGTCAACTGCTCGCGGAGCTGCTCCTGCTTGCGTTCAGCCACTTCCTCCAGCGACGGAACGTTGCGGGACAGCACTTGTGCTTTTGTCTGCTTCTGGATGAACATCATCTGTCTAACTTCACGCGGAGTCACCAAAGTCATGGCGATTCCTTTGCGTCCGGCGCGGCCTGTACGCCCGATCCGGTGCACGTAGCTCTCGGAGTCTTGCGGAATGTCGTAGTTGATGACGTGGGATACGTTTCCTACGTCGATCCCGCGCGCCGCTACGTCGGTGGCGATCAAAAACTCGATGGAGCCTTCGCGGAAGGCATTCATCACCTTGTCGCGCTGCGCCTGGGAAAGATCGCCGTGCAAGCCGTCCGCCAAATACCCGCGAGATTGCAGCACTTCGGACAGCTCATCCACCCCGCGCTTGGTGCGGCAGAAGATGATGCCAAGCTCCACGTCCTCGCTGTCGAGAATGCGACACAGGCTCTCTACTTTGTTCCGGTCAAACACTTTGTAATACACTTGTTCGATCAATGGCGCTGTCACTTCTTCGCGGCTGACCGCGATCGTTTGCGGCTGCTTCATGTAGCGGGTCGCCAGGCGCTTGATTTCAGGCGGCATCGTTGCGGAGAAAAGCAGAGTCTGACGCTCTTCCGGCATATGTGTGATGATCGTTTCGATATCTTCGATGAAGCCCATGTCCAGCATTTCGTCCGCTTCATCCAGAACGAGCGTATGTACATGATCGAGCTTCAATGTTTTGCGGCGCAGGTGGTCCATGACGCGGCCGGGCGTCCCGACTACGATCTGCACGCCTTGGCGCAGGGCGCGAATCTGGTGGCCGATCGACTGTCCGCCGTAGATCGGCAGCGTGCGTACTTTGTTGTATTTGGAGATGCGCAGCAGCTCTCCGGCAACCTGGATGGCAAGCTCGCGCGTCGGAGTCAGCACGATAGCCTGTACGCGGTTGGCTGGCGTAATTTTCTCCACGAGCGGAATCCCGAAAGCTGCGGTCTTACCCGTTCCCGTCTGTGCTTGGCCGATCAGGTCTCCCCCAGCCAGCACTTTCGGAATGCAAGCGGCCTGGATCGGCGATGGCTCTTCGAAGCCCATATCGTGGATCGCCTGCAAAATGGATTTATGTAAAGGAAAATCAGAAAACATCGTCATGAAAACGTCACCTTTCTTTTTGCATTTGCAGCGCATAAAATAGCGCAAATTTGGCGGCACGCCCAACAATCGCCTGTCTTCTGCCAGCCAGGCGCAGTTCTTTTACTACTGTGGGCATCCCTTCACCCGCAATTCCGACGTAGACAAGGCCAACAGGCTTGCCCTCCGAAGGGTCGGGTCCAGCCACACCCGTCACGGACACGCCGTATGTGGCTCCCAGCTTGGCTCGCACATTTTCTGCAAGCAACTGCGCCGTTTGCCGACTGACCGCACCGTCCGTATTCAAAACCTCTTCGGGCACGTCAAGCAGCCGGTTTTTCACATCGTTTGTATAACAGACTACGCCGCCTTGAAAAACAGACGAGCTGCCGGGAACGGACGTAATCAGCGAAGCGACCGTGCCGCCTGTACAGCTTTCCGCACATGCGATCGTTTCGTTTCGCTTTTTCAGCTCGCTCACCAAGACGGCATGCAGGGACGAATCTTCTCCCATCCCGTACACATACTCGCCAACACGCTTGCGAATTTCTTCTTCCACCGGCAAAATCAGCGCTTCCCCTTCTTCTGCCGTAGCCGCTCTCGCCGTGAGCCTGAGCGTCACTTCAAACTCCTTGGCATACGGCGCGATCGTCGGGTTGTCCTGCTTTTCAATCAAATCCAGCAGCCGCTCCTCCAGAGCGGATTCCCCGATTCCGTAGAAGCGCAGCACATGGGAATGGAATACTTGCTTCTCTGGCAACAGGTCTGTCAAGTACGGCATCACGTAGCGATCCACCATCGGGTACAGCTCGCTTGGCGGTCCAGGGAGCAGCACGAACGTACAACTGTCATGACGGATCGCCATCCCAGGCGCCATCCCGAAGTCGTTGGAAAAGACAAGGCTGCCTGAGAGCACCAGCGCCTGCTTCCGATTGTTCTCCGTCATGACAATCCCACGTTGCAAAAAGAATTGTTCAATTCTTTCCATGGCTTCCTGGTTCGTTTCCAGCCCGACGCCCACGTGTGCTGCCACCGTTTCTTTTGTCAGGTCATCCTGGGTCGGTCCAAGCCCCCCTGTCAAAATGACGAGATCGGATCGGCCGGATGCGAGCGCAATGACCTGCCGCAATCGCTCTGAGTTATCTCCCACAACCGTATGGAAATAGACTCCCACGCCAATTTCCGCCAGCTTCTGCGACAGAAACTGGGCATTTGTGTTGGCAATTTGGCCTAGCAAAAGCTCGGTACCTACTGCGATAATCTCCGCTCTCATTTTCCTCATCCATTCTCTTTGAGAGTAGAAAAGCCTCTAACCAAACAGTTTATCACCGATAGCGGCTATAGAGAAGAGTCTTGTGAAAAAAGAGACCAATACCCGTAGCTACGAGTATTGGATGACGTTGCGATTTTTCGCAAAGTAGTCGTACCCGGAATAAAGCGTGATAACGACCATAGCCCACGTGGCGACTTCGTCAAACGGAATCCCGAAAAATTCAAAGGGGAAGTTGCGGATCATGACAGCGGTAATCGCCACAATCTGAACCCATGTCTTCAGTTTACCCAATGCGCTGGCAGCAATTACCTGACCTTCTGCCGCAGCGACCAGGCGCAGACCTGTTACAGCAAATTCCCTGCTGATGATGACAATCGCGATCCACGCTTCCAGACGCTGCATCTCCACGAGGGAAATCAGCGCTGCGGAGATCAGCAATTTGTCTGCAAGCGGGTCCAAAAATTTTCCCAGATTCGTCACGATCTTGCGTTTGCGAGCGATGTAACCGTCGAGTCCGTCCGTACTGGCTGCTAGGATAAACACCAAAGCCGCAATCAGCTCGTTATACGTCATCGTCAGGCTGCCAATGGAAAATGTCCCGATGTTGTAACGCACCAGCAGAAAAAACATGACTACCGGCACCAGGAAAATCCTGGCGAGGGTGATGCGGTTGGCGAGATTCACCTAGACTACCTCCCCGGCCAAATCGTATTCATAGGAGTGTGTGATCTTCACTTTTACGATAGAGCCTAATTTGCCTTTGAACCCTGTGACGAATACTTCCCCGTCAATTTCCGGGGCGTCGTATTGCGTCCGGCCTACATAAATATCGTTGCGTCCCTCGTAGCGTTCGATGAGAACGTCCAGCTCCTGGCCGACGAAGCGACCGTTGCGATCGCCTGCAACCTCACGCTGAATTTCCATCAGCATGTTCGCGCGCTTTTCCTTGACTTCTTCGTCGACATGGTCGGGCAAGCGGGAAGCAGGAGTGTCATCCTCATTCGAATACGTAAACACGCCCAGTCGATCGAAGCGGATGTCCTTCACAAACTCGCAAAGGCGCTCGAAGTCCTCTTCTGTCTCTCCAGGGAAGCCTACGATCAATGAGGTGCGCAGCGCTACATCCGGCACCTGCGCGCGGATTTTCGCCACAAGCTCGCGAATATCCGTTTGTCGCCCCGGACGACGCATTCTTTTCAGGATATGGTCTTCCGAGTGTTGCAGCGGCATGTCCACGTATTTGCACACTTTTGGATTGGTCGCAAACGTGTGGATCAGCTCGTCTGTAAAAAAGCCCGGATAGGCGTAGTGCAGACGAATCCACTCGATTCCATCCACTTCCGCCAAACGGTTCAACAGCTCTGGCAACATCAGCTTTCCATCGTAAATGTCTGTACCGTAGTTCGTGGAATCTTGAGCGATCAGGCTCACTTCTACAATCCCCTGCGCAGCCAGGTGGCGCGCCTCTTCGACGATGGATTCAATCGTCCGGCTGCGGAAGCCACCCCGCATCAGGGGAATACTACAGAAGGTACAGGCGTTGTCGCAGCCCTCGGCAATTTTAATGTATGCAGAGTACGTGCCTTCCTTCACCTTCCGCTTTACTACATCTTCGTACGTAAAGATCGGGTTGCCCACAAAAATCGGACGCTTGCCCGCCAGCGATTCTTCAATGATCCCTGTAATCGACATAAAATCGCCTGTACCGACAATGCCGTCCACCTCGGGAATCTCGTTCAAGATATCCTCTTTGTAGCGTTGTGTGAGACAGCCTGCCACCACAAGCGATTTCAGCTTGCCGGTTTCCTTCAATTCACCCATTTCCAGAATCTTGTTCACAGATTCTTCCTTGGCTGCATCGATGAAACCACAGGTATTGACGATGACCACGGTTGCTTCTTCCGGATTGTCAACCAGTTCATAGCCTTTTTCATCTATCAGATGGGCCATCATGTCCGAATCGACAAGATTCTTTTCACAGCCCAGCGTAACAATCGCTACTTTTTCTCGCGTACCTACCTTCTCTGCCATCTTTTTTCCTCCAATTGGTCACACCAGCCCATATTACACCTATCCAGTATAATATAAGCCTAAAGGAAGTGTCAAAAGAGACGAAAGTACGAAAGGCAAGCATTACGCTTGCCTACTGTGCTGCTGCTTCTTTCATTTTGATGGTGATGTTCGACGGCATGAACTTCATTTTGGACGTATCGACTACCGCTCCGTTCACCGTCAATTCGACAACGGTCGGCTTTCCGAGACGCACATACGCCGATTTCCCCAGTTCAATCGTGATTTCTTCCTTGGCTCCCTTTTTCAGTTCGCCTTCCTCGACGTACTTTTTGCCTTTTCCTTCCGATACCCCGAACCAGCTTCTGTCTTCCTTCACTTTCAGGTGGACGGTGATTTTTTCTCCACCCTGCAGGGAGTAGTTGTACATGGAACCTTGCTGCGAATCGAACGTGATCGTCGCCTGAGAAGTGACCTCTCCCGGCTCGGGTGTCGTCGTTCCCGGCTCAGGGGGAGGCGTGACAGTAGATGGCGGTTGCGGCTGCTGCGCGATCGGCGAGGTGGGAACCCCTCCACCTTTGTCCGGAGTGACGATTTCCGCTCCAGGAGTGACTGTTCCGCTCGGTACAGGCTGCGTGCTGATATTGCCGTTGTTATTTACTGCTGCGATGTAAATAACGCCGATAATCAAGGCAATGAACAACACCAGCAAAGTTTTGGTGACCCAACGCCCCGCCTGCAGCGGATTATTCGCGGAAGCAACTCTCCGGCGACGCAATCTCTCCACTTGCTCCGTTGGCGGCTGGGCTGGCAAATCGGCCTGAAAATGCGTCAGGATGTGATTCGGGTCCAAACCGACGGCTTCCGCATAGCTCTTTATGAACGCACGCGCATAAAAGTGGCCAGGAAGTACATGAAAATGACCTCTTTCAATGGCTTCCAAATATCGCCGCTGTATCTTGGTGATTCGTTGGATGTCGTCGAGCGTGATTCCTTTTTCCTCGCGGGCCCTTTGCAAGACTTGACCTAGCTCAGACACAGTTGCCCCTCCTTAATTCATGTCAAAATTATCAAAGCCGCGATTGTTAATCAGCTCGTATGTAATCTCCTCATCTGGATAGTGGCGAAGTTCGATAATGTAGTGGAAATCAGACATTTCGTACTCAGACTCCCGCACAAAAATATCCGGATGCTCAATGATTTTCGCGGCAGGAAAGTTCATAATCTCCCGAAGCAGGGTGTAGTGCTTCTCTGTCGATCGCAGCGTTGAAACAATCCCATCTATCAAATATACATGATCGGTAGACATCTCATCAATGGCTAAGGAGCTTCGCACCGTTTGTCGCAGCAAAGTTGAGGAAATGAACGTCCAGCGCTTGTTCGCCGAGACACTTGCTGCAATCATCGACTCCGTCTTCCCCACGCGAGGCATTCCCCGGATGCCGATTAGCTGATGGCCCTCTTTTTTCAAAATCTCGGCCATGAAGTCTACCAAAAGCCCCAGCTCGTCGCGCACAAAACGGAACGTTTTTTTGTCCTCGCTGTCACGCTCGATGTACCGGCCATGCCGAACGGCAAGACGGTCGAGCATGGTCGGGGGACGCAACCTCGTTATGGTTATGTTGTCCATTTTTTGCACAACGTTGCGCAAAACCTCCATTTTTTCATCGTCGTCCGTCAAGAGCAGCATGCCGCGTCGCATCGTATCCACGCCGTTGATCGTCACGATATTAATGTTCAACATCCCCAGAATAGAAGACACGTCCCCTAACAGACCCGGACGGTTGCGGGCAATTTCGTACTCCATGTACCATTCTTTTTTCGCTTCCATATACAATCCTCTCCGCCACCCAAAATGATCTTCTTCTGTAGTATATCACGTTCGTATCATTCGACAAACGCGAAAAGAAAAATCCCCATGAATAGGGGATTTAAACGTCTAGTTGCCACGATTGACATTATCGGAATTTTGAACGAGCTTCACCATGAGGGAAGCGAGTGCTTGCTGTTGCTGCTGATCGCCCGCATCCCAGAGCTGCTTCAACAGACGCTCTTGTTCGTTTTTCGGGTCGACCTGCTCTGCCAGATAGCCTCCAATCTGGTACGCTACGTTTTCCAGTGTCTGGCTTTCCATGCCAGCCTGTTTCGCCTGCTCTACTCGCTCTCCGAGAAACTCTTTCCAGTCGCGAAAGTTGTCCAAAATCGACATTAGGAAATTCCCTCCTTTTTTCGTTGCGGCAACGGTCTTCTACCGACCGCCCACACAAGAGGTAGACTTCCACCATTTCTCGGAAATTATTCACGAGAGCGGGAACAGGACTTACGTGTACCAGCCGCCGTTTGGACTGATGATCTGGCCTGTGACGTAGCTCGCGTCTGCGGACAGCAAAAAACGCACGACAGCCGCCACCTCGCGGGGGTCGCCCAGGCGGTTCGCGGGGATTTCGTCCGCGATCATCTCCACTTCATCCGGGGAAAAACGCTCCATCATCCCGCCCCGGATCGCTCCGGGAGCAACCGCGTTGACCGTGATGCCATTCGGGGCCATTTCCTTGGCGAGCGCTTTGGTAAACGTGTTGATCGCGCCTTTGGTCAAAGAGTAAAGCACCTCGCAGGAGCCGCCAGTCAGTCCCCAGATCGACGAGACATTGACGATTCGTCCGTAGCGCTCGCGCAGCATCGCAGGCAAGGCAGCCTGGCAAACCAAAAAGGCGGAGCGAACGTTCATCGCCACCAGCTCGTCAAACGTCTCGACAGACACGTCGGTAAACAACCCGACGTGATCGGCCGAGGCGTTGTTGACAACGAGAAGCGGCGGCGCTGACATCTGCCCGAACATCGCCGCGATCTGCCCAGGATCGCGCAAGTCCGCCTGCAGCTTGACGCAAGGGACAGCGCGCTCAGAGCACAGATGCACCAGCCGCTCCAGCTTGTGCTCTGAGCGGTTGTAATGCAGGTAAAGGGGCACCCCTGCTTCCGCCAGATAAGTACCGATCGCCTGGCCGATTTCTCCGGAAGCCCCCGTCACCAATGCCCAAGGCATTTTTTCCGTCATGCTCATGTTCTACTCCTGCGGCGAAGCGGAACGCACGATGGATACCGCCATTTGCTCCTCGAGAAAATGCTCCTGCAGGCGCGTCTCCGCTTCTTCGCGTGTAATTGACTCCAACGTTGGCACCACGGAGAACAGATCGTTTCCGTTGAACTTGAAGCTCGTAAACTGATTGGCGATAAACTCCACGGAGTTGAGCGAGCGCAGGAAATGGCCGATCTTTTTCCGCTTGGCCCGCTCGAACTCCTCCTGGCTGATCCCTTTTTGCTTGAGCTGCGCGATTTCTGCCTTGATCGTCGCCACGAGCCGATCCGGGTCGGGCGTGTCTCCGCCGATGATCGTATAGGCGTAGTCCTGTTCGCTGCTGTAGTCAAAATCAAAGCTGTCCGTAATCAGCTCGCTCTCGTACAGCCGCTCGTAAATGGCTGAACTGGTGCCAAACGCGATATCCAGCACGAGCTTCGTCGTCAAATCTCTGCGCAGCAACGCTTCTTTGGTCAGTCCCGTTTCCTTTTCCTTGATGCCGATCATGCACTTGGGCAGACCGACGGTGAGAAACGCTTCGATCTTTTCCTGAGCCGGAGCGGCAGGCTCCTCGGGAAATACCCGGGTAATTTGCGGAGCGGGCGGAAATTCCTTTTTCGTCTGGTTCTCGCGGATCAGCTTCATGATCGCCTCCGGTTCAAACGAGCCTACGACCAGAAGCAGCATGTTCGCCGGATGGTAAAACGTTTCATAGCATTGGTAGAGGTATTCTTTGGTGATGTGCGAGATCGTTTCGATCGTGCCCGCGATTTCGATGTTGATCGGGTATTTTTGGTACATCGCCTTGAGCAGATTCATGTACACTTTCCAGTCCGGATTGTCGTCGTACATCGTAATTTCCTGACCGATGATTCCTTTTTCCTTTTCCACGCTGGCATCGGTGAAGTACGGCTCTTGCACGTAATCGAGCAGCAAATTCAAGTTGTCATCCAGCTTGTCTGTGCACGAAAAAAGGTAAGCGGTGCGGTTGAAGCTGGTGAACGCGTTGCAGGAGGCTCCGTTTTTGCTGAACTCGTGCATGACGTCGCGATCTTTTTTCTCAAACATTTTGTGCTCAAGAAAATGCGCGATTCCGTCCGGCACATTAATCTCTTCGCCGCTGCGCGTCTTGAAGTGGCTGTCAATCGAGCCGTAGCGCGTGGTAAATACGGCGTACGTCTTGCTGAAGCCTTGCTTGGGAACCAGGAAAACTTGCAGCCCATTGTCCAATGTTTCGTGGTAGACGGTTTCGTTTACTTGCTCAAAAACAGTCGTCTGCATAATTACGCCTCTCCCTTCTTGTCGCGCAGCAAGTAGATCGTATCGATTGCTACCTTATTCGCCACCCGTTTGATGTCTTCGATGCCGGCCTGCTCAATTCCCGCGAGCAGTTCATCCAGCTTGCGCTTGCGGCCGCTAATCACGCCGTTGTAAGTGAAATCAATCATGCCGCGGGCGCTGTCCAAAAGCTCGCGAAACTGGTTGGACAAGGTAGCTCGCGTCTGCGTCAGCTCTTCCTCGGAAATATTGCCTGCCCGCATCTGCTCCAACTGTTCCTTGATGATCTCGACTGCGCGCTTGTATTTGCCGACGTCGATGCCGGACATAATCATCATGATTCCTTTATGGCTCTCGAGGCGCGATACAGCGTAGTAAGCGAGGCTTTCTTTTTCCCGGACATTGACAAACAGCTTGGAATGCGGGAATCCGCCCAAAATGCCGTTGTACAACAGCAAGGCCGGATAGTCGTCATCCTTGTACGTCACCTGCGTGCGGCAGCCGATATTCAGCTTGGCCTGGTTCACATCGAGGCGATCGACGACTTCCTTTTCTTCCGCAACTTGCTTGGTCGCGCCACCGAGCTGCAACTCGCCCGCTGCCTTGCGCGCAAGCGGGATGTGCGTGCGGATCGCATCGGCCACTGTTTGCGGCTCGACATCCCCGACGACAAACATGTTGATCGGATTGGTTGTGGTGATTTCCTGAAAATAGCGGTACAGCTCCTGGCCCGTGATCGCCGGCAAGTCTTGCACTCGCCCCTGGACCAGCAGGGAGAACGGCTCTCCTTTGCACATCTCTTCTGTGACGCGCTGATTGGCGTACTTCATCTTGTCGTCAATCAGGCTCTCGATCCGCTTTCGCAGCGCTTCTTTTTCCTGCGTCACATACTTCTCGGCAAACGCATTGTTTTGCACATACGGCCGCACCAGCATGTCGCCTACGAACTGAATCGCCTGCTCCAAAAGCGCGTCCTCTTTAGACAAGTACTTCTCGTTCGGCACCTCCATATAAATTTGCAGGATTTGCCGTTCGCCTTTTTTCATGACATCTACATCAAAAATGGCGCCGTACAAAAAGTCGAGGTGCGCACGCAACAGCTTGGTCTCCGGAAAACGGGCGCTCGCCCGCTTCATGACGTTCGCCAGCAGCGCGGTCTTGGTCACGTGTTCCTCCGACAGAGCCTGTTCAATCATCGTCACGATCGTCGTAGTCTTGAATTTCGCGGTCGGAAGAATATGTACGTTCATCCCGTTCATTTGGGAGCTTTGAAACGCGATCTCAGACGTCTGTGCTTTCATGGCAACTTCTCCCTTCTCCATCTGCTTATACTTCTCTATTGTAACCAATTGGCAGGCCATCTTTCATCAGAATCTTCCATTATAACTGCCTGTTTTCCATCGTATGCGCCTGCGGCCCGCCGTAAGACTCCTCGCTTTCGTCCTTTGGCGTCCGGCTGTTCCTGCGTTTTTTTCGCGAAAAAGAAAAGAGCAAGCCGGCCTTTTCGGGCGCGTGCTCGCTCTCGATGCTACATATCCATATAATCCCAATCTCTGGTATCTTCCGAAGTGACGCCTTCTTCCACGAACCGGCCGCAATCAGAAGACAGGCAAAGCACGCCATCCAACTGCTCGTCGTGAAAAGGCAAGCCGTGATTTCCTCCACAGTATGGACAGATCCACATACGAAAAGCCCTCCTATTCGTCAGGATTCCTTACCGTATAGTCTGTCCCATTACCCAAACAAGCTTACCACTTTGTTTTGCTCCCAGTAACGAAGGTAGTCGTACGGATCGACAGCTCGTCCGTTGTCATTCCGATACAGCCCGAAATGCAGATGAGGCGCAAACATCCCCACCGTACCTGGACCGCCATAGCCTGTATCTCCGACAAATCCGATCAACTGTCCTGCCTTGACCGTCCCCCCGACGCGAAGGCCGGGAGCGTAGGCGCTGAGGTGGGCGTAATACATGCGAAACTGCCCGTTTTTATCGGTAATGTTGATCCGCCAGCCGCCGTACGTATTCCAGCCTACGCGATTGATCGTCCCGTCCGAAACCGAATAGATCGGCGTCCCTTTTGGCGCCATGATGTCGATGCCTTCATGCCTGCGGACACTGCCGTTGTGGCTCTCCGTCCATTCGCGATCGGAACCGAAGCTGTCGCCATACGGCTCGTACCAGCTCGCATCGTTGAACGGAAACAAGTATTCCTGACCGAGCAAGCGTTTATCTCCGACCTTGTCTGCCAGAGGATGCTCCGCTTTTTTCGCCGCGTGCGGCAAAAACAGAATTTGCCCAATCGTCAGTTGATCGCTGGACAAGTAGTTGTTTTTCTTGATCGCACTCATCGTCGTCCCGTGGCGAAGCGCAATGGCCCCGAGCGTGTCATTTGGCTGCACCACGTACGGATTGGCGGCTTCCTCTACCGTGACGGCACGATCCTCCACAGGCTTTGTCTGCACGTGCGCCACGGACGACGTCGCGTCCCACTCCACCTGGTAGCCGAGCGCCTCGCTGACGAAGCGCAGCGGCACGAGCGTACGTTGATTGACGATAATCGGCGGCGCCTCCAGCGTAACCCGCTCCCCGTTCACATACGCCAGCCGACTGTTGACATCGAGCGAGACATGCTTGCCTTTTTGGCCAAAAGAAACGCGCTGTTGCTCGGCATCATACTCGACCTGCGACCCTGTCGCTTCGGCAATCACCCGGATCGGCACGAGCATCCGTCCGTTTTGGCGCAGCGGCAAAACGTCAGACTCCACCCCTTTGCCATCCACTACCAGCGATATGACCGGACCTGGCTCTTTTGCCGCTGCCGTACTGGCTAGTCCGCCAGACAGCCACAGACCAAGACAGGCAAAAAAAGCGCCCAGAATCCCGGCAGAACGTAAACGGCTGCGCTTATGTAGCCAGCAGTTCATTTCTTTCCCTCCCCGCGCAATCTCACAAGAAAAATTATCGCATACGGAAAGGAACGGGTTCCAGACGCAAATTATGTCAACTGATCCTTAACGAGAGCCGGTATCGTACGGTTTGCCCAGTGCGGCAGGAGCGTTGGAGCGTCCAACCAGACCAGCCATGACCAAAATAGTCAGTACGTACGGCAGCATGAAAATAAACTCGGTCGGAATGAACTTGGTCAGTCCGAAAATCTGCACCAAAGACTTGATCGCTTGGGCAACCCCGAAGAACAAGGCAGCGCCCATCGCTCCGGCCGGATGCCATTTTCCGAAAATCAACGCGGCAATCGCGATAAACCCTTGGCCGGATACGGTGTTATGGGAAAAGTTGCTCGTCGTCGTCAGCGAGATTGTCGCCCCGCCCAAAGCAGCCAGCGCACCGCTAATCATGACAGCGGTATAACGCATTCTTTTCACGTTGATCCCTACCGTGTCAGCAGCGCGCGGATGCTCACCGACCGCGCGTAGACGCAAGCCGAACGGAGTTTTGAAGATCAGGTACCAGGTCAAAAAGACCGCGATAAACGCCAAATAGCTCGTCGGATACGATTCAAAGATAGCATGTCCCAAATACGGGATGTCGTGCAAAAGCGGAATTTCCCACTTAGCAAAGACGCTGGACAAGGTCGTTGTCTGGCCCGCGCCGTTAAAGATGATTTTGGTCAAGTACACGGACAGACCTGCCGCCAAAAAGTTCAAGGCCACGCCGCTGACTGTCTGGTCCGCTTTGAAGGTAACGGAAGCGACAGCGTGCGGAAGGGCAAAAATCGAACCGGCGATCCCCGCCAAAATAAAGCCGATCCACGGAGCGAATGCTCCCAGCGAATCTTGGAACGCGTACGTAATGACGGCACCTGTAAAGGCACCGATAATCATCATGCCTTCCAGCGCAATATTCACGACACCAGAGCGCTCGGAGTAGAGCCCGCCCAGAGAGGCAAAAATCAGGGCAGTGGAAAACACGATGGTATCATGAACGAGGTTGCTAAGAATGACTCCCCAATCCATCAGTTTCCACCTTCCTTTTTCTTCTTCAAGATTGGTTTGACAAAAATTTTCACGATGCCGTGCGCCGCCACAAAGAAGATGACCGAAGCGATTACGACACGGATCAGCTCAACAGGCACGCCAGCGCCGAACTTCATGCCGGCTGCCCCGAAAGTGAGAATCCCGAACAAGATGGCGGCAAGCACGACGCCAAGCGGCGTATTTCCGCCGATCAACGCGACAGCGATACCGTCGAAGCCATAGCCTGGCTGCGCAGTCATGATCGCCTGGTAATGGAACACGCCCAAAATCTCGCAAGCGCCGCCAATCCCCGCGAACATGCCGCCGATGAACATCGCTTTGACGACGTTGCGGTTTACGTTCATCCCCGCATATTCGGAAGCGTGCGGATTCAGACCTACGGCACGCAATTCGTAGCCGGACTTCGTTTTCCAAAGAATGACGTAGAAAAAGATAGCGGCAAGCACAGCAAGCAAGGTTCCCCAGTGCAAGCGGGCACTGTCAAACATTTGCGAGAGCCAGCTAATCGTAATCATGGATGATTCCTTAATCATTTCCGAACGCTGTTGTCCGGCCGGGATGAAAAACGCATTCATGACCCAGTTTGCCAAGTACAGCGCGACCCAGTTCAGCATGATGCTGGTGATAACCTCGTTCACGCCGCGAGCGGCTTTCAAGTAACCGGCAATCGAGCCCCACAGGCCGCCTGCTACCGCACCTGCAATCACAGCGAGAGGAGCGTGGATGTAAGCAGGAAGATCAAAAGAAACCCCTACTGTCGTCGCAGCGATCATCCCTACAATAAACTGCCCCTCTGCCCCAATGTTGAACAGTCCTGTCCGAAAGGCAAACGCCACTGCAAGACCCGTAAAGATCAGCGGTGTAATCTGCCGGATCGTTTCCCCGAAGTTATACGCGCTTCCGAATACCTTTTCGATCAGGGCCATGTAAGCCTGAATCGGGTTGAAGCCGCCTGCCAGCATGGCGATCGCCCCGGTCAGCAGGCCGAGAATGATCGCGACGACAGGAACGAGGAACGATTCTTTTGTAAAGACGGCAATCACTTTATTCATCGTTTCCTCCTCCAGGCATTCGTTTTCCGCCGGACATCATCAAGCCCAGCTCTTGCTCGCTCGTCGATTTCGCATCGACAATTCCTACAATGCTACCTTCATAAATCACGGCAATCCGGTCAGAGACGTTGATGACCTCATCCAGCTCCAAGGAAAGCAGCAGAACCGCTTTGCCTTTGTCGCGTTGCTCGATCAGACGGCGATGAATAAATTCGATCGCCCCTACGTCCAGACCGCGTGTAGGCTGCGCCGCGATCAGCAAATCCGGGTTTTTGTCCACTTCCCGGGCGATAATCGCCTTTTGCTGGTTCCCTCCGGACAATGCTCGCGCTGGCGTGTAGATCGACGGCGTGCGCACGTCAAACTCCTCAATCAGCTTGGCCGCATGCTTGTCAATCGCGCCATAGTCGAGAAAGCCGTTTTTGTTAAACGTCGGGTGGAAATACGTTTCCAACACCATATTCTCGCTCATGGTAAAATCGAGAACCAATCCGCGCTTATGACGGTCTTCCGGAATGTGCGACAAGCCCGATTCGGAAATATCGCGCGGCGACTGGTTCGTAATGTCTTTGCCATTGAGAAGGACACGGCCACTGGTTGCTTTCCGCAACCCGGTCAAAACTTCAATCAGTTCACTCTGCCCGTTGCCGTCTACGCCTGCAATCCCCAAAATCTCGCCCGCCCGCACTTCCAGGCTGAGATTGTTCAGCGCATTGACGCCGCGGTTGCCCATGGCGGTGAGGTTTTCGACAGCGAGGATGGTTTCCTTCGGCTTCGCCGCGGTTTTATCCACGCGGAAGTTGACTTCGCGCCCCACCATTTTGGCTGCCAGTTCGTCCGGGTTCGTGTCTTTAACCAGCACGGAGTCAATCACTTTCCCGCGACGGATAATCGTGCAGGCGTCGCAGACGGCCATGATTTCCTTGAGCTTGTGGGTAATCAGGATGATGGTCTTGCCCTCTTTGACCAAGTTATGCATGATTTCAATGAGTTCATGAATTTCCTGAGGGGTAAGAACAGCAGTCGGCTCGTCAAAAATCAAGATGTCGGCCCCGCGGTAAAGCGTTTTCAAGATCTCTACGCGTTGTTGCATCCCTACGGAGATATCCTGAATCTTTGCTCTAGGATCAACCTTTAGCCCGTATTGATTTGACAGCTTTTCCACCGCTTTTTCAGCGCTTTGGATATCTATTTGCAACCCGTTTTTCGGTTCGTTTCCTAATACAATGTTTTCTGTTACCGTAAACGTCTCCACAAGCATAAAATGCTGGTGCACCATCCCGATGCCAAGCTCGTTGGCAACGTTAGGGCTTGTAATCTTCACTACTTTTTCGTTGATAAGGATTTCGCCTTCATCTGGTTGATACAGGCCAAACAAAATGTTCATTAACGTCGACTTGCCTGCGCCATTCTCGCCGAGAAGCGCATGAATTTCGCCTTGCTTGACAGAAAGCGTGATGTTGTCGTTTGCCACAATCCCCGGGAACCGCTTGGTAATCCCTCGCATCTCAACTACTTTTTTTACCGAACTCAACCATGCTCACCCCATTTTTTGGGTTTAGTGTGAAGGTAAAGAACAAGGCCAGTTCCTAGAACCAGCCTTGTCCATTTGCCGCTTCATCGTTTTACTTGTCTGGCACCGAGATTTCGCCTTTAACGATTTTTTGCTTGTATTCTTCAACCAGCTTCAGTACGTCTTCTGGAACGTTCTTATTGGAAGTGGAAGCCAAGCCTACACCGTCTTCAGCAAGACCGAGCCATTTGATTTTACCGCCCTCGAATTTACCTTCGGACAGGTCTTTGGATACACGGAATACAGCTTCGTCAACGCGTTTTACCATGGAAGTGAGAGTAATCTCGTCACCGAATGTCAGGGATTGGTCTTTGTCTACACCGATTACCCAAACGTTTTCGCCTTTAGCTTTGCGGTCTTTTGCTTCGTTAAATACGCCATCACCTGTACCGCCGGAAGCGTGGAAGATGATGTCAGCGCCTTGACCGTACATTTGGGAAGCAGTGGATTTGCCAAGGTCAGGCTTGTCAAATGCACCTGTGTACACTTTGATTACTTTAACGCTAGGATCAGCCGCTTTTACCCCTGCTTCGAAACCAACTTCGAAACGTTTGATAACCGGGATTTCAACGCCACCAACGAAACCGACTGTTTTCGTTTTGGTCATTTTCGCTGCTACTACCCCAGCGAGGAAGGAACCTTCGTGCTCTTTGAAGAGAACGGATTCCACGTTAGGCGCATCTACTTCCGCGTCAATGATCGCCAGTTTCGCATCTTTGTTTTCGTCAGCTACTTTTTTCAGGTGATCGCCCATCAGGAAACCGATACCCCAAGTCAGATCCCATTTGTCTTTTACAAATTGAGTCAGGTTAGGTACATACTCAGCATCGCTGGTGGATTGCAGATAGTTTACGCTGTCTTTTGGCAGGTTCAGCTCGGTTTGGAAACGTTGCAGACCTTCCCAGGCACTTTGGTTGAAGGAGTTGTCGTTTACGCCGCCAACGTCCGTAACCATACCAACTCGGATCGCTGTTTTGGCACCGCCTTCAGCGCCGCCATTGCTTGCGCCAGTCTGACCTTGAGGTTGTGCTTCTGGTTTGCTTCCGCAGCCAGCAAGAACAAGCGACAGGCTGAGTGTTACCACAGAAAGCACGGATAGAACTTTCTTCATCTGAGATTACCCCCTGTTTTTGGTTGATGAAAATTGTTGAGTGAGGTTTCCCCCACGATTACAACCGTCTCCGCACGACGTGAAAGTGAATTTTGTCAGCTCTGAAGTAGTTATGGGAGTATAAAACCGGCTTTTCACTTTCGTCGTAATGAATCTGCTTGAGCAAGAGCAATGGTGTAGATTTGTCGCAGTGCAGCAGATTGGAAACCTTTTCATTGTAGCCCATGGGTTCAATGTGAGCCACTGCATACGAAATTCGCACCCCTGTAGCGCTCTCCAGCCATTTGAAAATGGACTCCCCGCCAGCCGTGTAGCCTTCTGGCACCAAGCGCGCAGGAATACGGTCGATACAGTAGACCACTGGTTCGCCGTCGGCCGTCCGAATGCGCTCTACCGTCAGCACGCCTTCGCCCGGATTCAAGGCCAAGCTTTTCCGCTCCTCGTCTCCTGCCTCGCCAAAGTACGTCTTCAGGATCATCGTTCCTGCTGTGTATCCTTGGCGTTCAATTGCATCCGTCACACTAAAGAGTTCCCCAATTCCGCCTGAAAAAACAGGTTTGGAATTGATAAATGTCCCTACACCGTGTCTGCGAATGACAATTTTCTCTTCTTCCAGAAGACGGAGCGCCTCGCGAAGGGTTGCCCTGCTTACGCCTAACTGCTTGGATAGTTCGGCTTCGGATGGGAGGCGTTCACCGGGACGCAGTTGTCCGGTTTCGATATCACTCTTGATTTTGTCCATAACCAAGAGGAAAAGTGATCGAACATTCCCTTTGATGCTCATCGTCAATTCACTCCTGTTGTCCGCTAGCCATCCCAACAGGTAGGACGTCAGACCTCTGATTCTCATGAGACGTGATAACAACAATTCCCCTCAATCTGTTAAAAATTTTACATGAGGGTCGTCCATCATGCAAGTCAAATATTTTTAACTGCGGCCAGAAAAAATGACTTTGCCAGTTGCACGACACCAGCAAAGTCAAGGGATTTAGGAAATATTGGATTCAATGGAAGGACGAGGCACACGGACCTCTCGCGGCTTCGACCCTTCGTACGGGCCGACGACTCCTTGCGCTTCCATCATGTCGATCAACCGGGCCGCTCGCGTGTAGCCTACCCGCAAACGCCGCTGCAAAAGCGAGGCCGAGGCCGTTTGCGCTTCTGACACGATCTGGACAGCCTGATCGTACAGCTCGTCATCCACGACAGCCTGCTGCTCCTCCTGCACTTCTCCCGGAATCATTTCTTCGTTGTAGCGCACTTCCTGCTGCTCTTTGACAAAGCGGACAACTTCCTCGACTTCCTTGTCAGAGACGAAGGCGCCTTGCACGCGAATCGGCTTGGAGGCTCCCATCGGCAAGGAGAGCATGTCGCCTCTGCCCAGCAACTTCTCCGCTCCGCCCATGTCGAGAATCGTGCGGGAGTCCGCCATCGAGGAGACGCCAAAGGCGATCCGGGAAGGGATGTTCGCCTTGATGACCCCTGTGATGACGTCAACAGAAGGACGCTGTGTCGCAATAATCAAATGAATGCCGGAAGCGCGCGCCATTTGCGCGAGGCGGCAAATCGCGTCCTCGACCTCGCCTGGGGCGACCATCATCAGGTCAGCCAGCTCGTCGACGATGACGACGATGTACGGTAAAGGCGGGCCCTGCACTTGCGCATTGTACATCTCGATGTTGCGGCTGCCCGTTTTCGCAAACAGGTTGTAGCGCCGCTCCATTTCGGCCACGACTTTTTTCAGCGCGACCGAAGCCCGCTTCGAATCTGTCACGACCGGGGCCAGCAAATGCGGGATGCCGTTGTAAACGTTCAGCTCGACCATTTTCGGGTCAACCATCATCAGCTTGACTTCGTCCGGTTTCGCCTTGAACAAGATGCTCATAATCAAGCCGTTGATGCAGACTGACTTCCCGCTGCCCGTAGCTCCGGCCACCAGCAAGTGCGGCATTTTCGTCAGATCGGCCACGATCGGCTGGCCCGAAATATCGCGGCCCAAAGCAACGGTCAATTTGCCTGGCGCATCCTGATATTGCGGCGATTCCAGCACTTCGCGAAGCGACACGACGGCTACCTCGGAGTTGGGAACCTCGATACCGATCGCCGATTTGCCTGGAATCGGCGCCTCGATGCGAATGTCTTTGGCTGCAAGCGCCAGCGCCAGGTCGTCTGTCAAACTGACAATCCGGCTCACTTTTACCCCCGTGGCTGGCTGCACCTCGTAGCGGGTGACGGCCGGGCCGCGATGCACTTCGGAAACCGTCGCGCTTACGCCAAAGCTTTTCAACGTTTGCACCAGCTTGAGCGCATTCGAGGTGTGGTCCACATCTTTGGCCGTTCCCGTTGAACGCGGTCTGGACAGCATCTGCAAGCTCGGCAGCTCATATGGCACCGCTGGCTGTTCTTCTGCCGTCTCCAGCGTCCCGAAAATCTCTTCGTCGCCTTCCAGGGCAAACGTAATTTCCTGTTTCGGTTGTGCGGCAACAGGCTTGGGCGTTTGCGCAGGCTCTGCCGGCCCCCCATCGTCTTCCATCGCGATCCGGTCGGCAAAATCGTGAATGACAGGAATGACAGGCTGCTCCGCTGCCTGCTCGTCGAAGTTCGCCTTCAGCTCTCGCACAGAAATCGCATCCGGGTCAGGCTCGCCAGCTTCTGCCAGCTTCTGCTTGCGCTGCGCGTCCGCTTCCTTCGCCTCTTTTTTCCGGCGCTCGCCCTCTTCCTGCAAAAGCTGCACGGAGTCTTTGACCGTCTCCTTCGCCTTGCCGTAGAAAAGTGCGATTTTGTCCCGGACAAACATCAAAATGTTCACATAAGAAAGATTGAACAGAAACATAAGACCGACGAGAAACAAAAAGACGATAATTAAGCCAGTCCCGATCGTTCCGACGAGGCCGTTTGTGACAGCGAAGAAAAGCGCCCCCACCATGCCCCCGCCCACTCCGGTCGTGGACACTTTTTGGCTGTGATCGAGCCAAATTCTGTCCCATGTGACCCGAATGATGCTCTGCTCGGCGAATTTGCCGTCAGCCGTGATCTGCTTGTACAAAATCATATGGTCCCACGTCAGGATCGCTACACCGATCAGCGCAATCCCAAGCACGCGATAGGTGAGCCGCGGCGCCTGTCTCGTAAACATCATGTGGACAGCCATTCCGATCATCAGCACAGGGATGAGAAAATCCCAGGAGCCGGCAACGAACCGGAACATAAACGCCAGAATATTTTTGCCCAGCCATCCGCTTTCCAGAAGTCCGATCAAGGACAGCACAATAATGAGCAATCCGAGCAGCTCTATTTTGACAACCGAGGCCAATGCCGCTTGTGACCGCTCTCTTTTTCTCCTACTCAATGGCACGCCTCCTTCTGTGCTCACTAACGCTATGTACAAAAATGGTAAAAAGGCAGCCGTATTTTGTTCGGCTGCTGTTCGTACATCATTAGTATAACACAGGAAATTCATAGAAATACAGGACTTCTTAGACGAGCCATTCGGGGTGAAACTGAACTTTTTGTCCGGGGGCGTAATGGGCTTTCAAATAGTCTTGCGGGTCCGGGCTAATCAGCCTGACGATTCTTCCCTCATACGGTCCGGTCCGCTCCACCAGCATAGTCGCATGGCCGTTCGTAATCTCTTCCAGTTCCTGCTTTTCCACCTGGTCCATGTTGGCAAAAACCGTCTCCGTCGGGATAATCGAGTATAAAATCATTGAAGAACCCGCCCCTCCCCGTTTCTTGCTTTTTCAATCAGCTCATTCAGTTTTTTCAGCGCCTTGCCCAGACCGCCGACCTCGTCGATCAAGCCGTACTTGACGGCATCGACGCCGATGACATTCGTTCCGATGTCACGCGTCAGCTCGCCTGTGCGCGTCATCAGCTCGCGAAACTTCTCTTCGGAAATATTCGAATGACGGGCGATAAAGCTGACGACGCGATCCTGCATCTTGTCCAAGTATTCAAAGGTTTGCGGAACGCCGATCACGAGTCCGGTCAGCCGAATCGGGTGAATCGTCATCGTCGCCGTTTCCGCAATAAACGAATACGTGCCGGCAACCGCAATCGGAACGCCAATGCTGTGACCGCCGCCGAGAACAAGGGTCACGACAGGTTTGGACATCGAGGCTACCATCTCGGCAATCGCGAGTCCTGCTTCCACGTCTCCGCCCACGGTGTTCAAAATGACGAGAACTCCTTCGATCTTGCTGTTTTGCTCGGCTGCAACCAGTTGCGGGATGAGGTGTTCGTACTTGGTCGTCTTGTTTTGCGGCGGTAACTGAATATGCCCTTCTACTTGTCCGATAATGGTCATACAATAAATATTGCTTTCCAACTGCGGTACGTTCGTTTGCCCCAATTGGCTGATCGAGTCCAGAAGCTTTTTCTTCGGATCTTCCTGGGCTGGCGCTTCCGCAGGCGGCGTAGCAGCAGGCTCCTGTCCGTCCGGAGGCGTGCTTTCCGAGGCTGCGCCTTTGTCGTTGTTCGCCAGTGAGCTTGTAAAAGGCGGCCTATTTAAAAATTGGTTGTACGGTTGCTTCGACATGGATGATCCTCCCTCACTTTCCTCTGTAGTATGGATAGCAGATGGGAAAATCATGCGCCGCGAAAGACCAAAAAAAGCCAGGAACCCCGTTGTTTTGGGGGATTCCTGACTCTTTTCCTAGCCTTACACTTCCATGATAATCGGCAAGATCATCGGACGGCGACGAGTTTGCTCGTACAAATAACGTCCCAATGATTCTTTTACGTTGTTTTTGAGGGATGACCATTCGTTTACATTTTCTTCCATGCACTTGACAAGTGTTTGGGTCACTATGCGATTCGCTTCATCCAGCAGTTCCTCGGATTCACGCACGTAGACGAAACCGCGAGAGATGATGTCTGGACCAGACAAAATCGTGCCATTTTGTTTGCTGAGTGTAACGACAACTACCAGTATGCCGTCTTGGGACAGTAATTTGCGATCTCTAAGTACGATGTTTCCAACATCGCCGACACCCAGGCCGTCAATCAGGACATTGCCTGCGTGGACTTTCGGGCCATAACGCGCCCGGCCCCCGGAGATTTCCACCGTGTCGCCGTTATCCAGCAAAAAGATGTTCTCCTCTGGAATGCCCACCTGTTCAGCCAGCAAGGAATGCATTTTCAGCATCCGGTATTCGCCGTGAACGGGAATAAAGTACTTAGGCTTCATTAAATTCAGCATCAGTCGCAGTTCTTCCTGACTGCCATGACCGGAGACGTGGACGGTTCCGTTAGGTCCATGGCCGCCATAAATCACATCAGCGCCAATTCTCGAAAGCTGGTCAATCGTGCGCGCTACATACTTTTCATTTCCCGGAATCGGGGTCGCTGCAATAATGACCGTATCTCCTGGAAGGATGTCAATTTTCCGATGGGCGGATCGGGCCATGCGTGTGAGCGCAGACATTGGCTCTCCTTGGCTTCCAGTAGATAAAATAACGACTTGCTCAGCAGGCAGCTTGTTGATTTCGTCGCTCTCGACAATCAAGCCTTCCGGAACGAACAAATAGCCCAGCTCTCTGCTGATATTGATGACGTTTTGCATGCTCCGGCCGACAACTGTCAGCTTGCGGTTGAACTGCACGGCTGCATCCACGACTTGCTGGATGCGGTGCACGTTCGACGCGAAGGTAGAGACGACGATTCGTCCCGTCGCCTTGCTGAAGACGTCTTTGATCGCGATGCCGACAGAGCGTTCCGATCCGGTAAATCCAGGCCGTTCCGCATTCGTACTGTCAGACAGCAAGCACAATACACCACGATCGCCAATCATGGCCATTTTTGCCAGATCGGCAGCCTGGCTGTTGATCGGTGTTTGGTCGAACTTGAAGTCTCCTGTGTGGACGACGTAGCCTTCAGGCGTTTCCAGGCATACTCCCACACAATCCGGAATACTGTGATTCACCCGGAAAAAAGTCGCTTTCATTTTTCCGAGGACGACCTCTGAATCGCTGTTAATCAATACTCGCTTCGTTTCGTTTAGAATACCCGCTTCTTTCAATTTTGCATCAATCAGGCCGAGGGTAAGTTTTGTCGCATAAACCGGGACTTTCAAATGCTTCAGCACATAGCTGAGGCCGCCGATATGATCTTCGTGTCCATGCGTAATAATGATACCCCGAACTTTGTCGCGGTTCTCTTCCAAGTAGGTGATGTCCGGAATCACCATGTCAATTCCCAGCATTTCCTCTTCCGGGAATTTCAATCCGGCATCAATCACTACGATGTCGTCCCCGCTTTGTACCACATACATATTCTTCCCAATTTCGCCGACTCCGCCCAGGGCGAAAATGAGAACAGAGTGATTCGACTTTGCCAAACGTGTAACCTCCTATATTTAGTTGTCATGTCCACTCAAAAAAACCGCCCCAAATCACTTATTTTCATTATACCCGAAGTGAAAACCCGAACACAAGGAAAAAGAGCCATCCCAATTGTGGAATGGCTCTTTTACGCATCTCGTGCTTTTTTCAGTTAGGCAAACAACGAGTGAACAAATGCTTTTTCCTGTTCGTTCAGCTCCACCAATGGCAGACGTACTCCCCCCACGGAAACGCCGAGCTTTTCCAGCGCGACTTTGGTCGGCCCCGGGCTCGGATACGCGAACAGCCCTTCAAACACAGGCATCAGCTTGCGGTGAATGCTCGCCGCTTCCGCGTGTTTTCCTTGGAAGAAGGCGTCCATCATCTCGGTCATTTGCGGGCCGACAACGTGGCTCGCCACACTGACAATGCCTACCCCGCCAATCGACAGGATGGGCAACGTCAAGCCGTCGTCACCGCTGTACAGCTCGAAGCCTTCCGGAGCATGCTCGATAATTTGCGCCATCTGCCCCAGGTTGCCGGAAGCTTCCTTGATGCAAACGACGTTGGGCAGCTTTGCCAGACGCAAGGTCGTCTCTGCCGTCATGTTCACAACCGAGCGGCCAGGTACGTTGTACAGCATGACAGGGAGGTCCGTCGACTCTGCCAATGCTTTGAAATGAGCGTACAGACCTTCCTGGGACGGCTTGCTGTAGTAAGGAGCCACAACCATGACAGCGTCTACGCCGATGGACTGAACCTCCTGGGTGAACTCGATGCTGGACGCGGTGTCGTTGCTGCCCGTTCCGGCGATAATGTGGCACTTGCCTTTTGCATACGCAACGGCGTGGCGAAACAGTTCCAGCTTCTCAGCGCGGGAGAGCGTCGGCGACTCGCCTGTCGTTCCGCTCAGTACGATGCCTGTCGTCCCGTTGGCAATCAGGTGATCGATCAGGCGCTCCGTTTTATCGAAATCAATCTGTAATTGTTCATTAAAAGGCGTTACCATGGCGGTAACCAGCCGACCAAAACGTGCCACTAGCTTTCCAACTCCTCTTGTTGTAATCAGTAGGCATCAAAAATGAAAATAAGAGTGCTCACATATGGTGGGCATGCAGATTGAACTGTTGATGCAAGGCACGTACGGCCCGCACCATTTCCGCCTCATGCACCAGTACCCAAATGGTCGTATGGGAGTCGGCCGATTGCAAAATCTGAATGTCTTCTTGCGTCAGAGCCTCAACGATTCGTGCCATGACGCCCGGCACTCCTGTCATTCCTGCCCCGATGACGGAAACCTTTGCGCAATGCGGCAGCAGTTGCGGTTCGTAGCCCATATCTGTCAAGAGCCGCGCTGCTTTCGGTCCCATCTCGTCGTGAACGGTGTAGGCAACCCCCAGCGGATTCACGTTGATGAAATCGACACTGATGTTATTCGTTGCCATCGTTTTGAATACTTGCAGTTGTGTATCGTAGTAGCCTTCCTTGTTGGCCACCTTGATCTGGGTAATGTTCGGCACGTGGGCAATCCCCATGACGACCCTGTCCTGAACCGAATACCCCTTCTTGCCGATCTCCAGCATGGTCGTCACAAGTGTGCCAGGGTCGTCCGAAAACGTAGAGCGAACGCGAATCGGCACGTTGGCCTGCATAGCGATTTCTACCGCCCGCGGATGAATCACTTTTGCTCCCAGGTGAGCCATGTTGCAAATCTCGGTGTACGTCACCATTTCGAGCGGCTGCGCTTCTTCGACGATGCGCGGGTCCGCTGTCATGATGCCCTCTACATCCGTAAAAATGTCTACCATCTCCGCTTGCAGGGCAACGCCGAGAGCTGTAGCTGTCGTGTCGCTGCCACCGCGTCCCAGCGTCGTAATTTCCCAATTCTCTGTCCGCCCCTGGAAGCCGGGCACGATCACGACTTGGCCTGCATGCAGGTCTTGCAAAATGCGGCTCGGGTCAATCGACATAATTTGCGCATTCGTAAAATCGTCGCTCGTCACGATGTTGGCCTGGCCGCCAGTCAAGATAGTAGCCTTGATGCCGCGGGAATTGAGCATGCTGCACATGACAGTCGCGGAGATGATCTCCCCTGTATGCATCAGCATATCCATCTCGCGGCGAGGCAGTTGGTTCCCATTGCTGCGAACCAACTGCAAAAGTGTATCGGTTGCGTACGGGTCGCCTTTGCGCCCCATGGCCGATACGACAACGACGAGGGCATAGCCTTCGTCGATCGCTTTTTCTATATGGTAGATTGCCCTCATCCGGCAATCTTCCGTCGTCAAGGAAGAACCACCGAACTTCTGGACGAGAATCTTCACAAACCTCTCCCCTATGCTCTTGCTTTGATGAGTTCTTCAGCGATTTGTACTGTATTCCATGCTGCACCTTTGAGAAGGTTGTCAGAAACGATCCACATATGCAGTCCTCGAGGATGATGGAGATCACGACGCAAGCGGCCGACAAACACATCTAGCTTGCCGGTAGCATCCGTAGCCAGAGGATATTGCTGTTCTTGCGGCGTATCTACCACCACAACGCCTGGGGCGTTCTCCAGGAGAGCTCTTACCTCGTTCAGGTCGTAATCCTGTTTCAGCTCCACGTAAACTGACTCACTGTGTCCGTAAACGACCGGAATGCGTACGCATGTGGCAGAAACCTGCACAGTGTCATCACCGAAGATTTTTTTGGTTTCATTGACCATTTTCATCTCTTCGTAAGTAAAGCCGTTGTCAGTAAACACATCAATTTGCGGAATCGCGTTGAAGGCAATTTGATGGTGAACAGGCAGTTTTCCTACAGGCAGGACATGACATTCTGCTTCTTTTCCGTCCAGAACGTCGCGGCTCTGGTCGCGCAGCTCGTTGATTGCGGACTGGCCGGCACCAGACACTGCCTGGTAAGTAGAAACGATAATGCGGTCTATTCCAAAACGATCATACAAGGGTTTCAGAGCGGCTACCATCTGAATGGTAGAGCAGTTTGGATTCGCAATGATTCCTTTATGAGCGAGAGCGGCGTCCATGTTCACCTCTGGCACAACGAGCGGCACATCCGGGTCCATCCGGAATGCGCTGGTGTTGTCGATTACGACGGCGCCGTGACGCACAGCGTGAGGAGCCAGTTCCTTGCTCACGCCTCCTCCCGCGCTGAACAGGGCAAAATCGATTCCCGCAAAGCTCTCAGGAGTAGCTTCTTCCAGGACAACTTCTTGTCCCTTGAACGTGACTGTCTTGCCGGCAGAACGTCCGGAAGCAAGCAGCTTGAGCTGTTTAATCGGGAAGTTGCGCTCTTCCAGTAAGCGAATCATTTGTTGTCCGACTGCGCCAGTCGCACCGACTACTGCTACATTGTAAGTCAGTTGGTTAGCCATCTCTTACTCTCCTCCTAATCGCGAAAAGCAGGTGAATTGTTTTTTTGTGTTTGGTTTAGTAGTTGAATCTTTCGATGAGCAAGGGTTGCAATTGCCTACCTTCCAATGCCGCCTCGCATGTTTCCAGTAACAGGTCCATGCGGGCAACGAGCGAGTTTGGCTTTTTGTCCGGAGCATCCTGCCCGAACGGCACGAAATAGATATTCTTCGCCGCCAACAGCTTGGCAATATTGGCAGCGTTTAATCCCAGACCATCATTGGTGGAGATTGCGATGACAAGCGGTCGCAAATTGCGCATGGTCGCCTTGGCAGCCATGAGTACCGCGCTGTCGGTGATGGCATTTGCCAGACGGCTGGTCGAGCTGCCCGTGCAGGGAGCAATCACCATCACGTCCAACAATTTTGAAGGTCCCAAAGGTTCTGCCTGGGGAATCGTCGAAATCAGTTCCTCCCCTGTCAAATCCTTGAGCTGCTGTTGCCAGCTCTGCGAGGTTCCAAAGCGCGTGTCCGTCGTCATGATCGTATTCGAAACGATCGGAATCACTCTCGCTCCGGCGTCCACAAACCGCTTGATTTGCGGCATGGTTTCTTCAAACGTGCAATGCGATCCTGACAATCCAAAGCCAATGGTCTTTCCCTGCAGCATGCTCATGTTGACTCCCCCCTGGTTCTCCTCTGCTCCGCAATGAGACGCGACAAAATCTGGGCCAAAATCTGCCCTGCGGTTTTCGGTGCAACGATTCCAGGTAATCCGGGAGCGAGAAGCGCTTTGATGCCTCGTCTTTCGGCGTATCGAAAATCTGTCCCTCCCGGCTTGGAGGCAAGATCGAGAATAAACGCCGATTGCGGCATTTGCGCAATGATCTCTGCCGTGAGGAGTAACTGCGGGACGGTATTAAAAATGAAATCAGCATTCGTGACTTGTTGCTTTAGCTCACTGATCGGGAAGGGAGTCAATCCCATCTCATAGATGCGTGCCAAGTGTTCCTGACGCCTAGCCCCCACTCTAACACGCGCTCCCAGTGCATGCAGGGCCCGGGCCATAGACAAACCTGTTCGACCTAATCCCAAAACGATTGACTGAGATCCATGAATCGTGATATCCGTATTTTGAATCGCCATCATGAGTGCTCCCTCCACCGTCGGGATGGAGTTATAGATGGCTACGTCATCGCGATCCAGCAGCTCCACGAGGGGAGTCTGCTTGGATGCCAACAGTTTTTTCAGGTAAGGTTTTGCCATTCCCGTATATACCACGCAATGCTTCGGCAAGCTTTCCACGTGTTGATCCAGAAGCTGCAATTGTTTCGAGCAAAAGATGCTTTCCACAAAGCCTTGGTCATCGGTTCCTACGATGGGCAGGATGAGGGCGTCCACGTCTTTCAACACATCGCATGTTAATGGTCTCTTCGTTGCCCCTGTAAAATTGCTTTCCAGGTTGTCGAAGCCAACTAACGTGACACTGGCGTCCAGTTGAATGCATCGCTTGATGACTTCCAACTGGCGAGCGTCTCCGCCAATGAAGGCAACATGTATGCCGGTTAGCATGCTGCGTTCCCCTTTCCACACATTTTACTGCATTAAATGATCGGAACGCAAAGGTTTTCCTCTTGAAAAAGTTGACGGAAATCCATGCGGTCTACCCCCATCCTATTCGACTCCCGCTACTTCGGTGACACCCCCGCCTACTTTTGCGTAGCTTGTGTCTCTACCTGCGCAAGCGAGATGATGACCATGTCCGGACCGATTTTCACGATCGAGCTCCACGGGATAACCAGGTCCTCCCGTTTTTTTCCGAAGCCAAAGAAGCTGCCGCCGGGCAAAATGATCGACTGAATGACGCCGTTTTCCGGGTGGATGACGAGGTCGGAGTCGCTGATGACCCCCATTTTTTCCCCGTTGTCCAAACCGATGATTTCCTTCCCGCCCAGTTCGCTAAGCCGCATGGAGAAGCCCCCCTTTGTCCTGTTTGCGTTACTGTTGATATACGCAAAAAAATCCGGGCTATGCCGGATTTTTCACAGAGGAAGCTATTAGAGCAACAGATCGTTTTTCACATTGGACGGGTATCCATCCAGCGGGCTTACCATCGCCATCGCCAGCTTAGAGCGGAACAGCTCTTGCGCTACAGCCAGGACCGATTCGTGCGAGACGCGGTCGATTTTGGCGATAATTTCATCGAGGCTGAGATGGCGCTCCAGCAGCAGCTCATTTTTACCGAGGCGGCTCATCCGGCTGTTGGTGCTCTCCAGACTGAGCATGAGGCTACCTTTCAACTGTTCCTTCCCTTTGTTCAGCTCCTTGTCGGTGATGCCGTGATCGGCCACATCGCGCAAGACGTTCGTCACGATATCGAACACCTGCCCCACGTGCTCAGGCGCCGTGCCCGTGTAGACGGTAAACGTGCCCGCTTCCTTGTAGGAGGAATGGTACGAGTAGACCGAGTAGGCAAGCCCCCGCTCCTCGCGAATTTCCTGGAACAGCCGCGAGCTCATGCTGCCTCCCAGGACGTTGTTCAGCAAAATGAGCGAGTAAACGTCCGGATGCCCCACCTTGAAGCCCGGCAGCGACAGGCACAGATGCGCTTGCTCTGTAGCTTTGTTGTGGGCGATCGCGTTTGCCGCGAACGCAGGCTCCGCTAAAGGCGCGAGCTTGCCTGGTCGCTCGAAGCCGCTGAAACGCTTTTTGATCTCTTCAATGAGGCTGTCGTCAAAATTGCCGGCAACCGTTACGACCGTGTTCGTCGGGAGGTAGTGGGCGTTGATGTAGCTGAGCAGGTCATCACGCTTCAGGCTGCGCAGCACGTCTTCCGTTCCCAAAATCGAATAGCCGAGCGGATGCGTGCTGTAAGTCGCTTTTGCGATCAAATCGTGGACGAGATCGTCAGGCGTGTCTTCGTACATGCTGATCTCTTCGATGACCACGTTTTTTTCCTTTTCCAGCTCCTCCGGATCGAATACGGAGTCGAAATACATGTCGGCCAGCACGTCCAGCGCAATCGGAGCGTGCTGGTCGAGCACCCGCGCATAGTAGCAAGTATATTCTTTGGAAGTAAAGGCGTTTACGTTTCCGCCGATCTCGTCAAAAGTCTCCGCGATTTCTTTCGCAGAGCGCGTACTCGTTCCTTTAAAAAACATATGTTCAAGAAAATGGGAAATCCCGTTGTTTTTCTCGTTCTCATATTTCGAACCGGTCCCCACCCAGATGCCTAGCGCAACAGAGCGAACAGACGGAATACGTTCCGTCACAATTCTAAGACCGTTATCACACGTATGACGTTGTATCACACAAATCCTCCTCGGTTAATCATCTCTCTATCCGCAAACTTTCGGGAAGTGAATGTAAACACGTCTAACTATAGCAAACTTCTTTTATCTCCACAATAAAATGAACACGTTTTCGCATCACGGCAGGCGGCGGCTGGAGAGCACCTCGGATACGGTGACCGGGTGCAAGCCCTTTTGCTTGGCAATCGTGAGCAACTGGTCCAGACTGGCCTCTGAGGCTGCTGTCGGGTGCATCAGCACAAGGACGCCGTTGCCCATCAAGCCGCTGATTTTTTTGATGACAAAACTTGGGGAAGGCTTTTTCCAGTCCACGGTATCGGCCGTCCACATGATCGTCTTCATCTGGTAGGAGGCGTGCGCGATTTGCACGACCTGCTTGTTGAACGATCCGGAAGGGGGAGCAAACAAGGCGGGCTTGATCCCCAGTGTTTTGGAAATGACGTCCTGTGTGCGGCTGATCTCCTGGTGGATGCGCTGCGTCCCCAGCGTGCTCATGTCCGGATGCGAGTAGGCGTGATTGCCGATCTCATGGCCGCGCGCGGCAATTTTTTTCGCCTCTTCCGGATAGCGCTTGACCCACGAGCCATCCAGAAAAAACGTCGTCTTCACTTTGTGCTTATCCAATGTATCCAGCATCGAATCCAAGTATTCATTGCCCCAGGCTACGTTAATCATGAAGGAAATGGTCGGCTTCTTCGGATTTCCCCGGTAGATGGGCTGCGCCCCAAGCTGATCGAGCGAGACGGCTGGCGGAACTTCCTTGTAGACCAGCATTTCCGGCCCGGTCACTCCGGCAGCGAGCATCTTTTCCACGGACGCTTCCACGTCCACGACGCGTCCGTTGTAGCCAGGGATCGCTTTCCACGTCTGATCCACGACGGCATCGACAGGCGCTTCCTCCCGTCCTTCCTTCCACTGCTCAATTTGGGCCCGCAACCGCTCTTTTTCATCCAAAATTTTTTCCGCCGTCACGACCTGATCGTTTTTGACAAAGCTGATGTATTGGTGGATCGGCTGGTATTGCAGCAGCAGCGCCATCGCTCCTGCGACAAAGACCGTAACCCACAGCCTCCTCTTTCTTTCAGCCATCGTGGAGCCAGCCCTCCTCTTTGTACGTACAAGTCTCTCTTTGTCCAATGTATGAACGAGGCGAGTGACTTAGACATTTTGGCCAAAAGAAAAAAGCTTCCGTACACGAATTTCTTCGAGTGACGAAGCCTTTTGTTTGTCGTTTATTCTGCTTGGGTCGGTGCCTTGTCGGCCTGAGCTGCGGCCGCTTGTTCCTTGAGCACGGCTTTGCGGGACAAGTTGATGCGACCTTGATCGTCGATCTCGGTTACTTTTACTTGTACCTTGTCGCCAATTGCTACGACATCTTCCGTCTTGGCTACGCGTTCCTCAGCCAGTTGGGAGATGTGACACAAACCTTCCTTGCCAGCAAACAGCTCGATGAACGCCCCGTACTTCTCTACGCGCTTGACGGTTCCCAGATAAATCTGGCCGACCGCAACCTCGCGAACCAGGTCCTCGATGATTTGCTTCGCGCGCATGTTCGCTTCGTGGTTGATCGAAGCGATGAACACACGTCCATCTTGCTCGATGTCGATTTTGACGCCGGTTTCTTCGATGATTTTGTTGATGACGCGACCTTGTGGGCCGATTACATCGCGGATTTTGTCCGGGTTGATGGTCATGGTCAAAATCTTCGGCGCGTAAGGAGACAGCTCTTTGCGCGGTTCGGAAATCGTGCTCATCATGTGCTTGAGGATGTGCAGGCGACCTTCGCGCGCTTGCTCCAGCGCTTGCTGCAAAATTTCCCGATTGATCCCGGAAATTTTGATGTCCATCTGAATCGCCGTTACGCCAGCCTCGGTACCTGCTACCTTGAAGTCCATATCGCCTAAATGGTCTTCCATGCCCTGGATGTCTGTCAAAATGGAGAAAGACTGTTCATCCTTGCTCATAATCAAGCCCATGGCGATACCGGCTACAGGAGCCTTGATCGGTACTCCGGCATCCATCAGAGCCAGCACGCTCGCGCAAATGGAAGCTTGCGATGTCGAGCCGTTGGACTCAATGACTTCGGAAACTAGGCGGATCGTGTACGGGAACTCGTGCTCGGAAGGAATGATCGGCTCGATTGCACGCTCACCCAACGCTCCGTGCCCGATTTCGCGACGGCCTGGAGGACGCAGCGGACGAGCTTCCCCTACGCTGTAAGGCGGGAAGTTGTAATGGTGCATGAATCGTTTCGATTCTTCCAGTCCAAGACCATCGAGAATTTGCACATCGCCCAGCGCGCCCAGTGTGCAGACGCTCAACGCCTGTGTTTGACCGCGGGTAAACATCGCGGAACCGTGCGTGCGGGACAAAATGCCAGTCTCGCTGGAAAGCGGACGAATTTCGTTCAAAGCTCGTCCATCCGGGCGAACTTTTTCTTCTGTAATGAGACGGCGAACTTCGTCCTTGACGATGTTGCCCAGCACTTCGCTAATCATTTTCTCCTGCTCTGGATAAGCTTCCGGATCTTTGGCAGCGAAATGTTCCTTCGTCTCTTCCTTGATGTTGTCAATCGCGTCGTAACGCGCCTGCTTCTCTTCAATCCGAACGGCTTCTTTCAGACGTGCTTCTGCAAATTCGCGCACAGCCTGATCGATTTCCGGATCGACTTCATGCAGGATGACTTCCATTTTTTCTTTGCCGATTTCGGCTACGATCTGGTTTTGGAACTCCACCAGTTGCTTGATAACCTCATGGCCGGCCATGATCGCTTCCAGCATAACGGACTCTGGCACTTGGTTAGCGGCTGCTTCCACCATGTTGATCGCTTTGTGTGTACCTGCGACTACGAGGTGAATATCGCTTTTTTCTGCCTGCTCCACAGTCGGGTTGATGATGAACTCGCCGTCAATGCGCCCAACGATGACACCGGCAATCGGTCCTTCAAACGGAATCTCGGAAACGCATAGAGCGGCAGACGTCCCGATCATAGCGGCGATTTCCGGAGAGCAGTCCTGGTCAACCGACAGAACAGTATTGACAATTTGTACGTCGTTGCGGAATCCTTCTGCAAAAAGGGGACGGATCGGGCGGTCAATCAAACGGCTTGCCAAAATGGCTTTTTCGCTTGGGCGACCTTCTCTTTTAATAAAGCCGCCGGGAATTTTACCGACCGCATAGAGACGTTCCTCATAGTTGACAGTCAACGGGAAGAAGTCGAGCGCTTTCGGCTCCTTCGAGACTGTAACTGCAGACAGGATTGCCGTATCGCCGTACCGAACCAGAACCGAGCCGTTCGCCTGTTTGGCCATTTTGCCAAATTCCAGCGTCAGCTTGCGGCCTGCCAGTTCAAAATCATATGTACGGTATTGTTGCTCCATGATGCTAGCAGTCCTCCTTTGCGACAATGTGCATATCTACACTTTGTTTTCTACCTGTATGTATTATTTCCTGCCACCGTGAAAATTAAATGGTGAGCTTTGGCAGTCGTTTTGGATAATAAAAAAAGCTTCTGTTGAAGCCAATTCCATTGCGCCTGTATCGCATGCTTTGTGTTATCGCTTCAGAGAGCCTGACAGCAAGAAGCGCCAAGCTCTCCTACACGATAGAAAAAGCGGGAAGAACCCGCTTTTTACAAAACGCTGACTAGCGGCGCAGACCCAGGCGGTCTACTACCGAACGATAGCGTTGAACATCTGCTTCACGCAGGTATGTCAACAGGTTGCGGCGTTGACCTACCATTTTCAACAGACCACGACGGCTGTGGTGATCTTTTTTGTGCGTACGCAAGTGTCCGTTCAGGTTGTTAATGTTTTCGGTCAAGATAGCGATTTGAACTTCCGGCGAACCGGTGTCGTTCTCGTGAGTACGGAACTCTTGGATCAGTTGAGTTTTACGTTCTTGAGACAATGCCATCATGACTCACCTCCTTATTTTATATCCCGTTAGCCGAGTCTGCCGTCGGTGAGCATCGGACAGCCAAGCTACGGTTATCTGTACAACGTTTTGAATTATAGCATATCATTTCAGGAAAAGCAAAGAGATTCCGTTACGAGATTCCCTCGGCAAATTTGCGCTTGGCCATGTCTACGTCGCGGCCGATTTGCGCGATCAGCGCATCCACACCGCCGAACTTTTGCTCTTCCCTGATGTAGAACAGAAATTCTACTTCGACTTCCTTGTCGTAAATGTCACCAGAGAACTCGAAAATGTGCACTTCTAGTGATTTTTCTTTCTTCTCCAGCTCAAACGTAGGCTTGATCCCGACATTCATCACGCCGAAGTAGCTCTTGGAATCGACCGTGAAGCGCACGCCGTACACGCCGTTTTTGCCGATGAGATAAGGCTGTCCGACCCGGACGTTCGCCGTCGGGAAGCCGATCGTGCGCCCGCGCTTGTCGCCGTGAACGACCTTGCCGCGCACCTTGTACGGGCGGCCCAGCAGATGGCGCACCTGCTCGACATTTCCGTGGTGGAGATACTCGCGGATGATCGTGCTGCTCACTTTTTCCCCCAGCCGGTTGACCGGGCTGATGATGTCGAGCCCGTAGCGGCCTTTGCTCATCTCCTGCAGCGTTTGGGCGGTTCCCATTCCCCTGTAGCCAAACGTGTAGTCGAAGCCGACCACGACATGCCGGCACGCGAGGGGAAGCATGCACTCGGTAATGAAGTCCTCCGGGTAAACCGCGGCAAACCCGATATCGAACTTCATGACATACGTCCTGTCTACCCCCATCTTTTCGAATTGTTCCAGCTTGTCGGAAAGCGGGGTGAGGTAGCTCGTATAGCCGCTTTGCCCAAGAACCTCGCGCGGATGGGGGTCGAACGTCAGCACCGTACTCTCCCATCCGTTCGCTTTTGCGGTGTCAATCGCCTTTTGAATCACCCGGCGATGTCCAATATGTACGCCATCGAAATAGCCAAGCGCAATCGCGCATGGCGTCGCCTGCAACTCATTTGGTAGTGGATAGGTCAGGGAGATCGTTTTCACGGTTTACACCTCGGCTGGAAAGACTTTTTCTGCTTTGGCGAAAAGACCTTTGTCCCCACGGCACACGCGATGAATCCCCAGCAGCTCTTCGCCTGCAAACAGGCAGATCAGGCTGCCTACCTCGGCATCGACTCCTGGCAGCGCAGTCGCCAGTCCATTGCGCACCGCACGGGTTCGCTCCGGTTTGACCTGATAAGACGGCAAAAATGAAATCGCCTGTGGGATGGAGACAAGATAACGGGAGAGGTCCTCCCCACTCGCAGCCCGCTCCTCCAGTTCCTGAAGAGGAATCGCCTCCTCCTCTACGAACGGACCGCTCTTGATTCGCCGAAGCAGTTTCATATGGGCAGGATAACCCAGAGCGCGACCGAGGTCAACACATAAGGTGCGCATGTACGTCCCTTTCGAGCATGTGCACGTGAACGAGATATCGACGCTGTCCCCGTCTGCCTTGATCTCGTGGAGCGTCAGCTCGTACAGCGTCACTTTGCGCGGCTGGCGCTCGATGACCGTGCCTTCGCGGGCCAGGTCGTAGAGGCGCTTCCCGTTTACTTTTACCGCGGAAAACATCGGCGGGACCTGCTCGATCTCTCCCAAAAACGATTGCAGCAATTGCTCGATGCGCTCTACCGTAATCGCGGCTGCGTCTACCGGAGCTTGCTCCAGCACTTCACCGGAGGCATCCTCCGTCGTCGTCGCGGAGCCGAGCCGCAAGACGACGTTGTAGCGCTTGGGCAAATCCTGCAAATACTCTACCAGGCGAGTCGCGTTGCCCACGCAGATCGGCAGCACGCCTGTCACATCGGGGTCGAGCGTTCCCGTGTGTCCTACCTTTTTCGTTCCATACAGCCGGCGGATGCGCGCCACGCAATCGTGGGAAGTCATGCCCGCCGGCTTGTCGATTACCAGCACGCCGTGCGCGTTACTCATCGTGTTTCACTCCTAATGCTGGCTCCAGTACGTCCCATACTTTTTGTTTCGCTTCCGCGATCGTCCCTTTGACCGTGCAGCCGGAAGCTTTGGCATGCCCTCCGCCGCCGAGTTGCTTGGCAACAGCCGACACGTCCACGCGATCTCTCGCGCGCATGCTGACCTTGACGATTCCCGGCTCCGACTCCACAAAGGAAACGCCGACCTCGACGCCTTCGATGTTGCGGCAGTAGTTCACCAGTCCGCCTGCATCCTCGCGCTTCGCCTCTGCCTCGGCAAAATCATCGACCGACACGCAAATGGAGGCGACGAGGTTTTGGTGGGACAACTGCAACGTCTGCAGGGCGCGGCGCAAAACTTTGACATGCGCAAACGTGATTTCCTCCAGGCATCGCTCCGCCACTTCGCCCGGCTTCACCCCGTAGGTCAGCAAGCGGGCCGCGATTTCCATTACCCGTGGCGTCGTATTGGAGTAGCGAAAGCCGCCTGTGTCTGTCAAAAGGCCGGTATAGATGCACAAGGCGAGTTCTTCGTTGAACGCGATTCCCGCCTCTTCCGCCACTTCAAACAAAATTTCCGCTGTCGCCGCCGCTTCCGGCCGCACCAGGTTGACCGTTCCGAACATGTCGTTGGTCGGGTGGTGGTCGATATTGAGGACAGCGGCGCCAGATGCAAATAAAGGCCGCACATCGCCCATCCGTGACTCATCGGCACAGTCTACGGCGATTACGGCCTCGAACATTTCGGTCAGCGGTTGTTTGCGCAGGTTGCGCAAGCGGTCAAAACGCGGCAAAAAGTCAAACTTGAGCGGCGTTTCCCCTTCGTTCACCACTACGTACTCTTTTCCCAACTGTTCAAGCATGAGCACGACTCCAAGCGCAGAGCCGGTAGCATCGCCATCTGGATTGACATGGGAAAGAACCAGGAAGCGGTCATGCTCCCGGAAAAAGCGGGCCGCTTCCTCTACTGCTGCTCGATTAGGATTCATCCTGTTTCTCTCCTTCTGTGGAGATTTCCCGCAGGATCGACTCAATTTTGGAACCGTAGTCAATCGACTCATCCAACTTGAAGACGAAGTCGGGAATATGGCGTAACTTGACGCGTTTGCCAATTTCGGTACGCAGGTAGCCTTTGGCTTTCGTCAGTCCTGCCAGAGAGTCTTTGCGCTGCTCCTCGCTGCCGAAAATGCTGACGAATACTTTCGCAAGCTGGAGATCGCTGCTCACTTCTACATCCGTTACCGTAACAAAGCCGACGCGAGGATCTTTCAGTCCACGTTGCAAGATGAGGCTCAGTTCTTTTTTGATTTCTTCGCCGACGCGGCTCATTCGTGTTTTGTTCATCTATTCTCACCTCCGCTGGCTGCCCTATTCGTAGTATTCCGTATCGACCCGAATCAACTCCACATCGGGATGGTTTTCCACGAACCGCACGACAGCCTGCATTTCTTGTTGCAAAAATGACATTTCATTAGCAACGGCAGCGATACCCAACACGGTACGCTGCCACTGCTCGGGATAAGCCATCTCCGCTGCGGAGACGTTGAAGCGGCTTCGCAGCTTGCCAATGAGACTTTTGACGATGGCCCGTTTTTCTTTCAAGTTTTGGCAAGCGGGCAGAAACAGTTCAATCTGCACCCCTGCTACCATTATTGCTTCACTTCAACCATGACGAAGGCTTCGACTACGTCGCCGACTTTGAGGTCCTGGAAGCGTTCCAAGGTCAGACCGCACTCGTAGCCTGCGTTTACCTCTTTGGCGTCGTCCTTGAAGCGTTTCAAGGTGTCCAGCTTGCCTTCGTAGATGACGATGCCTTCGCGGATCAGACGAGCACCTGCATCGCGGCTCAGTTTTCCTTCGGTTACATAGCAACCGGCGATGTTGCCGACTTTGGATACTTTGAAGACTTCGCGGATTTCTGCCTGACCGATGATGTTTTCTTTGTACACAGGGTCCAGCATGCCTTTCAGAGCTTGCTCGATCTCTTCGATCACGGTGTAGATCACGCGGTGCAGACGAATGTCGATTTTCTCCTGTTCAGCCATGCTGCGAGCGTTTGGCTCAGGACGCACGTTGAAACCGATGATGATCGCATTCGATGCGTTTGCCAGCGTAACGTCGGACTCGGTGATCGCGCCGACGCCAGTGTGAATGATTTTCACACGGGTACCGTTGACGTCGATTTTTTCCAGGGAGCCGCGCAGAGCTTCTACAGAACCTTGCACGTCGCCTTTTACGATCAGGTTCAGCTCTTTGATATCGCCTTCCTGAATGTGCTGGAACAGATCGTCCAGCGATACGCGAGAGCTTGCACGGCGCTCGGATTCACGCTGCTTGGCTGCGCGCGCTTCCCCGATTGCACGGGCTTTTTTCTCGTCTTCAAACACGCGGAACTGGTCGCCCGCTTGCGGTACATCGTTCAGACCTGTAATTTCCACAGGGGTAGAAGGACCTGCTTCTTTCAGACGGCGGCCTTTGTCGTTGACCATCGCACGTACACGGCCGTAGGTAGAGCCGACTACGATCGGATCGCCGACGCGCAGCGTTCCTTGCTGTACCAGAATGGTCGCTACAGGACCGCGGCCTTTGTCGAGCTCAGCTTCGACTACCGTACCGCGCGCACGCTTGTCAGGGTTTGCTTTCAGCTCCTGAACCTCTGCGACGAGCAAGATGTACTCAAGCAGCTCTTCGATCCCAGTGCGCTGCTTCGCAGACAGTGGAGAGAAAATGGTGTCCCCGCCCCACTCTTCCGCAACGAGCTCATACTCGGTAAGCTCTTGCTTGATGCGGTCGATGTTGGCTTCCGGTTTATCCACCTTGTTGACAGCGACGATGATCGGCACGTTTGCCGCTTTCGCGTGGCTGATCGCCTCTACGGTTTGTGGCATCACGCCGTCATCGGCAGCAACGACGAGGATCGTAATGTCGGTAATTTGCGCACCGCGGGCACGCATGGTCGTGAACGCCGCGTGACCAGGTGTATCGAGGAACGTGATCTTCTTGCCTTTGATCTCGACCTGATAAGCACCGATATGCTGGGTAATCCCGCCTGCTTCCCCCGCTACTACGTTCGTGGAGCGGATGGCGTCGAGCAACGTTGTTTTCCCGTGGTCAACGTGACCCATGATGGTGACGACTGGCGGACGCTCTACGAGCGACTCAGGCGGATCTACTTCTTCGAGCGTTTCGAAGTTGGTTTCGTCGATGACGATTTTTTCTTCGACTTCTACGTTGTAATCAGCGCAGATCAGCTCGATCGCTTCGCGTTCCAGGTATTGGTTGATCGTTGCCATGATCCCCAAATTAAACAACTTTTTGATGATTTCCGCCGGTTCCTTGCGCAGTTTCACAGCCAGCTCGTTCACCGTCAACGACTCGGTAAAGGTGATTTTGCTAGGCGTCTCAAGCACTGGACGCTGTGGCTTTTGTCCGCCGCGCTGGTGGTTGTTGCCGCCACGACGGTTGTTTTGGTTGCGGTTATTTCCGCCGCGGAAAGGCGTGTTCTTTTTGTTGTCTTCAAACGTCTTTTGCGTTTGTGGAGCTTTTTTGATTTTCTCGCGTTTTTCCAAACCGACATTGGATGGAAGTTTTACTTTGTCTTCAAACTCATCCCCGGTGCGGCCTTCCGTTTGGCTGGCAGTTGCCTGTTGCGGAGGACGCTGCTGGTTTTGCGGTCTTTGTTGGTTTTGTGGTCTTTGTTGGCTCTGTGGACGTTGTTGGTTTTGCGGCTTACGGTCAGTCGGTTTTGCTGGTTGACTTCTCATATGGTTTGGTCTTCTCTCCTGATTCTTCCCCTGATTTTTTCCGTGTTGAGGACTATGCTGATCGGGCTGATTTCCGCTGGTGCTGCCTGGACGATTGTTGCCGGAAAAATCGCCGCGATCGCGTTCGTTTTGTCTGTCGTTTTTTGCAGCTTGTGACGGCTGCCCCTGCCCTGCGTGGGACTGGGTTTGTTGTCCTCTGGATTCGTTGGGGCGTCGTTGATCGTCCATTTGTTTTGATCTTGCATCGCCAGGCGTATTGCGCGCTTCCGGCTTGGAGCCGGCACGCAGTTTGGCCATGTGATCCTCGATCCGCTTGATCGTCCCTTCTTCCATAATACTCATATGATTTGCTACTTCTATGTTCAATCGTTTTAGCAAATTGAGGATTTCCTTACTGCTCATGTTGTGCTGTTTGGCATATTCATACACACGTGTCTTCAAATAAACTTCACCCTTTCTAAGTTAGGTGAGCAGACGCTGAATGCTTTCAGCCAACTTCCCATCGGTCACCGCCACGGTAACGCGCCCATCTTTTCCGATTGCGTGTCCCAATGAATATCGGTCGCCTGTGGTTACACATGAGACCCCGTAATAGGAACATTTATCCTTGACTTTTTTGGCCGTATTGTCAGATGCGTCCGATGCGAGCAAAACGAGACGGGCCTGGCCGTTGCGAACAGCCGTGATGACCAATTCCTCCCCGGTCACGATTTTGCGCGCGCGCATCGCAATGCCGAGCAACTGAGCTGCTTTAGGGATCATCGTCCCATCATCTCCAGCCATTTCTCACGAAAAGCATCGTACTTCTCTTCGGAGATGGACATGTTCAGGGCACGTTCCAGCACTTTTTTCCATTTTCCCGATGCGAACGCATCCGGCTTCAGACAGCTTTCCTGCCGACACACATAGGTACCGCGTCCCGCCGCCTTTCCCGTCAGGTCGATGGCAATCTCCTCAGCGGGCGTCCGGACTACGCGGATCAATTCCTTTTTCGGAAACATTCCTTGGCAAACAATGCATTTACGCAAAGGGATCTTTTTTTGCTTCATGACTATTCGTTGTCGACTCCTTCATCGCCCTCTACTTCTTTCGGATAGACGATGCCTTCTTGGTCTGCCTGGGACTCGCTCTTGATGTCGATCTTCCAGCCTGTCAGCTTGGCAGCGAGACGAGCGTTTTGTCCGCGTTTGCCAATCGCGAGCGACAACTGGTAATCCGGCACGATGACGCGGGTTACTTTTTCTGCGAGATTGACATCTACGTGCAGCACCTTGGCCGGGCTGAGCGCGTTTGCCACGTACTCGGCAGGATCTTCGGACCAACGAACAATGTCAATTTTTTCACCTTTCAGCTCCGTCACGATTGTCTGTACACGCATGCCTTTTGGCCCTACACATGCTCCTACAGGATCTACGTCCGGATTGATCGAATGGACAGCGATTTTGGAGCGATCGCCTGCTTCACGAGCAACGGACTTGATTTCAACCACACCATCGTAAATCTCTGGCACTTCCAGTTCAAAGAGGCGCTTCAAAAGACCCGGATGGGTACGGGAAACGACGATTTGCGGTCCCTTGGTGGTTTTTTCTACTTTAATGATGTATGCCTTCACCCGATCTTGTGACTTGAACTCCTCGGAAGGCATTTTCTCGGTGATCGGCATAACCGCTTCCGCTTTGCCCAGATCAATATAGTAATTGCGGGCGTCCATACGTTGAACAACCCCTGTGACGATATCATCCTCGCGCTCGATGAACTCGCTGTAAATGAGACCGCGCTCCGCTTCGCGAATGCGCTGGGTCACCACTTGCTTTGCCGTTTGCGCGGCAATGCGGCCGAAGTCGCGAGGCGTCACCTCGATTTCCACGATATCGTCCAGTCGGAAGTTCGGATCGATTTCTTGGGCAGCTTCCTGAGAAATCTCCAGACGCGGGTCCAAAACCTCTTCCACCACGTTTTTGCGTGCATACACGCGAACCATACCTGAATGACGATTTACATCCACCCGCACATTTTGGGCCGAGTTGAAGTTACGTTTGTATCCAGAGATAAGAGCCGCTTCGATGGCCTCGATCAGCACGTCTTTGGTGATGCCTTTCTCTCTCTCAATGGCTTCTAAAGCCTCGATAAAATCGCCGTTCATGACTTTCGTTGCCTCCTCCTTTACTTACCCACCGGCCGCTGGCATCTAAAAGACGATGGCCATGCGTGCCGTGTCAATTTGCTCCTGGGAAATCACGTACGTTTTTTTCGCTTCCTTAACAGTCAGCTTGCCGTCCTCGTACGATATCAGTTCGCCTTCGAACAGGCTTGCTCCTTCTATCGGCTCTTTGGTTGTAATGTGCACGTGCCTGCCGACAGCTTTGGTAAAATCCTTATCCTTGCGCAACGGACGCTCAGCACCCGGCGAAGATACTTCCAAAAAGTATGCAGTCGGAATCGGATCTACTTCGTCAAGTTTTTGACTCAGCTTCTCGCTGACAAGGCTGCAGTCATCGATGTCGATGTTGCCAGTTTCATTGTCGATAAACACGCGCAGAAACCAGTTGCTGCCTTCCTTTTTGTACTCGATGTCAACCAGTTCCAAACCCAATTCGTCAACAATGGGCGTGACCAGTTCGGTGACGATGCCCGTTACCTTGCTCAAGCAAGTACCTCCTTTACGTTTGAACCATGAGGTGCAGCCAGAAAGAAAGAGTGGGTTTCCCCACTCTCGATCTGTCGTGCGTATAAAACCAGTATTTCCAAAAAAATTATAGCATAACAGCCCTCCGCTGACAACCTTTGGATGCGGCTGCATCGCTTCGCTGCCCTAGAACAGCGACAACTGGTTCGATTCCGGCAGACCTTTCAGCGCGCCCTGCTCCTCCAAATACTCCAGAATCGTCTTGGAGATACGCGAGCGGGACAACAGGTCTTCCTTGGACAAAAACTCGCCTTCCTCCCGCGCCTGCACGATGCTGATCGCGGCGTTCGTCCCGAGACCTGGCAAGGCATTGAACGGCGCAATCAACGAGTCGCCTTTAATCAGGAAGCGGGTAGCGTCGGATTCATACAGGTCGACGTTGGCAAAACGGAAGCCGCGCTCCACCATCTCCAAAGCCATCTCCAGCACGGTGAGCAGCGCTTTTTCCTTCGGCTGTGCGTCGTGACCCTTGCCCTCGATTTCTTCGATTTTTTGCCGGATCGCTGCCGAGCCTTTAACCATCAGCGGGATGTCGAAGTCGTCGGCGCGCACGGTAAAGTACGTCGCGTAAAATTCGAGCGGGCGATGCACCTTGAAGTAGGCGATCCGCACGGCCATCATGACGTACGCGGTGGCGTGCGCTTTCGGGAACATGTATTTGATGCGCTGGCAAGACTGGATGTACCATTCCGGCACGTTGTTTTTGCGCATTTCTTCCTGATCCTCTTCCGGCACGCCTTTCCCTTTCCGCACCGACTCCATGATTTTGAAGGCGCGCGACGGCTCCAAACCTTTGTAGATCAAATAAACCATGATGTCGTCGCGACAACCGATTACTTCAGGCAGTTTACAAATGCCGTTGCGAATCAAGTCCTGCGCGTTGTTCAACCATACATCCGTACCGTGGGACAGACCGGAAATCTGCACAAGCTCGGCAAACGTCGTCGGCTTCGTATCCTCGAGCATCTGCCGAACGAACTTCGTTCCGAATTCGGGAATGCCGAGCGTGCCCATATTCGTCCCGATTTGCTCCGGCGTCACGCCCAACGCTTCCGTCGAGCTGAAGATAGACATCGTCTTTTTGTCGTCGAGCGGAATCGATTTCGGGTCCATGCCGGTCAAGTCCTGCAGCATACGAATGACGGTCGGGTCGTCGTGTCCGAGAATATCGAGTTTCAGCAAGTTGTCGTGAATCGAGTGGAAGTCGAAATGCGTCGTGCGCCACTCGGACTCGCTGTCGTCTGCCGGGAACTGGATCGGACAAAAGTCTTCAATTTCCATGTAGTCCGGAACAACAATAATCCCGCCCGGGTGCTGTCCCGTCGTTCGTTTTACCCCTGTGCAGCCGTTGACGATCCGCGAAATTTCCGCATTGCGCAGCGTCAGTCCGCGCTCGTCGGCGTACTTTCTGACGTAGCCGTACGCTGTCTTTTCCGCGACGGTGCCGATCGTCCCCGCACGGTACACGTAGTCCTCGCCGAAAAGCTCCTGCGTGTACTTGTGCGCCCGCGGCTGGTAGTCACCGGAGAAGTTCAAGTCAATATCGGGAACCTTGTCCCCTTTGAAGCCGAGGAACGTCTCGAACGGAATGTCCTGCCCGTCCTTGGCGTAGTTGGTGCCGCACTGCGGGCATTCCTTGTCGGGCAAGTCGAAGCCGGAGGCAATCGAGCCGTCCGTAATAAACTCGCTGTGCTTGCAATTCGGGCAGCGATAGTGCGGCGGCAACGGATTGACCTCGGTAATCTCCGCCATCGTCGCGACGAAGGAAGAACCGACCGATCCACGCGAGCCGACCAGGTATCCATCCTGCAGCGACTTCGTTACCAGCCGCTGCGAGATCAAGTAAATGACGCCGAAGCCGTGCGTGATAATACTGTTCAGTTCTTTTTCCAGCCGCTTTTCCACCAGCTCCGGCAACGGATCGCCGTACAGCAGCTTTGCCTTGTTGTAGCACATTTCGCGCAACTCGTCGTCTGCGCCCGGGATGACCGGGGTGTACAGCTTGTCCGGAATCGGGCTGACGTCTTCGATCATGTCCGCAATCGCATTCGTATTTGTCACGACGATTTCTTTGGCCAGCTCTTCGCCAAGGTAGGAAAACGACTCCAGCATTTCATCTGTCGTGCGCAAATACAGCGGCGGCTGATTCCCGGCAGTCGGGTCGCCTTTTGACAACAGGAACACATCGCGGAAAATCTCATCCTGCGGGTTCAGAAAATGAACATCCCCTGTCGCGACGACGAGCTTGCCCATTTCCTTGCCCATTTCCACGATCATCTTATGGTAGCCCTTCATCGTCTCTAGCGACGGAATTTCTTCATTGCGAAGCAGTGGCGAGTAATGGTCAAGCGGCTGAATTTCCAGAAAATCGTAAAAAGCAGCGACTTCCTTCAACTCTTCAGACGATTTCCCGCGCAGGATCGACTGCATCAGCTCGCCTTCCTTGCATGCGGTTCCAATCAGCAAGCCTTCGCGGAATTTGGTCAACTGACTGCGCTGAATGCGCGGCCAACGGAAAAACGTCTCCACATGCGAACGGCTGACGAGCTTGTACAAATTTTTCAGCCCCGCCTTGTTTTTCACGAGAATCGTCGCATGGAAAGGACGGCCGCTCTTGTAGTCGGCTTCTTCGTTGCTCTTCTCGTTCAACTCGGCCAGCGTCTTGATTTGCGCTTCCTTGATGTCTTTGAGCATTTGCTGGAACACGTGGGCGAGCGCAACTGTATCGTCCAACGCCCGGTGGGCATTAATCAGCTCGACATTGAACTTTTTGGCGAGCGAGCCCAAGCGGTAGTTGCGCATTCCTTTGTACATCATCCGCGCCAGAGGCAGCGTGTCCAGAAACGGGTTGTTCCACGGCTCCATGCCGATCCGCTTCGCGCAAGCATTGATGAACGCCTTGTCGAACTCCGCGTTGTGCGCGACGAGCACGGCATCTCCGGTAAACTCCTTGAACTTGCGCAGCACGACATCGAGCGTGTCTTTGCCGCGGAGCATGTCGTTCGTAATCCCGGTAATTTCTGTCGTCTTCGGGCCGATCTCCAACTGCGGGTCAATCAGCTCGGTCCACTGGTCGATGATCTCTGCCCCTTTCATCTTCACGGCAGCAATTTCGATAATCGTATGCTCGGCGGCATTCAGACCTGTCGTCTCCGTATCGAAGACAACATATTCGGTCGTCTCGTCGATCGGCAAGTTGTTGTCGGCGTTCAGGTTGTAAACGATGTCGATGCCGTCCTCAACGACATACGCCTCCATGCCGAGGATGCACTTCATGTTGTGCTTCTTGGCAATCGAGTACGCCTCTGGGAACGCCTGCACCACTCCATGGTCGGTGATAGCAATTGCCTTGTGCCCCCATTTCGACGCGGTCGAGATCAGCGACTTGACGGAAGCTACCGCATCCAGCGCGCTCATCGGAGTATGGCAATGCAGCTCGACGCGCTTTTCCTCGGCCTGATCCCGGCGAATGACCTGTTCGATCTGGTTCAGGTCGTTGGCGTTCATCACCAGCTCGCGGATAAAGGTGTCATGCTGCACGCTGCCGCGCACCTTGACCCACATGCCGTCCTTGAGCGCCTCCAGCATCTTGACGTCCTCCTTGTCGCGGGAGAACATCTTCACGGTCAGGGAGTCTGTGTAGTCGGACACGTTGAAGGTCAACAGATGACGTCCGCTACGCAGCTCTTTGACCTCGACGTTGAAAACCGTACCTTGAATCACGACGCGGCGCTCTTCTTCCTGAATCTCGCAGATCGGAATCGGCGCGTCCTTGATTTCGTAGCCCATCATCAAGGTCGTGATGGCTTCTGTCTTTTCCGAGCCTTTGCTTTCCTGGGCAGCGGCTGTCATGACGACTTCGACCAGCGCGCGCTCTTCCTCGTTGCGCTGCTCGACAAACGCCTGATAAGCCTCATCGCTTTCTTCGCCGTGGAAGGAAAAGCGCATGGAGCAATCCGTCGCCTTTTGAAAAGCGGCTAAGAGCTCGTTGTCCGCCCGTTTGCGCTTCGCGACTTCGACGGTCATCTCTGTCGGTAAGTACACCTTCACTTCCTGCTGCTCGACCTGCTTTCTGGCAGAGCGTAGCGTGACGGCCAGCGAATTGAGCGTCGGCTCTAAGCTTGCGACCAGCGCATCCCAATACTCCTCTACCACGAGGCCTAGCTCTGGTTTTTGCTTGTAGCGGAATCTGGCATCGACTTTTGCCAGGTGGGAAAAGGTTTGCGTCAGGCGCTTCGTGAACGCTGCATAGGCTTCTACGGGCAGCAGCTTGGGCAAGGTAAAATGAAAGACCCATTCCTTGTTTTGCTTGTAAAGCTCAAGCTTGTCAATCTGTCCGTCAAGAAAATAGCGGTTGACCCATTCGTCAGGCACTTCCATTTGCTTGAGCAGCAGAGAGAAGCGCTGTTTTTGCTCTTGTGTACGGTCCACGGTATTCCACCCTCCCAAAAACAAGAAAAAGAGGTACTCCCATTGTGTCCAGGGGAGTACCCCGTAAAATTCGACAAAATCTTCCTTCAATCCTGCTAGTTACTCGTTGCCGAACAGGGCTGCCCCGGTATGGTCTACACGAGCAAGCATCGTTTTCACTTCAGATACGAGGTCCTCCAGCTTCACGTTCACGGTTTCCCCGTTTTTGCGGACGCGAACTTCGACGGTGCCCTCTTGCGCCGCTTTGTCCGATACGGTAATGCGCAGCGGCAGGCCGATCAAATCAGCATCCTTGAACTTCACGCCAGCACGCTCCGGGCGGTCGTCGAACAAAACTTCCACGCCCGCTTTTTGCAAAGCTTCGGTAATTTGTTCGCTGATTTGGCGTTGCTCCTCTACTTTAACATTGACCGGGATCACATGTACATGGAAAGGAGCGACAGCTACAGGCCAAATGATGCCATTCTCATCGTTGTTTTGTTCAATGACAGCAGCGATCGTCCGCGATACGCCGATCCCGTAGCAGCCCATAATCATCGGCTGGCTGCGGCCGTTCTCATCCAGGTACGTTGCTCCCATCGCTGTCGAGTACTTCGTTCCGAGCTTGAACACATGGCCGACTTCCACCCCGCGCGCAAACTTGATCGCGCCGCCTGTACGCGGGCACTCATCGCCTTCTGTGATGTTGCGCAAATCAGCAAAACGGGAAACGGCAAAATCACGGCCTGGCACAACATGAGTCAGATGGTAGTCGGTTTCGTTTGCGCCAACGATGCCGTCATACACATCCTGGACGTAGTTGTCCGCGATGATTTCCACTTTTTCGCCATCCAAGCCGACAGGGCCAACGAATCCGGCAGGCGCCCCTGTCACGGAAACGATATCCGCTTCGGATGCCAAACCGACGATTGTCGCATCGTACAAGTTTTTCAGCTTCACTTCATTCAGCTCGTGGTCACCGCGCACAAGCACCATTACCAGCTTGTCATCGACGCGGTAGAGGAGGCTCTTGATGATTTGCTTCGCTTCGATGTTCAGGAACTGGACGAGCTGGTCGATGGTCTTGATCCCCGGCGTATGTACTTTTTCGCGGGCTGGCGCTTCTTCCGTCGGCTTCGCGGATGGCTTGTACACGACTTCCGCTTTTTCCAGGTTGGCTGCAAAATCGCCTTCTTCGGAGTAGGCAATCGTGTCTTCGCCGATGTCACACAAGGCCATAAACTCGTACGTGCCTTTTCCGCCAATCGCGCCTGCGTCCGCTTCTACTGCGCGGAAATTCAGGCCGACACGGGTGAAAATGTTCGTGTAGGCGTCGTACATCGCCTGGAAGTTGCGATCCAGTCCTTCCTGGGTCGTATCAAACGAATACGCGTCCTTCATGATAAACTCGCGGCAACGGATCAAGCCGAAGCGCGGACGCACTTCATCGCGAAACTTCGTCTGGATTTGGTACAGGTTGATCGGGAGCTTTTTGTACGAGTTGATCTCGTCGCGAACCAGGCTGGTGATGACTTCTTCGTGAGTCGGTCCGAGCGCAAAGGAGCGGTCGTGACGGTCGCGCAAACGCACAAGCTCTGGGCCGTACACATCCCAGCGGCCTGTCTGATGCCACAGCTCAGCAGGCTGCATGGCAGGCATCAACAGCTCCTGGGCCCCTGCCTTGTTCATCTCTTCACGCACAATGGCCTGGATTTTATGCAGGGTACGAAGCGCCAATGGCAGGTACGTATAAATCCCGGAAGCCAGTTGGCGGGCCATACCGGCGCGGAGAAGCAGCTTATGGCTGGCAATCTCCGCATCCGCAGGCACTTCCCGCAAGGTAGGAATCAACATTTGACTTTGCTTCAACACGTGCGTGTCCTCCTTATGCCTCGTCAGCAATCAACGACGATCAGCCTACCTCGGTAGGTTTTTTCTCGTTGACCATTTCGTTAATTTCTTTCATCAGCTCTTCAAACAGTTCGTTTTCTTTCACTTTCCGAACAATGACACCATTGCGGAAAATCAGCCCTTCGCCGTTGCCGCCCGCAACGCCGACATCCGCTTCGCGCGCTTCGCCCGGCCCGTTTACGGCGCAGCCCATGACAGCTACTTTCAGCGGAACTTTCAAAGTGGAGATCGCGTCCTCAACCTTTGTCGCCAGTCCGATCAAGTCGATCGCACAACGGCCGCAGGACGGGCACGCGATGACGACCGGATCGTTGTTGACGATATCGAGGCTGCGCAAAATTTGCTTCGCCACCTTGATTTCCTCCACCGGGTCGGCCGTCAGCGATACGCGGATCGTGTCGCCGATACCCATCGACAGCACGGTCCCGATCCCGACGGAAGACTTGATCGCGCCGGAAAACTGCGTACCTGCCTCCGTCACCCCTACGTGCAGCGGGTAGTTGCGCTTTTGCGCCATCAGCGAATACGTTTGGATCATCGTCGGCACGTCGGAAGATTTCAGGGAGATGACGATATTATCGTAATTCAAGTCTTCCAAAATTTCCACGTGGTCTACTGCGCTCTCGACAATCGCTTCCGGCGAAGGATAGCCGTACTTCTCCAGCAGCCTTCTTTCCACGGAGCCGGAGTTTACCCCGATGCGGATCGGTACATTGCGCTCGCGGCAAGCTTCGACCACGCGTTTTGTTTTTTCCTTGGAACCGATGTTTCCGGGGTTGATCCGGATTTTGTCGATGCCGCTCTCAAGAGCGATCAGTGCCAGCCTGTGGTCGAAATGGATGTCCGCAACGAGCGGCAGCGGGGAACGCTCCTTGATTTTTTTGATGGCGCGGGCTGCGTCTTCATTGATGACGGCCAGGCGGACAATTTGGCAACCGGCATCATGAAGTCTTTGAATCTCGGCCAGTGTCTTCTCTACATCACGCGTGTCTGCTGTCGTCATCGATTGAATTACTACGCTTTTTTGGCCACCAATTTGCACGCCTCCCACAAAAACCGGTTTCGTCTCCTCGCGCTTGTACATTTTGCACCATCCTTTAATTTTGTCTGTTTTCTACTCATCATGATAGTACGTTATTGAAAGAACAACCGTTGCAGATCGTTCCAGGTTACAACCAAAATTAACAGCATCAAAAAGGCGAAGCCGAGAAAATGCACCATGCCTTCTTTGTGCGGATCAACCGGACGCCCGCGCAGCGCTTCTACCGCGAGAAATGCCAGTCGACCGCCGTCCAGGGCCGGAAGCGGCAGCAAATTGAACAGCCCCAGGTTGATCGAGAGGGCGGCTGCCCACTTCATCAAAATCGCCATGCCTTGCTGGGCGAACTCTCCGGTCATTTTGAAGATGCCCACCGGACCGCTCAGGTCGTTAAGCCCTACAGAGCCGGTAAAGAGCATCCCTAAGCTTTTCAAAATCATCGCCGTGAACTCATAAGTCGAGGAAGCGCCGTACTTCAACACTTCTCCCGGGGCATACGTCAATGGGTTCGTCACCATGATTTTGCCCACGTTATTTTCGTCTTTTGCGACCTTGACCAAAACCGAGTTGCGCTGTCCATTGCGCTCGTACTCAAACTTCATTTCTTTACCCGGCGACGTACTGATAATCTGGACGATTTCTTTCCAGGAAGCCACAGGCTGTCCCTGAATGGAAATAATTTTGTCCCCTTGCATCAAGCCCGCCTCGGCCGCCGGGCCGTTTGCTCTGACCTCGCCCAAATACGGGATGTCTTTTGGCACCCCATACAAAAGCCCGATCGCGATGAACAGGACAAACGCCAGCAGGAAGTTGGCAAAAGGCCCGGCAAAAATGGCCCAGAAGCGCTGCGAGATCGTCTTGCCTTTAAACTGCCTGTTCAAAGGCGCGATTTGCACCTCTTGTCCATCTTTAACCAGTTGCGCCTGGGGATGAACGGAAAACTGGCGCTCTTCCCCGCCCACATCCAGCACGATATGCAAATCTTTTTCCAAGTCAAAGCGAACAACCGTACCTGTAATCGCCCGAGGGGAAGCGCTCCCCGGTCCATCCAGCAAAAAATGGGTTACCTTTCCTAACGCATCCCGCTCCAGGCTTACTTCCATGTGCGGCTTCAACATATCCATCTCGGGGTCTTCGCCCGCCATGCGGACCATACCTCCAATAGGTAAGAGGCGAAGAGTGTATTCCGTTTCTCCCCGCTTCACGCGAAAAATTTTTGGCCCCATTCCCAGCGCAAATTCGCGGCACAGAATCCCTGCTTTTTTTGCCAAAAGAAAGTGTCCGAGCTCGTGCACGAAAACGAGCGCACCAAAAACGACGACGATCGCGAGAATTGATTCAACGGAATCCATGTTGGGAAAAGGCAAGTGAACAGCCACCTTTCGTTGGAGTGTCTAGATCCAGTTTTGTTATACGGACGCAAGCGCATGCGTGCGCGCCCACCGATCAGCTTCAAAAATCTCTTCCAGTTCAGGATTATGCACGCCCTTATGAGCCTCGCACGTCTGTCTGACGACCTTTTCGATGTCGAGGAAGGCAATCGCCCCCTTGAGGAAAAGATCGACAGCCACTTCATTGGCTGCATTCAGGACAGCGGTGTACGTGCCTCCCGCTTTCCCGCACTCATATGCCAATTGTAGCAGAGGATAGCGTTCAAAATCCATGGCAGCAAAATGAAGCGAGCCGATTTTGACCAGATCAAGAGGTTCCGTAGTCAGATTTTTTCTGCCGGGATAGCTCATGGCGTACTGGATCGGCACTTTCATATCCGGCGTGCCCAGTTGCGCCATCACGGCCCGGTCTTTGTATTCTACCATAGAGTGAATGATACTTTCATAATGCAGCACGCAGTCGATTTGTTCGTACGGCAAATCAAACAACCAGTGGGCCTCGATCACCTCGAAGCCTTTGTTCATCATCGTAGCCGAGTCAATGGTGATTTTTGCGCCCATGCTCCAGTTCGGGTGCGCCAATGCCTGCTCTTTTGTCACCTTCTGCAGCTCTTGGCGGCTCAAATGGCGAAAAGAACCGCCTGATGCCGTCAAAATGACCCGCGCCACATCTTCTGCCCGCTCTCCCTGCAGACATTGAAAAACAGCGGAATGCTCGCTGTCAACCGGGATGATCGCCACGCCCTTTTCCTTCGCCCGCTTCATCACGACGGGTCCTGCGCTCACCAGCGTTTCCTTGTTCGCAAGCCCGATCGTTTTTCCTGCCTCGATCGCCGCGAGTGTAGGAGCGACCCCTACACTGCCAACGACAGCGGTCATGACCATGCTGGCGGCTTCATGGCGGGCAACCAACTCAAGCCCTTCTGAACCGCAGACAATCTCGGGCTTGTATCCGCTCCCCAGTCGTTCGCGAAGCCGGGCAGCCGCCTGCTCGTTCCCCACCGAAACAAGCTCAGGCCGAAACGTTTCGACCTGCTGGGCGAGCAGCTCCACATTCGTCCCTGCTGCCATGGCGACGACAGAAAACTCTTCGGGATGCTGTTCCACGACTTCCAGCGTGCTTGTTCCAATCGAGCCGGTTGAACCCAAGAGCGCTATTTTTTTCACTGATTTCACCCTCTATATCTCTTCTATATGCACCAGGTTTCAGACGATACCTAGCAGATGCAAAACCGGAAAGACAAGCAAAAAACTGTCGAAACGATCCAGCACGCCGCCGTGTCCGGGAATGAGCTGTCCTGAATCTTTTACGTGAAAATGTCGTTTGAACGCCGACTCTACCAGGTCGCCCAACTGCCCGACGACACCGGCGACCAGCGCGATGACGAGCGCCTTGTCAAATGGCAAGCTGCCGAAGCTTGCATTGATGACGATGACGACCAAAATAGCCGCTGCCAAGCCGCCCAGCGCACCCTCGACCGTTTTGTTGGGACTGATTTCCGGCCACAGCTTGCGCTTGCCGATCGCTTTCCCGACAAAATAGGCCCCCGAATCCGTCGACCAGATCGCTGCGATCACCAGCGCGGTGAGCATCAGTCCGTCGGGGAGGTTGCGGGCTGCGGCCATGTATGTAAAACCGAAGCCTATGTATAACGCCCCCACCAGCGTAAGGGCGACGTGTTCAATGTGAAACTGATTTTTCCGCAAAACGGAGTAAATCAACAAAAGCAGGATGACAGGCAGCAACAGATCCGGCATACTGATGCGAAGCCATTCCGAAAACGCGAGCGACGGCCAGAGCAAGCTGACCACGAGCGCGTAGCCGAGTATTCCTGCCACATGGAATGGCTGAATGCCAGCCATCCGCATAAATTCAAAATGGCCTATGACGGCCAGCAAAAACACCAATAGTGAGTACCAGGCTCCACCTAGGTAGATAAAAAAGAGAAAAGCCGCTCCACCAATCAGGCCTGTTATGATTCGTTGCTTCAACTGATTCCACCTCTCGGCTATACCGCCCCGTAGCGACGAGCTCGGCCTTGGTATTCCACAATCGCTTGAAAAAAGTGTTCACGGGTAAAATCAGGCCAGAGCACATCCGTAAACCACAATTCTGTGTAAGCCAACTGCCAAAGCATAAAGTTACTCAAGCGAATTTCTCCACTGGTGCGAATCAAGAGGTCAGGGTCCGGAATGTCGCTTGTATAAAGATAACGGGAAATCGCTTCTTCATCCAGTTCTCCCGGATCGAGCTCCCCCGCTTTTACTTTCTGTGCCAACACGGAAAACGCTTTGACGATTTCGTCGCGGCCTCCGTAATTCAAGGCAAAACACAATTGAAGACCTTGATTTCCTTGGGTGCGCTCCTCTGCTTCATGCAGAGCCTTCAACGTATGCGACGGCAGCTCTTCCTTGCTGCCGAGCATGCGGATGCGCACGTCGCGTTCGATCAATTCATCCAATTCTGTCGACAAAAATTCCTGCGGAAGCTTCATGAGAAAATCGACTTCGTCGCGTGGTCGCTTCCAGTTTTCTGTAGAAAAAGCGTACATGGTCATGTAACGCACGCCGATCTCGTCAGCAGCCTTTACGACTTCCTTTACCGTTTTCATGCCTGCTCGATGCCCGGCGACCCGGGGTAAATTGCGCATATTGGCCCAACGACCGTTGCCGTCCATAATCACCGCGACATGCTGCGGGATTTTTCCGGAACGATCCAACTCGGCTGGTACCGATTGTTTTTCCTTGCGGCTCCATTTGCGCGCCAGATGTTCTAACATAAAGTGTTCCCCCGTAATGAGAGATATAGACGTACATCCCCCTCAAATGAGGGGGATCGCCCTAAAAATTATACTTCCAAGATGTCTTTTTCTTTGTCCTTCACGATCTTGTCGACTTCTGCGATGAACTTGTCGGTCGTTTTTTGGATCGTTTCCTGATGGCGACGGGATTCATCCTCGGAAATGGTCGCAGCCTTTTCCAGCTTTTTGATCTCGTCATTCGCATCGCGGCGAATATTGCGGATGGCGACTTTCGCTTCCTCTCCGCCTTTTGACGCCAGCTTCACGAGCTCTTTGCGGCGCTCTTCGGTAAGCGGCGGGATGACCAGGCGGATGATAACCCCATCATTGGATGGAGAAATGCCCAGGTCAGACTGTTGCAGCGCACGGTCAATTTCTTTCAGCGCAGTTTTGTCCCACGGCTGGATCGTCAGCATGCGCGGCTCAGGAACGCTGATGTTCGCGAGCTGGCTGATCGGTGTTGGCGTACCGTAGTAGTCCACCATCACGCGGTCCAGCATCGCAGGGTTGGCACGGCCTGCACGGAGGCTGGACAAGTCTTTTTTCAAAGCGAGGATCGCTTTATTCATACGATCTTCCATGTCTTTTAGCACTGTTTGTGGCATGATTATTCCCCCTTCACTAGAGTACCGATTTTATCGCCCATTACTGCCCGGCGAATATTGCCTTCTTCGGAAATGTTAAACACGATGAGTGGGATGCTGTTATCCATGCACAAGCTCGATGCGGTCGAATCCATAACACCCAGCCCTTTGTTGAGGACTTCCAGGAACGTCAGCTTGTCGTACTTTTGCGCATTCGGATCCAGGCTCGGGTCAGCGGAATAGACCCCATCGACCTTGTTTTTCGCCATCAAAATGACCTCTGCTTCGATTTCAGCAGCACGCAGGGCAGCCGTCGTATCTGTAGAAAAATAAGGGTTACCCGTTCCGGCAGCGAAAATGACCACGCGCATTTTCTCCAGGTGGCGAATGGCGCGTCGGCGTATGTATGGCTCCGCCACTTGTCGCATCTCAATCGAGGTTTGGACACGAGTCGGGACGTTCACTTTTTCCAACCCATCCTGCAAGGCGAGTGAGTTCATAATCGTGGCCAACATCCCCATGTAGTCAGCAGTAGCCCGATCCATTCCTTTGGAGCTTCCGGAAAGTCCGCGCCAGATGTTACCTCCACCGACGACTACGGCGACTTGTACTCCCAATTCTACGATTTCTTTGATCTGGTTCGCTACGGAGAAGATCACCTTCGGGTCGATTCCGTACCCGAGGTCCCCCGCCAGTGCTTCCCCACTCAACTTTAACACAACCCGTTTATAGGCAGGAAGTGGCATGTGAAACGGCCTCCATTCATGAATCATTCTCTGTGCCTCGTCTGCATTCCTTCTGAAAAGCTTCGGACACATTGCTTTTTACGTGCAGGAGAGTTTCACATGTCGTGAAACTCTCGCTTTGAAAATAGGGAACACGAAGGTGTTCCCTATACCTTTATTACTGCTTATTCACTTGAGCCATTACTTCGGCTGCGAAGTCTTCTTGCTTCTTCTCGATCCCTTCGCCTACTTGGAAGCGAGCGAATTCTTTCAAGGAAGCGCCTGCTTCTTTCAACAGAGCAGATACTTTCTTGTCTGGGTCTTTTACGAATGGTTGCTCAACCAGTACGTATTCTTCGAAGAATTTGGAGAGGCGGCCTTCCACCATTTTCTCTACGATGTTAGCAGGCTTGCCTTCAGCCAGTGCTTGGTTTTTCAGAACTTCGCGCTCGCGATCGATTTCGTCTTGGGAAACCTCTTCACGGTTAGCGAAACGAGGGTTGGAAGCAGCAGCGTGCATACCCAGGTCTCTCGCCAATGTTTCGTTTTGCGTGCCTTCGAGTGTTACCAGCACGCCGATTTTACCACCCATGTGCAGGTAAGTACCGAATATGCCGTTGTCGGATTTCTCGGATACAGCGAAACGACGGAAGGAGATGTTTTCTCCGATAGTCGCGATTTTTTCGTTGATAACTTGTGCCAGAGTGTCGCCAGCACCTTTGAACGGTTGCTCCAGCGCTTCCTCTACAGTTGCAGGGCGTTGGGATACAACGTGCTCAGCGATGTCTTTCACGAGTGTTTGGAACTCAGGGTTTTTCGCAACGAAGTCTGTTTCGCAGTTTACTTCCACAACTGCTGCTACGTTACCAGCAACCGCTGTAGCTGTCAAACCTTCTGCTGCGATACGGCCGGATTTTTTCGCCGCTTTTGCGATACCGCGCTCGCGGAGCAGGTCAATCGCTTTTTCCATGTCGCCCGCTGTTTCTTCCAGCGCGCGTTTGCAATCCATCATACCTGCGCCTGTACGCTCGCGCAGTTCTTTAACCGCTTGTGCACTAATTGCCATTGAGTGAAACCTCCTTGGAAAGTTACAATCTACAAATGCCTTTTGAAGAAAAAAAAAGGATGGACGGGGGCTCTGACACCCTCAGTCCACCCTTTTACACACTTGCTTACGCAGTTGTTGTGGCTTGTTGCTCTGTTCCTTGGTTGCCTTCCAAGAGAGCGTCTGCCATTTTTGCAGTGAGCAGTTTCACAGCGCGAATTGCGTCATCGTTACCTGGGATCACGTAGTCGATCTCATCTGGATCGCAGTTAGTATCTACGATTGCAACGATTGGGATACCCAATTTGCGAGCTTCTGCTACAGCGATGCGCTCTTTACGAGGATCGATGACAAACAGAGCGTCTGGCAATTTATCCATGTGAGCGATACCGCCGAGGAATTTTTCCAGGCGATCCATTTCTTTGCGCAGAACGATAACTTCTTTCTTAGGCAATACTTCGAAAGTACCATCGTTTTCCATGCGTTTCAGCTCAGCGAGGCGAGCTGTACGTTTTTTGATGGTTGTGAAGTTTGTCAGGGTACCACCCAACCAGCGTTGGTTGATGTAGTAGTGACCTGTACGTTCAGCTTCTTCTTTTACGGATTCTTGTGCTTGTTTCTTCGTACCAACGAAGAGCACTTTTCCGCCGTCTTGAGCGAGTTCACGTACGAAGTTGTACGCTTCCTCAACTTTTTTCACGGTTTTTTGCAGGTCGATAATGTAGATTCCGTTACGTTCGGTGAAGATATAGCGAGCCATTTTCGGGTTCCAACGACGAGTTTGGTGACCGAAGTGTACACCAGCCTCGAGCAGTTGTTTCATCGAAATTACTGCCATATTTCACACCTCCTTCAAAAAGTGGTTTTTTTGATGCCTACCTCCGCCTCACCGCATGTTCCAAGCAATTCTGCCAAAGTGGCAGCACCATTGCCGGAATTGGTGGACGTGCGATTTCAACACCGTAAATGAATATATCATATGGGTGTTTCAATTGCAACAAACGAATTCCATTATTTTTGCAAAAAAATACCGCCTTATTTTTTCGGCGGCGTGGTGATGAGCTTGGCAATCTCCGCCTCCGAGACAGGCACCGAAACCTGATACGTCCCTACCCGGATGCGGTTCAGCTTGTCCATGGAGCGCAACTCTTCCACAAACTTGTTGTTTTTAGGCAATATCCCTTCCTTGACGAGCGTCGCGGCAACTCCCTCCGCCGTCGCTTTGTACGGCACTGTAAAGGAGACGGTTTTCTTCGCTGCGGGAGACGCGACAGCAGGCGGCTGTGGAGCGGCAGTTGCGGCTGGTGCTGTCGCCGGCGTGGTGCTCTGGCTCGCCGTCTCAGCGGCAGGAGCAGGCTGTGCGGCACTCTCCACGCTTGGCGGTGTCGCTTCGCTCGTCACTGGCGCTTTCGGCTGGACTGTCGCCGGGGGCTTCGTCTGCTGCACTTCAGGCGCTGCCGGCGCCTTCGGGGCGCTCGGTGCAGGCTGGACGTTGACCTTTTTTTCTTCCTGCCATTGCTTGTATTCCTCTGGCGTGAGTACGACCATTTGCAATTCGGTCGCCGCCTGCTTGATTTCTTCCTCGGTAAGTGCTGCCGGTGGCGCTTCGCTTTTCGGTGCGACCAGACCGATGATCGAAGCAGCCACGAGCAAGCCTGCGCCAAATCCGAATAACAGCTCGCGTTTACGCATCGGCAAAACCTCGCTCGTTCCTTTGCGCCAGCGCGAAAATGAGGTCGATTTCCCCGCGGCCTGCGCCCAGCCGCTTGGCGATCTCGTCAGGAGAGAGCCCTTCCCGGCTCAACTCGAACACGCGCCGATAGCGCTCGCGCAAAGCCAGCATATCGACATCCTCCGCCTCAGGTTGCGCGCCATTCGCTTGCCCCTGCTCGGCGGAGGCGGCCACTTGCGCATGGGCAGCTCTTTCGTTCCATTGCTGCTCCAGTTGCTCGACCCGCTTTTTCAACAGATCGATTTCGTGAAGCAAATCAGCCCTTGTTTCTTGCCATTCGGCAGAAAGAAGGGCGGTTTCCTGCTTGAACTGCTTGCTTAACCGTTGCAGGCTTTTTTCAGTTTCTGCCTTGTCTGTCAGTCGCTGTGTCGGTATGGCGGCAGCATCATCCGGCGTCTTTCTTTGCAGGAAAAAAGCAAGCAGCATGATGATGATTCCCGCTCCAATCAAGATGAGATACACTTGGTCCATGTTGGCCACCTTTGCTTCTGGCTTGTCTTACTTTGTTCCTTTTATAAGGAAATATCAATAAAGCGCCCGCGCATGGGATCTCGCATGGAGACAGAGGAAGGGGAGCTGTGCTCTTTTGCTGCGGCATTCTTTGCTTCGGCAGATGCGCTGTGCGCTGGGTCCTCCTGCTTCTGCTGCTGTCCCTGCTCCCTCTCGCGAATCTGATTTTTTTGCGTTTCATCGACGTTCGCCGGACGCTGGCGCATGTGCGCGTCCAAATCTTTGCGCTGATCGATCATCGACTGTGTTTCATGCATGGACCGTTGTAGCTGGTGCTCCTGAATCCGGCTGACCTCTAACGTGCGTGGCAGCGCCACTTGCAATTCAACCGCTTTCAAACTCATACAGCTCAACTCCCTTCCTCGCCTGCGGAATCAAACTCGGCTTTTAGATGAGGGTTGCGGTACTGATTTCCCCATCGAGGACGATAAAGCGCGTCCGGGCGTACTCATGCTTGATAAAATGCACGAGCTTGCCGAATGTCAGCTTGATCCCCGGATACATAACTTGGTACACCTCTACGGCGGCGGGGCCTTCGCCTTTTAGCTCGATTTCCAGCTCCTTTTTCCGGGCTTCAAGCTCCTTGCATTCCTTTTCCAAAACCAGTCGCGTATTGGTCAGCTTGATTTGCATGATCCGCTTTTCGGTTGTAAGCTCCTTGCCTGAGTGCAAAATTTGATTGAGCACACCCAGGCCCTGATCCGTTTTGCGTAAATTTTCATACACATTCTGCAAATCTTTTTGAATGTTGGCCAGTTCCTGGCGCAGCTCCGGCTTCACGCCTACCTCCAAAACGGTAGGGGTTGCGCTGTTGTTGCCGAACACCCGGGCGGCAATTTTTTCTCCCGCCTGCAGGACGCCCCCGATAATAATGCCTTTCGGGCCTTTGCAAATGATTTGCTTTCCTGCCCGCACGGTGGAAAACATGATGCTCTGCGACACGATCACCTGATGGCCCGCCGTCACATTCGCATTTTGGATAAACGACGTGCGGATGTCCTTCCCTGCGACGATCATGCCTTTGTCCTGCGCCACGATGCCGCTTTTAATCTCAATCGATCCGTCCGCGTATAGCTCGGCTCCCTCTACGCTTCCTAACACGCGGATATCGCCAGATGCCTTGACCCGAAATCCGTTCAATACGTTCCCGCGAATGACCACCGTTCCCACGAAATCAATGTTGCCAACCCCAAAATCGACATCCCCATTCACTTCAAAAACGGGAAAGACGTTCAGTTTGTCCTGGTCGGTAAAGGAAACTTGTCCATCAATGGCAGCGTAAAGCATCGTACGCTCCTGGTTGTGCACGACATTTTTGCCGGGCTTGATGTTGATTTCCTTGCCTGCTTTGGGAGCGATGGGCTCTCCGGTAACTGCTGTCCCCGGGGTTCCAGGGGTAGCTGGAATTTTGCGGGCTAAGAGCTGTCCTTTTACTACATTCGGTATGCTGGTTATATTATAAAAATCGACTCGGCCATCTTCCAGTTCTTTTGGCCCTTCCTCATCGGAAACAGTTGCCAAATACGGATACTCGATAAAAGCATCGGTTCCGTCAACTGGAGCGACTCCGCGCGCAATCGTGACGCGGGCGTTTGCATACTTCGCAGGGATTGCACACAGCTCCTGCACAACTTCTTCGAGGATGCCCGCCTTCACTTTGCTCGTTTGCAGCGCGTTGTAGACGTCCGATTCCTTGAGCACGATGCTTTCGAGGTCTTCTTCCCCGACTTTCAGAAAGATTTCTGCCTCTAGTTTATCTGCTGAGATTTTTACCTCTAGTCTATAATTCCCGATCCCTTCCATACATTCTACCCCTCTCAAGCTTGGGTACATTACGTTTACATCAATTGCGACTTCCATCTCGACAAGGCGGAACGAAGCCGGAAAAGAGCCTTCGAATGAAGCTGGGAGATCCGTGAAGGTGACAAGCTCATGATTTCAGCGATTTCGGACAGCGTCATCTCCTCGAAGTAAAACAGGGAGACGACGAGTCTTTCCTTCTCTGGAAGCTTGTCGATTACACCTACTAGCACTTCTTTCAAGCTGCCGACTTCTGCTACCGTTTCCGGTCGCGGAGTCAGCTCGTCCACGATGTAGGAATGTCTTGCGGTCTTCTGCTCGTCCTCTTCCCCCACTGCCTCGTCAATGGAAACCATGCTGGCCAAAGAGGTTTCCAGAAACACCTGCTGCAGATCTTTTTCGCTTATTCCGAGATATTCGGAAACTTCCTGATCGGTTGGCATTCGCAGCATTTTCTGCTCCAAGGTGGTGTACGCTTCTTCGATTTTTTTGGCCTTGTCCCGAACGGTGCGAGGGATCCAGTCATTTTCACGCAGGCCGTCAATCATGGCTCCGCGAATGCGCCACATGGCATATGTCTCGAATTGCAGTCCCCGCGTATGATCGAATTTGGCCAAAGCGTCCAGCAACCCAAATCGTCCGTAGCTGATTAAGTCATCCTTGTCCACGTTAGCCGGCAAATTGATGGCCAGCCGATTTGCCACCTTGTCCACCAGCGGCAAAAACTTGGTGATGAGATCAACTTCCGCTTCGCGACTGCCCTCTTGCTTCCACATGACCCATTTATCGAACTCTTTTGCTTTTTCTTGACTGGTTAGCCGTGCCACGAATAGTCACCAACCTTTACTCATCTGTTAAGCGCCTAACGACCTCTGCAACGGTGGCTGGATCCTCAGTAGGAGGTACCGCCTCCAGCTTGGTGAAGGAGAGCGGAGAAAATGCTTCCTCTGCCGCCGTCTCACCCGTTTGTTCTGTCGGCTTCGCCTCTGTCCCGCCTTCAGCCAGAGGAGCGGTTGACTCCTCTGGTCCTTCTGCTGTCACGGACTGGCCTGGTGTCTCGGTGACGAGAGCCAGAACAAAGCGGATCGGAAAAGCGGCAAGGAAGAATATCACCAGAGCAATGACGGCCCGCTCCAGAGAGACAAGCCAGACATTACTCGCAAGTGCCGTGCAAAATGTGATGACAAAAGCGAGCAACCCCATGCCTGCATTTATCCAAATGGTTCCCAACATTCTTATACTTCCTTCACACCTTGATTTACCGTACGGATTTGAAGAACCCCACTGGTGGCATCCATCTCTATTGTCCGACCGCAGTTTCCCCCTGTATCTTCTGCCACGATTCTAATGTGAGCTTCCTTCAAAGCCTGTTTGCAAGCCTCGACATTTCTAGGCCCAATCCGCATGGTGTCGCTGCTTCCGAGAAAGGCAAACATCTGTGCTCCACCCGCGATTTTGGCGACGATATTCCGGGTTTGGGCACCTGCTTTTTCCATCAACTCGATCAGATGGGGAATCGCTGTATCGGCGTACTTCCCGATCGTCACCTCCCCGCTTTTGGCCAGCGAAGACTCCGGAAGCATAACGTGTGCCATCCCTGCAATTTTATGGATATGATCGTAGAGGACAACCCCTACGCAAGAACCCAGACCTGTGGTTCGTAGCTTGCTCGGTGGCTTTGCCACACCGAGGTCGGCCATACCTATCTTAATAATCTCCATCGAACGGAACCCCTAATGAACGAAATAGAATAGGAAGCGATTCAGGATCAGGGATAAGGAAAAAGTTCCCTTTGACTTTTTCATTGCCTTCAAAAAAAGCTGTGTCAATCGTGAGGGCAAAGTCACCCGCTTGACCCAACGCTATTAATCCGTAGCTGAGAATCGCTCCAGCCATATCCACAGCGAGCGCAGGTACAGAAGGCTGCAGGTTGAGCTGTGTGAAATCTGCCAGTGAGGAGAGATAGGACCCAGTCAAAATATTGCCGATCTCGTGAAGAGCCGAAATTTCCAGCTCTTCCCAATCATAAACATCCTTGTTGATCCCCGTAATTTGTTCCAGCAGATGTCTCGCAGAGTCCAGGTCGAGAATGAAAAACATGTTTCCTGGACAATCGCCTTCAACTCGTAAAAAGACGGTAACGACAACCGCTTCCGCGCCACCGACACAATCCGCCACTTCGTCAAACGGTATGATGCTGACCTGAGGCACTTTCATGTCGATCTCTTTTTGCATCAGCTTGGAGAGAGCCGTTGCAGCATGTCCTGCACCGATGTTCCCGATTTCCCGCAGCACATCAAATTGGAAATCCCCAAACTTTGTGAAATAGGCCATCTTTCTTACCCCTCAATTGAGTCCAGTTGTTTGATTTCCTCTGTGCTCAATACTTTATCGAGATTCAACAAAATCAACAGTCGTTTGTCCAGCTTCGCTACTCCGCGCAGACAAGCGGCTTCAACCCCGCCTACAACTTCTGGCGGCGGCTCAATCGCATTGACCGGGATGTCGATGACATCGTTGGCAGCATCCACAATCAAGCCGACTTCCAGTTCGCCTACCGCGACGATGATGATGCGGGTCGATTCGGAATAGAGGCTTTCCTCCAGCCCGAACCGGTTGCGAAGGTCAATGATCGGGGTGACCACTCCGCGCAGGTTGATAACTCCTTTGACGAACTGGGGCGTGCGTGGAACACGGGTGATGTGCTCCAGCTTTTCGATCGATTTTACTTGATTGACTTCTACCCCGTACTCTTCGTCCTTTAACCGAAACACAATCACTTTGACTTCGCTTACGATTTCTTTTTGATCGAGCATGTGGCTGCCCCTCCCTCTACTTAATCAGTGCGTTGCAATCAATGATGAGAGCGACTTGGCCGTCTCCCAGGATCGTTGCACCCGAAATGGCAAAGACGTTGACCAGGTACTTGCCAAGTGATTTGAGGACGATTTCCTGCTGGCCGATAAAGGAATCGACCACAAGCCCGGCCATTTTTTCCCCTTTGCGGACGATGACAACCGCTACTTCATCGTCTTTGTCCGCCCCGTTGTCCGGCACCTGGAAAATGTCCTGCAAGGAAACGAGCGGAACAACGCGTCCCCTGAAGTCGATCACCTTTTGGCGATGAGCCATCATGATCTGGTCTTTCTTGAACACAGCCGTTTCAATAATCGAGGAAAGCGGCACCGCGTACTTCTCGTCTTTTACCTGCACAAGCATCGCAGAAATGATCGAGAGCGTCAGCGGGAGCTGGATCAGGAAAGTCGTTCCTTGTCCGCGAACAGATTCGACACCGACGCTGCCGCCGAGCGATTCGATCTTGGATTTGACGACATCCAGCCCTACGCCGCGGCCGGAAATATCCGAGACCACTTCAGCGGTACTAAAACCCGCTGCGAACAACAGTTCGTGAATTTGCTTATCCGACATGCTATCTGCGTTGGCCGGATTCACAATGCCCCGTTCAATCGCTTTTTTCAGCACTTTTTCCTTGTTGATGCCTGCGCCGTCGTCTTTCACTTCGATAAAGACGTGGTTGCCGCTGTGGAACGCGCGCAGTACGATCGTTCCTTCTTCCGGCTTTCCGGCCATTTTCCGATCTGCCGGCGATTCGATCCCGTGGTCGAGCGAGTTGCGCAACAAGTGGTTGAGCGGGTCCCCGATCTCGTCGATGACGGTGCGATCCAGCTCTGTCTCCGCCCCGATGATTTCCAGATTCACTTTTTTATGTAGCTCCTTCTGCAAATCGCGAATCATGCGCGGGAAGCGATTGAAGACTTGCTCGACGGGAACCATGCGCATCGTCAGGATGATGTTTTGCAAATCTCCGCTGATGCGGCTCATATGCTCCACCGTTTCCTGCAGCTCGCTTTTGCCGATCTCGCGAGCCAACTGCTCCAGACGTCCGCGATCGATTACCAGCTCGCTGAACAGGTTCATCAAAATGTCCAGGCGGTCGATGTCAACGCGGATCGTTTTGCCGCCAGCGGTCGCTTTCTTGGCAGCGGCTGCCTGGGCATTGTCCGGCGCTTTTTTCTCCACAGGCGCGGCTGCTTCCGTCACTACAGGAGCTGGTGGCGCTTCTTTTTTCAATTGAATCGGATCAATCGCAACGTCCTGTATCTCCGAAATGTTGAGAATCGTGCTGCGGACTTTTTCCGCAGACTGCATGGTGACGTAGGCGATCTCGAAAGATTGCTCGAAGCACTCGTTTTCGATATCCTCGACCGACGGCTTCGTCTTGATGACTTCCCCCATCGATTCCAACTGGTCGAACACCATGTAGGCGCGCGCCGCTTTCAGCAGGCAGTTCTCATTCAGCGTGACCTTGATCCACATCACGTTGTTGCCGAGCTCCTTGGACTGCTTCAGCACCATCAGCGCGTAGTCGTCCAGGTCGTGGTCCTCGGCAGGCGTGCCTTCCGCTTGCGCCGCCTCGACTGCTTCCTCTTCCGCTACGGCTGTCGCAGCCGCCGCCACTTCCTGTTCGGCGGAATAATCGCCGGAGACAATCGCCCTCAGCTTTTTCACCGGACCCGATACGTCGGCCGAGCCGTCTCCGCCTTCTGTAATATCGATCACCATGCTTTCGATCAGATCCACGCTTTGAAAGATGACATCCATGATGTCACTGGTGATCGTCAGCTTCTGGTTGCGAATCAGATCGAGCACGTTTTCCGCTTCGTGCGTCAGGCTGGCCATATCTTCGAAGCCCATGGTCGCCGACATCCCTTTCAAGGTGTGCGCCGAACGAAAAATTTCCTTGACGTGCGCAATGTTTCCCGGATCACTTTCCAACAGCAACAAATTGGCGTTGATTGCTTGCAGGTGTTCTTTTGACTCCTCAATAAACATGTCCAAATACTGATTCATATCCATCGGTGATCCACCTCCCAAAATCAGTGCAAGAGCTTGCACAACAGCTCTGGAATTTTTTCTAATGGGGCCACATGATCTGCCAGTCCTGCCTGGATCGCCGCTCGTGGCATCCCGAATACGACACAACTCGACTCGTCTTCGATAATACTGGTAACAGGTCCAAGCTCCTTCATCTGCTTTAGACCTTTGGTCCCATCATTTCCCATGCCTGTCATGATAATTGCCCATTTGTCTACATTTGTCAATCGACTGGCGGATTCAAAAAGGACGTCGACAGAAGGTCTGTGACCTCCCCGCGGCTCTTGCTGGTGCAGGTGGGCCTGCAGCTTTCCATTCGCCTGGTGCACCTCAAAGTGATACCCGCCTGGTGCAATATAGGCTGTGCCCGGCTCAAGCCATTCCCCGTCCGTTACTTCCGTCACACGTATGTGGCATAGGGAGTCGAGCCTTTGCGCCAGCGATTTCGTAAAACCAGCCGGCATGTGCTGCACAATCGCGATCGGTGCCGGGAAGCCAGCCGGGATTGCGGTCAGGACGTTTTGCAGCGCCTTGGGGCCGCCTGTCGACGTTCCCAGCACGACCAGTCTTGCTTTTCCGCTGCTTTGCAGTCGCGGCAAAGCGTTCAGGACAGGCGGCTGTGCCGTTCGCACCGGAGCGGTGGCAGAAGCCGGACTTGGCCGCATTGGCTCTGGCGCGGCAGGTCTGCTCGGTCGCAGCGTCCGGCGCATGTGGCCTTTCGCTACCGCCGCCGCTTTGACCCGCTCGATCAGCCGATCCGCGACTTTGTGAATATCGAGTGAAATCGGGCCAGACGGCTTCGTAATAAAGTCAAAGGCACCCAGTTCCAAAGCCTGAATCGTCGCCTCTGCTCCCTCGCGTGTCAGGCTGCTCAGCATAACCACTGGCACCGGACAGTCTGCCATGAGCTTTTCCAATGCTTCCAGGCCGTTCATGATCGGCATCTCGATGTCCAGTGTGAGGACATCCGGACTGAGTTGTTTGCACTTTTCGATACATTCGAGTCCATTCTTTGCTCGATCAATCACTTCAATCTCGGGATCGCCTGATAAAATGTCGCTAATAACTTTACGCATGAATGCAGAATCATCTGTGACCAGAACTCGAATTTTGCTCAATCGAATGTCACTCCCTTCCTACCTGTTTGCCTTATCGTATGAAGTGTTTCAGCCTCGCAAGAAAACCTTTCAGCCCGCTCGTCATTGCATCTGCATCGGCTGGAGTCTCCAAATACCGGGCTACCAGATTCCGAATGCTTTTTGCGGCTTGCGATTGCGGATATGTAAGTAGAAAAGGACGCTGTTGCTTCACAGCCTTTGATACGTGAGGATCGTCAGAAACATGTCCAAGCGACTGGATGTCCATGTCCAGAAACCGCTTGGCGACCATCGCCAGCTTGTCGGCCGTCATCTTGCCTTCTCTCTCCGAGGAGACGCGATTGATGACCAGGCGGATGACAACCGCAGGGTTGCGGGCGTGGAGCATTTTAATCACGGCGTAAGCGTCCGTAATCGCGGGCGGCTCCGGCGTTGTCACCAGGATGACTTCATCCGACGAGAGCATGAAGCGCAACGACTCCTTCGACAAACCCGCTCCCGTATCAAAAATGATCGTATCCGCATAGCCCTGCAACGGATTCAGGCGGGAAAACAGCCGATCCAGCTTCGGCTCGTCCAGTTGCATGATCTGGGTAAATCCAGACCCGCCCGCAATAAATTCCAGTCCCCCGGGCCCTCGCTCAATGATTTCCCAAACATCAGTGTCCGGCTCAAGCAAGTGGAACAGGTGCTTCTTCGGCGTAATCCCCATCAACACATCGAGGTTGGCAAGGCCGAGATCGACGTCGAACAAGACTGCTTTATGGCCCCGTTCGAGCAATCCAAGCCCAAAATTCAAGCTGAAATTGGACTTGCCAACCCCGCCTTTTCCACTGGTCACGGTCACCAGCCGGGTCGTTTTTTCTCTTGCGCCGGATTGCTGCATGCGCACGCGAAGTTGTTCTGCTTGGTCTCTCATCTAAGTCAATCTCCCATAATCATCGTCGCCGCAAGCTCTGGTGAGGCTGCCACGATATCGTCTGGCACGTTTTGTCCCGTCGTGAAGTAAGAGAGGGCAAGCTTGCTCTCATAGCAAATGTTCAAGATCGAGCCGTAGCTGTTCGTCTCGTCTGCCTTGGTGAAAATGACCTGCTTGGCAGGGACCTCCGCAAAGTTTTCCACGATGGTTTTCATGTCGTTGTACTTCGAGCCGAGACTCAGCACGAGGTAATTCACGCTGTTCTTCCCATGCTCGACCAGCTCGCGAATCCCTTGCACGTATTCATCGTTGCGGAAATTGCGGCCAGCCGTGTCGACAAAAATGAGATCGCAGTCGCTGAGACGCTCCATAGCCGGGGCCATTTCTTTCGGAGAAAACACAACCTCCAGCGGCACATTCAAGATGTTGGCGTACGTCTTCAACTGCTCCACGGCTGCCATCCGGTACGTATCTGCAGTAATAAACCCGATCCGGCGCTTTTCCTTCAGCATGCTGCTGGCTGCCAGCTTGGCGATCGTGGTCGTCTTGCCTACGCCCGTAGGCCCGAAGAAGAAGGCGAACTGGACATTTCGCGGGATGCCTGCTGACTTTGGTGCGTAGGGCGCAAGCATCGACGCAATGATCTTGCGCGTCTCGCGAAAAGCCGCTTCCTCGCTCCATCCGCCCTGAGGTTGCGCCTGCTCCATCAGCTTGCGGATGATTTCCGCCGTCACCTCTTCCGCCGTCTCCTGCCTGACCAGCCGGCTGCGTACTTCCTGTACGGCGGGCGGCAGTTGCTGGCTGAGATCGTTGACCAACAGCTTCTGGAACATTTGCCGCATGTCGCGGACTTCGTTCGCGAGGGCATCGTGCGTCGTGCTGCTGGGAGCTGCCGCGCTTTCCTTTGCCTGCTCGGCGGGAGCTTCTTTGACCGCAACTTCCCTCTGCCGGCTGGCCGGCTGTGCCGCCTCCGCGCGCGTCGCCACAGCAGCCGGGGCAGATGCCGGATTGTCCGGCGTCCTTGGCTCGCTTCGTTGCGGCACCGCTCGCTCAGCGGCTTCTTTTGCCTGGTTGGCTCTGCGATAAGCTTGCTGAGCCGTGTAGGTACCCGTCTGCCCAGTGGAGAAAACGTCCTTCGACCGATGCTCATCCGCGACCGGAGCACTCTCGCGTTCCGTTGCCTTTTCATCGACAGCAGCGATTACTTCGATTTTCTGTTTGCCAAACATACCGAACAATCCGCCTGTCTTGATCGATTTGGAGTTCAGGATGACTGCGTCTATTCCCAGATCGAGCCTGATTTTTTCCATCGCCTCTGGCATCGAATCGACAATGTAACGTTTTACCCTCACGAAATGTTCACCATCCCTACGCTTTGCACTTCAACATTTGGCTCTAGCTCGCTGTACGACAATACAGGAATATCAGGCATCATTCGCTCCACCAACTGACGCAGGTACATGCGAATGGCCGGTGACGCGAGGATGATCGGCTGCTGACCGGAGTTAATCATTTTGCTCACTTCCGCCGACATGCTTTGGAAGATCCGTTGCGACGTCTCTGGGTCCATCGCCAGGTAGCTTCCCTGCTCAGACTGTTCCACCCGCTCGGAGATTGCTTTTTCCAAGCCGGCGCCTGCTGTCAGCACCCGCAAAGGCTGTCCGGGCTCTGTAAACTGCAGCGTAATCTGTCTGGACATCGCCTGTCTTACGTACTCGGTCAGCACTTCCGGGTCTTTTGTAAACATGGCGTGGTCCGCCAACGCTTCGAGAATGACTTGCAGATTGCGAACCGACACTTTTTCACGCAACAGCTTCTGCAGTACTTTTTGCACATCGCCAATCGACAAAAGTCCTGGAATGAGCTCGTCCACCAGTACCGGGGCCACTTCTCGCACGTTGTCGATAAGCGCCCGCGTTTCTTGTCGGCCGAGCAGCTCATGCGCGTGGCGCTTGACCACTTCTGTGAGATGCGTCGCTACGACAGACGGCGGATCGACTACCGTGTAGCCAGACAGCTCGGCAATCTCCTTATTTTCTTCTGTTACCCATAATGCAGGCAATCCAAACGCAGGCTCTACTGTTTCGATCCCGACAATGGAATCATCGTCAATTCCAGGGCTCATGGCGAGGTAGTGATCGAGCAGAATTTCCCCTTTGGCGACCTGGTTGCCTTTGATTTTTATCATGTATTCGTTTGGCCGCAACTGAATATTGTCGCGGATGCGGATGACGGGAACGACGATCCCCATTTCCAGCGCGATCTGTCTGCGAATCATGATGACGCGATCCAGCAGGTCCCCGCCTTGCTTTACGTCAGCGAGCGGAATCAGGCCGTAGCCAAATTCGAACTCGATCGGGTCCACTTGCAAAAGGTTGACCACGCTTTCCGGACTGCGCACTTCTTCGATTTGCTGCTCCTCCACCTTGTCTGCCGATTCCTGAATCTCGATCTTCTGCTTCTTGTCCATCCGCCACGCTGCGTAACCCATGATCCCGGACACCGGCAAAACAGGCAGCAGCCCGATTGGGGTGAACAGGCCAAGCAGCAGCATGCAGCCAGCTACGATGTACAAAAGGCGCGGAAAGGAGAACATTTGCCGGGCGATGTCGTCGCCCAGCCCTTCCCCGGAGGTGGAGCGAGTGACGATGATCCCGGCTGCGGTCGAGATGAGCAGCGCAGGAATCTGGCTGACGAGTGCATCCCCGACCGACATGGTGGTAAAACGGGAAGCAGATTCTTGAAAGCTGAAGCCATGAACAAGCATCCCGATGATGAATCCGCCGATGATGTTCACAATAAAGATGATAATTCCTGCGATGGCGTCCCCTTTGACGAATTTGCTGGCACCATCCATGGCCCCGTAAAAGTCTGCCTCATTTTCGATCTTTTTTCTCCGTACACGCGCTTCTGCTTCTGTAATCATCCCTGCATTCAAGTCCGCGTCGATACTCATTTGCTTCCCTGGCATCGCGTCGAGCGTAAAGCGTGCGGCTACTTCTGCGACACGCTCGGAGCCTTTTGTAATGACGATGAACTGAATGACGATCAGAATCAGAAACACGACGAATCCGACTACCTGGTTCCCACCGACGACAAAGCTGCCAAACGTCTCGATCACTTGTCCGCCTTCCCCATGCGACAAAATGTTCCGCGTCGTGGACACGTTCAAAGCGAGCCGAAACAACGTCGTAATCAAAAGCACTGTCGGAAAAATGGAGAACTCCAGCGTTTCTTTTGTGTACATCGACACAAGCAAAATGGTCAACGCAAGGGAGATATTCAAAATGAGCAGCAAATCAAGAAGCCCAGAAGGGAGTGGGATTACCATCATGACAACAATGCTTATCACAAATAGAATCGTACCAATTTCCTTGAATCGAAATCCCACCGTTCATCCTCCTTCCTCGTTATTTCACTTTCCCTTGCAGCTTGTAGACGTACGCGAGGACTTCCGCGACCGCTTTAAACATCTCTTCGGGAATTTGTTGTCCAATTTCAACCTGACTATAGAGAGCCCGGGCCAGGGGCTTGTTTTCCATCGTAACAATCCGGTGCTTCTTGGCCACCTCTCTGATTTTCAGCGCCAGGTAATCCTGGCCTTTTGCCACTACCGTAGGGGCGCTCATTGCACTGGCATCGTAGCGGATTGCGACGGCAAAGTGGGTCGGGTTCGTAATGATGACGTCCGCTTTCGGCAGCTCTTGCATCATCCGACGCAGCGCCATGCTCCGCTGCCTCTCGCGAATTTTCCCTTTGATTAGCGGGTCCCCTTCCGCCTGCTTGTGCTCGTCTTTAATGTCCTGTTTGGACATCCGCAAATTCTTTTCATGTTCATACCGTTGATAGGCGTAATCCATAATCGCCAGAATGAACAGCAGCAAACCGATGTAAATTCCGAGTTTGGTTACTTCAGTTCCTGTAAAAGACAGGACGCTCCCCAGCGAGAGCAAGGAAAGCTGGGTGACTTGTTCTTTGGCACTCCATAAAATGACGTAAGCCACATACATGCAAGCACTGATTTTCAATAGCGATTTCAGCAATTCGACGAGGGAGCGCATGGAGAAAATGCGTTTGGCTCCTTTGATCGGGTCCAGCTTCTCCAGCTTCATCTGCAGCGGCTCCGTACTAATCATCCAGCCCACCTGCATGTAATTGACGGCGAAGGCGACCAGAAAGGCCAGCCCCAGTACAGGGCCCACGATTTTCAGCGCCTCGAAGGCCATCGACATGACGATGACTTTCAGATTCTCTTCGTTCAACTGCCAGCTCGTAAACGTGATAAGCGCTTCTCGCATCAGGTTCTGGAACGTACTGAGCATGGAAGGCCCGAGCATCATCAGCAAAAAAAAGAACGAAGTCAATACGATGGAAGGAGAAAGATCCTGGCTTTTCGCCACCTGCCCCTTTTTTCGGGCATCCTCCTTTTTCTTGGGAGTCGCCTTCTCCGTTTTTTCGCCGCTAAAAAACTGCAGGTCTACGGGGTAAAGGAACCTCATCTGCGTCATGGTGATCCTCCGAGCGATTTCATCATTTCTGCGAGTGCCCGGAACATGTTGTCAAACAGTCCGTTTAACGTCAGTAAAAAGGCGGGCATGACAACGATCAAGAGCAGAAAGCTGGCAAGCAGTTTGATCGGCAAGCCGACCACAAAAATATTAAACTGCGGGACAGATTTGGCGATAATACCAAGAGAGAGGTCTACCAAAAACAGCGCGACCACGATTGGCGCCGCCATCAAAAACGCGCTCAAAAACATGTTCTGAAACACTTTGACCGCTGTCATCATCGCGCTTTCACTGCCAAAAGCGGCCCACATGCGATCCACCGGAATCGCCTGGTAGCTGCTCATGATCCCGCGCAGCAGCATGTGATGTCCATTGATGCTAAAAAAATACAAAATCGCCAAGATATTCTTGAAGTTCCCCGTCACAGGGATGTAGGCGCCCGTTTTCGGGTCGATCACGTTCGCCATGGCCAGGCCCATTTGCATGTCCATCAGCCCTCCGGCAACCTGGACAGCGACAAACATCAGCTCGCAAATATAGCCGAGAATCAAGCCTACGAGCGCTTCCTTTATCACAAAGAGCATAAACGTCAAATCCAGCGGAATCTGTCCTTGCACCGGCAACGCTTGAAAGCTAATCAAGGCGACGATGAAGGCCAAGCCGATTTTGAACTGGGCAGGCACGCCCCTGATCGCGAAAAAGGGAGCCACTACAAAAAAGGCGCTCATTCTGACAAACACCAGCAAGAAAACAGGCAAATACGTGAGATAAAGGCTCATACGCTATCCGACAAAACGATGCAGGTTTCCGAAGATCCCCATCGTAAAATCTAGCATGACGCGCAGCATCCACGGTCCTACCGCCAAAATGATAATAAACACGGCGACGATCTTCGGAATGAATGCGAGCGTCTGCTCCTGAATTTGCGTGGTTGCCTGAAAAACGCTGACCATCAACCCGACCAGTAAGGCGATCCCGAGCGCGGGCGCCGAAACCAGCAGGATGGTGTAAACAGAGCTTTGGGCAATTTGCATCAGTAATTCCTGTGTCATGCTCTAACCTCCTGGTCCCTTCGGAATGTCGCTAAAAACTGGTCAAAAGGGATTTCACTACTAAGTACCAGCCGTCTACCATAATGAACAGCAAAATTTTGAACGGCAGCGAAATCATGACCGGCGGCAGCATCATCATCCCCATCCCCATCAAAATGCTGGAGATAATCATGTCGATGACCAGAAACGGGATGAAGATCATAAAGCCGATCTGAAAGGCCGTTTTCAGCTCGCTGATCGCATAGGCAGGTACGAGAACAGTAAGCGGAATATCCTGAATCGTCTTCGGTCGCTCCGCTTTCGTAAATTCCAAAAACAGCGCCAAATCTTTTTCGCGCGTCTGCTTGGCCATAAATTCCTTGAACGGAATGACCGCCGCATCGAATGCCTGCTGCTGCGTCAGCTTGCCCTGCATAAATGGTTGCACGGCCGTTTCATTCACTTTGCCCAAAGTCGGGGCCATGATGAAAAACGTCAGAAACAAAGCGAGCGCCACCAGCACCTGGTTGGGCGGCATTTGCTGGGTCGCCAAGGCATTTCGCACAAACGACAAGACAATGACAATTCGCGTAAAACTCGTCATCAACAACAAGATAGCTGGTGCCACTGAGAGCACAGTCAAGATCAGCAACAACTGAATCGCTGAGGATGTCTCCTGTGGTGTCCCAGTGCCGCCGCCGATTTGCAAGTCAATGCTCGGAATTAGCGGTGTTCCTCCTGGCGCGGCTGCCGCCATCTCCGGTACCGCGAGCACTGCGGCAACAAGCACAAGCACCTGTAAAAAATATTTCATTTTCGGTCCCCTCTGTCGGAAACTTCCTCTTTGTCCCACAAGTCGGAGTTGAGTGGTCGATTTTTCACTTTGTCCCACTGCCCTTTCAAAAGCTCCTGAAAGGTTTTTCCGTCCACATCCGAAGAAAACAGCAACTCTTCGTCAGCCTGCTTCTTTTTGCTGAATGGCAGCCAGTTCAGCGATAACGGGTTTTTGATCGGTGCGATTTCCGCATCGGCCAAGATCAGGTCCACCTCTTCCCCCGGTTCGATGCGGCGAAGCAGTTGGACATTCTCTCCCACTCCCACAATGTACAAGGACTCTCCGATCATGACCACCTGCAGCGTCTTCCCGTTGCCAAGGGCTGCCGCACTGATAATTTTGATCGGTCCTTGGCTTTGCCCGACTTGGCGTCGCCCGAGAAAACGGAGCAGGAAAAAGATAAGAACAGCGATAAAGCCGAGTGAAAAAATGACTTGCACCAAATAACCGATCATGCTGCCTGTTCCGCTGCCCGGAATGGCCGCCGGCTGTTCGCCGCCGGCGGGTGCATTGCTCTTGTCTGTATTCCCTTGGTTGTACGCATCGGCTACAGTACCTTCCGCATGGACGGCAATGGGCAGGGCGGAGACAAACAGCACGAGGCTCAGACTGAAGATCCACAAAAGCCTCGTCCCTGCATTCCGGATCTTCATCATTAGCTCAAAGTCTTTTTGATCGCTTCCAGCACGCGATCTGCCTGGAATGGTTTTACGATGAAATCTTTCGCGCCCGCCTGAATCGCATCAATAACCATGGCCTGTTGTCCCATCGCGGAGCACATGATGACGCGTGCGTTCGGATCGAGCTTTTTGATTTCTTTCAGAGCAGAAATGCCATCCATTTCCGGCATGGTAATGTCCATTGTCACCAAATCTGGTCCCAATTCCTTGTACTTCTCAACCGCCTGTGCTCCATCGCTTGCTTCCCCTACGACGCTGTAGCCGTTTTTGGACAAAATCTCCTTAATCATCATACGCATGAATGCTGCATCATCAACGATCAATACTTTGTTTGACATGAATAGATCCTCCCCAATACTTGCTCTTGATTTGTGGTTTATTGCAATTTTTGAACACGATCAAACTGGCTGATGATATCGGTGACGCGGACACCGAAATTCTCGTCGATGACGACAACCTCGCCTTTGGCAATCAACTTGTTATTGACCAAAATGTCTACATGCTCACCTGCCAGCTTGTCCAACTGTATGATGGATCCGGCAGACAAGTCAAGAATTTCTCTAATCAACTTTTTGGTACGTCCCAGCTCCACCGTTACTTGCAGCGGAATGTCTTGCAAGAGATTCAAATTTTGCAGTTCTCCTGTGTACATCGGGGACGCGCCAAGCGGTGCAAACTGCGCTGGCACGACATTTGCCTGGTTGGCTGCCGGGCTTCCGAAATGCTGCGGCGCTGGCGGAGCCATCGGCGGTTGCTGGTAAACGCCCGGATACGGAGCATACCCCGGCGGCATCGCATATTGCGCGTATGGGTCCGGATACATCGGTTGCCCCGGATAACCCATCGGCGGAGCATATCCAGCCGGTGGCTGCTGCATCGGCTGCTGTGCAGGAGGCGGCGGCGCTACAGGCGGTACGTGGCTCTGTACAGGCTCCTGCTGCACAGGCTGGGCTGGCGGTGGAGCGGACGCGCTCGGGGCCGGAATAGACGGCATTTCCGTCTCGGCTACAAGTGCTGCGGCTGCCTCGTCATCCGAGCCTCCCACCAGTCGGTCGATCATTTTCTTCGCAAAAGAAAGCGGCAAAAGCTGCATGATATTCGAGTCAATCAACTCGCCATGTTCGCCGACTTTCAAGCGGAAGGAGACTTTCACCAGCGGGCTGTCATCGTCGGAGAAGCTGTCTCCGCCCTTGCCCTGCGCCAAGTCCATCACGTCGATGCCCGGAGGTGTAATGTTGATGAACTGGTTGAAGATCGTGGACATGGATGTCGCCGCTGAACCCATCATTTGGTTCATCGCTTCCTGGACTGCGCTGATGTGCAGCTCGGACATTTCCGTATCGGCAGGCTTGCCATCTCCCCCCATCATCAGGTCTGCGATTACCGCCGCATCTTCCATCCGAATGACCAACAGGTTGATCCCTTTGAAGCCATCCGTGTACTCGACGTGGACCGCCACATGAGGAATTGGAAACTCGCTTTCCAACTCATCCACGTTGACAACGGAAACGGTCGGCGTGGTAATGTCGACTTTCTGGCTTAACAAAGTGGATAACGCGGTTGCGGCGCTGCCGAAGGAGATATTTCCGATTTCGCCAAGCGCGTCCTGTTCAAACGGGGAAAGAAAATCAGCCACATTCTGACTCTCCGCGGGCTTTGCTTCCTCTTCGTCCTCAACCAAGTTGTTCGCGCGAAGTAGCGCGTCAATCTCGTCTTGAGAAAGCATATCTCTACTCATTTTGGTCCTCCCCCTCCTCTATGACTTCATCAATCTGCACGGCCATTCTGCCTTTGAGCGTACCCGGTTGCCCCAGGAACTTCAACTGATCGCCTATCTTGATCTTCAGCTTGCTGTCAAGCGACTGATCCAACTGGATGACATCGCCTTTTTGCAGCGCCAGAAAATCGCCGACGGTAATCGTAGCCGTCCCCATTTCCGCAATGATCGGCAGTTTGGCCACCTTTACTCGTTCTTCGACACGCAGGCGTTCATCTTCATCCCGTGTCTTTTTCTGCTTGGAGAACCAGTACTGACCGGAAAGCTTGGTCATGATCGGCTCCATTACGACGTGAGGCAGACAAAGGTTAATCATTCCTGTCGTGTCCCCGATTTTCGTACTGAACGAGATTACGACGACAATCTCGTTTGGCGAGACAATCTGCATGAACTGGGGATTCATTTCCAGTCCTTCCTGGTACGGATCAAGCTCAATAATTTGCTTCCATGCCTCGTGGAATGTATCCAGCGCCTTGCCGAATACTCGCTCCATCACCGTTGTTTCAATTTCCGTAAGTGCACCCATTTTTTCCGGGATTGCACCCTGGCCACCAAGAAGCCGATCCAGCATGGTATAGGCGATGTTTGGATTGACCTCCAAGACCATTCGTCCTTCCAAAGGAGGAGCTTCGAAGATGTTCAAGATGGTCATCTTGGGAATGGAGCGTATAAATTCGTCATACGGCAATTGATCGACGGAGGCAACCGTAATTTGCACGAAGGTACGGAGCTGAGCTGAAAAATAAGTAGTCAACAGCCTCGCATAGTTCTCATGGATTCGTGTCAAGCCACGGATCTGGTCTTTGGAGAACCGCAACGCGCGTTTGAAATCATACACTTTGACTTTGCGCTCAGTCTCTTCTTTTTTCAGCTCGTTGGCATCCATCTCACCAGATGATAGAGCGGCCAACAACGCGTCAATCTCACTTTGTGAGAGAACCTCGGCCATATGTCGTCACCTCCTTGCTATGTATCCGTGTGATCGCTTCCCTAGGACAAGACCCGCTTGGTCGTCACGACTTGCACGATTTTGCCTTCTTGCATCAGGGAGCTGATTTCATTCATGATTTTCGCTTCCAGCTTGTTTACGCCTTCGGTTCCTTTTATGTCTTCTGGTGTCAGGCCAGCCAACGTTTTAATAATCACCTGATTGACCTGTGGCAATCGCTGCTCCAGTTCCGTTTTGGCATCTGCACTGTCCGCTGTAATGCTGAAGCGCACAATCATGTAATTGTTCGTCAGCAAATTGGTTGTGATCTCGCCAGTATCTACGGAGTACTCCTGCATTTCTTTCGCTGACAAAGGCTTCACTTCTTTTTCTTCGGAGCTGGCCGTCTGCGCGGCCGGAGAGAGATACGTTTGCCAGAGCACAAACGAGATGACTCCCAGTAGCGAAATCGCGATGATGATAATTAGAGCCATGTTAAACAAACGATTTTGAAACATCGCAATGCCTCCCGCTATTCATTTAAATCGTCCGGCAGCTTGGGTGCAGTCGCTATCGGATGAGCGTTTTGATAAAAAGCCTGAACACGTTCAGCGATGGACTCTACGGAATCCTTCACGATGTACTTCCTGTCGTTGAACAACGTAATCACGGTATCGGGTGTTGCTTCAACCGTTTCGATGTGAGTGATGTTCAGATAAAACGCAGTGCCGTTAAAACGGGTCAGTTTAATCATCGTGTGCTCCTTTTCGGGATTAAACAGGGGAAGGAGTAAATCGCTTCCCCGCCTAATCCACTGCAAGAAGTTATCGTTTCAGATTCACCAGTTCCTCGAGAACGGAATCGGACGTCGTAATGATCCGCGAGTTCGCCTGGAAGCCGCGCTGCGCCACGATCATTTCCGTGAACTCTTCAGAGAGGTCGACGTTGGACATTTCCAGTTGACCGGCAATGATGCTCACGCGTGCATCTGCTGGAGTAACTGGTGTCATTGGGTCTTCGTCACGAGCACCGGCGTTCACCGTGTTTTCATAGAGCGAATTGCCGACTTTTTTCAGACCGCTCGGGTTGTTGAACGTCATGACGCCAATCGTGTTGTCGGCTGCAAGCGCGCCCGCATCGTCTACGGTCGTAATGACGCCGTCTTTGCCGATGGAGTAGGAGACGACACCGTCAGCCTGGCTGATCTGGATCGGAGCAGCATCGCTGTTCAACAGTTTCAGTCCTTGCGGATTAACCAGGAAGCCTTGGGAGTCGCGGGTGAAGTTGCCTGCGCGCGTGTAGTAGATCGTCGCGCCGTCATCCGGGCTCACCATGAAAAAGGCGTCGCCTTCAATGGAAAGGTCTGTCGGCAAGTTTGTCGTCATCGGGCTTCCCGCCGAAAACACGGTATCAATCGATGCGATCGAGGAACCGAGACCGATCTGGGTCGGGTTGGTACCGCCTTTTCCACCGTCGGTCGGAGCGCCGGCACCTTGCACATTTTGGCTCAAAATATCTTGAAACATGACACGGCTTTTTTTGAAGCCAACCGTATTTACGTTCGCAATGTTGTTCCCAATGACATCAAGCTTTGTTTGAAAGCCGCGCATACCTGAGATACCTGAATACATGGAACGAAGCATGATCTGTCTCCTCCTCTGCTCTCTTACAAGTCTGGATTACCTCTGTCGTTCGGTAACCCGTAGGCTTCCTCCGGAGAGGTCCAGCCCGCTCGTACAGGCCATTTATACGAAGATGGCGCTGTCGATGTTGGTAAATACATTGTCCTTCATGCTGCCATCGTCCACAGCGGTAATGATTTTCCGATTTACGATGCTCACGACATAAGCCACGTTATCCATAATGATGAGAGATTCTCTGGCCCCTTTGGAGGCTGCCTTTTGAACCGCTGACTCCAAACGTTCCAACTGATGCCCTCCAAGCGCGATTCCACGTTGCTGCAGGCGGCTCATGGCATGCTGACTGAACGAAAGTGGCTGTGCTTTGGCATGTGGAGTCGTCGATTCGGTCAAGTACTGTTGAAACGTTTTGCTGGCTCCCGGCGCTGTCTGGGCAGCCGCTTTGGTGACGTGATTCGGTTTCGGAGGGAAATAGGGCTGCGCGACACGAAAATGGTTCATGCTGCTTCCTCCTTCATTCCATCCCTAGACGAGATCGTCCACTCCACGGGCTGATTCCCGCAGGCGATTCCATAGCGACTCGCTCGTTTCACTGCTGTCTACGAGCGCCTCTAGCGCAAACTCTTGTTCAGCCTGTTTTTGTTGCTGTTGCTGCTGATTGTCCCGCTGCTGTCCGGCTTGCTCGCGCTGTTGCTGGAAGCTGAATGCCGTGTCCTGCTGTTGATTGACCTCCAGACGATCGACCTGCAAGCCTTGCTGCGTCAAAGCCAGCCGCAATTGCGGAAGCTGGTTGTCGAGCAAATCTTTTCCGGCCTGTGTCTCGGCGTGGAACTGGGCGGTAATTACCCCGTTGTGCGAAGTAATCGTCACGTCCACCTGCCCGAGCGACTGCGGATTCAAGATCAGCCGTGCTTCATGCACACCGTTATGGCCGCTTAGTTGCAGCTTGGAAACGAAAAGCTGGGTAAGCTGCTGCGGCAATTGGTTCGCGTTCACATGGTGCGTCTGTCCGACTGCCTGTTGAAAACTTGCCACGCTTTGCGTCTGAGGCGCTTGCTGGGAAACAACCGAAATTTGGTTCGCTGTCGTCAGCAGCGATTCCTCCGGGTTTCCTTCCTGATTCAGCAGACTGCCGGAAAGCGTCGGCTGGATCGGTTGGGAAGATACTCCCGCTTCCAGCTTGTAGGCAGCCAGGCCGAGGTTCATCCGCAAAGGCGAAATCGTCTTGAACGCTTCTTGCTGCGATGCATTTAGATTGGGAATCGTCTCGGAGCGCAGCGGCAGCGCGCCATGCTTCGCTTTGCTTTCATTGCCTTTTTGGTTCTTCAGTGCTTCGAGAAGTGCGGCCACCTTGTCCATCTCATCGGCAGATGCTTCCTTTTGCGAAAGCTTGGACAAAAGTTGCTTGAGATCCACTCCAGCCTGCGAGGCAAGCTCCATGCCTTGTCCGGACACTTTGCCCAAAAGCTGTTCAACCGCTGCTGCCTTTTCGCCTACTTGCTCGTTCAGTTCTGCGTTTCCTTGCTGTCCTGCGGCAAGCAGTTGAGCGATCAACGCCATCAGTTCATCGAGCAATTTCTGGTCTTCCTCTGACAAGCCTGCCGGAGAAGCAACTACCCCTTTGGAGTCTAGCATCGTTTCAAAAGTTTGCAGCATTTGCAAAGAGAACAACTGCCCCATGCCAGCATCTCCATTGCCTGTGGCAGCACCGACAGATGTGACGCTCCCGGCTGAACCTACTGGCGGAGTCAGATTGGCTACATTCATCTCGTTCACCTCCTCTTTTGGATTTGTTGCTTATGGAAACGACAACGAAAAGCCATGCTTTTTGTTATCGAAGCAACTCTTCTGTGATGCGTGCCGCCAGATTGTCTTTCTCTTTTTTGTCTTCCTTGGCGATCGCAGAGAGTGTTTGCGCCCGCTTGTCCGCAGGCATTTCTTTTAAGAGGGTAAGCGCTCTGCTCTTGTTCGTACTCATGAGCGAGCGAATGACCGCAGCAGAATCTTCTGCCGGCATCTGCGCGAATGTCTCGCTCAGTGCCTGGTCGTTTGCGCTGGAGGAAGAGCCGCTGCGTGTCTCGCTAAGCGCCTTTGTCAGCACCTGAACCCGCTGTTGCAAGGCCGCAATGTCGTCGTCCTTGTTGACAACAGAATCTTTCAGCAGTATCGAAATGTCTGCCGCTTTTTTCGGGTCCATCTTTGCCAAAATGTCTGCGCGCTGATTGGGCTTCATTTTGGTCATGACCGCGACAGACTCGTCCAGGCTCAAATTTTCGATGATGGCTGCTGCGTTTTTCGCTGACATCGTCGTGTACACTTTGGCGAGGTCCGTAAACTGCTTTTGCCGCTCCTCTTCGCTGGCTCTTTGTTCCTCCATGAGCTTGTTCAAGTCTTGCACCTGCTTTTCCAGCGCTTGAATCGTGGCGTCTTTTTTCGCTGCTTCTTCTTTCAGCGCGGAAATTTGCTGCTGATTTTTCGCCTGGTCTTGCTGCAGGGTCGCCACTTGCTTCTCCGTGTCTGGTTCTTTCTTTTCCTCCTCACCGGACAGCGTGTCGTATTCGTCCGGGACGAGCTTTTCCACGTACGGTATGGAGTTAGCCCAGTGGAGAACATTCCCTAGCACGTTCACTCCCAGCAAGCTCAGGAGAACGCCGCCAAGGAGGCTGGCAAACAGTGCAGGAATGACGATCATGTAAAAAAACCATTCCAACCTGCCGTATTCCCGTTCTTCTTGGATTTCTTCCATCTGGTACCTCCCTTAGTTGCTGCGGCGAAGATAGAGCTGCGTGCCGATCTCATCCATTTCTTTTTGCTCACGCTGTCTCTGCTCGTCGAGAAATTGATGGAGAGATTTTTCCCGCAGTCGTTGCCACAACTGGGACTCTTTCATTCTCTCGGTCAAATGGGACTGACAGCGCTCCACGTCCTGCTCACACCCGCGCAAGGTTCGTTGCTGCCTCGTAATCGAGCGGGCTACCGCTTGCTGGTACTGCGCGATAGAGATAAGCTGCGCCGCGCTGCACGTCTGCATTTGCGCTTCCTCAAGCATATGGGTCATCTCATCATGCTGTTCAGTCAATTGCACAAGTTTCCACTCTTCTTCGTTTTTGCGCTGAATCGATTTCCCAAATGCCCACTCTGCCTGCTCTTTCTCTTTTTCCTTCAGATCCAGAACTTTTTGGAGATGAAACTGAAACACTTTCACTCTAGTTCACTCCTCCGAAATGGGCTAACAGCGCCTTGATTGCGCTTTGAAGGGTCGAGGGCTCATGTGTGCCTTGGGCCGTAAACTCAGAAATGATGTCTTTATAGCGGATCGCGGCATCAATGTCGCGGTTTGATCCTGGCTTGTACGCTCCGATGTTAATCAAGTCTTCCGCTTCCCGGAATGTCGCCAGATGCTTTTTCAACTGTCTGGCGGCTTCCTTGTGCTCGTCCGAGACGATTTCCGACATGACGCGGCTGACGCTTGCCATCACATCAATGGCAGGAAAATGGCCTTTTTGTGCGATTTTCCGGTCGAGGACAATGTGTCCGTCCAAAATTCCCCTCGCCGTATCCGCAATCGGATCGTTCATGTCATCCGAGTCGACGAGTACCGTGTAAAACGCCGTGATGCTGCCTTTGTCGGCCGTTCCTGCCCGCTCCATCAGCTTCGGCATCAGGGCGAACACGGACGGGGTGTAGCCGCGTGTGGCTGGAGGCTCTCCGATGGCTAGTCCCACTTCCCGCTGCGCCATGGCAAACCGGGTGACAGAATCCATCATCAGCATCACATTCAGTCCGCGATCCCGGAAATATTCGGCGATCGAGGTCGCAATCAAGGCTCCCTTGATGCGAATCATGGCCGGCTGGTCGGAAGTGGCGACGACGACGACAGACCTCTTTAGCCCTTCTTCCCCCAGATCGCGTTCAATAAACTCCATGACTTCGCGTCCGCGCTCCCCGATCAGCCCGATGACGTTGATGTCCGCCGTCGTATTGCGGGCGATCATCCCCATCAGAGTACTTTTCCCTACCCCTGATCCGGCAAAGATGCCGACACGTTGTCCTTTTCCGACCGTCAAAAGTCCGTCTATGGCGCGTACGCCGACGCTGAGCGGCTCCTTGATGCGCGGGCGCAGGATCGGGTTCGGCGGGAGGTTGTTCGTCGGATAGGAAGCCAGTCCGAGCGGCAGCGTCCCTTGATACGGCCTGCCCAGTCCATCCAGCACCGAGCCGAGTATTTCCGGCCCTACTTTTACTTCCAGCGATCGGCCCGTCGCCACAACGTCGCAGCCCGGTCCGATGGCTGTCAGCTCGCCAAGCGGCATCAGCAGCACTTTGTTTTCCCGAAAACCAACCACTTCGGCGATAATCGGCTCTTTGCTGTTCGTCGGGTACAGATGGCAAATCTCGCCGAGCTTCACTTCGGGTCCTTGCGACTCGATGGTCAGGCCGACCACCTGTGTCACTTTCCCGTTCACGCGTAGCGGATCGAGCTCATACAGCGCCTGTCTGTACTTGGATATGTCCAGGATGCTCATCGGGACTCACTTCCTCCGGCAATCGCAAGCAATGCTTGTTTGATCTCTTCTAGTTGTGTATCCACCCGTGCGTCCACGCTTCCGAGCTGTGTGCGAATGACACAGCCGCCATCTGCTATCGTGTAGTCCGGATAGATGGAAAGCTCCGCCTGTCCTTCCAGCAACGCCAGCAGTTGGGGGCGATGCTCGGAAACGTAATGGAAGTAGTTGTGGTTGACGCAGATCGTGATCTCGCCGTGGACTCGCGAGCGCCGCAGCGCTTTTTTCGCAATTTCCAGCACCTGCTCCGGATTTTGCTGCAGTTCCTGTCCGATAATTTTTTTGGCGATTTCCAGGGCCAGCTCTACCAAAAACGGCTCTGCTTCCGCGATGATCTGCTGCTTGCTGCTGTATGCCTGCTCCAGAATCGCACGCGCCTCGGCGAGTGCTTGCGTCTCTTCCTCGTACGCTTGCTGCTTGCCTTCTGCAAAGCCTTTTTCGTGTCCTTCGGCCGTCGCTTGCTCCTGCGTCGAGCTGAACAACTGGGCAGCCTCCTGCTGTTTCTGCTCCCACCATTGCTGAATCTCCAGCGAGGCTTCCTGCTTCAGTTGTTCGGCCTCTTCTATCGCTTGGCGGAGAATGGTTTGCGCGGTTTCTTCCGCGTCTGCCAGAATCGTTTTGGCCTCTATTTCAGCTTCTTGAAAAATTTGTAGATTTTTTTGCAACCTTTCGGGATCACTTTCCGTCTTAGGTGGTACAGGCGTCACCGAGAGGAGGACAGAGTCCTCTGAAGGCCGATAATTCGCCACTTTAATGATCCTAGACAATGATATCATCTCCTCCACCGCGGGCGATGATGATCTCACCAGCCTCCTCTAAGCGACGGATAATCGCAACGATACGAGATTGTGCTTCTTCGACGTCGCGCAGACGAACTGGTCCCATGAACTCCATTTCTTCTCTGAAAGTGTCCGCCATCCGTTTGGACATGTTGCGGAAAATAACTTCGCGAACTTCTTCGCTGGACACTTTGAGCGAAAGCTGCAAATCCGCATTTTCCACGTCGCGGATGACGCGCTGAATGGAGCGGTTGTCCAGTGTGGCGATATCTTCGAATACAAACATGCGCTTCTTGATTTCTTCGGCCAATTCGGGGTCCTGAATTTCGAGAGAATCGAGAATCGTGCGCTCCGTCCCACGATCGACACCATTGAGAACTGCCACGATTGCCTCGATCCCGCCAGCTTGCGTATAATCCTGTGTCACCGTTGCCGAGAGCTTCTGCTCGAGGACTTGCTCCACCTGGGCGATCACTTCCGGAGAAGTGCTGTCCATCGTCGCAATCCGCTTCGCTACCTCAGCCTGGCGCTCTTGCGGCAAAGCCGACAAAATCATCGCAGCCTGCTGCGGTTCGAGATAAGAAAGCACCAGTGCAATGGTCTGCGGATGCTCGTTTTGGATGAAGTTTAAAATTTGACCAGGATCTGCCTTCCTGGCAAAATCGAACGGCCGCACTTGCAGGTTTGCCGTCAAGCGATTGATGATATCCATCGCTTTCGTCTCGCCCAGCGCTTTTTGCAAAATTTCTTTTGCGTACGTAATGCCGCCTTGCGAAATGACTTCCTTCGCTACGGCGATTTGGTGAAATTCAGCCAAGATTTTATCTTTTTCATCAGTATCTACTTTTCGCACATTGGCAATTTCCAATGTCAACTGCTCAATCTCATCCTCACGCAAATGCTTGAACACCTGGGCAGAGATTTCCGGCCCTAGTGAGATGAGGAGGATAGCCGCCTTCTGTCTTCCCGACAACTCTTTAGCGCCGCGAGCCATATCTTTCACTCCTTAATCTTCTGCTAGCCAAGTACGAAGCAGAACAACAAATTCATCCGGCTTGCTTCGCGCCAATTTTTCAAGCTGTTTTCTGACCACGACCTGGTCTCCATCTTCCTGATAGATCAAGTCAGGGATTTCGGCAGGTTGGTTTGGAGCCAGCAAGTCTGACATCTCTTCTTCCTGTTCCTGCTTCGCTTGGTTGCGTCTGCGGATGATGAGGAAGGCTACAGCGGCGAGAGCCAGCACGGCAATACCACCAACGGTCCACAATACAGCCGGGCTGAGTGCACTGGATTCTTCGACAGCCACTTTGCCAGAAAATTGACGTGGGAGAACGGAAATGTGTTTGTCCAGTTCTTCTTCGCTCAAATCGGTCGCTCTGTCGCTCAGTGTCACACGGACGACATTGCGCAGTACCTGTTTGATACTTTCGATTGTAGCAGCATCTAATTCTCCGCCAGTCGGCGGTTCGACCCCTACGTTGATCGTCAAATCTTCAATCTTGTACGGGCTTAGTGTAACATTTCGCGTGATTCGATTGACTTCGCGGTTAATGGTATCATTCAGTTCTTCATACTGACTGTTGCTGCCCTGAGGATTGTTCCCTGGGTAGTTGGGGACTGCATTCGCGCCTGTTCCGGCGATGCCCCCCGGCGGTTGGCCTTGACCCGAGAAAGCTTTTGATAATTTTTGAGAAGAGATGATAAGTCCTTCGTTGTTCTCTTTGTCGGGCGCCTCCACGAGATTTTCCACGCGGTTTTCCTTATCAAAATTCATTTTGATAAATGCGTGCACAATCACTTTGTCTCGGCCCATAATCGTTCCAAGCAAGTTGTACAGGTTTTGTTGAATCTTCTTCTCAACCTCGGACTTGATTGCTTCTTGCTGTTTGAAGCTGCTTAATGTTCCTTCTGCTTCGTTGCCTTCCGCGCGTTCCAGCGGATTCGAGTATTGGTCCGTAATCGCGATGGCGTCCATCGGCAATTTCGGAACGCTTCGGGAAACGAGCAAATACAGCGAGTTAATCTGCTTTTGATCGAGCGTCGTACCCGGTTCCACGTCGACGATGACCGATGCCGTTGCCGTATCCGGTGTCTCTGTCACCCAAACACTTTCCTGCGGCAGTGTAATCATCACTTGTGCCGAGCGCACGCCTTTCACACGTTCGAGCATTTTGCGCAGCTCTTGTTGCAACGCTTCTTTTTTCATCACATCGAATTGCCTGTCGGTAACACCGAGCGTATTGGAAAAAATCTCAGAGTTGATGCCTGCCTGGCTGGGGATTCCTTGTGCGGCCAGATCGACGATGACATCCTGTGCCATTTTTTCCGGTACTTCAATGCTTGTCCCATTTCCCGTAATCCGGTACGGAATCTGCTGGCCTTCAAGTTCTTTTTTGATTGCGCCGATTTCTTGCTCGCTCAGTCTCTGATCGTAGAGTGGCTTGTAGACCGGCTGAGAAGCGATGTATATGTATAAGCCCAGCGAAATTAGCAGAAAAAGCGAGATTCCGGCAATCATCCATTTTTGTTTCTTGGAAAACTGGTTCCATTTAGACGTAAGCTGATTTCTGTATAAAGCTAAACGTTCGTTCATGATTCACCTCTCACTGGATAAAACGACAATCAAATCGGCATTCGCATGATTTCTTGGTAGGACTCGATCATTTTATTCCGGACTTGCATGGTCAATTGCAGCATCACGGAAGCTTTTTGTCCGGCGACTGTCAATTGATGCACATCCGTAATTTCTCCGGCAGCGAATCGATCTGCGAGATTTGCCGATTCTACTTGAGCCTGATTCACCTGGCTTAGCGCGTCCGTCAAGTACGACGAAAAGTCTTTTGTCACTTCGGCAGGCGTTGGCAGTTTGTTTGCGACAGGCGTCCGAACCGGAACCGTTTGGGAAAGTGCGTTTATGTCCATCTTTTATTGTTCACCTGCTTTATTTGATTTCCAATGCTTTCAACATCATCGCCTTGCTTGCGTTTAAAGCTGTCACGTTGGCCTCATAGGATCGTGATGCCGAGATCAGGTCGACCATTTCCTTCATCGGATCGACATTCGGCAAAAGCACGTAGCCCTCTTGATCCGCATCGGGATGAGCAGGGTCATATACGCGTTTAAATGGCGTGGTGTCCTCCTGAATGGCCGTGACTCTTACCCCTTGTTCTCCGCCACTGCCAGAAACAGTTCCCACTGCCGCCTGCAGAAAGCTGTCGAACGATTGGGTCGAGCGGGGTGACAATTCGACCATTTTTCGACGGTACGGCTGCCACTTGCCATCGACAAAACTCGCGCGTGTCGTTTCTGCGTTCGCAATATTCGACGCGATCGTATCCAGGCGCAAGCGATTGGCAGTCAATGCAGAGGCACTCGTATTAATTCCTTGAAACAAGCTCATCGTTATTTCCCTCCACCCTCAATGACACTGCGCAGCTTCTGGAAATGCCCTGCTGTCAGTTGTGTTAAGCCGCTGTACCAGATCTGGTTTTTCGCCAGCTCTGTTGTCTCTGCTTCCAGATCGACATCATTCCCGCTGTTCTGCACGTAGCTATTCGGATTGGAAACGACTTGAGGCATTGCAAACCCGCCGGCATTGCCAAATGGAATATGGCGTTGATCGGTGCGATAAGCCGCAAGCTTCCCATTTCCTATTTGCCCATTTAGTTCCTCTTGCAGATAGCCCTCAAAAATTACCTGTTGACTTTTGAATTGAGGGGTATCGATGTTGGCAAGATTGTTCGCGATCGTCCGGTGCCGCAACGTCGCGGCATTCATCGCTCTCTCTAGGACCTGCAGATGATAGCTCTCCAGCATATAGCCTTCTCCCCCAATTATGTGTCAATTCATTTCCACAAAACTGCCTATAATTCCTGTATTTTCGACATCCAATTTACGATTCAATCATAGCAAAATCGTAATAGTGAAAAAAGCCCCTATTGATGGCGACTTTCAAAATGATTCAATGGCACTAAATCCCTGTTTTTTACTTGTTTTGACATGCAATCCATATTCAATGCGTCACAAGTGGGCTAGCACTAAAAAATCAATAGATAATTTCTGGAAGCGGTTTGTCGGACATTGTTGAAACTGGGTATAAATACCCATGAAAAAAGGTATAGCAACCGATGTCGCTATACCTTCCAGTTCACTTTGACTAAACTTTTATTGCAATTTTCCTTACGAAGTTTTGAGCTTTTCCAGCTCAGGCAGCAGTTTTTCGTTCAAAACTTTGATAAAAGTTCCTTTCATTCCCAAGGAACGGGATTCAATGACGCCCGCACTCTCCAGCTTGCGCAGTGCGTTTACGATAACGGAGCGGGTAATGCCTACGCGATCGGCAATTTTCGAAGCGACGAGCAAGCCTTCTTTGCCTTCGAGCTCTTCAAAAATGTGCTCAACCGCTTCCAGCTCGCTGTAGGACAAGGAACCGATTGCCATTTGCACGACAGCCTTGCTGCGCGCTTCTTCCTCAATCGCTTCCGAACGCTCGCGCAGGATCTCCATTCCTACTACGGTCGCGCCCACTTCCGCGAGGATCAGGTCATCGTCCACAAACTGGTCGTTGATGCGTCCGAGAATCAGTGTACCCAAACGGTCTCCGCCACCCATGATCGGAACGAGAGTCGTCCAGCCGGAACGGAATACGTCTTTCATCTCCACCGGGAAAATAGTGTAAGGGCTTTCTACGTCCAGGTTTGCGGACGTTTCTTCCACTTTCAGAAGACCTTGGCTGTACGCCTCTGGAAAACGGCGCTCTTCCAGCATTTTGCGCATGCGGCCATTGTCCATTTCCTGGTGGATGGCAAAACCAAGCAGCTTGCCTTTGCGACTTACGACAAATGTATTCGCTTCAATTACGTCACTCAGCACTTGCGCCATTTCGTTAAAATTAACAGCATGGCCCGCAGATTTTTGCAACATGCGGTTAATTCTTCTTGTTTTCGACAGTAGATCCATCTGTATTTCCTCCCAATGTATGTGTACTACCTACCCAATCATTATAAAATGTATTGACTCAAGTCTTTGTTCCCCGCGATCGATCCGAGCTTTTGCCGGACGTAATCAGGGGTGATTTGCACAACTTCCAGATGAATTTCCGGGGCTTCAAACGAGAGATCCTCCAGCAGCTTTTCCAGGATGGTGTGCAAGCGTCTAGCACCGATGTTGTCTGTGCTCTGATTGACTTCCGCAGCCATTTTCGCGAGCTCCTGGATCGCTTCCTGCGTAAATTCTACCCGCACGCCTTCTGTTTCCAGCAAAGCCACATACTGCTTGAGCAGCGCATTTTTCGGTTCCGTCAAAATTCGCACAAAATCCTCGACGCGCAAGCTCGTCAGCTCAACCCGGATCGGAAAACGCCCCTGCAGCTCAGGAATCAAATCAGACGGTTTGGCCATGTGAAACGCTCCAGCCGCGATAAACAGGACGTAATCGGTTTTTACCGGACCGTATTTCGTCATAACCGTAGAACCTTCCACGATCGGCAAAATATCTCGTTGCACGCCTTCGCGGGATACATCCGGTCCACGGCCGTCCTTGCCTGCAATCTTGTCGATCTCGTCGATAAAGATAATGCCATGCTGCTCTGCCCGACGGATCGACTCTTGCGTAACTTCGTCCATATCCACCAGTTTTTGCGCTTCCTGCTGAATTAATACCTTTCGGGCATCTTTAATTCGCAATTTTCGCTTCTTCGTCCGTTTAGGCATCAAGCTGCCGAGCATATCCTGCATTTGCATCCCCATTTGTTCTGTACCCGGAACCTGGAACATGTCGAACATCGTTGGCGATTGATCTTCTACCTCTATCTCGATCATTTGTTCTTCCAACTGTCCATTCGCTAGTTGCCAAGCCACCTGTCTGCGCTGTTGCAGAACGGAAGCTTCTTCCTGGTCATGCGACGTTTGCTCTTGCTGCTGTTGTCCGCCGAACAGCATTTCCAGCGGATTTTTGAACGAGCTTTGCTGTTTCCGGGATGGAACCAATGCGTTTACGATCGCCTCGTTGGCGAGCTTTTCCGCTTTTTCTTTGACGGATTCCACTTTTTCCTGCTTCACAGTTCGGATGGAGGCTTCCACCAGATCGCGCACCATCGACTCAACATCTCGTCCTACATAGCCAACCTCGGTGAACTTGGTCGCCTCTACTTTGATAAACGGCGCGCCGGTCAGCTTGGCGATCCGGCGGGCAATCTCGGTTTTCCCCACCCCGGTCGGTCCGATCATCAAAATATTTTTGGGAACCACTTCGTCAATCATCTGCTCCGGCAAAAGGCTCCGACGATAGCGATTGCGAAGCGCCACAGCGATGGCTTTCTTGGCTTGTGCCTGCCCGACGATGTATTTGTCCAAATGCTCTACGATCTTACGCGGAGTTAATTGCTCAAGATTCAGCACAGAAGTTCCTCCCTTTTGCTCAATTCAACTCATCCACCACAAGATTGTTGTTCGTGAACACGCAAATCTCCGCAGCGGTTCGAAGTGATGCTTCTGCAATTTCCCGGGCACTCAGGTGCGGCGCGTATATTTTCAGAGCGCGACCGGCAGCCAGGGCAAAACTTCCGCCAGAGCCGATCGCCAAAATCCCGTCATCTGGCTCGATGATTTCTCCGTTGCCGGAGATCAGCAGCAGGTGATCCTTGTTGCCGACAATCATCATCGCTTCCAGGCGGTGCAAAACTTTGTCCAAACGCCACTCCTTCGCCAGCTCAACAGCAGCCCGCTGAAGGTTTCCATGGTATTCCTCGAGCTTGCCTTCGAACTTTTCAAACAGCGTAATTGCGTCGGCAACTGAGCCTGCAAATCCTGCCAAAACTTCTCCGCGATAGAGCCTTCTCACTTTTTTGGCCCCATGCTTCATGACCATGCTGTTTCCAAAGGTAACCTGACCGTCACCGGCCATCGCGGTTGCCCCGTTATGCGTAATAGCGAATATGGTTGTTGCGTGAAACTGTTCCATCACTGATTCCTCCCGTTATGTCCGATTGGCGGAACCTGTACTATTCGGGTTAGCCCGCGGGTGAGCGGTGTCATATACATGGCGAAGTCGCTCCTTGGTCACATGCGTGTAAACCTGCGTCGTAGAGACATTGACATGTCCCAGCAGCTCTTGGACCGTCCGGAGGTCAGCTCCTCCATTCAACATGTGGGTCGCAAACGTGTGACGAAAGGTGTGAGGTGAAGCACGCAAATGAGAAGCGCACATATCTACGTATTTGTCTACAATCCGGCGGACGCTGCGGTCGGACAACGGCTCTCCGCGATAGTTAAGCAGCAGGTTGCCGTGATCTACTCTGCCGGCCAACAGTTTTTCTCTTCCATACTCTAGGTATTGCCTAAGAACGTCGCAGGCATAACTTCCCACAGGCACATACCGCTCTTTTGCCCCTTTTCCATATACAAGCGCGACGCCCATGCTCGGATTCACATCGTCGACTGACAAGGTAACCAGCTCAGAAACTCGCATGCCGCTCGCGTACAACAGTTCAAATATCAGCCGATCGCGTATTCCTAAAGGCGTTGATGTATCTGGCAGATCAAAAAACGCTTGAACTTCTTGTGGATACAAAAAGGAAGGGAGTTTCTTCTCCATCTTCGGAGTGGAAACGAGTTGGAACGGATTTTGCTCCAGTTGACCTTCACGCAACAAAAATCGATACAAGCTTCGCAAACTCGAGAGCTTGCGCGCAATACTTCGCCGGGATAACCCCCTGCCCGCCAAGTGCGCGAGAAAGGAGCGACCATGCAAATAAGAAACAGCAGCAAATGCAGAGATTTGGTGCTGTTCCATAAAGGAGACAAATTCGCTGATATCTGCCATATACTGCTTTACCGTATGAGGAGAGGCGTTTTTTTCGACTCGCAAATAACGGGTAAACATCGCAAGATCCGCAGAAATTTGTTGCGAAATGTCCATATGGGATGCACCCTCCTCGAAGCACCTATATAGTAACACAGACGAAATTCGGATATCAACGCTAATTGTGTCGTTATTGTGTAAAATTCTGAATTGTATCTAGCGCCCGCTCAGCAAGCTTTTCGTTTTTCTCACGCTTGTTGCGAATGCGCTCTGGCCACTCGGGAACCAGCCCGAAATTCGCGTTCATCGGCTGAAAATGTTTCGGATCCGCCGTCGTAATATAGCGCGCCATGCTGCCCATGACCGTTTCCGGCGGGAGCACGATCAGCTCTTCGCCTTTTGCCAGACGCGCGGCATTGATGCCTGCGAGCAGTCCGGAAGCGGCAGATTCCACGTAGCCTTCCACCCCTGTCATTTGGCCTGCAAAAAACAAGGTGTCCCGCTCCCTGTACTGATACGTAGGGCGCAGCAGCTTCGGCGAATTAATGAACGTATTGCGGTGCATGACGCCGTAACGGACGATTTCGCAGTTTTCCAGGCCAGGGATCAGCGAGAACACCCGCTTTTGCTCCGGCCATTTCAGATGGGTCTGGAAGCCGACGATGTTGTACAAGGTAGCCGCGCCGTTGTCCTGGCGAAGCTGAACGACTGCGTACGGCTTTTTGCCTGTGCGCGGGTCTGTCAGACCGACAGGCTTCATCGGGCCGAACAGCATCGTTTGGCGTCCGCGTTTTGCCATGACTTCGATCGGCATGCAGCCCTCGAAGAAAATTTCTTTTTCAAACTCCTTCAGCGGAACCGCTTCGGCGGCAATCAGCTCATCGTAAAAGCGATTAAATTCTTCCTCCGTCATCGGGCAGTTCAGGTAAGCAGCCTCCCCTTTATCGTACCTGGACGCCACGAAGACTTTGTTCATGTCGATCGAGTCTTTTTCGATAATTGGTGCTGCAGCATCATAAAAATATAGGTATTCTTCCCCAGTCAGCTCCTTGAGCTTTTGGGAAAGCGCTGGCGATGTCAGTGGTCCTGTCGCAATGACGACGATGCCATCCGCGGGAATGTCGGTGATCTCGTCGGTGATAACCTCGATCAGCGGATGATTTTTCACAGCATCCGTGACATAGCCAGCAAACTCATGCCGGTCTACCGCAAGCGCTCCCCCTGCCGGAACGGCGCAACGGTCAGCAGCCTCGATAATGACCGAGCCTAGACGGCGCATTTCTTCCTTTAATACGCCGACGGCATTGGCCAAGGAGTTCGCGCGCAAGGAGTTGCTGCAGACCAGTTCCGCGAATTTGTCGGTATGATGGGCAGGTGTCTGGGTCTTAGGCCGCATTTCGTACAGCTTGACGGGAATGCCTGCCTTGGCAATTTGCCAGGCAGCCTCGCTTCCGGCCAAACCCGCGCCTACTACAGTAATAGTTGGTGTTGTCATGCTGTTCTTCCTCCAAGCTACAAATTCTACCTCGTCCAATCAGGAGTCTGCTTCTTCCTGATAGTCGCATTTGGTGCAGACAACGCTAACCCCTTGCTTCTTGCGCTTTTTCTCCACGAGTAGGCTTGCGCATTTCGGGCAAGGACGGGCAATCGGTTTGTCCCACGATACAAAATCGCATTCCGGATATCGGTTGCAGCCGTAAAAAATACGGCTCTTCTTAGATTTACGTTCGATAATGTGTCCAGTTTCACATTGCGGGCACTTTACCCCTGTTTCTTTGACGATCGGTTTCGTGTTGCGGCATTCCGGGAACCCGGAACAAGCGAGGAACTTGCCGAAGCGCCCGAGCTTGTAGACCATCACGCGGCCGCACAGCTCGCAAGTCTCGTCAGACTCTTCGTCTTTCAGCTCGACTTCCTTCATTTCTTCTTCCGCTACGGCCACTCGCTTGGCAAAGTCACCGTAAAACGCATCGAGAATTTGAACCCAGTTCGCTGTGCCTTCCTCGATTTCGTCGAGATCGGACTCCATATGGGCGGTAAACTCCGCATTGAGAATTTCCGGAAAAAACTCCTCGATCAGCGTAATGACGATTTCGCCCAGCTCTGTCGGGATGAACCGCTTTTCCTCCAGCGCGACATAGCCGCGCTTCTGAATAGTTTCCAGCGTTGGAGCGTACGTAGAGGGACGGCCGATGCCGCCTTCTTCGAGCGTCTTGATGAGACGCGCCTCCGAGTAACGCGGCGGCGGCTGGGTAAAATGTTGCGCCGGCGTTATTTCTCGCTGTTCCAGCGTCTGGCCTTCAGCGATTGGCGGCAGGAAGCTCTCTTCTTCCGTGCCGTCATCATTTCCTTCTATATAAACCTTCATAAATCCAGGGAACTTCACTTTCGAGCCAGTCGCCCGGAACATGACGCCCCCTGCATCAATATCTACACTCATGGTATCGAGTACAGCGGAAGACATCTGGCTCGCCAGAAACCGCTCCCAAATGAGTCGATACAAGCGCAGTTGATCTCTCGACAAAAATTCCTTGATCTCATCCGGCGTACGTGCGACCGAGGTTGGGCGGATCGCCTCGTGCGCGTCCTGAGCGTTTTCTTTTTTGACCTGGACACGAGGTTCTGCCGGTATGTAGTCAGCGCCGAATTTTTCCAGTATGTACTCTTTCGCCTCATTTTGCGCGGTTTCGGATACGCGGGTCGAGTCTGTACGCATATACGTAATCAAACCGACTGCGCCTTCCTTGTTGCCGACGTCAATCCCCTCGTACAGCTCCTGGGCGATCCGCATCGTCTTGGCGGTACGGAAATTGAGCTTGCGCGCGGCTTCCTGTTGCAGAGAACTGGTGATAAACGGCGGTGCAGGATTGCGTTTGCGCTCGCGCTTTGTTACCTTTTGCACGACAAACGACTGATCCTTCATTTTGTCCAGCACGCGCTTGACGTCCTCTTCCGACTTCAGCTCGACTTTTTCATCCTCATAGCCGTAAAACTTCGCCTCAAACTCTTTGCCGTTGCTTGCGAGCTTGGTGGCAATCGTCCAGTACTCTTCGGGAATGAATTGCTGGATTTCGCGCTCCCGATCCATAATCAGCTTGACGGTGACAGACTGGACGCGTCCGGCGCTCAAACCTTTGCGCACTTTTTTCCACAGGATCGGGCTGATGTTGTAGCCGACCAGCCGGTCCAAAATACGCCGCGCCTGTTGGGCGTTCACCAAATCCATGTTGATATGGCGCGGATGCTTGAACGCTTCCTTGATCGCGTCTTTGGTAATCTCGTTGAACACCACGCGAAGCGGCTGGTTCAAATCGAGTCCGAGATATTGGGCCAGATGCCAGGCAATTGCTTCCCCTTCGCGATCCGGGTCGGCTGCCAGATAGACTTTCTTTACTTTTTTGGCGGCATCCTTCAGGCCCTTGAGTACATCGCCCTTGCCGCGAATGGTTATGTATTTGGGTTCAAAGCCATGATTGACATCTACCCCCATCTGACTTTTCGGGAGGTCGCGCACATGTCCCATGGACGCTTTCACGATATATTTGCTACCCAGATATTTTCCAATGGTTTTCGCTTTCGCAGGGGATTCTACGATTACGAGCGTATCAGCCATTTTTTTCCTCCCCTTTTAGTAAGGAATCTTCCCTATTATTAAATATGCTTATCCGATTTGTCAAACACTTGCAAGCTTTAGGGGATTCCCGGGAAAGGTCAAACATGCCTTAGCGCCGCGCGAAATACCCCCCTGGCAGTGCCGCAAGCACCCCTTTTGCCTCCAGTCGGACAAGCAATTGGTGCACGTTTTTGCGCCGGTCAGGCTCCAGTTGCTGTACAAGCTCATCCACGTGCACGCCTTCGTAAGTGATCGCCTCCACAATCACGCTTTCCTCTGCGGTAAGCGTCATGGAACTGCTGCCTTTTCCGGCGACAGACGCTGATTCAGCACCGCTCGCATAAGCCCGCGGCAACTCCTCCAAGATATCGCAGGGTCTTGTTACTAGCTTTGCTCCTTGTTTGAGCAAGTTATGCGGCCCTGCGCTCATCAAGGAAAAAATCGGGCCTGGAACGGCAAAAACGTCGCGTCCTTGCTCCAGCGCACAGTCCGCTGTAATCAGCGATCCGCTTTTTTCTGCTGCTTCCACGACTACTACGCCCAAACTTAGTCCACTGATAATGCGGTTTCGCTCGGGGAACAGCCCTGGGACGGGCGGAGTATCTGGCGGGTATTCGGACAAAAGTAGTCCAAAAGATTCAATTTTTTCGTAGAGCATTTGATGCCTTGGCGGGTACACATGATTCAGCCCGCAGCCCAATACGGCGATGGTCTTTCCTCCAGCCGCAAGCGCCGTCTGATGCGCTTCGCCATCTATGCCATAGGCCAGACCGGATACAATCGCAAGCCCCGCCTGCACCAGCTCTTTCACCAAATACGCGCAGCTCGCCCGGCCGTACGGCGTTGGCTTGCGCGAGCCGACAACACCGATGGCCGCCTCTGCAAGCAGCTTGCGATCGCCTCGGCAAAACAGCGTCAGCGGCTGGTCAGGAATATGCCGCAGCAAGGAGGGATAGTCTTCGTCAAAGATGCAAAGAAAGCGAGTCCGACTCGCCTCCCGTTTTGCTAACAGGTGCATGACAGCCGCGGCATTTGTTTGCATATCAACTTGTTGCACAAGCTCGACAGAAAGCCCCAACTCTTCCCCGATCAAAAGCCAATGATCGACAGCATTCTGAAAAGACCCTGCTGTTTCGCTAATTTTCCTGATTGTTCGACGTCCCAACCCCGGTGTCATCGCCAGTACATACAGCCAATCTCGCTCACTGATTTGCGGTTTGCCCATCAAACACCCTCCTTGCATTCCAAGCGTTACCTTGGACGGCTTCGAGTGCTATTGTAGCGAAAGACAGCGGCCTCTTTCAAAAAAAGAAAAAGTGGACAAGCATCTGCCTGTCCACTTCTGCTATCAAAACGATTACTTGTTCAACACTTTCTCCAGCATGCCGCGCTCTTTCAGCAGTTCTACCAGTGTTTCACCGATTACTGCTGGCGTTTTCGCTACGCGAACGCCGCACTCTTCGAGCTTCGCGATTTTCTCAGCGGCTGTACCTTTACCGCCGGAGATGATCGCACCAGCGTGGCCCATGCGTTTTCCTGGAGGAGCAGTTTGTCCGCCAATGAAGCCTACCACTGGTTTTTTCATGTTCGCCGCGATCCATTCAGCCGCTTCTTCTTCCGCCGTACCGCCGATTTCACCGATCATGATAACGGCTTCAGTGTCTGGGTCTTCGTTGAACATTTTCAGTACATCGATAAACTCCATCCCTTTTACAGGGTCGCCACCGATACCTACAGCAGTGGATTGACCGATGCCGCGAGTGGAAGTTTGATGTACAGCTTCATAAGTCAAGGTACCGGAGCGGGATACGATACCCACTTTACCAGGGGTGTGAATGTAGCCTGGCATGATACCGATTTTGCACTCGCCTGGAGTGATAACGCCTGGGCAGTTAGGTCCGATCAGCTTGGTTTTCTTGCCTTCCATGTAACGTTTTACTTTTACCATGTCGAGGACAGGAATACCTTCGGTGATGCAGATGACCAGATCCAGTTCAGCGTCAACCGCTTCCATGATCGCGTCAGCAGCAAAAGGAGGAGCAACGTAGATAACGGAAGCATTTGCGCCTGTTTTTTCTACCGCTTCTGCTACGGTGTTGAAAATTGGAATACCGTCTACTTCGGTTCCGCCTTTACCTGGAGTCACGCCGCCAACCATTTGTGTACCGTATTCAACGGCTCCGCGAGTGTGGAACAAACCTGTTGCACCGGTAATCCCTTGTGTAATTACTTTTGTATTTTTATTAACGAGAATACTCATCGCGTTTTTTTCCCACCTTTTTTTACGTATCTACTCGCAATTGCTTACTTTACCAAGGATACGATTTTCTCAGCGCCATCAGCCATGGATTCAGCCGCAACGATGTTCAGACCGGATTCGTTAAGGATTTTCTTACCGAGGTCTACGTTTGTACCTTCGAGACGCACAACGAGCGGTTTATCCAGCTTGATTTGTTTCGCTGCATTCACTACGCCGTTTGCAATGACGTCACATTTCATGATACCGCCGAAAATGTTAACGAAAATGCCTTTTACTTTTTCGTCGCGCAGAATGATTTTGAACGCTTCGGTTACTTTTTCTTCAGTAGCACCGCCGCCTACGTCGAGGAAGTTGGCAGGATCTCCACCGTAAAATTTCACGATGTCCATGGTAGCCATTGCAAGACCTGCACCGTTTACCATGCAACCGATGTTACCATCGAGGGCGATGTAGGACAGATCGTATTTGGACGCTTCGATTTCTTTCTCGTCTTCTTCATCCAGGTCGCGCAGAGCTACAATGTCAGGATGACGGTAGAGAGCGTTGCTGTCGAAGTTCAGTTTGGCATCGAGTGCCATTACTTCACCGTCGCCAGTAACAACGAGAGGGTTAATTTCAGCGATAGAGCAGTCTTTTTCAACAAATGCTTGGTACAGGCTCATCATGAACTTAGCTGCTTTGTTGATGAGTTCTTTCGGGATGTTGATCGCATAAGCCAGACGGCGCGCTTGGAACGCGTTCAGGCCCGTTACCGGATCGATTACTTCTTTGAAGATTTTTTCCGGAGTTTGCGCTGCTACTTCCTCAATCTCCGTACCGCCCTCTTCAGAAGCCATCATGACAACGCTACCTGTTGCGCGGTCAACAACGACACCCACGTAGTATTCTTTTTTAATATCGCAGCCTTGCTCGATCAAGAGGCGTTTTACTTCTTTGCCTTCCGGACCTGTTTGATGAGTTACCAGCACTTTGCCAAGAATTTCACTGGCATATGTACGAACTTCATCCAGGTTTTTCGCCACTTTTACACCGCCAGCTTTACCGCGGCCACCAGCGTGGATTTGCGCTTTTACGACAACAACCTGGGTGCCCAGTTCTTTCGCCGCTTCAACAGCTTCATCCACTGTGAAAGCTACGCGACCTTCAGGAACTTTTACACCGTACTGCTTAAGTATCTCTTTACCTTGATACTCATGAATGTTCATTCTCCATCCTCCTATGGCAGATAAAGATCGGCAAGCTTTTAGACCGGCACAAAGACATCTGTCTTCTTCCGGTCGAAAGCCTCCACTATCAGTGCAACGTAACTATTCTACGACAAAAATTGCAAAAGTGGTAGTAATATGTTCTCTTTATCGTGACCAGAACTTCGAAACTTCATGAGGAAAACCCATCATTTTCTAAGACTTTGCAACAATTTCCACTGCGCTTCGGCCATTTCATTGTGAGTGAACCAATTTGCATCCAATTGAAAATACTTGGCATACCAAATGACTTCGCGCTCTTTCCCATTGACGGTAAAGAACAAGCGATACTGCTCCGGTCCCGGATCTTTCGGTGCTTCCTTCAGCAGCTCTGCCGTTTGCAAAAGACGCACGGCCTGGTGCGCAATCCCTTGCTCCACGGTCGTTTTTCGGACTTCCAGTTCAAGGCTCTCTACAGCCATCGCACCTGTTGCGGCAATCCGAATCCGGCTCGCCTTGAATAGCTGCTCAAGCCGTTTTTCTTCCTTCTTGTCCGTTGGCGAAATCCATTCTGTCAGCTTGGAAAACAGCCCGCCGTCCACGTGAAACGTGTGGGTTTCTTTTCCAAACGGCACACTGATTAAGGTAGGGGTCAGCACGGTCACTTCCAGCGGCCTTTCTGCTGAATTGATGCGCAAGCGATAATTCGGGTAGAGCGGATACTGCTTGAGGCTCGCTCCCGTCTCTGGCACAGCCGCTGCCAACGTCTTGCGGATGTCTTCTATCTCCGTCTCGCCAAGCACCCGTGTCTTGGCGAGGTCCTCAGCCGAGAGCAGGACCGTGTCGATTTTTTGCGACAGCAGTCCTTTTCCTGTCAGCTTTTGAATCCAGTGATAAAAAGCGACAGCGCCTGCACCGCGATATGTATTTTCGCCAAACTGGCTGGCTCCTTCTCCGACGGCCACGACGAGAGGGGCTAATTGCTTGCGGTAGAGCACGAGCGTAAAGCGCACGTCTTCCTGCTTCAAGGCTGTTTCTGAAAGCTGCAAATCTTTGCCTTGCCCAGACAGCTCCTTCATGAATGTCGGCAAATCCAGCATCACTTCCTGCCCATCTGTTGACATGACGGTTACCTTTTCTACCGCACCAAGCTCTTTCTCGATACGGTTACTCATGTCGGCCGGCACCTTGTCAGGCTGCGCACAACCGGAAATCATCATACTTGCGACCATCACAATTAACAGGTAAGCACGCAAAGACGATACCATGCAGCACCCTCCTTCGAGTATCAATCGTGCCCGATGATTCTACAAAAGTCCCAACCGTCGGCTGATCTCACTGCCAAGTTTTCGTTTGACGTAAATTTCGCCTATTTGGTGCGGGTCTTTGACCACAACCGAGCGATTGTTCGTGCGGATGACAACGTACTTCTCACCGTTTTTATCCAGTCCGCAAATCAGCTCGGAGGAAACCTCCACAAAAATCGCGACGACATGCTTGCCGTCCACTTTTTTCAGGGAGATTTTAGGAAAAGGGGTTAAAAATGGCGATGTTTTGTCCTGAATGTACTGTGTTATGGCCAAGATGTATTTATCCGGGTCGCCGTATTGCTCGATTTCGTGATCGATGCCGCAAATGGTACCTTCATCCGTAATCCCCAAAAAGAGATTGCCGTTGTTCGAGTTGGCAAATGCTACGACAGTTTTAATAATTCCGCCTTTGGACAGCAAAAAGTCGCGCTTGAATTCGATCATGTCGTTTTCGCCAAGCGAGGTTGCCACGAGCGGATCGTCTACCCGCCCGAGATAGCGAAACCTGCTGATCGCCCCCAAGCGATATACGTACTCTTCAAAGATATCAGCCGGCAAAGACAGGTCTTCCAGACTCGCATCTGTATTCTGCCATAATTTATACGTCTGTGGAGCGAAGCACATGTCAAACAATACATTGCCGCCGAGTGATCGAATGTTCATTCCGATGGAAGCAGGCTTCGTAATCCCCGGTTGATAAGGGGGATCGTTCTCCACTTCCAGGACGCCGGAATGAAACAAAAAGTCAAAATAGTGCCTAGGCAACTGGGCATTTTGCCGCAGCAGCTCTCGGTCAACCGTAGACCTTCGAATCTCCTGGTACAAGTCGAAACGCACAGATTGTTCTGTCAGTTCATGGACAACGGCGAGTAAGGAACAAATATGGCGCATGTTTTCCCTCGTTCTTTTGTTTGGAATCCTTGTCATTGTTTGGTCATAATTTTAACGCAACTATTTGGAGGTTGACCAGTTTTTTTATGCAATCGCCCGGAAAGCGACAGCGGAACGCCCGCCAAAAGACAGGCGCCGCCGTCTAGTTTCCTGCTTTTTCAGGGCGGGACTGGTAGGCGTACAGCAATGTTTGAAGCTTCAAAGACAGTCCCATGTCCCCTTTTATTTTCAGCTTGCCCGTGACAAGAGCTGCGGCAGGATTGAGTGTACCACGGACAAGTTTGATGAAATTTTCATCGGACAATTCCAGCGTACAGCCCGCCTGTTCGGTAGCCCCGAGGCGATAGGTCGCTTCGTCATTGGCAAATTTGATTTCGTACGTACCGCCCTCTTTTCCGGCAAGCACAAAATGATAGACGGCAGAAAAGTTGCGGATCGGCTTCGGATTCGCTTTGATTTTTTGCGCCAGCTCTATCAGTGTATCTGCTACAGACACGTTCATCACCCTTTTGTCGCCGCTTCCTCTATACGCCGTGCGAAGAGGCGAGGCGCCCTTTCGTCAGCTTTTCGTACCAGCACCGTTTACACCAGTCGGGGAACGTCGCTCGCTTCGCTCTCGCTCTCATTGGCTTGAAGCGCTCGCAAGTGTTCGCACAAAAAAAGAAAGCCGGGCATTTGCCGGCTTATTTTACTCGAACAGCGGTTCCAGTCGCGATGACCATCATCATGCCTTCTCGGAGCGTTTCGAAGTCGAGGTCGACTCCAACGACTGCGTTTGCCCCGAGCGCGCGCGCTTTTTCCTTCATTTCTTGCAGCGCCATTTCGCGTCCTTCTGCCAGCTTGCTTTCGTAGGAGCCGCTTCTGCCACCGATGATGTCCGTGATTCCTGCCAAAAAGTCGCGGACCACGTTCGCCCCCATGATGACTTCTCCGCTGACGATATCCAAATAGGCTTCAATTTCTTTACCTTGCAACGTGCTGGTTGTGGTAATAATCATGGAAAAGGCCTCCTCTAACCGAATTCATTTCACTCTGACAATATGTAATACGAATGAACTTTGCGGCGGTTTCAGTTGCCCCTTTTTTAGCGGGCGGCTTACTCAAAGTGTGTGCCTGTAACCATGCCCTTATCCAGCAGCGTGCTTACGTAACGATCAGGAAAACGTAGACGCCGTCTTCTGTGCCTTGATCGCAGACGAGGCAAGGCTTGCTTGCGCGATCAGCTCCCTCCAGGAGTGGGCGAAGAAATCAGGCTCACTGTAGCCGTTCACATGGCCGACTGCGGCCGAAACCGTGATGTCCAGCACGTCGGTCGGACGCGAAATCAGCTCGATATACTGCTCGACGAGCGCGTCAGGAGCAGTAGAGATCAAGACAAATTCATCCCCTGCATACCGACACAGATGATCTCCCTGATCCTCGGCGATCGAGGAAAGCACAGCCGAATAAGTCCGGATGACGTCATCGCCGAACGGATGCCCGTATTGCTTGTTAATTCTGCCGAAATCGTTCAAATCGATGAACAGCAGGTGAAACGGAATTTTTTTCTGCAAATAGCTCTCCCCGATAAACTGGATATAAGGCGCCCGATACAGACCGGACAGCGGGTCTTTGTATTGGGCAATTTGCATTTCCACGATTTCTTTCGTAATCATCCCGCTTATTTGCTCGTCGTCCAGGATAATCGCCAGTCTGGCATTTTCATTGAGAAAGTAATGGTGCGCCTCCCAAATGTTTTGATCCGCCAGCAGGTAATGCACCTGATTGCACATCGCATCGGCGACAATCCGGTTTGGATGCGCAGTCAGGACATCTCGGGAAGTCACTAAACCTACGACCTCTCCATGGTCAATGACGACCAGCGAATCCATCTGATACTCACTCATGAGCCTTGCAGCATGGGAAACGGATTTGTCAGAGGAAATGGAATGGATCGTCGGGTTCATGATTTCGGAGATGTTCATAGCAAATCCACCTCTCGCTGTACAGACAACGCAATTTTCAGCTCAGAACGCAACACCATTGATTCGCTAATCATCCGCTCTGATTCCTCAAGAATAATTTTCATCAGCAGTTTTTCGTCCATCATCTGCAGGAGCGAGTTTCTCAGCAACACCGCCTCGATCTTCGGATGATCGATTTTCAGCAGGGTAAACTGCTCCGGAGACAGTGCCTCTGCCATCCTCCGTACTGCTTCCGGTCCGATCGGCGCTTTTCTGCCGATAATCAGCATATCCTGCATCGGAGGGACTTCAAACTCGGATATTTTTAAGGAAAGAGTGGCTTTCCTAGAATATACGCTACTATCACCAAACATCAGTAATTCCTCCAATTCTGCTCTCCCCTCTTAATCTTCTCGCAGGCGATCTGGTTTCCCAAAAAGGTATCCTTGTCCCATTGCAATTCCCAATGAAGAGGCGCAAGCAAAATCTTCTTCTTCTTCAACTCCTTCAAGAATGAGTTGAGGTTCGTACTTGCAAAAGTCAACAAACAGCTTGACGACTGTCTGTTTTTCTTGCGAAGTCGAAAGCTCCTTGGAATAGAAACGATCGATTTTGATGAAATCAGGCGAAAGATCAGTTATTTTATGAAAAATATTTGCTGCATCCCCTACATCATCTAACGCGATCAAAAAACCCATCTTTTTCAATTCGCCAATGCGATTGGTAAAAACGGGCTCATGCCAGCATTCCCCTTCCATGATCGATTCGTTTATTTCCAGTACGATTCTTTTCAAATACGGAAAAAAAGCTTGCTTGATTTCCTCGATGAATCCCGGAAACGAATCTTCCACGATCGTGGACGGAAAAATATTGACAAACAGGAGCTCCTGGGTGTGTTCCTTGGATGAACGAAGAAAAGACAAAAGCGCATGCCGAAATGACTGGGTATCCAGCTCCGGCAACTTTCTTTTTTCCTTGGCCATCGAAAACAACAGTTCCGGGTTTAGTCCCGCTTTGCTGCGGAGCAGCACCTCATACCCTATTCTTTTTTTATCAGGGAATTGGCATATGGGCTGAAACGCATGATAATACTCTCTTTTCTCAAATAGTTCCGCAATGCTCTCCATCAATTTTCCTTTCCCTTTCCTAGCAAATATGAACACAGAGAAAGCTTCCCAAGTGTGAGGTGCATAGGATGTACGCCCAATTCATTGGAAGTGCTGGGAAGTTCAACGACCAGTAAGACCGCAAACCCTAGAAGTTTTCGGCGCGAAAACTAGGTAAAAGAGATCACAAAATCTCCAGTCTATTCGACAACATATGTCTTTGTTCCTAGTTATTCGCCATTGTTTTGCATATCCCTTTCCAAATCATACTAAATTTCTGCTGAAAAAAAAGCAGCTTTTGGATAGCTCGGCATAATTTTCTGCGCGAGGCATGCCGTTTTTTCCTATATGGAACAATTATTTTTGGCTTTGTCGCTCTCCAGTTGCTCTCCTTTCGCCGCTCTCCACTCGGATTGCTTAGGCACTTTGCCGTTTTTTTCATACAGTTTGGGGAAAGGTGTTTTGCAGAGGAAAGGATGATGAAAATGGCGATGATCTCGACTTATACGCTTCAGGTGCAGAGCGGCCAGCCGTTTGCGGTCACGCTCGACGCAAATCCGACGACTGGGTACCAGTGGGCACTGTCCAATTCGGTGGACGAGACGTTTCTGTTTCTGCAATCCAGTGAATTTGTTCCACCTTCGCAGCCCGCTCGGATTGGGCAAGGCGGTCAGCAGCGGTTCACTTTTCGGGCGCTGCGCCGGGGTGTGACTTCGCTTTCGTTCAAGTACTGCCGTCCGTGGGAGCCGTCTGATTGTGCCAGCTTTGTTTTTTATGTCGTTACGGTTGTGTGAGTTTTAGTGGTTGGGTATGGGGTGAGTGAAGCTGGGTTTTCGTGTTGCTTAGAAAAAGGCGATTTGTAAAAGGCTTGGGTTAAGCAAGGCGTTTGCCAAGCGGTACAGAGAGTATTCGCTTGCGCTTGTTTGCCAGAATGAGGTTTGTAGCTAGATGTTTGGGTAGGTGCTTGCAGTAGGTGTTGTAGTTGCTTGCAGCGGTTGCGTGCCAAAGCGCTCAACCGCACTTGCCCACCTGCTGCACGCGGTCAAAACGGCAGCCCTCTGTCCAACGCCCTGTACCGAATCGCCTCCGCGACGTGCGCGGCCTCAATCTTCGCTGCTCCCTCCAAATCTGCAATCGTTCGCGCTACCTTGACGATTCTGTCGTAGGCTCTCGCGCTCAGACCGAGCGTCTCAAACGCAAGCTGCAACATTTCTTGTCCTTCTTTGTCCAGTTTGGCGTAGTTGCGCAGCTCTTCGGCGTTCATCATGCTATTGAAGGGGCTGGCGGGGCGATGCCGATATCTGTCGCATTGAATGGCGCGCGCCCGTTCTACTCGCGCCTGAATGTCCCGCGACGATTCCTCCATGGAGCGGTTGTGCAACAGTTGTACGGGCACACGCGGGACTTCGATATGCAGGTCAATCCGGTCCAAAAGCGGCCCGGACAGCTTGGAGCGGTATTTGTATATTTGTTGCGGGGAGCAGGAGCACGACTGCTTCTCCCGGGTGCCGAAAAATCCACACGGACAAGGATTGCACGAGCCGATCAGCAAAAATCTCGCCGGAAAGGAAAACACCTGCTTGGCGCGGCCAATCGTCACAATCCCTGCCTCCAGTGGCTGGCGCAGCACCTCAAGGACGTGACGGGAAAACTCGGGCATCTCGTCCAAAAACAAAATCCCGCCATGCGAGAGGCTGCATTCGCCCGGTCGGGGAATTTGTGCCCCTCCCCCGATCAGAGCTGTAGCTGTAATCGTATGATGCGGAGCGCGAAACGGCCGCTCCTGGATGAGTCCGCCCTCGCGCTTCAGTTGTCCTGCAATGCTGTATATTTTCGTGACCTCGTACGATTCGTCCGTCGTCATTTTTGGCATGATGCCTGGCAAACAGGTGGCCAGCAGCGTCTTGCCACAGCCGGGCGGTCCGACCAGAATGACGTTGTGAAAACCGGCTGCCGCGATCTCCAGCCCGCGTTTGACGAAACGCTGGCCGTACACATGCGCAAAATCCGGTGCCTGCGGGGTCACCGGGGCTTGGCTAGTCCGCGTTGATGCAGACGCCGCAGCCTGCGGATTTTTGGGCTGTAGTCCTTCTTTCCAATACTGCACCGCTTCCGTCAAATTGGCGGCGGGCAAGACGATAATCTCGACCAGATGCGCTTCGGCGGCGTTTGCCTCGGGTAAAATGACGTGGGTAAAGCCTGCCTTCGTCGCTTCCAGCAGGATGGGGAGAACGCCCGGCACGGGACGCAGGGAGCCATCGAGGGCAAGCTCTCCGAGGATCAAAATTCGCTCTGGGCGGGGCAGTATTTGTTTGGAGGCAAGCAAAATGCCAAACGCGATGGCCAGGTCAAAGCCAGAGCCTTCCTTGCGCTGGTCCGCTGGCGCCAGATTGACCGTAATTCGCTGCATCGGGTAATCGTAGCCTGCATTGCGCAAGGCAGCACGAACGCGGTCCCTCGCTTCCTTCACGGCAGAGCCGCCCAGCCCGACCAGGTCGAACTGCGGCAGTCCATTGGCAATGTCCGTTTCCACGCTCACAATCATCCCGTCTATGCCGAGAACAGTCCCGGAAAAGCTGCATGCGTACATATTCTCTCCCCCTTTGCTAGTAGCGTAGGAAAAGATAGCGGGGATGTGCAAGTTTATTACAGTGGCGGGAATGAAAACGCGAGGTGCGCAGGTTTAGCTCAGCAGTGAGAATGAAAGCGAGGTACACGCAGGTTTAGCGCAAGTGGAAAAGCAAGCTGAGTACGAAAGTTTATCGCAGCGGCAGAAAATCTTCCAAACCTGCCGCATATCCGTTTCTCACAGACTGCCTCCCTTCTCTTGCAACTGGCTGTGTCTTGCAACAAATCTGTCCAAACACAAAAAGACCCGCTACACAATACGCGAGTCTTGGCATGGCTGTTCTTTTGTCCCTGCAGCCGCTACACCCTGGCGGCAAGCCGTCACTTGCGCGGCGCAGCGCTGTTCGTTTTAGGAAAGCTCCTTTTTCACATTGGCAATGAGCTTGTCGGCATTGTTTTCGTCGTTGTCAAACATGACGAGGTCGTGCAAGACGATGCCCTCTACAGTTTGAATGGCTTCCGACATCGAGTCGGCCAGCTTTTGCATGTCGATTTTGTCTGCTTTTTCTACGTCTAATACGAGTACCAGCTTCTTCATCATGGAAATCCTCACTTTGCACGAAAAAATAATGGTTGGAAAAGATCGTATGTACCTACGGCATTATACCAAATAATTGGCGGGCAATCGACTGTGAGCTTGCTTTTCAATGCGTCCGCTACAATCTAGCCGCTTCCAGGTGCTTGCGCGTAGTAGCCTTTTTCAAAGACGATGACAGATTCCACAGGCTGGCACACGTCTTCAAACGCATAGGGAGCGTAGACGCCAAAGCCGTAGCGAAACGAAGTAAAACCGTCGCCTGTCGCTTGCCAATCAGGATCATGCTCCCGAACGAACGCTTCTACTTCCTGATACGGCTGCCCCAGCAAATTTTTTCCGTAAAAAAGAACTTCAACATTCGGATGAAATTCCACCGCCTCACAAACGCCGGGAGGTTTGTAGGAAACAAAGCAACACGAGAAATCGTCACTGTCCAAAGGCTGCTGAAACGTGCGAAATGGTCGCGGAATGAACTGCATGGCATCGGCCGCTTCCTCCCGGCTCATGCCAAGCAAAATCACTCCAGCCCCGACGTAAGGAGCAATGACAAATCGCTTGCAGGCTGGAAAGTCTGTCGGATGCAAACGCTTTGAACACGCTGCTGCCGAACCTCTCTCCGTCACGCCTGGCTCCCAGCAAGTGGTGTTTCGCTGCATGAAGGCGGTCGCTTGGACACATGCGGGCTTTGCGGACTTTGCAGGCTCGCCCAACTTGTCCTTGCGCTTCAGTTCCTCGCGGGTATGCTCAGGCAGCTTTGTCATTGGCTGCTCCCCCATCCCTGTGCTCTTTTCGCTGCTCCTACGGCACTCGCATCACTCCGGCCAGGCCAAGCGCAAATAGCGGCGATACAGCTCGTCCAGCCTGGCCGTCTGATCGGGCATGCTGCCTGCGTATTCGCTCGCACAGGCGCTCAGTCTTTCCAGTCTGTCGTCGATATACGCGTGAATCACATCTATCCTCGGTTCCAGATCAAGCTCGTCTCCCTCCATTTTCCGGTGCAGCAGCTCGTCTATTTCCCGCCGCAGGTCCGCATCTGTCACCAGCTCGGCTACTAACTGCTGAAACAGGAGCGGAGGGTTTGTCCTGTACTTTTCGATCCATTCGCAAGCCAAGATCGGGCGCAGGACGTAAAAATATTTTTTGATCCGCACGTGGTCACCCTGCAAATCCTTGCGGTAGTTTCCATTCGCCATGCTCAAATAGTGGAGCATCGCTGTTTTGGGCGAGAACAACTCGTTGCGCATCTGAATCAGTTCCGCGCGAAATCCGAGCTCGTCCCGATAAACGATACCGGAAGCCAGCCATTCGTGCAGAGCCGGATTGGATTTGCGAAACAGCTTCAACGCCTTTCGTATATCCCAGCCGCTTATATCGAGCGTTTCATCGATGGGCAGCTCCACGACATCCCGCTTGTCATCAATGGAAAGATACCACTCGGGCTTCTTCACGTACACAAACCGTACATCATAGTCGCTATCCTGCGAAGGAAAGCCCCAGGCACGGCTCCCGGACTCGACGGCAAACAGCACCTTCAGCTCGTGTTCTTTTTCGATTTCCAGCAGCTTTTGCCTGATGAGTTCCTGCATCTGCCATCCCCCTCCCGACAGTCGCGAGCGCAAAACAAACGCTGACGTGTCGTCCGAATTTTTACCGTCTTTCCTGATTGTAGCAAGTGCGTCTTCATCCGGCTACTGTGTGCGGACCTAAAAAAACTCGCTGAACCAGATGGTCTGGATTCAGCGAGCGTTTTCGCGGGCGTTATTATTTTACCGTTACTTTGATCTCTACTTCTTCGCCTTTGTATTTGGCTGTAATCGTTGCCTTTCCTTTCGCCTTCGCTTTCACTTTGCCGCTCGTGGAAACGGTAGCTACGGAAGACTTGGACGTGCTCCAGCTCGCTTTGGAGCCGGTGAGCTTTGTTCCATCATAGGTCAACGTAATCGTTTCCGAATCCCCTTTTTTCAGGCTCAGGCTGGTGTCGTCCGCTTTCAGCAGGCTGCTGCCTTTGTCGTCTACCGTAACCTCGATTTCGACTTTTTCACCTTTGTACGTAGCCGTAATCGTTGCGGTCCCTTTCTTTTTCGCTGTGACAACGCCATCGTCGTCAACAGTCGCTACAGATGATTTGGATGTTTTCCACTCTGCTTTGGAGCCGTTGAGCTTTTCGTCGTCATAGCGGAGGGTAATCGTTTTTTCCTGGCCTTTTTTCATCTTCAGCTTAGTCTCGTTTGCTTCCAGCAAAGCCGAGCTGCCGTTGTCGACGCCGACTTCGATCTCTACCTTGTAGCCTTTGTATTCCGCTGTGATGGTTGCCGTACCTTTGGCTTTCGCCGTGATGACCCCATCCGATACAGTTGCTACGGAAGATTTGGATGTTTTCCAGGTTGCTTTCGATCCAGCGAGCTTTTCATCGTCATAGGTGAGCTTGATCGTTTCTTTCTCGCCTTTTTTCAGCGAAATTTTGCTCTCATTGGCTTCGAGCTTGCCGGATTGATTGCCGGACACTTTCACGTTAATTTTGATGGACTTTCCTTTGTACTCAGCCGTTATAACTGCGGTACCGTTTGCTTTCGCCGTAATTTCGCCTCTTTTTACCGTCGCCACCGATTCATCAGAAGATACCCAGTATGCATCGAGGCCGGAAAGCGCTTTGCCTCCGTATTGGAGGGAAACCGTTTTCGTGTCGCCTTTTTTCAGGCTTACCGAAGTGCTGGATGCTTCCAATGTCGGCTCTTTGATGACGGAAGCGCGGATGCGGATCGAATCGCCGTTGTATTTCCCATTAATGATGACCATGCCCGTCTTATATCCGGTTACGACTCCATTGCGAACCGTTGCGATCGAGCTGTTGGAAGTTGTCCAGCTTACAAGCGCGCCATCCAGCGGGCGGCCATTGTATGTAACTTTCAAGGTCAGCGGCTGCCCGATGGTTACTTCCGCATAATACGAGCTTGCCTCAAGGCCGCTTGCATCGGCTTTCGCTACATAGCTGCTCGCAGCTTGGGCTGTGGATACTTGTGCAGACGCAATGCCCGTTACGGAAAACTGAACGGCGCAAATAGCTGCGACAGCGAGTGAGACGTTTTTCATTACCTTGCTTTTTGTCAGCTTCATGTTTTACCCTCCACATTGTTTCCTTCACCAAGTAAGACGAATGAAATGGAAAAATGTCACATTGAATCACAAGTTTTTTTGAAAAACATTTGTTTTTCTAAAAAACTTTAATTTAGCGCGAAAGGCAATCGTTTCTTTCGTTTGGCAACACAGGCTGATCGGACTTGTGGCTTATGCCGGAAAAAAGAAAAAATGCCTTCCAGCCTATGCCTGGAAGGCGAATGATGATGCTTGGAGGAGTTTCATCGCGTCGAGTACAGTACATTGTACGCAGGTGCGGTGACCGTTGCTGTAGACATATCCCCATTATCCAGGTAGCCTGGAGCCCGTTTTTTTAAAAAGCCCCCACAAAATGCTCGATCGTCGGCGCTGCTTGCTCGCCATCGGCCGAGGCGGGCTGGAAAATGGCGACGACGTCAAAGCGAATGGACGGCACATGCCGCGACTGTGCCTGCAAATAAGCGACAGCCAGCTCACGCAACTTCTGTCTTTTCCTCCACGTCACAGATTCGGCAGCCGTGCCGCAGGCAAAACTGCTCCTGGTGCGCACCTCTACAAAGACAAGCGTCTCGCCATCCTGGGCAATCAGGTCAATCTCGCCCTGTCTCGTGCGTATATTTTGCGCGACGATCTCGTACCCTTTTTGCAGCAAATAACGCTTCGCGAGCTGCTCGCCTTTTTGTCCGAGAAGTCTGCGGCGGTTGCTCATCTTTTGGCTCCCCCTTTGTCCAGGCGGTACACGAAAGCGAGCACTTCCGCCACTACCTGATACAGCTCAGGGGGAATCTGCTGGTCTAAATCCAGCTTCCCCAGCACTTCTACGAGAGAAGGGTCTTCCTGAATAGGGATGTCGTGCTCCTTGGCCGTTTTCAGCATGTTCTCGGCAACGAAGCCTTTCCCCTTTGCGACCACTTTTGGCGCTTCCATGGCGCCAGCCTGGTATTTGAGGGCTACAGCCTGCTTGCGCTTGTTGTCAGGCGTGCCGGATTGGTTCATACGCGCACATCCATCCCTTTGTAATCGGCAAAAATCGCTCCTTTGGCCTGGCTCGCTCCCGGCTTGCTGCTCTGCCTGTCGGGAACTGGCTGAATGCGCATGGCGGACAAATGATAGCCCACGTCGTGCAATTGCTTCGCAAACTGCTCCTTCGTCCCCTGGGCCAGTGCTTCCAGCCAAGGAGAATCATTGAAGATTTGCAGGTTGACGATCCGGTTCACAATTCCGACGTCGATCATCGTCGTCCCCATGCCTTTCAGCTCCAGATGGAAAAACAAGCGGCAGTTTTCCGGGTCCAGCTTGCCGCTTCCCTGCTTTTTCGATTCGATCTGCACAAAAGCCGTCTCCTCGCCATCTGCCTGGCGAATCGGAATTTGCAGCACGATTTGCGACAAGGTGTGACTGCCTGGCTGGACCATCATCAACTGCTGTCCGGTGACTTGCTGCAGCAACTGATCGGCTGCCTCGCGCAGCGCAGTCGGCACTGATTGCGCAGGCGCCTGACTGATCTGCAAAAGCAACGATTTCACTGTTTCGAGCTGCTTGCGCGCTCCCGGATCGGCTTGTTGCTGTCCAAGCGCCTGGCCCATCAATTCGCGTTCATGGTTGATGCCCAAGTGTCGAAACAGTTCGACGAGCGGGTTGGCGGAGGGCGAGCCTGTTACAGTCCCCGTCACAGTCGGCTGCACTCCGCCATTCGCCTGTTGTCCGCCGGGGGTGGCGATTGGCCTGGCTGTAGCGGGAAGCTCGATATTTGGCCCCTGATTTTGCTGGGGAAAAAGTCCAGACGGCTGCTGGCTGTTTTTCGTCCCTTCCAAAGCTGCTCCCGCTGGAAAAGCGGAGCTTATCTGCTCAGGCACAGCTCTCGCTTGGCGCATGGCATTTGCCGAAGCTGCGCTGGAAGGCGCTTCACCCGCCCCTGCGAGTGGCACAGCACCTGGCAGGCTGGTCGCTTTTCCCGTACCGTCAGACGGCTGACTGGCTGGCACTTGCGCTCCCGCCGCCTGTAGTCCGATTGATCCGGGAGCTACAGAAGCGTTGGACGCCGTCCCTTGCGCGTTTGAAGAAAGCGCTTGGAGAGTGGACTGGCTGGCATTGCCTGCCGCCGCTTGCGCTGTGCCTTGACTGGTTGCATTTCCTTGCGCGACTGGTTTGGTGGAGACAGCCGCACCTTCCGCGCTTTCCGCTGTCGGCAGCAACAACGGCAGCGCAGCCAGCTTTTCTTTCAGTTGGCCGACCACTTGCCGAACATCCGCGCTCATCGCGCCAGACGGTGCCCCTGTGCCGGAAGCGGAAGGCTGTCCAGGCTGCTTGGCGGCATTTTCCTCCTGGTTCAAAAACAACGTCGCTTCCTGCAAAAACTGCTGAATCGCCTGGCCCAGCGGTTTGCCGGACACAAACGCCTTCAGTCCCGAAACCGAATCTGGCGTCAGCGGCAAATTCCGCTTCATCGCCAAAAGAAACGCATCGACTGTGCTGTCATCCATCCCGATGCGCTGCGCCACCTGCGAAAAAGCCTGGGCGATTTCCTTGGTGACAGGCAAATTGGCGTTCACGAGCGCCTGTACGATTGCCTTGCTTTCTTTTGTCTCCGCAATGCCGAGAGAACGCATCAAGCTTTCCAGCGATGCTTCCTTTCCTGTCGCTTCCGCAGACGTGTCCAGCACTTTCAAGGTTACGACTCCGTTCGAAGGCTGAACCTGCAGCCACGCCTTTTGACCCGCTTCGAGATTCGCCTCCAGCTTGGCCTGAACCTGCATTCCGCCGATCTGGACCAGCGCCATTTGGTCCGGATAATGCTTGACCACCGTGCCTTTGAATACTTGTCCGGGCGTCAGCTCTACCGGCTTGACGTTTGCCGAAGGTGTCTTTTGCACGAAAGACGACATGATTTGCGACGTGGATAACATGGACTCCCCTCCTTCGAAAGTGCTAAGCAGTTGGTCAGGCTTGTTCTTTCACCCCGGTAAAGGTCATACGGTGAAGCGGCGTCGGCCCGTATGCGGCAATCGCTGCGAGATGCTCGGCTGTACCGTAGCCCGCGTTTTTATCGAAGCCGTACTGCGGGTACTGTTTGGCGTACTCAGCCATCATCCTGTCTCTCGTCACTTTTGCCACGATGGACGCTGCTGCGATCGATACGCATTTCGCATCGCCGCCAATGATCGGGATTTGCTTGCAGGACACCCCTGTCAGTTGCACAGCGTCAATCAAAAGCACATCAGCGGGCACTCCGGCGTCTTCGATGGCTGCCTTCATCGCTTCCTTGGTAGCGTTCAAAATATTGATCGCATCGATCCGCCGAGCATCGACCATGCCGATTCCGACCGCAACGGCATCCCGCATAATTACCTCGTAAAACGCCTCGCGCGTAGCTACCGGAACCTTTTTGGAATCGTTCAAGCCTGGCAAATAAAAATCTTTCGGCAAGCAAACGGCACTCGCCACGACAGGCCCGGCCAAAGGCCCGCGCCCTACCTCGTCCACCCCAAAAACGTGCTGGTGCCCGTCGGCATAGAGTGCGCGTTCATATGTACTCATCTCGGTCCACAGTTGCTGAAGCTTGGCCTGGCGAGCCTTCGCGGCTTCTACCTGCTTCGCCAGCGCCTGCACGCCTGCCCGTTTGTCCGCTTGCAAACATTGTAAAAAATCACTAGGTACCTCGTCCAATTTTTCGATCGCCATCCGTATTTCTTTTATCGACATATCCGCCAGATTCATTGACTCATTTCTCCTTCTTACGAAAAAAACCGTCTATCAGCAATCGATAGACAGGCTTTTCGCGTGCGTGTGCGGCAAAACGTTACGCTATTCCATAAGCGAGAGCGGCTTGCCGATCGGTTCGTCCATTTCCCAGTCAATCGGGCGTTCCACGGAGATCGGCCCGAGCTTCCCTGAGCGCAGCTCGCGCAAAAAGATTTCCGCCGCTTTGTCGTAATCGATGTTGCCGCCCGAAATGAGGCAGCCGCGCTTTTTCCCGATTTCCTCCAGCATGGCGATGCGATCGTCCGGCAGCTCCTTCAGCTTGAAACGCTCGATCAAGCGTTCCGGATAGTAGTGCATCATATAGCTGATGACAAACAGCGCTACCTCTGTAAAGTCAATCAGCTCGTCCTTGATCGCACCGCTCGCCGCCAAGCGCAATCCAACCATCTGGTCTTCAAACTTGGGCCAGAGAATCCCCGGCGTATCGAGCAGTTCAAGCGTGTCGCCCATCTTCACCCACTGCTGCGCCTTCGTGACGGCCGGGCGGTCGCCCGTTGCCGCTACCGAGCGCTTGGACAGACGGTTAATCAGCGACGATTTTCCGACGTTGGGGATTCCTAAAATCATGATGCGGATCGCGCGTCCTTGCATTCCGCGTTCGCTGCGCTTCGCCAGCATGTCTGCCGCCAGCTCCTTGCACAGCTCAGGCAGTTTGTTTACGCCTTTTCCGCTCAAGGCATCAATCGGCAGCGTGCGAATGCCCTCTTTGCGGAAATAGGCAATCCATTCTTCTGTCGCCTTCTCGTCTGCGAGATCGGCTTTGTTCAGCAAAATTAATCGTGGCTTGTCACTGACAATCTCGTCAATCATCGGATTCCGGCTGGAAAGGGGAAGCCGCGCATCGAGAAGCTCGATCACCACATCAATCAATTTCAGCTTTTCCGTAACTTGCCGGCGCGCCTTGGCCATATGTCCGGGAAACCATTGGATCGTCATGTTGTCTCACCTACCTTGAAGCTATTGCGATTATCTCGTCATGCGAATGCTTGCAATCGGCCAGAACGTAAACTCCGCTCTGCCAACCACCGTGCTGACAGCGACAGGACCGATGGCCCGGCTGTCATGGCTGTTCGGACGGTTGTCGCCCATTACAAAAATGTGGCCTGCCGGTACCGTAACGGGTGGGAAGTCGTTCGTAAAATACGGCTCTCCCTGTTGTTTCGCCTGTTCCTTATGTTGTGCAAGATATGGCTCTTCAACCATGTTGCCGTTGATGTAGAGCTGATCGCCTTTCACCTCGACGGTATCTCCCGCCACAGCGATGACGCGCTTGATGTAGTCGCGCGTTTTCTCTGCGTGAAACACGATGATGTCACCCGGCTTCGGCTCCTGCAAATAGTAAATGGCCTTGTTGACGACCAGTTTTTCGCTGTTATGTAACGTCGTTTCCATGGACTCGCCCTCGACAATAAACGGGGCAAACAAAAAGGTTCGAATGAGAAAAGCGAGAATCAAGGCAATGCCGAGCGCCTTCGTCCATTCCCATAGCTCATTTTTTTTCGTGCGACCGGAGGATACTTCTTCGTTCATCACTTACGCCCTCCCAAGCTGGCTCGTCCAACCCTGTAAATGGAAAAAAGAGGCCTGGCAAGCAGACCAGTCCCCTTTTCAAGCGCTTCGCTTATCGACGAATTTCTTTAATACGAGCTGCTTTCCCTACGCGATCGCGCAGATAGTACAGTTTCGCACGACGTACTTTACCATGACGCACGATTTCGATCTTCTCGATCTTAGGCGTGTGTACTGGGAACGTACGCTCAACACCTACGCCGTAAGAAATCTTACGAACAGTAAATGTTTCGCTGACACCTGTACCGCGACGGCGAATCACTACGCCTTCGAACAGCTGAATACGCTCACGCTGACCCTCGATAACCTTAACGTGTACACGAACAGTGTCACCAGGTCGGAACGCAGGAATATCCTGTTTCAATTGCTCTTTTTCCAATTCACGGATAACTTGGTTCATTTCAATTCCCTCCTTCCGATAGACGTTCTTACTCGTCTCGCCAGTTTGGCCCGGTCACCCAACAGGGACCGAATTACGAGTAGCGGACCGCCTTAGTCAGCGGGCAAAATTGCCACAAGAAGTATATTAACATAGTAGGCAGGAAACTACAAGGCCTGTTCTACAATTTTCCTTCCATGTTTTGCTCCTGCTCAAGCTCTGCCAGCAGCTTTTTCATTTCGTCTGTCAGCTCAAGCTTCGCCAAGAGATCGGGACGGCGCGCCTTCGTTCGGCGCAACGATTCTTTCAGGCGCCAGCGCTCGATGTTGGCATGGTGGCCGGAGAGCAAAATATCCGGGACCCTCCAGCCGCGAAACTCCGCCGGCCGCGTATAGTGCGGGTATTCGAGCAACCCGGTCGAAAACGAATCCTCGACGGCTGACGTCTGGTTTCCCAGAGCACCCGGCTGCAAGCGCACGACACTGTCGATCACGACCATCGCGGCCAGCTCGCCGCCTGTCAGCACGTAATCGCCAATCGAGATTTCATCCGTGACCAAATGCTCGCGGATGCGCTCGTCATAGCCTTCGTAATGGCCGCAGATGAACACGAGATGCTCCTCCTGGGCCAGCTCCTCGGCCAGCTTTTGGTTGTACGGCACGCCTTGCGGGCACATGAGGATCACACGCGGCTTCTTTTCCCCTGCGAGCGCCTCTACCGCCCGAAACAACGGCTCGGGCTTGAGCACCATGCCCCCGCCGCCGCCGTATGGCGTATCGTCAACCGTGCCATGCTTGCTCTCGGAAAAATCGCGAAAGTTGGTGACGTGAAAGTCGACCAGCTCCTTCTCGCGGGCTTTTCCCAAAATGCTGCTGGACAAGACGCCCGCAAACATTTCGGGAAACAGCGTAAAAATGTCAATCCGCATCAGAAGTACCTCCTACAGCAAGCCTTCCATCAGATGGCAAACCACGCGTTTGTTGGCGATGTCCACTTCCTTGATGCAATCGTCGATAAACGGCAGCAAAATCTCTCCGCGCCGCCCTTTTACGACCCACACATCGTTTGCTCCCGGCTGCATCACATCGACGATTTTTCCGAGCTCTTCCCCTTCGTCCGTAACGACTTCGCAGCCGATCAACTGATGGATGTAAAACTCGTCCTCTTCCAGCTCCATCAGCGCGTCTTCCGGAATTTTCAGCTCGCCGCCCTTGTATTTTTCGATGTCGTTAATGTGTCCATAACCCTCGAAGCTCAAAATCTCAAAGTCTTTATGGGCGCGACGAGTCGCGATTTTCAGCTTCACTGGCTCGGAAAGAGACGGGTGAAACAAAAACAGCTCGCTGCCTTTGCGAAACCGTTGATCGGGAAAATCCGTCGTCGAGGTTACGCGCACTTCTCCCTTGAGCCCGTGCGTATTGACCAGCTTGCCCACCGTGTAAAACTTTTGGTTGCCCAAGCGTATTCACTCCTTCTATTCATCGGCTGCATGTCCTGCCGTTTGTCGAATCTCATGCACTCGTCCATCTTTTATCATGATTTCCGTTCCTGCCATGATTTCATCCCAAACATCGCCTACTTGGATTGTGACGGGACTTTGCACAGTCTGATAATCCATCTCACTGCCTTCGGGAAGACTCTCCGCCTGCTGCAAGGCAAAAGAGAGTTGGGCGATTTTTTCCTTGCGCCGCCGCTCTTCCTGGGCAATCTTTTCTTGCGCGAGCGCATATGTATCCGCAGACTTTTTCTTCGCTTCGGCCAATATTTTTTTCGATTGGAACTGCCATTGCTCCCATTCTTCGCGCTGCTGGCGAAGCTGTCTGCTGTACTGGTCAATCAGCACAGCGCGGGATGCTTCTGTCATGATGAGTTTGACCTGTACCGACCGAAAAATCGTGAGCATGTCCTGTCACTCCTTTCGACGTATCAGTTCATATCAACCAAAAAAGACTGGGAAAGCTCCCAGCCTTTTTGTCAAACAATCTCAACCGTAACGCGCTTGTCCGTTTCCACGGATGCCGCCATCACGACAGTGCGCAGGGCTTTGGCGATCCGTCCTTGCTTGCCGATGATCTTCCCCATATCATCAGGGTGCACCGACAATTCAAAGACGAGAGTGCGCTCTTTGTCCACTGCATTCACACGAACCTCATTCGGATGATCGACGAGAGCTTTAGCGATCGTTTCGACCAGCGCTTTCATCATCAGACCTCCAGATGACCGACTTATTTGCCGTATTTGGTTTCGTGCACTTTTGCGAGAACGCCTTCTTTGGAGAGAAGGTTACGAACGGTATCAGTCGGAGCTGCACCATTCAGGATCCATTGTACCGCTTTTTCGGTATCAATTTTCACCACTGCCGGTTGAGCAACCGGATTGTAGTAACCGATTTCTTCAATGAAACGGCCATCGCGTGGGGAACGGGAGTCAGCTACTACTACACGGTAGAAAGGAGCTTTCTTGGAACCCATGCGTTTCAGACGGATTTTAACTGCCATGTTGTGTCACCTCCTGTATGGATCAACGCGAGATAAACATCTGCGTTGGTGCTACTATATCTGAACCATCGCGCTGTCTGACAAGTCAGCGGCGCGAAGAGATCATGCCTCTTTACTTGAACGGTGGTTTGAAATTGAAGGGGAAGTTCATGCCGCCTTGGTTGTTTCCTCCGCCTTTGCCCATGAACGGCAGTCCGAAGCCGCCTTTTTTCTTCGACTTCTTGACCATCTTGTCGGCGACGCCCGTGAATTGCTTCATCATTTTTTTCATTTCCTCGAACTGCTTGATGAACCGATTCACTTCCTGAATGCTCGTGCCGCTTCCGCTCGCAATGCGCTTGCGGCGGCTGGCGTTCAAGAGGTCAGGGTTGGCACGCTCTGCCTTGGTCATGGATTTGGCGATTGCTTCCACGCGGGCAATCTGCTTCTCGTCCACGTTCATTTTGCCTTTCATCTTGTTCATTCCGGGCAGCATGCCGAGAATGTCCTCAAAAGGCCCCAAATTGCGCAACTGCTGCATGGAATCCAGGAACATGTCGAAGGTAAATTCGCCTTGACGCATCTGGCGCTCCATGTCGCGCGCTTTTTCTTCATCCACGGACGCCTGCGCCTTTTCGATCAGGCTGAGTACATCACCCATTCCCAAAATGCGGGAAGCCATGCGATCCGGATGGAACGGTTCGAGCGCATCCAGCTTTTCACCCATCGCCGCGAACTTGATCGGCTTGCCAGTGACAGCTTTGACGGATAGTGCCGCACCGCCTCGGGTATCCCCGTCGAGCTTGGTGAGAACCACGCCAGTCAGTTCGAGCTGGCTGTTGAAGCTCTCCGCCACATTGACGGCGTCCTGACCTGTCATCGCGTCCACGACGAGCAAAATCTCATCGGGCTTGGCAACTTCGCGAATTTGCTTCAACTCGTCCATCAACGCTTCATCAATATGCAGGCGACCTGCCGTATCGAGAATCACAACGTCGAGGTGATTGGCTTTCGCGTGTTCAATCGCTTGCCGAGCGATGTCAACAGGACTGACTTGATCTCCGAGAGTGAAAACGGGAACATTCAGTTGCTCCCCCAAAACTTGTAGCTGCTTGATCGCAGCCGGACGGTAAATGTCGGCTGCCACCAGAAGCGGCTTCTTGTTTTGCTTTTGCAAATACTTGGCCAGCTTACCAGTCGTGGTCGTTTTCCCCGCCCCTTGCAAACCCGCCATCATGATGACGGTCGGCGGACGGTGCGCCATCGTCAACTGAGCTACGCTGCCACCCATCAGGGCGACCAGCTCTTCGTTCACGATTTTGATAACCATTTGACCTGGCGTCAGGCTTTTCATGACTTCCTGGCCGACTGCGCGCTCTTTGACGCGAGCGACGAAGTCTTTTACTACTTTGAAGTTAACATCTGCTTCCAGCAGGGCAAGGCGGACTTCCCGCATCGCCTCGTTGACGACGGTTTCGTCGATCTTTCCTCTGCCGCGCAGTTTGTCAAATGCGTTTTGCAGCCGATTGGCCAAGCTTTCAAACGCCATGCGAGCCCTCCTAATCCATCTCTGACAGTTGGTGGAGCAAAGTATTCAGCTCGTCTCTTGTCTCGCTCTCTGCAAGCCCATTTACAAGCTCATTCATTCGTGCCAGCACTTCCATCCGCTTCTCGTGGCGCTGTGCCAGATTAAGCTTCTGATCGTATTCGAACAACTGCTTTTCTGCCCGCTTGATGTGGTCGTAAACAGCTTGTCGGCTGACCTCGTGCATTTCCGCGATTTCTCCGAGCGACAAGTCATCCAGATAGTACAGCTCCAGATATTCTCGCTGCTTGCCCTTGAGTAGCGGTGCATAAAAGTCAAACAAGAGATTGACTTGATTGGTCTTTTCTAACATGAAACCAATCCTTTGCTGTGAGGTACTCGTTTCGAAACTGTAAAGGCTTTTTCTTTACAGCACGTAGATTATAGTACCTAATTCTACACCTAGTGTCAAGGTTTTTTATTGACATCTTTTTTTGCGTTCCAGACATTATGATATTACGCGTTTTCCTGCTCTTCGGCTTCCTCTTTTTGGATCAATCCGGCAAACAGCGCATGCACAAACTGCTCGGGATCGAACTGCTGCAGATCGTCCATCTTCTCGCCGAGGCCGACGTATTTGACCGGGATGTTCAGCTCGTTGCGGATCGCGATGACGATGCCGCCCTTCGCCGTACCGTCGAGCTTGGTCAGGACTAGGCCGGTCACTCCGGCGGACTGGCCGAAAGTCTTCGCCTGGGACAGCGCGTTTTGCCCAGTCGTGGCGTCGAGGACGAGCAACACTTCATGCGGCGCGCCAGGCAGTTCGCGCTGCAACACGCGGTGCACCTTCGCCAGCTCCTCCATCAGATTGACCTTGTTTTGCAAACGTCCGGCCGTATCGCACAAAAGCACGTCGACCTTGCGCGATTTGGCGGCCTGGATGGCGTCGTAAATGACCGCTGCCGGATCGGAGCCTTGCTGCTGTTTGATGACGTCAACGCCGACGCGCTCGCCCCATACCTCCAACTGCTCGATCGCGGCTGCCCGGAACGTGTCGCCTGCGGCCAGCAGCACGTTTTTACCCTGCTGCTTGAACATGTGCGCCATTTTTCCGATCGTCGTCGTTTTGCCGACTCCGTTTACGCCGACGAACAAAATGACATTCAGCCGTCCGTCCTCGACGTTGAGCGCGGTGTCTGCCGCCTCGTCGTTTTTCAGCAGGGCCACGAGCTTCTCCGACAAAATCGGCTGCAAGTCCATGGCGTTTTCGATTTTTTGCTTGCGCACTTCTGTCCGCAAATCGTCAATCAGCTCCATGACGGTGTTGACGCCGACATCGGACGTAATCAAAATTTCTTCCAGCTCATCGAAGAAATCGTCGTCGATTTTTTTGTAGCGGCGGACCAGATCCTCCACTTTTTCTACCAGCAAATCTCTCGTTTTCGCCAGTCCATCCGTAAACTTCTGGGTTACTTCTTCGGATTTTTGGACGATCGCGTCACGAAGGCGCTTGAAAAAGCTCATGTTCATCTTCCTTTGCGGATAATCTTGTCAAAAGCTCGCATGAAGTCGAGCTTCGGCTGTATGCTCGTTTCTATTGCTTGCGGGCACTGACGATGCTGCGGCGAATTACGAGGCAGACTCGACGAATTTGTCGCTGTCCTCCAGCTTGACCGAGACCAGCTTGGACACGCCGCCCTCCTGCATCGTGATCCCGTACAAAACGTCTGCGCTCTCCATCGTGCCTTTGCGGTGCGTCACGCAAATGAACTGCGTCTGGCTGCTGAACTGCTGCATGTACTCGGCGAAGCGGTTGACGTTTGCCTCATCTAATGCCGCCTCCACTTCGTCAAGCACGCAAAATGGCACAGGCTTGACGCGCAGGATGGCAAAGAGCAGAGCCATCGCGGTCAGCGCGCGCTCGCCCCCGGAGAGCAGAGCCAGATTTTGCAGCTTTTTGCCCGGCGGCTGCGCCACGATGTCGATCCCGGTTTCGAGCAGATTGTCCGGATTGGACAAGAGCAAATCGGCCCGTCCCCCGCCGAACAACTGCACAAACACGTCGCGGAACTGCTCGGAGATCGCCTCAAACGTCTCCTTGAAGCGGCGCGACATCTCTGCGTCCATCTCCTGAATCACCTGGTAGAGCATGTCTTTTGCTTCATTCAAATCGGCTTCCTGCGCGCTTAAAAACTGCTGGCGCTCAGACAAGCGCTCGTATTCCTCAATCGCCCCGAGGTTGACCGTGCCGAGTGCGGCAATTTGCTTTTTGAGCTGGGCGACGATTTGCGTCTCCGCTTGCAACTCACCGCGCGGCGGGTATTTTTGCTTCGCCAGATCGTAGCTCATTTCGTATTCTTCGGAGAGTTTATTCAACAGGTGGTCAAGCTCCACCTCGCCGCGGTTGACCTTGACTTCCTCCTGATGGAGCTTCTCTTCCAGCGCTTTGACCTCGCGGCGAATTTCTTTTACCTGCACTTCCACCTGCTCCTGCTTGTGAAAAAGCGTCGCCCGCTCGTTGCGGCGTTCGGCAATCAGTCCGGCTACCCGTTCCTTGTCCTGACGCAGCTCGGCGATGCGCTGATCGAGCTCAAGCCCGGACGATTCGTTCGTGCGCTCCAACTCGTCGAGTGCGGCGAGGTTCGCGTTTTGCTCTTCCCATTCGCGCTGGAGCAAGCTTTTTTGTTCGATCAGGCGCTCCGTCTGCTCCAGGCGGGACTGGTGTTCCTGTTTCACCTGGGCATTCAGCACTTTCAGGCTGGTAATTTTCTGGTTCATTTCTTCCTTGGATTCCAACTGCTCCTGGCGCTTGGCCTCGGCTTCGGCGATCAGCTCGCTCAGCTTTTGCTCTTCTTGCTCCAGAACGGCCAAGTCCGCTTGAAGCTGCTCCTCTTTGCGCAACGCTTCTTCCATCTCTTTCTGGTAGGCGGCAATATCTTGCTCTACCAGCTTGGCCCGCTCGCCCAGCGAACGTCCCTCTGCTTCGGTTTGCTGCAAGAGGCCCTTGACTTCCTGTTCCTTCAACCGCAGCGCTTCGCCTTCCGAGCGGAGCGCTTCCTGTTCTTCTTCCATACGGCGAAGCTGTTCGGCCAGTTGCTCCATTACGGTAGTATGTCCAGAAATTGCCTCTTCGATTTCGCGCATTTGCGCTTCGAGCTCTTCTGCCTGACGGTTGCGGCCGAGCAGGTTGGCGCTGTTTTTCTTCAGGGCGCCCCCTGTCATCGAACCGCCCGCGTTGACGATATCGCCTTCGAGCGTCACGACGCGGTAGCGATAGCCGAGCGTGCGGGCGACGCGGTTTGCCTGCTCCAGCTTTTCCGTCACGATGACGTTGCCGAGCATGCTCTCCAAAATCGGGCGGTACGCTTCCTCAAACGAAACCAGCTCGCTGGCGATCCCGACAACGCCGCTTTCTTTTGCCAACTGCTGACGGTCGTTTGCCTGCAAGGTGCGCGGCCGGATGACATCCAGCGGCAAAAAGGTGGCGCGGCCTGCATTGTGCTGCTTCAAATAAGCAATCGCGGCTCGCCCTGCCGCCTCGTTATCGACGACGACGTTTTGCAGCGCCCCGCCCAAGGCGACCTCCATCGCCGTTTCGTACTGCTGCGGCACGACGACCAGCTCGGCGACCGCGCCGTGGATGCCTTTGAAGCCCCGCTCGCGTGCCTTGAGAATTTCTTTTACCCCTTGCTGGAATCCGGCAAATTCGGACTGCATCTCTTTGATGAGGTCCAGGCGGGACTTCGCCGCTTCTCTTTTTTGCTCGGACTGGCGCAGCTCCCGACGCACCTGTTCCATGCGCGCTTGTCCATCGCGCAGGCCGTCCATCAACTGCTTGTAGCGGGTAACCGTATCCTGAATGGTCTGATCGATCTGGGTCAGTTGCTCCTGCAGCTCGGCCATTCTCACCTGGCGCTGCACCTCTTCCAGCTCCAACTGTTCCTTGCCGGCCAGTTGGCGGTCGACGCGCGCCTGCGATGTCTGCACAAGCTGCTGCTGATGGCGGATTTCGTTGCGCAGGTTGGCCATTTCGTTCAGCTTTTCAAAATAATCGCCTTTCAACCGTTCCACATCGTCTGTCAACGACTGCACCATGGAGAAAAACTGCCCTTCAGCCTCCTGCAACGATGCATGGGCTTCCGCCATCCGCCGATCGGCTTCCTTGGCGCGCTCCTGCTCTTCGGCAAGCTCCGCTTCCAGCGCGTGCTGCTTCTCTGTCAGCCTGTGCATCTGCTCCATCGTCTGCTGGCGATTGGCGCTCAAATTGCGCATCCGCTCGCGCAATACTTCGCGCTGGCCTTCTACCTTTTCCGTCTCCTCGCTCACCGTCAAGAGAACGTGTTGCAGTTCCTCGATCGACTGGTCGATTTGCGTGACCGAAAAACGGGCCTGCTCCAGATCGGCTTCGTGCTTGGCCGCTTCCGTCGTCTGCCTCATCAAAAGCTCGCGAAGCTCCTGCACGCGCTGCGTCGCGGCCTCCCATTTGCTGTGGGCCGCCTCGATCTGCTGCACGTACAGCGCGACTTCGTGCTCGACCAGCTTGCGGTGCAGCTCTTTGTACGTCTTCGCCGTCTCTGCCTGCTCCTGCAGCGGTCCGATCTGTTCGGTAATTTCGCTGACGATATCGTGGATGCGGATGAGGTTTTGCTCGGTGTCATCGAGCTTTTTCTCCGCCTCGCGCTTGCGGGTCTTGTACTTGACGATGCCCGCCGCTTCTTCAAAAATGCCGCGGCGATCTTCCGACTTCGTGCTGAGAATTTCTTCGATTTTTCCCTGGCCGATAATGGAGTACGCTTCTTTTCCCAGCCCCGTATCCATGAACAGCTCCATAATGTCCTTCAAGCGGCATGATCTGTTGTTTATGTAATACTCACTGTCACCGGAGCGGTAGACTCTGCGCGTGATGGAAACCTCCGAATATTCCACGTCGAGGGAACGATCCGTATTGTCCAAGGTGAGCGTCACTTCGGCAAAGTTCACTGGCTTGCGCTTGTCGCTGCCCGCGAAAATAATGTCCTCCATCTTCGCTCCGCGCAGCGACTTGGCACTCTGTTCTCCGAGCACCCAGCGGATCGAGTCGGAAACGTTGCTCTTGCCGCTTCCGTTCGGACCGACTACCGCTGTCACTCCTGGTACGAACTCCAATTCCGTCCTGTCGGCAAACGATTTGAATCCTGCCAGCTCCAGGCGTTTCAAATACATACTTACGGTCCTCCTTACCAAACCAACCTAATCTGCCCGTGACGCACGGCCGTCCGCAAGCGGACAAAGAGGCGCACGGCATGAATCGGATGGTACCCGAAAAGAGCCCCTGTATCAGACAGGAGCTACTCCACTGCGAGCCTTCGTGGTCATATCGAAATAAGTGTATCATAGAAAGCTGTCATCACGCAGTATTTTCCCGGCTTTTCCAAGCGGGAACAAAGAAAGCTACACCACCTGCGCCCGCAGATGATGCAGCTCCCTTTTTCCGAGCCTTTATTTCTCCCCCAGCTTTACCAGCGCCCGCGCGGCTGCCTGCTGTTCCGCTTCCTTTTTGGAACGGCCCGAGCCAATGCCAAGCGAACGATTGTTCAAAAGCACTTCCGATACGAACTCTCGATTGTGAGCTGGTCCTTTTTCTTCTACAATGCGATACTGGATGTCTCCCAGATTGTCCTGTTGAACAAATTCCTGCAACTGGCTCTTGAAGTCTGTTACCTGGGCAAACTCTCCCTTGTCGATTCTGGGGTAGACGTATTTTTCCATGAAGGAAAATACGGCATCCAGGCCCTGATCCAGATAGAGGGCACCAACAAAAGCTTCAAATACGTCCGCTAGCAAGGCAGGTCGCTGACGTCCGCCAGTCAACTCTTCCCCTTTTCCCAGCAAAACGAGATCGCCAAAATTCAGCAGTTCAGCAAATTTAACCAGAGAAGGCTCACAGACAATCGCTGCCCGCAGCTTCGTCATTTCGCCTTCGCTCATCTTCGGAAAAGTTTTGTATAAAAACTGGGAAACAGTCAACTCAAGCACAGCATCTCCCAAAAACTCCAGCCGTTCGTTGTCTGATATTCGTTTGCCGCGTTGCTCGTTCACGTAGGAAGAATGGGTGAATGCCTGCCGCAGAACGCTCTCATCGTGAAAGCGAAAGCCTATCTTCTCTTGCAGCTGTGCAAAATTCATCACCCTCACCACCATTCCAGGAGACTGCCTACTTTTTCTCTCAGTAGGGCTCATTTATGCTTCGTATCGCTTCAGGATCACCGTTGCATTATGACCGCCGAATCCAAACGTGTTGGAAACAGCCACATGGACGGTCGCCTTGCGCGCATGGTTAGGAACATAGTCGAGATCACATTCCGGATCAGGGTTTTCCAGGTTGATCGTAGGAGGAAGCACCTGATCGCGCAGGGCAAAAGCGGTCGCGATTGCCTCGATGCCGCCTGTCGCTCCGAGCAAGTGGCCTGTCATCGACTTGGTCGAGCTGACAGCCAGCTTGTAAGCGTGTTCGCCAAACACTTCTTTAATCGCCTGCGTCTCGGCGATGTCGCCCTGATCCGTAGAGGTTCCGTGTGCGTTGATGTAGCCCACCTCTGTCGGATCAATGCCTGCGTCACGCAGCGCATTTTTCATGCAGCGCGCAGCCCCTTCGCCACCTGGCGACGGAGAAGTGATGTGATGGGCATCCGCGCTCATGCCGTAGCCGATCACTTCCGCGATGATGTTCGCGCCGCGTTTTTTCGCGTGCTCCAGCTCTTCGAGGATCAGGACGCCCGCCCCTTCGCCCATGACGAAGCCATCGCGGTCTTTGTCAAACGGACGGCTCGCCTTTTGCGGCTCGTCGTTGCGCGTGGACATCGCTTTAGCCGAACAAAAGCCCGCAAACGCCATCGGACGAATTGTCGCTTCTGCACCGCCTGCGATCATCACATCCGCATGATCGAACTGGATCAAACGCAGAGCATCCCCGATTGCGTTTGTCCCTGTCGCACATGCGGTAATCGCGCTGGAAGTCGGTCCTTTTGCTCCGTATTGAATGGATACTGCACCGGAGGCCATGTTGGCAATCAGCATCGGAATGAAGAACGGACTCACGCGGCGTGGCCCTTTTTCCAACAGCACGGAATGCTGCTCTTCCCATGTAGACAGCCCGCCAATTCCGGACCCGATGTATACACCCACTCGTTCCGCATTTTCTGGCGTGATTTCCAGTTTCGCATCCTCTACCGCCATTTTGGCAGCAGCCAATCCAAACTGAACGAATCGGTCTGTACGTCGTATTTCTTTTTTGTCCATGTACAGCTCAGGGTTGAAGTCTTTCACTTCGCCCGCGATCTGCGTCGGATAATCCGTAGCGTCGAAAGCAGTCAGGCGGTCAATGCCTGATTTTCCTTCCAGCAAACTGTTCCAGAAGGTCTGCGCGTCATTTCCCACCGGGGAGACGACACCAACGCCAGTAATCACCACTCTTCGTTTCATTGCGATCACCTCTATATGAAAGTCAGCAGTCAGTTTCTTGCGTACACTTCATGCCTAACGTAACTTCCTGGTATGTATTCGGCGGCAATTGAAGGAGAAGTCCCGTATGGTACGGGACTTCCAACTGATGGATCTACTTGTGAGATTCTATGTATTTTACAACCTCACCAACAGAAGTGATCTTTTCAGCATCTTCGTCAGAAATCTCTAAATCAAACTCGTCTTCGAGTTCCATTACGAGTTCCACTACATCCAGGGAGTCAGCGCCCAGGTCTTCTTTGAAAGAAGCTTCCAAAGTAATCTTGGACTCATCTACACCCAGACGATCGACGATGATTTTCTTCACGCGCTCCAATGTATCTGCCATCTTGCTTCACCCCCTCTCCCGTATTATAGTAGATGAGCTTTCAAAAAACCAGTTTACATATACATGCCGCCATCCACATGCAAAGTTTGGCCTGTCATGTAATTGGCTGCGTCAGAAGCAAGGAACAGAACGACGGACGCAATGTCCTCTGTCTGGCCGAGACGAGCCAGCGGAATCTGGCTGATAAGGCCAGCTTTTACATCCTCCGGCAGCACGGCTGTCATTTCTGTATCAATAAATCCAGGCGCTACCGCGTTCACGGTGATGCCGCGGCTCGCCAGCTCGCGCGCGGCTGTCTTGGTCAGGCCGATGACGCCCGCTTTTGCCGCCACGTAGTTAGCTTGCCCCGCATTGCCGAGCACGCCGACCACGGACGTAATGTTGATGATCTTGCCCGAGCGTTGCTTCATCATCGGACGAGTCGCGGCTTTCAGGCAGTTGAATACGCCTTTCAAGTTGGTGGCAATGACGTCATCCCACTCTTCTTCCTTCATGCGCATCAGCAAATTGTCGCGGGTAATCCCGGCGTTGTTGACGAGAATGTCGATCGAACCGAAATGGTCGAGCGCGGCCTTGAACATATCGCCCACTTCCTCGGCCGAAGAAACGTTGGCGCGAACCATGATCGCATCGCGGCCCAGCTCCTTGACTTTGGCAACGGTCTCGGCTGCTGCGGCTTCGCTTCCTGCGTAGTTCACCACGACATTCGCTCCTGCTTCGGCCAGCTTGAGTGCAATCGCACGGCCAATCCCGCGGGAGGCTCCTGTCACAAGCGCTGTTTTTCCTGTTAGCATAGTACCCCTCCGTTCAAAAGCTCAGTCAAGGATTCCATGTCCTGGACCGAAATGATCGTCGTATCGGCTGGCGCGATTTTTTTAATCAGTCCCGCAAGCACTTTGCCTGGTCCGATCTCCACGAACGTAGTCACGCCCGCTTCGACCATCCACTGTACCGAATCCTCCCACAAAACCGGAGCCGATACTTGCTGCACAAGCTGCTCGACGATCGTTGCCGCTTCGGTAACAGGGCGTGCCGTCACGTTTGCCACGACCGGGACGCTCGCTTCCTGGACTGTGACGCCTGCAAGCACCGCCTGCAATTTGTCTGCGGCTGGCTGCATCAGGCTGGAGTGGAACGGTCCGCTCACGTTCAGCGGGAGCACACGCTTCGCTCCTGCTGCCTTGGCCTTTTCGCCCGCCAGCTTGACGCCTTCGGCCGAGCCGGAGATGACGATCTGCCCCGGGCAGTTCATGTTCGCTGGCTGAACCGGATGCCCGGAAGCGGTTACTTCCTCGCACACGGCTTGCAGGGCTGCGCGCTCCATGTTCAAGACCGCTGCCATCGCGCCCTGGCCTGCCGGAACGGCTTCTTCCATGAATTGGCCGCGTGCCCGAACGACTTTGACCGCATCGGCAAAAGACAGCGCGCCTGCTGCCACCAGCGCCGAATATTCGCCCAGACTGTGGCCCGCCACGAAATCAGGCGTGTAATCCGGCAACTTTTCTTTCAAGGCTGCAAGCACAGCGACGCTCGCCGTCAAAATCGCCGGCTGCGTGTTCGCCGTCAGCTTCAACTCTTCTTCCGGGCCTGCAAAGCACAGACCGGAGAGCGAAAAGCCGAGCGCGGCATCTGCCGTTTCAAAAATGCGGCGGGCTGCTTCCGACTGCTCGGAAAGCGTCTGCCCCATCCCTACGAATTGCGAGCCTTGGCCCGGAAAAACAAATGCTACTTTCCCCACTACTGTCCGCTCCCTTCCGCTGGCGTGGTCGACCATTTCAGAAGCGTTGCTCCCCAGGTCAAGCCCCCGCCGAAACCTACGAGAATGACGTTGTCGCCTTCTTTTACCCGTCCCGCCGCGATCGCTTCGTCCAGCGCAACCGGAATCGACGCAGAAGACATGTTTCCGTAACGGTCGAGGTTGATCGCCACTTTGTCCTCAGACAAGCCGAAGCGTTGCACGGCAGAGTCGATAATCCGCTTGTTCGCCTGGTGCGGCACCAAAAGGTCGATGTTTTCCCGCTCGACTCCCGCTTTGGACAATACCGCTTCTGTCGCGGAGTTCATCACGCGCACCGCGAATTTGAAGACTTCGCCGCCTGCCATCGAGAGATAGTGCAGGTTGTTTTCGACCGACTCGCTCGAAGCCGGGATGCGCGAGCCGCCCGCAGGCAGGCACAGCAACTCTCCGCCTGCGCCGTCTGCGCCAAGCTCAAACGACTGGAAGCCAAAGCCTTCCCGCACTTCGCCGATCACAGCGGCACCTGCGCCATCCCCGAACAGCACACATGTGTTGCGGTCTTTGTAGTTCGTAATTTTGGACAGCGTCTCTACCCCGACGACCAGCACGTATTTGTAAAGTCCGTTGGCAATGAACTGCGCCGCTGTCGTGATGCCGTACAAAAAGCCTGTGCAGGCAGCCGATACGTCAAGCGCCGCTGCACGTTTTGCTCCCAGCTTTTCCTGCAGGATGCAGGCAGTCGACGGGAACATCATATCAGGCGTCACTGTTGCCACGATAATCATGTCGAGCTGCTCTGCGCTGATGTTGGCTCGCTCCAGCGCTTTTTTCGCAGCTTCATAAGCAAGATCGGAGGAAGCTTGCTCAGCCGAGCAAATGCGACGTTCCCGGATTCCGGTGCGGGAAACAATCCACTCATCTGTCGTTTCCACCATTTTTTCCAGATCGAAGTTGCTAAGCACTCTGTCAGGTGTATAGGAACCTGTAGCCAAAATGCCTACTGAACGCTTTTTGTCCATCTGCCTCACTCGCTTTCTCCCGTTATATTTTTCTGTAGCGCCTGCGCAATGACTTCGTTTACATCTTGCCGCACGAAGCGGGCTGCACTGGCAATCGCGTTTTTCATCGCTCGCTCGTCAGAGGAGCCGTGTGCCTTGATGACAGGACTTTTCAGGCCCAACAACGGCGCTCCCCCGTATTCCGCATAGTCCATTTTGTTCTTGAAGCGCACGAGTCCCGGCTTTAAAATGGCCGCTCCTACTTTATTAATCAGACTGGAAGTAAACTCCTGCTTCAACAGCGAAAAGATTGTGGAGGCCGCGCCCTCTACCGCTTTCAGCAGCACGTTGCCGACAAAGCCGTCGCAAACGAGCACATCGCATGCCCCTTGCATGACGTCACGCGCTTCCACGTTGCCGACAAAATTCAGGTCTGCCTGGGACAGAAGCGGGAAGACGGCTTTGGTCAGCTCGTTTCCTTTTCCTTCCTCTGTCCCTACGTTGAGGAGTCCCACTTTCGGATTTTCAAAGCCCAGCACTTTTTCTGCGTACAGACTGCCCATCACCGCATATTGCAGCAGGTGATGCGGCTTCGCATCCATGTTGGCGCCGACGTCGAGCGTAAGCGTGACGCGGCCCAGTACATTCGGGATAAAGGCGGCCAGAGCGGGACGTTCAATCCCCTCCATGCGGCCTGCATAGAGCAACCCCGCCGTCATGAGCGCACCTGTATTACCTGCAGAGATCGCTGCATCCACGATTTTTTCGCGTGCCATCTCGACTGCTACGACAAGCGAAGAATTTTTCTTGCGACGTACAGCTCGAACCGGTTCATCATCTGGCAAAATCACTTCCGTAGTAGGAACGATCTCGATGTTTGCCGGCAAGTCTTGCGGCAAGTGGTTCCGAATGGCCTGTTCATCTCCCACCAGTACAACGGTAATGGCCGGGTTTTCCTTGATGGCAGCAAGCGCCCCTAAAACTGTACTTCGCGGTGCGTTATCGCCGCCCATCGCATCAACTGCAATTCGCAACCGTGTCTCCTCCTTACCTCTCATCCATGCCGATTTTGTGTCCCTGACATTTCTACAACCCGAAACGTCGCGGTAAAGACCAATTCTCCCTGAACCTTGGTCTCAACGCGCACTTTGCATTCGTCGCCGTTCCGGCTGCGCACCAGCGCTTTTGCCACCAGCTTTTCGCCGATGCGCACAGGCCGCACGAAGCGGATTCGGGCGGTTGCGGTCAACGCCACATCTGCATTAATGACTGCTACTGCCAACGAGTTGGCCTGGGCAAAAATATAGTGCCCCCTGGCAATCTGCGTCTTCGAAAAAACATGCTCTTCTTTTATTTCCAGTACGGAAATGGCTTGGGAATCGAGCTGCAAGTCGATGATCTCACCGATCACCTCGTCGATCCCCAGCGATTTTACGGGATCGAGACTCTTTTCGGCAACCGATTTGATCCGCTCGCGCAGCTCGGGAATCCCAAGCTCCAATCGGTCTAAACGTATTGTTTGAATGCTGACATGAAATAACTCAGCCAGATCTTCGTCCGTCGCAAATGGATTATCCGCCAGCGACTGCACCAAGCGCGTCTGGCGGTCTTTTTTTGGCAAGCGGGCGATGCGAAACACCCCCCTAGCAAGATTCTCATTCGGATATGTATGATTGCGAGCTGTTTTTAATACCAGGTACCAAAACAGTATAAGGGAGAACGTCGGCAATTACAAGTAAAGTTCTTGAAAATGTGGCTCTCACTCGCGGTACATCAGCCGAATGATTTCCTCGATCCCGGGTTCCTTCATTTGGATGTCCAGCGGCTCGCCCCAGTTCGCGACTGCGGCGAGAATGCGCGGCGAAGAAATTTTGCCTTTGTCAAAATGAATGGACAACACATTGCCTGCAAGCTCCATCCGCTCAATCCCCGGCAGTTCCGCCTCCAGGTGCGGGGGCTGGCGATATTCGACCTGAATCAAGCTGGGCAGGCCAATTTGGCGGCGCATGTCGTCCAGGCTCGTATCCATCATCTTTTTCCCGTGATTGATGACGATAATCCGCTTGCACAACTGTTCAATATCGTCCATGTCGTGCGTCGTGAGCAAAATCGTCTTTTTTTGCGTCTCGTTGACTTCTTTCAAAAACGCGCGAATCCGCGTCTTCGCAACCACGTCCAGGCCGATTGTCGGCTCATCCAGGAACAAAACGGGCGGATCGTGCAAAAGGGCCGCAGCGAGGTCCGCTCTCATTCGCTGTCCCAAAGACAACTTGCGCACAGGCGTGTCCAAAAACTCGTGCAAGTCCAAAAGCTCCTGGTACATCGCCATCGCGCGCCGATAGGCCCGGTCGTCGATCTTGTACATCGCCTGTAAAATTTCAAACGAGTCTTTGACAGGCAAGTCCCACCACAACTGTGTACGCTGTCCGAACACGACGCCGATGCGCGAAGCGACCTGGATTCTGTCTTTTTGCGGACTGTAGCCGTCAATGCGAATTTCCCCCTGACTCGGATGCAAAATGCCGGAGAGCATCTTGATCGTGGTCGATTTCCCCGCGCCGTTCGGACCGATGTAGCCGACGAACTCCCCCGCCTCGATTGAAAAGGAAATGTCGTCCACCGCCTTGACTTCGCGCTGCTCGCGGGAAAACAGGGAACGCAGCGAAGCGAACGGACCTTCTTTGGGCGGAGTCAGAAAAAACGATTTGCTGATATGTGCTGTTTCAATCATGTTACAACCTCCTTAGCTTCCCGTACTGTGATAGTGCCGAATCCCCGTATTCCAGAAGGCTCTCGCCAATAGCAGCGCCACTGTCGCCGCGACAGGCGCTGCAAGCGGGTAGTACCAGCCGCCCCCTTTTCCAAGCAAGGTCAGCATTGGCAAGTAGTTCATGTAGGCGATCGGGAGCGCCGAGAAAAACAGCCACTTCAGCCAGCCCGGATAGAGCGAGATCGGATAGTTGGAGGCGTTGGCCGGAGCGTAAATGGTGAAAGTCAGCATGTCTTTCATTTGGTGCGTCCAAAAAGACAGCGCCGCCGAGGCCAAGGCCATGGAAAAATAAATGACGCCGCCCGACATGATCGCCACAGGCGAAAACAGGGCGAGCCACCCAATCGGTCTGCCCTCTGCCGCAAGCCCGGCGAGCGCGACAACCAGCACCGCCACTCCCTGCACCACCCCGCCAATGCGCGAAAGGTCCAGATTGCGCGTGAGCAGAAGCATCAGCGGGGAGACGGGACGAATCAGCATCTGGTCGAACTCGCCGTGCACCACGTACTTTTCAAATTCGTGCAATTCTGGCGCAAACAGCCGATACAACGATACGGATGTCGACGAGATGCCGTACAGCATGCCGACCTCATAAATGTTCCAGCCCGCCACGTTGTCAAAGCGGTGCAAAATGGCGGAAAGAACGACGAAATCAAGCACCATAATCATCCCGGTCGTAGCCGCGCTGGTGATGAAATTCATTTTGTACTGCATTTGCGCGCGAATGCTGGCTGCGATTAGTTTTCGATAAAGTCCAAGCACCTCTCTACCCTCCTTGAATCTCCAGTTTTCTTCTCGCTCGCCCGGTCGCCAACAGCGCGATCGCCGTCAGCGCTACCGCCCAAAAAACTTGAACGGCTATCCCGTGCGCCGGAGCCAGTTCCAGCCAGGTCATGACCGGATAGTAAATCATCGCGGCAAAAGGCAAGAACGGAGCGACTTCCCCAAGGATGCCAGGCAACAGATCGACAGGAATCATCTGTCCGCCAAAGCCGAACAGCAGCGACATCAAAATAAGGTGCAACCAGCGCACCTCTGTCGTCCAAAAGGAAGAAATCCCGACCAGATAAAACAGGAGCATGGCGATGTACACCGCGAGCAACAGCGAGAGCGGAAACAGGAGATAAGTAAGCGGGTGGGAAGGAACGTAGAAGCCGACTGCAAGCCCGAGCAAAATGCCGATTGGTAGACTGCGATAACAGGCGTTGTAGAGCAGCCTGCCAAACTCCTGGCTCAAGGTGTACCACAAATAGTGGACGGGCTTAATCATGTCCAGGCTTACCGCCCCGCTGCGAACGCCCAGTTGGACATGGAGGCCTGGAGACAAAAACGCCGTGACCCAGAGCACACTTTGGCAAATTGCGATGTAATGGGCCATGGTCGTGGCATCGTACGGACCGTGTACTTGCTTGCCACGCAAAACCCCCATCCAGATGGCAATAAAAACAAGCCCGAAAACCGCGCTCGCCACATTGTTGACCAGATGAGAGAGACGATACTGAAGATTGCGACGATAGCTTTTGCGAATCAGCCGCCAGTAGACCATAAATTCCTCCTCGTGGAAAAGTCAGGATTTTTAGGATAGCAGGCCGTCTTTGTCCTTGCAAGCAAAAAAGAGAAGATTCTTCCCGCAAGAAGAACCTTCCCTGATAAATCCACCTGCTGTCACGCGGGGCTTCCCTTCACGCCAGCCAGGTGAAATCTATCCGCTCTTTGAAAAATCGTCGCCTACTCGTTTGCGACTATGACTTCCACTTCGTTTTTTTCCAGCGCCTCTGCCATCTCCCGCCCAGGCTGGCGGTCTGTCACGATCATGTCGATTCGCTCCAGGCTGGCTACGCGGTACAGCATGCTCTTCCCGAACTTGGTATGGTCGGCGAGAATGATGACCTGATCGGCCCGCTGAATCATTTCCCGAATGAGATAGCCGTGATCTTCATTCGTCGAGACGAGGCCGCTCGTCGTGAGTCCACATGCGCCAACCAGCACCTTGTCTACATGGTAATCCGCCAAGTTTTCAATGGTACGGGTGCCGTGCACGCACTGATCCTCCGGGTTGACGTCCCCGCCGAGCAGCTTCACAAGCACGCCATCCTTGCGCGCCACACTGGAGGCTGTCGCGAGCGAGTTCGTGATGATGACATGGTCTTTCGTCTGCAGCGATTCTACCGTCAGTTGCACGGTCGTCGACGCGTCGAGCAGCAAATAATCGCCGTCTTTTATCAGGCGGGCTGCTGCCTGCGCAATCCGGCGCTTGCCCGACAGGTCGAGCTGCATCCGCTCCTGATGCGAATAGCTTTTTTTGCTCAAGCTGGGCAAAATCGCTCCGCCGCGCGTGCGCAAAATCTGGCCCTGCTCCTCCAGCTTGACGATGTCACGCCTCGCTGTGTCGCGGGAGACGGAGAACTTTTCCACGACCTCCTGCACGCTGATGCGCTGGTGCTCTTGCAAATACTGCAAGATCGCGGCCAAACGTTCCTCTTGGTACATCACGATTTCACTCCATCCTCGCCTTTCTCCTTCATTGTAAGTCATTTGCACATTTTAAGCAATATCTGTAAGTATTAATAAGTAATGATAAGCGAAATGAGCGCACAAAAAAAGCAAGGTGATTGCTCACCTCACTTTTTACGCAGCAAAGCTTACTTTGCCACTTTCACACCTTTGTAGTGACCGCAGCTTGGGCAAACACGATGCGCAAGCTTGTATTCGCTGCAATTATCGCATTTGATCATGCCTGGAATCTCTAATTTGAAGTGCGTACGACGCATTCTTTTACGGGTTTTGGAAGTTCTCCGTTGAGGTACTGCCATCTTCCTTACACCTCCTTCAACTGACAAATGCTAAGATGCTCTATTGGGTGGATAGTATAGGCAAAATGCTTATGCCATCCTTCAAAAATGAGACGCTGCATCCGAAGACCGGCGCCTCACCTTGAAAACGGTAGAATACTACTTGCTGTCCTTGAAAAAGTCCGCCAACCCGGCCAAGCGCGGGTCGATCCGCTCATTCTTGCAGCTACATGCCACTTCGTTGCGGTTCACTCCGCAAGTCGGGCACAATCCTTTGCAGTCTTCCTCGCACAACGGGAAGGTCGGCATCGCAAGCAAAAAGTCCTCTTGCAACAGAGCGGTCAGCTCGATTTCGTCGCCCTCCAGCGGCAGGATATCGCTGTCTTCGTCCTCGCCCAGCACCGGATCATCCGCTAGTGCAAAGGTTTCGGAGAAGTCGACTGCTGCGTGATGGGTAAAAGGATTCAGGCACCGGGCGCACACAAAATCGACATCCGCCTTCATGCTGCCTTTTACATAGTAGAGATTGCCGAGCTGTACAGCCTCGCCCTCTGCGTTCACAGGCGTAATCCCGCGAATTTCCTGATGGCGATTTTTCAGCTCCGCTGCGTCGAGCGTCAACTGAAACGGCAATGGCTCTCCTTTTCGGTGTTCCAACTCTGCTAACTTAATGTTCATAGCACTTCACCTCATGCACAACAAGGATGATTATAGCCCGTGCAAAAAGCTTTGTCAACCATTTTTCCTTGACAGCTTGTTTGCTCAGGAAGATTTCGGTTTTCGTCCATCCAGATACGCAATGGCATCCACAACATTTTTGACAGGAACGATCTGCATGGAGGTTCCGATCCGTTTGGCGGTAGCCAGGGCTTCCTGATAATTGGAGGTTGCATCAGGCGTATCCTGAGGCGCGAAGAAAATCTCCGCCCCCGCCTTGTCGGCTGCGATGACCTTGTGATTGATCCCGCCGATTCGGCCTACTGTCCCATCCAATGAAATGGTGCCTGTACCGGCAATTTTATAGCCTTTTGTCAAATCTTTCGCCGTATCGAGCTGATCCAAAATTTCCAGCGCCATCATCAGTCCGGCAGACGGGCCGCCAATGCCCTGCGACGCGATGGTCACTTTTTTCGGTATGACGATCTGCTGCTTGTTGTCAGGACGCACTCCGATCCCGACGGACTTTGACTCCGGCAGTGGTACCAAGGTTACCACCGTTTTGGCTTCTTGTCCATCTCTCGTGTATGTAATTTCCACCTGATCGCCGGCCTTTTTGCTTGCGAGAGCTTGCAGCAGGTCTTTGGCTTCGGCGGTGCGAACGCCGTCGACAGCCGTGATGATGTCGCCGATCTTCAGCACTTTTTTGGCAGGCAGGCCTTCCAGCGTCCCCATCACCCAGACGCCTTCCTTCTCGACCTTCACCTCGTAGCCTGCCAGGCGGAAAGCTACGGCCTCGGCGATCTTTTGCGAATTGTCCATCACCGCCTGCTCGCGGCGGACGAAGTCTTCGTTGTCCTCGCCTTTGCTTACGACCAGCTCCTTTGGCATCAATTCCGCATCGGGAGACAGGTTGGCGTAGACGTACCAGGCCAGATTGGCCTCGCCCATCCGCACGGTGGTGAGCATGAACGCGCCTGTCTCGTCCTTTTTGCCGCCCTCCACATCAATCATCGGCCCCAGCTCAATCGCCGAACCTGGCCGGGTCACGTAGTAATTTGTCGGGATAAAAAAAGAAAGTCCTACCAGTGCAACGATCAAGGCAAGAACCCAGCTAAAGCCTCTGCCCGCTCTTGATCTGCGTCTTTGTCCATAAAGCTGTTCCTCGCTCATCCGCTTTCCTCCCAGTTCGCAATCAGTTGCTGGATGCGCTCTGCCTGTGCTGCACCCTCGCGTTCGCCCAGCTCGATAATTTCCTCCACGCCAGAGTAGGCGATACTGCTATAGTGTCCAACATCCGGGCGGATTACGATGTCTGCCGCGATGATCCGATGGCGCAAAATTTCTCGTTCCATGACATCGATCGTCTGCGCGATGACATCAAAAATGCTGCTCACTTTCATCGGCGTATCGACCTGCGCGACGTCGACGGCAATGACGATGTCTGCTCCCATGTCTTTTAACACCGTCACCGGCACGCGGTCGATGACTCCTCCGTCGACGAGAAGCCGCCCGCCTACCTTTTCCGGAACGAAAATGCCCGGAATGGAAATGCTCGCCCTGACCGCCTGATCGATCGGCCCTTCGCGAAAAACGACCCGCTCGCCCGATTCGATATCTGTCGCCACGATCGCCAGTGGCTTTTGCAGCTCCTCCATCCGCTTGCCGTGGGTGAGCAGTTTAATCAGTTGCTTGATTTTTTCTCCCGCCACAAAACCCATGCTCGGTACAGTCAAGTCAAGCCAGTGCTTGCGCTTGAGGTTTTGCGCCAGTTTTCCCATCATGTGCGGCTCGATCCCGTTCGCATACACCGCCGCGATCAAACTTCCCATGCTGCTTCCCGCGAGCATGTCGATCTCGACACCGTGCGCTTCCAATGCTTTCAAGACGCCAATGTGCGCAAAACCGCGGGCTCCGCCTGAGCCTAGCGCCACTCCCACGATTGGCTTTCGCTTCGCCGTCATGCAAACACCTCCTGTAACAGCCTATGTGGCCACTCCCCGTTCCTTTCACACTGGAAAGATACAAGCTCACGCATAGATCATCCCGCTGCCACGTAGACATGTACTATGATCTTTTCGTCGACACAGGAGGATTCCATGTCACGCCACTCACCGATTTTCACCCTGTTGCTTGCCCTCTCGACTGTCGCGCTCGTCCTGACTTTGGTGATTTATTCGCAAATTTCGTTTGAAGCTGCCGTCCGCGGACTCAAAATCTGGTGGGAAGTCGTCTTTCCCTCTACCCTCCCGTTTATCGTCCTCTCCGAAGTATTGATGGGACTGGGCGTGGTCCACTTTGTCGGCGTGCTGCTCGAACCGTTGATGCGCCCTTTGTTCAACGTCCCCGGCACAGGCGGCTTCGTGCTCGCCATGGGCTTTTCCTCGGGGTATCCGGTGGCCGCCAAGCTGACGACCCGCTTGCGCCAGCAGGGCAGCGTGTCGAAAGCCGAAGGAGAGCGGCTCGTATCGTTTACGACGACGGGCGATCCGCTGTTTGTCATGGGAGCGGTCGCCATCGGCTTTTTTCACAGCGAACAAATGGGGATCGTCCTGGCCTTGACCCACTATTTGTCGGCAATCATCATGGGGCTTGTTTCCCGCTTCCACGCTCCGTTTGCCGCCGTCTCGAAGCCATTGGAAAAAACGAGCCTGCCGCTGCCGCTTCGGGCGCTGCAAGCGATGCACCGCGCGCGAATCCGCGACGGGCGGCCGTTCGGCAAGCTGATGGGCGATGCCGTGCAGTCCGCGCTGAACACGCTGTTCATGATCGGCGGCTTTATCATCGTCTTTTCCGTCTTGATCCAACTGTTTGCCGCCATTCACCTGACGCAGATGATTAGCACGCTGCTCGCCATCTTTCTCGGCCCCTTCGGCTTTCCGCCTGCCTTTTCCCAGGCGATCGTCGCCGGGCTGTTCGAGGTCACGCTGGGCGCGCAAGCAGCCAGCGTCGTACCTGACGGCGTCTCCATGGTCTGGAAGGCGGCCATCGCCAGCGCCGTGCTTTCCTGGGGCGGCCTGAGCGTCCATGCGCAAGTGGCGAGCATTCTCAGCGAAACCGATATTCGCGTAGCGCCTTATTTCATCGCCCGTGCCCTGCACGCCGTGTTGGCGGCGATTTTGACGTTTGTCTTCTGGCAGCCGCTGGTCAAGGTCAGTACGTGGTTTCTGGAAAAAAGCGTTCCCGTCTTCATGCCGACCACAGCGGGAATCCCCGTTACGAGTTGGTGGGAGACGATCGCTTTTTCCGGCACGCTCGCAGTCGGCGTAGCTGTCCTGCTGTTTGCGATCAGCTTGCTGGCCCGCTATGTTCAAAGCGGCAAGACGAGATAAACGGCTTCTTTCCCGTTTACAACTGGGCCATTTTTCGCTTGAGCGCCTCTTCGACGGCTGGCGGCACGAGATCGGCAACACTCGCCTTGTATCTCGCCACTTCCTTCACGATGCTGGAGCTTAAATACGAGTACTGGTTGCTGGTCATCATGAAAAACGTCTCGATCTGGTCGTCGAGCTTCTTGTTGATCGAGGCAACCTGCATCTCGTATTCAAAGTCGGAGACGGCGCGCAGACCGCGAATGATGACTTTGGCTCCGCGCCTGTTCATGTAGTCGATCAACAGACCGTCAAACGAGTCGATCTCCACATTGTCCATGTCCGCTGTCACCTGGCGAAGCATCTCGACGCGCTCGTCCACGCTGAACAGGGAATTTTTTTTGGAATTAATCAAAACGGCTACGATTACTTTGTCAAACACCTTGGCCCCCCGACTGATAATATCGAGATGTCCGTAGGTCACAGGGTCAAAGCTTCCCGAGCAAACGGCGATCGCCATTTTGTTTCCTCCTTTTCGTGTGCTGGTGCTTACGCTTCCTTTTGCGGATCGTAATAATACAAGGTGACAGCCGTATCGCCGTAGGTCGCTTGCCGATCCTTGACGCAATCGCCGATCGCATCGGGAAAAGCGTCTTTGCTGTCGTGCTCCGCCACGATCCAGGCGCCTTCTGCGAGCAGGCCGAGCGCTTGCAGTTGCTCGATCTCTTCCACGATTCGTTGCTTCGCGTACGGAGGGTCGAGAAAAACGAGCTCGAACGGCTGGGCGCGCTTGGCCAACTGCCGGATCGCCCGCTCCGCATCCATGCGGTAAAGCTCGGCGTACTCGTCCAGTCGGCAGGCGCTGACATTTTGCTTGACGACGGCGAACGCTTTTGCATCCCGCTCAACAAAGACAGCCTTGTCCGCTCCCCGGCTCAGCGCCTCGATGCCCAGGCTACCTGTTCCGGCGTACAAATCCAATGCCCAGCCCCCGTCAAAATACGGGCCGATCATGTTAAAAATCGATTCCTTAACCTTGTCGGTCGTCGGCCGCGTCCCGCTACCTGGGACGGCGGCCAGTTTTCTACCTCTGTGTTCTCCCGCGATGACGCGCATAATGATTTCACCTGTTCAAAGAAGTTATAAGGGATAAAAGCTGATATCATACTATCACAACTGCCTACCCCCGTAAAATTGGCAACTGGAAAATTTATGGCGGATTGCGCGTATAGAATGCACAAAGATTGGAAAACATGATGGATAGCGACGCAACGGTGTCGCTGACAACCGCGGAGAAGACTTACGTTTCCCCATAAGCTCTTCCTCCGGTTTCTCCTCTCCCATAATTGAAAGGCAGTTCACTTTGGCGCACGGCGTGTCTGATAGGAGCATTCCGTGCCGACGCTCCCCGCGCGGGAGGAGTTGAACCGCTGCCCCATCGTCTTTTGGCGAGGGGGTATTTTTTTGCCCGCTGGGGGAGCATACTACTTTCACCTATTCCAAAAGGGGGAATCGACATGGCAGAAAAACAACCGTCCGCGCAAAAGCTGAAAGCGTCCAAGGCCCAGTCCATTGCCGACCGTACCGGAACAGGCGTCGAGCAAGCGCGGGAAATGCAGTCGCGCGCGGACCAGTCCGACATTATCAAGCACGGCCAATAACGCGAACACAAGCTAAAAAAGCCAGTCGCTACATCTGAACTGCACCCGATTGTTAGATACACCTAACAGTTGGAGGTGCAGTTTTTTTGTCTACGTTTACAGTTCTTCGCTATTTCCATGCCGGCTGGCGACGATGACAATGTTTCCCCGCCTGCATTTCCCTTGCGGCATCCGCTTGTCGGCTACAAACAATAAACAAAAACAGTCGCAGCCACGCAAAAACAGTCCGTACTGGAGGAATCATATGCACACCGTCTGGAAAGGCTCAATCAGCTTCGGCCTGGTCAATATACCCGTCCGCATGTTTACGGCAACAGAGGAACGGGACATTCGCTTTCGCCAACTGCACAAGGAATGCAACACCCCGATCAAATACGCCAAAATGTGCCCGCATTGCCAGCGGGAAGTGGAACCGAGCGAAATCGTCCGCGGGTACGAGTACGAAAAAGGCCATTTTGTCATGATTAACGACGAAGACCTGGAGGCGATCACGCCCGAGACGCGCCGCGCCATTGAAATTCTCGACTTCGTGGACTTGTCGGAGATCGACCCGGTTTACTTTGACAAAAGCTACTTCCTGTCTCCGCAAGATACGGGAGAAAAGGCGTATGCGCTGCTGCGCGCCGCCATGGAGCAGACCGGAAAGATCGCCGTCGCCCAGGTGACGATGCGCAATCGGCAAAGTCTCGCCGTCATTCGGCTGTACGAGCATTGCATCATGCTGGAAACGATTTTTTACCCGGACGAGGTGCGCCCGGTCAGTCAAGTGCCCGCCTTGCCGGAGGCTACTGTCCCGCTCGCGGAAAACGAACTGAAAATGGCGACAGAGCTGATCGGCAACATGACCGTTCCGTTCGATCCCGCCAAGTACACCGACGAATACCGCGTCGAGTTGCAAAAAATGATCGAGAAAAAGCTGGAGGGCCAGGAGATCGCCACCGCTCCGACGGTTGCGCGCACGAATGTGATCGACCTGATGCAAGCTTTGAAGGAAAGCCTGGCCTCGACAGCAGGCACTACGGGCAGTCCCGTGAAGCTTGCGCCGGAGCCTGCCCCGGCAGCCGCGAAGCCGAAAGCAGGGCGCAAACGGGCCGCTTCTGCGGAGAAAGCGGACAAGACAGCCTCCCCTGCCAAAGAAGCGGTGGGGAAATCGAGTCCCGGTCCGACCTCGACAACGAAAACGCTTCGCCGCAAAAAAGCCACTCCTGTGTAAAGCGGCGTTGGAACAGTTGGTGGTGCGGTGCGAAGCCATAAGCAGAACACTTGGCTTGCGCGCAGCCATTGGCGACGCCTTAGCCTTACCGGATAACGTCTGCGCAAAAAAACCTGCCCCATTTGCGGACAGGTTTTTTGCTTATCTTTTTGCGAGCTGTTGTTCCGGTTCGATATGAATGTGAACCGTATTGATTTTGTGCACACGTTTCATCCGTTCTTCGATATTTTCGGTGATGGTGTGGCTTTCTACTACGTTCAACTGCGGATCGACGTGGATCACGACGTCAACGAGCACGCTGCTGCCGTGATAACGCGCCTTGATGTCCTTGATCGCTTTCACCCCGGAAATGGAGAAGATCGTCTCCTTCAGCTCCTCCAGTTGCCCCTCATCGAAGCCATCTGTTAAGCGATGCGTCGCCTCCCGGAAAATATCCCACGCCGTCTTCAGAATAATCACCCCGACCACGAGCGCTGCCAGCGGGTCGAGCCAATGCAGTTGGAACTGCGCGCCCGCCACTCCGACAAACGTCCCGATGCTGACGAAGGCATCCGAGCGGTTGTCGGCAGCGGCCGCGAGCAACGCCTGGCTGTTCGTTTTCACGGCGAGTTGGTGATTGTACCGATAGACCCCGAGCATGATGACCGCAGTCGCCAGCGCCGTCCAGCCTGCCAACAAGTCGGGAGCAGTGTGGTTTGTATCAAACAGCGTCGGAATCGCTCCGGTAATGACCTCCAGCCCGACAAACAGCATGATGAACGACGCGACCAGGGCAGAGATCGTCTCCGCGCGAAAATGGCCGTACGGATGGTCGCGATCCGGCGGCTTGCGGGCAATGCGCAGCCCGATCAGCACGGCAATCGACGCCACCACGTCCGTCGAGTTGTTCAGCCCGTCCGCCATTAACGCTGCCGAGCCTGTCAGCACCGCAACCCCTATTTTTAACGCCGAGCAGAAAATATAGGCGATAATGCTGACCCACGCGCCCCGCTCTCCTTGCTTCAGATCCGAATATACATCCACACTCCATCACCTCAAAAAATCTCAATCGCCCTATTCGCCCAAAGCCTTAGAACAGAACGTATAAAAGCAGTTTCTCGTTTTTTCGAATTTCATCGTACCAGACGCAATTCGTGTGGGTCTACAGAAACAGTTTTAGTCCGATTCATGAGTATAGAGGGGGGGAAAATGTGTTGCCCTGTGGCAATTTTTGTTGGAAACTTTTTCTTGCCAAGCACGGCTGTTCTCCGGTATCCTAATCTTGCAACGACAACCAAAAACAAGCACGGGAGCTTGGAAATCACCAGGCTGAGAGGATGGTACTGTGCCATCGACCGTTGAACCTGAACTGGGTAATGCCAGCGGAGGAATGTCCATATGACAGATTAGCGACGCGTATCTTTTTTTCGGATACCCGTCTCTTCTCTACTCTCGCGTCTGGCGTCGCATGTTCCCATGCGGCGTTTTTTCGCGACGGGCCTCTTTCGCCTCCCTACAAGGTTCGCGCTTTCGTGCAACCAAGCCAAGGAGGTTTTTTTATGTCATCCATTTCATCTTTTCCCGGAAGCCGCAAAGTATACGAGGTAGGCAGCCGCCCCGACATTCGCGTGCCGATGCGCGAAATTGCGCTATCGCCTACCGAGGGGCTGTACGGCACCACGCCAAACCCGCCGTTGCGCGTGTACGACACAAGCGGCGAATACACGGCCGAAGGTTATGTCGCCGACATCAACAAAGGGCTGCCGCTCGTGCGCCAGCGCTGGATCGAGGAGCGCGACGATACGGAGAGCTATGCCGGCCGCGAGCCAAAGCCTGTGGACGACGGAATCCGCAACGCCGACAGCGCAGGGAAGATGCCCGCTTTCCCGCGCGAAGGCTATCAGCCGAGACGGGCGAAGCCAGGCAAGACGGTCACCCAGCTTCACTACGCCCGCCGTCACATCATCACGCCGGAGATGGAGTACATCGCCATCCGCGAAGGCGTCACGCCGGAGTTCGTCCGGGCTGAGGTGGCGGCAGGCCGCGCGATCATTCCCGCCAATATCAATCATCCGGAAGCGGAGCCGATGATTATCGGCCGGAATTTTCACGTCAAGGTCAACGCCAACATCGGCACTTCTGCCGTCAGCTCCTCAATGGAAGAAGAAGTCGAAAAAATGATCTGGTCGGTGCGCTGGGGCGCGGACACGATCATGGACTTGTCGACCGGAAAGCACATCCACACGACGCGCGAGTGGATCATCCGCAACAGCCCGGTGCCTGTCGGAACCGTACCGATTTACCAGGCGCTTGAAAAAGTGAACGGCAAAGCGGAGGATTTGACCTGGGAAGTCTACCGGGACACGCTGATTGAACAGGCAGAGCAAGGCGTCGATTATTTCACCATTCACGCCGGCGTCCTGCTCCGCTACATTCCGCTGACCGCGAAGCGCGTGACCGGAATCGTCTCGCGCGGCGGCTCCATTCTGGCTGCGTGGTGTCTCGCCCATCACGAGGAAAACTTTTTGTACACGCATTTCGAAGAGATTTGCGAGATTCTCAAGGCGTATGACATCAGCGTGTCGCTTGGAGACGGCTTGCGCCCCGGCTCGATTGCAGATGCGAATGACGAGGCCCAGTTTGCCGAACTAGAGACACTCGGCGAGCTGACGAAAATCGCCTGGAAGCACGACGTGCAGGTGATGATTGAAGGACCCGGCCACGTCCCGATGCACCTCATTCGCGAAAACATGGACAAACAACTAGCGATTTGCCACGAGGCGCCTTTTTATACGCTCGGGCCGTTGACGACAGACATCGCGCCCGGCTACGACCACATCACCTCGGCGATCGGTGCCGCGATGATCGGCTGGTTTGGCACCGCGATGCTCTGCTACGTCACGCCCAAGGAGCATCTCGGCCTGCCGAACAAGGAAGACGTGCGCAACGGTCTCATCGCCTATAAAATCGCCGCTCATGCAGCGGATTTGGCCAAAGGCCACCCGCGAGCAAAACAGCGCGACGACGCTTTGTCCAAAGCCCGCTTCGAGTTTCGCTGGAACGACCAGTTCAACCTGTCGCTCGACCCCGAGCGCGCCCGCGAATACCACGATGAGACGCTGCCTGCCGAAGCAGCGAAGTCCGCGCATTTTTGCTCGATGTGCGGCCCGAAATTTTGCAGCATGAAAATCTCGCACGACATCCGCCACCAGGCCCAGGAGCAGGAGCGGATCGAGCCTGCCGCCATCGCAGCGGGCCTGCAAGAAAAAGCCCGCGAATTTCGCGAGCAAGGAAGTCAACTGTACAAATAAGCGCCCGGAGGTGGCAGACGATTGAATGATGTGTTGCAATTGCGAAAAGAGATCGCGCGCCTGGAGGTTGACCTTGAACGTCTGAAGCGCCAACTGGCCCATTTGCAAAAAACGTGCGCGCATGAGTTCGTCGAGACCCCCCTCGCCCGCACCTGCGCCAAATGCTTGCAAACGGAAAGCCTCTATTATTAGACAGCTTCCCTGCCACACCTAGGAAAGTTGGCTGCGCCAATGGCTCGGCCCCAGCCTTAATTGCCCCTTGTACTGGATAAGCAGCTTATGCACAAAAAAGACCGCCATCCTCGACAGTGGGATGGCGGTCTTTTCACCTGCTCGCTTCAGCCTGAGACTTTGACTTGCAAAGGAAGCCCTTCCTTATAATACAGCTCGGGCGACAGCAGGATAAAGAAAATATGGACGTTCTGGAAACCTTGCTTTTGCAAAATCCGGTTCATCGTGCTGGCGATCTGGTCGTGCTGCTTTTGCTCCCGGGGAAACATCATGATTTCAAGCGACAACGGACTGTTCGTCAACTGCTCGACCAGAAGCAGCTCCAGCTTGACTTTTTCCTGGCTCACTTCCGCGATGCGGGCAAACTCTTCTATAATAAGGGGCGATACCAATTGCAGCTTTTCTTTTTCAAAGCCTTTAAAGCGAAGAAACGGCAAGTCAATTCCTTCTTTCCGGAACAGGCGGCCAGCAACAGCAACGCACGCCGAAGCTGTTCCCAAAATCATTACCTCAGTAATTATAAACTACAGTCTATTTCTGGATCAACGAAAAAAGAATGAAGAAAAGTGAAGGCGAGCAACTTGGTTGCCCCTATACTTACTAAGAATCTTATCCATTCTTCTCTGTACAAAAAAGGACTATATCCAGAAATGACTTTCTCCTTGCGCACTTGTGGTGGACGTACCACGATAGGAGGTCAAAAGTCTGTCAGATATAGCCCATCCATACTGTTTCCAACGCGTTTCAAATCATGCATGATGTTTCGTGAACTGCTTCCTAGTATAACGCAAATACAATACTTAATCAATAAAGAAGTTTCTTAAAATTCAATCAAAACTCTCTGTCCTGACCCGTGCATAGACGATCGCGAATGGTGACACCGTACAAATGGCAGACACCAAGCACATACGGGAGGCTACCATGAAGCTAACGCCGATTATTCCTTTCGAGCCGACGACGACGGATGACATCGCGGATGGCCCCGACTGGATTGCGCAAGTCAAATGGGATGGGATCAGGCTGTTGACGTACTACGACGGCAACTCGGTCAAGCTGTACAATCGCAAGGCTAACGAGCGGACTTTGCACTACCCGGAAATCGCCGCAATCTCCGACTACTGCCGGGCGCAGTCCGTCATTCTCGACGGCGAGGTCGTTGCACTTGGTGCAGATGGCAAGCCTTCTTTTTACGAGGTCATGCGCAGGGACGGTCTGCGACGGATGGAAAAAATCGCAGCCGTAAAGCGTCAGGTCCCCATCTTCTACATGATTTTTGACGTCCTGTACGCAGACGGCGAATGGGTCACGGCCTGTCCGCTGGCAGAGCGCCAGCGCCTGTTGCAAAAGCTCATCTCCCCGACGCCCACGGTGCAGCTCGTCGACAATTTTACGAGTGGCCGGGAGTTGTTTCAGACGATCGAGCAGCAAGGGATGGAAGGCGTCATCATCAAAGATTTGACCAGCACGTATGCCATCGCCGGAAAAGATGCGCGCTGGCAAAAGAAAAAAAACTACCGGGATTTGATCGCGGTGGTAGGCGGAGTGACGATGCGGGATCAGACGGTCAATTCCTTGCTGCTCGGGCTTTACGACGCCAAGGGCGCTCTCTGGTATATCGGCCATGCCGGAACCGGAAAGCTGACCCACAGCGATTGGCGCAGCTTGACCGAAACGATTCAGCCGTTGATCCAGGCTGACATGCCTTTTCATAACAAGCCGGAGCGCATCAACGGCACCATCTGGCTAAAGCCGCAGCTCACAGCCAAAATTCAGTACGCAGAGTGGGCAGACGGGCACTCCTTGCGCCAGCCGAGCATCCAGGGCTTCGTCGACTCCCCTGCCCGCCAGTGCACATTCGAAGCGTAAACCGCAGCACCAGCATACAGGCGGGCAAAACGACGGGCCTTACTGCCGAAAACTGCCTTGCTGCTTGGGCCGCCCCAGCCTTTGCTTGCCGTGGTTGAGGGCCTGCATTTCTCCGTAGCTGGTCAACACCCCGATCACCAGGAACACGATGTAGGCGATGGCCGTCGCGATCCCTGCCGCCGGAGATTTGTCCCGCAGCAGATCCCCGACCAAGATCGTCAGGAAACAGCCTGCAATGCTGAATACTCCCCCCCACACCATCATCCGGTAAAAGCGGTGCAGCTTCGTGCCTCGCGGAATCAGAGCCTGGCCTTCTTCCCGTTTTTTCCGGCGGGCGACGATAAACAGAAACAGGAGCAGCGGCACCTGAAAAAGCACGACAAGCAGCGGAAAGCTGTAGCTGATGAACTGGTTGATATCCGACACCTTGGGAAAGGCGAGCAGCGAGGTCACCACCATGAAGCAGCCGGTGGGCGCGTTGTACGTGTTGTAGTGCAACTGTCCGCCAAACGATCCTACGCCCACGAGGAAGGCCAGATAGGCGACGATGACTTTAATGCTGAACGCAGGAAACCACAAGCTGAACAAAATCATTTCCACCCGGTCGAGAAAGTCCGTCAGGTGAATTTGCTGCACGAGAATGTAGATCGGAAAATTGAGTCGGCCCGCAATGACGTAGCCCATCACCCCAAGGAGAATCAGCACCGTAAGCGTGGTCGTGAAGCAGGCGATCATGATTCCGTGCTTCATGGCGGTAAACAGGAGACGCGGCTCGCTGCTGGCGTGCAAAAAAGCGCCAAACAGCAAAATGTCTCCGTAAACGCCGATCGGCAGCAGGTTGCTTATCGTAATCCGATCCAGGCTCGTGCTCAAAATCGGCTCCAGCCGCTCGATGCTGTACTCGTTCATCAAAAGAAAGTAGAGCAGCAGGCACATGATGAAGTAGGCGGGAAAAAAAATTTCGTTGACCCTCGCCGCCACCTCCAGGCTCGTTTTGCCGTAGTACATCAACAGAAGAACGAACACAAGCAGGATGATTTCCAAGGGCGTCTCCGGCAAGAGGGAGATATGCAAAAAGTCGGCAGCCCCTTTTATATCGAGGGCGAGGATCACCCAAATATAAAACAGGATCAAGCAGTTGATAAAGCCGCCGAACCATTTGCCGCAGATGATGAACATGATCTCGAACAAGTTTTTCCCCGGGTAGGCGCGCACAAGCTCCGACAATACATAGGCGACGAGCAAGGCATAGCAAGCCGGAAGAATTTGCGAGAACCACGAATCCATCTTGGCGACCTGCACAACCGACCGCAAAAAGCTTATCATCATCCCTGTCATCAGCAGACTTCCGACCAGCCAGGCGATTTGCCGATGATTGACGACTTGCTTGTGTATCATGCGCTCCCTCCTCTACAGGATCTGGTCGATCCACATTTTCACCCGTGGCGTGAGGATGTTCAAAAAAAAGTCGGTTGGTATCATCCTGGTATGCTGAAATTGGATCGCGTACAATCCGAGCACGGAAAGGGCGTAAATCGTATAAATGACGATTTGCTGCCTTCGCTGCATCTGCTTGCGCTTGAAGAAAAAATCGAAAAAGGAAAACACCAGCATCAGGATTAACAAACATAAAAACAATCTATTCATTCTCGCGGTCTTCCTTTGTGATGTTTTTCGTCGTTTGCCCGATATCTTCGACGGCCACCTTGGAACGGATCGTGAACGTAATTTCCGGCAGTTCTTCACTCCAACGGTCCCGGTACGTTTCCCGCCACTCCCGGGGGAATTGTCTGGCCATAATAAGGCCCATTCCAATTGTGTCCGTCCGATACTTTTGCATTAACTGCAACGTGTTCTTCACGCTGACCTCGACCTCTTTTTTGAGCATGTCCTCGATCATCGCAATGTTCTTTTTATGCTCCAGATCCAGATTCGTCATGTTCTCCACTATCACACTTGTCGCGTGCACCATGATGTCGTAATGGACCCGCCCTTTTTTCAAAACAGGCTTGAGATCGGCCTTTCCTTTTGAAAAGTAGAAGGTCAGCCGGCCTTTGTCGCCAAGCGAGAGCACGACAGAGAACGGCATGAAGTTGCGCTGAAACCAGCGAAGACCTTTGATCGATTCGGCCTTGGACACATACACGAGCTTGTCACCGCGAAACAGGCCGATCCCCGTAAACTCGACTTCCTTCGACTTGCCTTTGGGATGCGAGTCAACGGGAGCCAGCACCGGGAGAAACGCATCAATCCCGGGTGTAGTGAGCATCTGTGCAACGTCTTTGAGCGATACGGGAATCGCCTCCATTTTCACCAACTCGCGCATCGCCTCCCCGGAAAAGCGTTCGAACTGCGGCTGGGCATTCAACAGCTCGATCCCTTTGCCTTTGGTCATGACGAGATAAGCGGTCAGCCGATTTTCGGGAAAACGGGCCACGATGTCCAATACGTCGCTCATCCCCTCCTTGGCCAGTTGCTCGCCGATGACAATCATCCGGTGGTGGGAATAGTACAGCTCGCGAGACATGCGCGACTGGATCATGCTGTTCGCTTCCCTGATCGTCTTGCCGACGGCTGAGTCCACATAGTACGTCTTGTCTCCGCTCGTCCCGCCTCCCCCGCCAGACGTGGAGCCGAGACTGCTGACCAGCGGAACCTGCACGGACAAGCGATAATGGCCGTTTGGCTCCTTGTCCATCGCCATTGCAATCACGATCGCCATATCGTTTACTTCCCGCCGATCCCAGCAGCCTGACACCACCAGCATTCCCATCAGCAACACGACAATCGGAGTGAGACGTTTCACGCTTTGCCCTCCTCGTCTGAATTCCCGCGGCTCGTCGTTCCTGCGTGCCCTCCTCTTTGCTGCACCTGGTTGGCAAAGTTTGCGTTCATCCGCCTCGCATCTCGAATCCCGAGAAAGCTGGGCCGCTTTTCCATAAACGACCACGGCACCCGCACCAGAACATCCTTCAAGTCTCCAACGGACATCGGGGCAAGCGGAGACAGGTACGGGACGCCAAAGGAGCGCAAGTTAGCCATATGCCCCAAAATGAGCAGCACGCCTACCAAAATGCCGTAAATGCCGAGAATAGAGGCCGCAATCATCAGCGGGAAGCGCAGCATTCGCAGCGAAATGGCCGCATTGAAGTGCGGAATCGTAAAAGAGGCGATCCCGGTGAGCGACACGACAATGACCATCGGCGCGGAAACAATCCCGGCTTGCACGGCCGCCTGTCCGACGACGAGCGCCCCCAAAATACTGACGGCCTGCCCGACCGTTTTCGGGAGGCGAATCCCCGCTTCACGCAGCGCTTCAAAGGCAATTTCCATAATGAGCGCCTCCACGATCGCGGGAAAAGGAATCGACTCGCGAGCTGCGGCGACGCTCAAGAGCAAGGTCGTCGGCAGCATTTGCTGGTGGTACGTCGTAATCGCCACGTACAGCGCAGGCGTAACCAGCGCAATAATCAGAAACAAATAGCGCAGCCAGCGGAGCAGCGTCGTCATCTGGAAGCGCTCGAAGTAGTCCTCGCTCGCCTGCATCAGCATCCAAAACGTGGCGGGAGCGATCAGCACCATCGGCGTGCCATCGACAAAAATAGCGACGCGCCCTTCCAAGATCGAAGCCGCCACCGTGTCCGGCCGCTCGGAATACATGAGCTGGGGAAAGGGCGAATAGACGTTGTCCTGAATCAGCTCTTCGATGTAGCCGCTCTCCAAAATGGCGTCGATGTCGATGTTGCTGATGCGTTGGGAAACCTCTTCCACGACTTGCGGGTCCGCGATGCCTTCCAAAAACGCGACCACGATGTTTGTATTCGTCTCTCTCCCCACGACCAGCGACTTCATTTTCAACCGGGGCGTGCGCAATTTGCGCCGCAGCATCGACGTGTTCGTGCGGATGTTTTCAATGAAGCCTTCCCGCGGCCCGCGCACGACGGCTTCTCCCTCCGGCTCGTTGACCGAGCGCTTTTCCGCACCGCGGATGCCCAGCGTGAGTGCCTCGACATTTCCGTCGACCATAATGCCGGTATCGCCGGACAGCACAGCCTGCAAAAGCTGCTTGTAATCGTTCACCCGCGCGATTTGCGAGACGGGCAGCAGCGCTTCTTCGATTACTTCGATGTCGTCATCGCCCTTTTCCATCACCATGAGCGATTTCAGCGCCTGGTTCACTTCGGCGGTATCAATCAAGCCGTCTACAAAAATCGCGGCCGCACGCGCACTGTGTTTTAGCCTAAACTCGCGGATGACAAAATCCGAGCAATCCGAGAACAGCTTTTTCAACACTTCTACGTTGTCATCCAAATCCGGAAAAAGCGCAATGCCTTCCATCTCAAGCAAGCTGCACGTATCAATCGTCTCCAGCAATTTTTCGATTCTGCTTTTTTTCCTGAACTCCATCTCATCACCAGCCACTGGAAAGCTAACGGTATTATGGGTGATTTACTGGAAAGATATGCAGTCCGCCCGTGGGCTGCATATCCGTTTCGCGAACGGGAGAAAGTAGGAGCACATCTACCGCCCAAAGGAAGGTGCCATCGTGGCGAATGCAACCAAAGAATACGAGCTGACTATCGGCGGTCATGCCATCAGCATTACGAACCCGTACAAGCCGCTCTGGCCGGAAGCGAATGTGACCAAGCTAGATTATTTGCGTTACCTCCTGACGGTGGCGCCGCATCTCTTGCGCTATGCCAAAGACCGGCTGTTAACCGTGATCCGCTATCCGCACGGCATCCACGACAAACATTTTTATCAAAAAAACATTCCCGAGTACGCCCCGTCCTGGATTCAGACGCACACGTGGGAAAACGTCCGCTATGTGCTGTGCAACGATGAAGCCACCCTCATGTGGATGGCCAATCAGGCGGCGCTGGAATGGCACGTTTCCTTTCATCTCGCGGCCGACGAGACGCCGACCGAGCTGGTGTTCGACCTCGATCCGTCCACGGAAGACTTTGCTGTCGTGATCGAGGCTGCGCTGCTCGTCAAGGAGCTGTTGGACGAGCTGAGGCTGCCCGCCTTTGTCAAGACTTCAGGAGCAAGCGGCCTGCAGGTGTACGTCCCGATCGAGCTACGCTATACGTTCGAGCAGACGAGACAGGTCGGGCAGTTTATCGCTTCGTATCTGGTCAACAAGCACCCTTCCTTTTTGACCATCGAGCGCATGGTGAAAAATCGCGGGGACAAGCTGTACATCGACTACTTGCAGCACTGGCGCGGCAAAACCCTTCCCGCTCCTTATTCGACGCGGGCCAAAAAAGGGGCGACCGTCTCCGCCCCGTTATTATGGGAGGAAGTGCCCAAGTCTCATCCCAGCGACTACACCGTACACACCGTTCCGCCACGCCTGAAAGAGAAGGGAGACTTGTTCGCCGCCGTCTCCCGCCCGACCACAAGAGCCTCCCTCGACCCGATCCTCGACTTTTTGCGCTTTCAGTAGGCGACCTATTGGAATCCCCCTGTCCAGGTATGCTATACTGTGCACAGACGTTTGAGGCAAGGAGGCATTTTCATGATTGATCCGATCGCGATTTCGCTCGGACCCCTTAAAATTCACTGGTACGGCATCATCATGGGGTTGGCTTTTTTTCTGGGGACTTACCTCGCGAGGTACAATTCCAAACGTTCCGGCATTGATCCCGATCACGTCCTGAACATGGTTGTGTTGATTATCCCGGCAGCGATTGTGTGTGCCCGCTTGTATTATGTCGCATTCGAATGGGCGCAGTACAAAGACAATCCACTGGACATCTTCGCGGTCTGGAAAGGCGGCCTGGCGATCCACGGCGGGCTGATCGGGGGAGTTCTCGCGGGAACGTACTACATTCGCAAGCACAAGCTTCCCTTCCTTCGCCTGGCTGATGTGTTCATGCCCAGTGTCATCCTCGGTCAAGCCATCGGCCGTTGGGGAAATTTCATCAACCAGGAAGCACACGGCGATGTAGCCTCTGCGGAATTTATGGCGAAGTTTCCCGCTTTCATCCGCGACCAGATGTTTATCGGCGGACAGTATTATCATCCGACGTTTTTGTACGAATCGCTGTGGAACTTGCTCGTCTTCGGCATCCTGCTGTTCATGCTGTATCGGTTTAAAAAATTCGATGGGCAAGTTTTGTTCAGCTACATGATTCTTTATTCCATCGGCCGCTTTTTCATCGAAGGCATGCGTACAGACAGCCTGCTGATCGCAGACACGCTGCGGGTCGCACAGCTTGTCAGCCTGAGCCTGATCGCCCTCGGGGCCATTCTGATGCTGGTCTTCGCTCGCAAAAGCAAGCAGTCAGGCCATTCCCACAATTCAATGGAATAGCAATCGGGACAATCCTGTACAACCACTCTCGCCGCTTTGGCAGAGTGGTTTTTTGCAGTTCGCTCGTCTGAATTGTCGCAATGCGGGAAATAACTAGAAGACAGGAGGGATCGCAGATGGATGACGGCATTTTGGAGGAATATCTGGACCGTCTGGTGCGCATACATTTTGCCCCGGACATGATCGGGCCAGGCTTGCCCGCCTACGCGGAAGGCAAGCTGTTCGACTACAGCCCCAACGGCATTCTGATCGAGGAAAAGGACGGCTCGCTCGACTACATTCCTTTTTCCGCTGTACGGCTCGTGCAAATCAAGCCAAAAGCCAGCTTGTGGGACCGTTTGACGGGTTTTGGGTAAGCAAAAAGACACCTCGCTACGAAACGGTACGTAGAAGGTGTCTTTTGTATTTTACAGGAAAACGTCGAAGACAACGTAACAGGCTGCGGCCAACAGACCCGTTACCGGGAGCGTAATGATCCAGGTAACGACGATGCGTCCAGCCACTCCCCATTTGACTGCGTTCAGCTTTTGCGACGCGCCTACACCCAAAATCGAAGAGGTGATGACATGGGTCGTACTGACCGGCAGTTTCAAGGTAGTAAAGATTGTGATAATCAAGGCAGATGACAGGTCGGCCGAAAAACCGCTGATTGGCTTGATTTTCATAATCTTGCCACCCATGGTTTTGATAATGCGCCAGCCGCCGAAGGAAGTCCCCAGCGCCATGGCAATCGCGGCGGACAGCTTGACCCACAGCGGGATCGCAAACTCGCCAGGCTCCTGCACCAAAAATCCGCCAGAGAGCAAGGCCAGCGTGATAACCCCCATCGTTTTCTGGGCGTCGTTGGCTCCGTGGCTGAAGGATTGCCAGGATGCAGACAACACTTGCAGCATGCGGAAGTTGCGATTCGTTTTATGGTAATTCATGTTGGCGACAATCGCGGAAACGATTTTGATGACGATAAAACCGATGACAAACGCGACGATCGGCGAAATGATGAGCGCCTTGACGATCTCAATGAAGCCTTCCATGTTGATCGAACCGAAGCCGGCAGCTCCTACAGCGGCACCTGCAACGCCTCCGATGATCGCATGCGAGGAAGAGCTCGGGATACCGAACCACCACGTAATCAAGTTCCACAAAATCGCAGCGGTCAAAGCTGCCAAGACGACAACCAGTCCATTTTCCAGCTTGAACGGGTCCGTGATTTTGCCCCCGATCGTCTTCGCTACACCCGTGTACGTCAGCGCGCCAATCAGGTTGAAGAGCGAGGCGATAACAATGGCTGTCCGCGGACTCAAGGCCCGGGTCGATACTGAGGTCGCAATGGCGTTGGCCGTGTCGTGAAAACCATTGATAAAGTCAAAACTCAGCGCCATGACGACGACAAGTACGAGAATAACAACCTCTGGCGAAAAATCAGGCATTCTTTAACACGATCCCTTCGACCAGGTTCGAAACGTCCTCGGCAAAGTCAGCACAGTCTTCTAGCTTGTCGTAAATTTCCTTGAGTTTGATCGCTTCGATCGGATTCGCATCCGGCGAATTCAGCAGATCGGATACCATTTTGCGGTAATTGGAGTCGGATTCATGCTCCAGATCTTTGATTTCCCGCGCGATTTTCGATACTACCTGATGATCGAGCTTGCGCAGCGTGCGAATCAGCTCAATCAGCTTTGCCGAACATTTGACCAAAATGTTTGCTTGTGCCAAAACGCGCGGCTCCGGCTGACGAACTTGATAGAGATACATGCGATCCGCAACACCGTCAATGTAATCGATCATCGAGTCCATTGTATGTGCGAGCTGGTGAATGTCTTCACGCTCAAGCGGAGTGATAAAGGTAGAATTCAATTCGTTCATGATGCGGCGAACGATCTCATCCCCTTCTTTTTCAACAGCCTTGATTGCCTTGACTTTGGCTTCCACATCTTGATAGTTTCCTATCATTTCATAAAAAAGATGAGTCCCTTTGTGCACCGTGGCAATCTGCTGTTCAAACAGATCAAAGAAGATATACTTGTTAGATTTCAACATACGGTCCTTCTTCACTCCTTTGGATAAATCACACCTAGACGATTATATCGAAAGATATTGTTGACGTAAATTTAAATTCAAGGGCAAGTGTGTAGATTTTTCTTTAAAAAAATATTAAGTTTTTGTAAATTTCCTTTACAATCCGCAAATAAAAATAAAACACCCGTCTCCTTGAGCGGGCGACAGGTGTTAGTCTTGCCATCTATTCTCTTCTTTATCGCGTAGCGACTACCATGCAATCTTTCTTTTTCTTCGCTTCGTACATGAGCATATCCGCCTTGTGCGTCAGCTCCTCTGCCGTAGCCGCATGCATCGGATAGGAGGCGACGCCGATGCTGACCGTCACGCCGGACAGCGTCTCGCGAACCTGCTCCTGGATCCGCTTCCCGATTGCGAGCGCCTCATTCGTATCCGCATGCTTCAGTAGCACGACAAATTCTTCGCCGCCCCATCGGCCGACCGTATCCTGGTTGCGCACATTGGCTTGCAAAATGGAAGCGAATTGGCAGAGCAGCCGATCCCCTTCCATATGTCCATGGCAATCATTGAATTTTTTGAAATTATCCAGGTCGATAAATAAAAGCGTGATCGGATAGTGCTGATTTTTCGCCTGCCTGATCTCGCGAATCAGCCTGTCCAGAAACCGGCGATTGACCAATACCCCCGTCAATGAGTCGTGATAGGCCATTTGTCGCAGACGATTCACGTATATCCCCAGGCTGTATCCGGCTGCCATCTGGATGATGGCCATCAGCACGACAAACCGCATCGCCGACTGCTCATCAGGCAGCCCGCATACGATAAGCCAAATCCATATAATAAAACAGGACACACCCATGCCAATCCAGCGTGAGTCCAAGGTACTCTCCACCTCCGGCCCATCCATTGTAGCAGCACCATAAGTACTTTTCCGTTACATAAGACCTAAACGTTTTCTTTAAAACTAGGTCTTACTTCGTGCTTACAGGAATATTTTACCTTCCTTTCCGCCACGGTTCAAGCACTATTCTGTTGAATGCCCTGATGGGCGAACAGAATAACTTGCTTTCTCTACTTTTATCGAATTTTCCCACTTATCCCAACCCTCTTTTTTTTTCGTATAATGGGTAAGCTATACTTTCAAAATATGATTGATCGATAGGGAGGAATTAACCGAATGGTCTGGCTTCAACAAATGATCGCCCGCTACGACACGACGATCTGGATTCGCGTCATCGGGACGGTCCTTACAACTTTTGCAGGCTTCATGCTTCGGCCGTTCCTCGCCTTCTATCTGTACGACAGGATGGACGGAAATCTGCTCGTGGCGGCGATGGTCACCAGCCTGCAACCGCTGACGAGCATCATCTCCGGCTATTTTGCCGGGAGCCTCTCCGACCGCTATGGCCGAAAGCCGCTGATGATCGCCGCACTGGCCATTGAAGCGATCTCCATGGCCGGTTATATTTGGGCGGAATCTATTTTTGCCTTTGCCGCGCTTACCGTCTTGAACGGGATCGGAGCCTCGTTGTTCTGGCCAGCCGCAAGCGCCCAAATTACCGATGTCGTGCCGGAGGAAAAACGCAGCGAAGTATTCGCGCTTCTGCACACCGCGCTGAATCTCGGGGCCGCCGCTGGCCCGCTGATCGGTGTCGCCATCTATAAAGTCAACCCGGCGATTGCGTTTGGCATCTGCTCCTGTATGCTGTTCGTCTACGCGCTGCTCCTCTTCTGGAAGGTCCCGGAGACGCTGCCCGACCACATCCGGGCACAGGCGAGCCGTTCTGCCAAGACGGACCAGGCTCCCCGGCTGAAGCTGGCCGAGCATCCTACGCTGATCTGGATGACGCTTGCCGCGGTGCCTGTGTCGCTTTTGTACTCGCAAGTAGAGATCATTTTGCCGCAGCATTTGCGCACCCAGTACACCGACTTTCTCAGCGTCTTCGCTACTTTGATGACGATCAACGGCGTCTTGGTCGTCTGTTGCCAGATTGCGATTGCCAAGTACGCCGAGCGCTTTCCTGCTCATTGGGTCATTCTCACCGCCTACCTGTTTCTCGCCTGTGTCGGTTTCGGCTACGGCTGGGCGCCTGGCTTTCTCATTCTCGTGCTCGCCGAAGTCCTGTTTACGATCGGCGAGATGCTCTACGGGCCGCAAATTCAAAAAGCGATCTCCGTCATGGCCCCGGAAGAATATCGCGGACGTTATTTTGCGATCTTCGGCGCGAACTGGGGCATCACGGGCACGATCGGCCCGAGCGTCGGCGCCGTCGCGTTCAAAGGGATCGGGGGCGCTCTCTGGTTCTCCATCCTCAGCCTGCTGCTGCTCGTCGGCGGCCTGTTCCAATACCGCTTTGTCAAAAAAGCGACGCAGACGGAGCCTGCCGAAAGTGTCCAGTCGCTTTCGAGCTAGAGCACTGTGTCCATTCCAGCCTGTCTGCCAAACGGTGGGGTTGCCAACGACTCGCATGCAGGCTTTTTCTTTTTTTCGAGATAAACGGCTACGCTGCTAAGGATATTCGCCGATTGCTGCAATCCGGCAAGCATGCGGCTCCCGCCATGCTCCAAGCCTTCGTAGTACTCCCGCTCGGCCTTTTCAACGGCTTCTGTTGTCCAGCCGTTTTCATGCGGTACGACGATCTCCTGGGAAAACGTCATTTCGCAGCCGCCCTCCACAGAGGCGAGCACGACGGCAATCCGCTCCTGTGTATCGCTAAATTGCGGCAGTGCAAACGTAAACACCAGCAGATGGGCGGCCGCGATGAATTGGAATCAATTGGAAGGGGAAACATAGTTGTACATTATGAAACAACGGGAGTGAAAAAGTGTATGCCCCGTATCGAATCCGTTGCGACAGCAGTACCGCCGCATGAAGTTTCCACGGAAGCTTCCATGCAGCTCGCCCGTCATTTTTTTCAGGATGCTTTTCCCGATATTGATCGGCTCCTGAACGTTTTTGCCCACAGCCATATCGAAAAACGGCACTTTTGCATGCCGTTGGACTGGTTTTCCAGCGACCAGCCGTTTGCCGAAAAAAACAGGCTGTACATTCAGCACGCAGAAGCGTTGTCGCTTGCGGCTGCGCGAAAATGCCTGCAAAAAGCCGGGCTTGTGCCAACCGATATCGATTGTCTCGTATTCGTCTCCAGCACAGGGATTGCCACGCCGAGCATGGATTCCCGCCTGGTCAACAGTCTCGGGCTTCGCTCCGATATTACGCGGATTCCGCTGTGGGGACTGGGCTGTGCCGGGGGAGCGATGGGCTTGTCCCGCTCGTGCGAGTACGCCGGAGCCTACCCCGGGCGCAGGGTGCTGCTCATCAGCGTAGAGCTGTGCGGGCTGACCTTTATTCGCCAGGATTTGTCCAAAAGCAATCTCGTGGCGACTTGTCTGTTCGGGGATGGAGCAGCAGCCGTCGTGGTCAGCGGCGACCATGTCCAAGCCTCGGCAGAGGAAGGCGCGCCCCGGATCCAGTTTCGCGATGCCCGCACCACGACGTGGCCGGATACGCTCGACGTGATGGGCTGGGAGCTGACAGAACCGGGGTTGAAGGTGATTTTTTCCCGCGACATTCCTACGTTGATTCAGACATACATGCGCGAAAACGTGGAAAGCTTTTTGACGTCGCACCAGACGACCGTGGACCGTCTGCGCCACTTTATTTTTCATCCGGGCGGCGCAAAAGTCTTGAACGCGTACCAGTCTTCGCTCGGCATTGATGCCGAGGCGACGCGCCACTCCGAAGAGGTGCTGCGCCATTTTGGCAACATGTCTTCGCCGACGGTGCTGTTTGTGCTGGAAAAAAGCATGGAGCAAGCGTGGCAGCCGGGCGACCGCGGACTGGTTGCGGCGCTTGGGCCGGGGTTCAGCTCTGAGCTGCTCCTCTTGGAAGCGAGGTAGGCGCGATGCTCTTTTTCGTCACAGTCATGGCTGCTGTCTGCCTGCAACGCTTCTGCGAATTGGTGCTGGCCGCGCGAAACGCCCGCTACGTGTGCGCCCTGGGAGGCGTCGAGATCGGCGCGGGCCATTACAAATACATCGTGCTGATGCATGTTTGCTTTTTTGTCAGCTTGATGGTAGAAGTGCTCGCGACAGGCAGTGCTTCGGCGCTGCCTCCGTGGTGGGGGTACAGCTTCGGCCTGTTTTTGGCGGCCCAACTGCTCCGCTACTGGTGCATCCAGAGCCTGGGCAGGCGTTGGAATACGCGGATTCTGGTCATTCCGGGGGAAGCGCCGCTCCGGCGCGGTCCGTACCGCTGGCTTCGCCATCCGAACTACATCGTCGTGGCGATCGAGCTGTTCACTCTCCCGCTGACGTTTTCCGCCGTGAATACCGCTGTCGCCTTTACGCTCCTGAATGCCTGGCTACTGCTGCGCGTGCGCATTCCGCTGGAAGAAAAAGGCGTGTACGAAGGCGAAGAATCGTCATAAAAAAAGTCTATGGCACAAGCCACAGACTTTTTTCCTGTTTACAGGTTTACGATGGGACGAATGGAGGAAAAGAACAAGGAATACGTTACTATAAGTCCCGTGAGGTGGAGCCAGCGTGAACCGTACAAATATCGTAGAGCCTCTGGAAGCAAAGCGCATCATCGTGCGTGACTTCCTCAGCCTGATGAAGACCTTGCCCAATCAGGACGATGCCGCCAGCGTTCAGACATTTCTCCGCTACCTGCAAAGCTTGCTCAGAATCAAGCAGGTCATCCCGCCGGTGGTCGAAATCCTGACGCTCATCAAAACGGACAAGCCGATCCTCTATCATTCCGCTCGTCGCTCCATCATGTCCTCCAGCAATTTGCACATGCTTTTCCAGATCGAAATGGATGTTGAGCTGGCACAGGAGAGACTGTCTCAGTACGATAAATAATCGGGCTGCCGGGGTTCTACTTCAAGTTTTCCGGATTGAGGCACTCCAGCTCGGGAATGACAAAGCGGCCGTCTTTGCGGATCAGGACGCCATCAAACCAGATTTCTCCCCCGCCCCACTCCGGACGCTGGATGGAAACCATGTCCCAGTGAACCGACGACTTGTTTCCGTTGTACGCCTCATCGTAACATTGACCAGGCGTGAAGTGGAAGCTGCCGTCGATTTTTTCGTCGAACAAAATGTCTTTCATCGGGTTGCGGATGAACGGATTGACCCCGATCGCAAACTCGCCGATGTAGCGAGCGCCCTCGTCCGTGTCGAGAATTTCGTTCAGCCGCTTGCTATCGTTTGCGGTCGCCTCGACGATTTTGCCGTCGCGGAAAGTCAGGCGAACGTTTTCAAACGTAAAGCCGTGGTACGGCGTAGGCGCATTGTGTGTAATTGTGCCGTTGACAGAGTTTTTCACCGGAGCGGTGTACACTTCGCCGTCCGGGATGTTGCGCAGACCCGCACATTTGACCGCCGGGATGTCCTTGATCGAGAAAGTCAGGTCTGTATCCGGCCCGACCAGACGGACTTCGTCGGTGCGGTTCATCAGGTCGACCAGGCTGTCCATCGCCTTGTCCATTTTTCCGTAATCCAGATTGCACACCTGGAAGTAAAAGTCTTCAAACGCCGCCGTCGACATGTTCGCCAATTGAGCCATGGACGGGTTCGGGTAGCGAAGCACCACCCATTTTGTTTTGGGCACGCGGACGTTCATGACTGGCAGCTCGTACAAACGGGAGTACAGACCGAGCTTGTCTCCGGGAACATCTGCCATCTCATTGATGTTGTCGGCTGCGCGGATGCCGATATAGCCTTGCATTTTTTCCATGAGGGCCACTTCGCTTTCCGCCATGACCTTCAGTTGCTCCTCGTTGCAGTTCATCGCGATTTCACGGCTGATCGCCGGATCAATCTGCTGGACGAACGGGCTGCCTCCCGCCTTGTAAATCTCACGGACGAGGGCAGATACCAGTTCAGGCGTCTTCCCTTTGGCGTTAATCAGGATGTTTTCCCCTGGCTGTACGCGGACGGAATAGTTCACCAGGTTATAGGCCAATTGCTCCAAACGAGAGTCTCTCATGCGTGACACACCCTTTTTTAATTTTCTGATTCCAATTGTATTCTTGCCGATAAATCTCTGTAAGTCAATAAAATTTATTTTATCAAAAGCACAAAATAACAAGCCAGCTTTTTCCCCTAGACAAAAGCTGGCTTGCTCCCGTGGTCCAGCGCGGTGCTATTCGCTCTGCTCGCTGTCCTCGATCGTCCCCATCTTGTACATGTCGCTCACCTGTTCCTGTGTAGCCGCGAGTCCTCCTGCTTCTTCCTCTACCTGATACACGGCGCTTTCCATCTGCCCCGTCTCACTCAGTTGCTGCGTGGGGCGGTTTTCACGTTCTGCCATCGCTTTCTTCCTCCTTCTAGCTGATTTTCGGTATAGTGTGCGTCAGGCGCTCCCGATTTAGCCATTTAGCCATCGCAGAAAAGAAGAAGCCGCTTTCGCGAACAGACGAAAAAAAAACGCCTTGCCCGTTGCGGCAAAGCGTCTTCCACCTTTATTCTTACTTGTCTTTGTCAGCCGAAACATCTGGAACCATCAAGGACCAGCCGGTTCTGTTGGTCACATCTTGCGTAGAGTTGCGTCCGATGACGATGCTCTCATCTTCTTTTGGCAATGCGGTCCAACCGCTGTTTGGCGCTTGCACGACCTGGTAGTTGTTCGTGGAAACGAACTCGTCTTCTACTGGCATTGCCATCCAGCCACCGTTGGACGTTTGCACCACTTGGTAGCGGTTTGTCGAAATGAATTGATCTTCAGCCGGCATTCCCATCCAGCCGCCATTTGCCGTTTGCACGACTTGGAAACGATTGGTGGAGACAAACTGGTCTTCTGCTGGCAAGAGGGACCAACCGGACGTCGAGGATGCGTCAGGAACAAATTGGCCGCTCACGAAAACGTATTCGTCTTCCCCAGGAAGCTTGACCCAAGCTCCTTGAACGCCGTTTCCAGGTTGTGGCTGTTCAGCTACGGGTGCAGCCGTTGGAGTTGTTGTTGTCGTCGTTTCAACTGCTGGCGCAGGAGTTGTCGCGGAAGCTTCAGTTGCATTAGCGGAAGCTTCTTCTGCACAGGCCGACTGTGCAAACAGCGCCGCTCCGAGAATCAAAGAACCCATCATCAATGTGCTGCTTTTTTTCATATGTGTACACTCCCATTCGCGTAGTACACACATTGTCCGCTGAAATGTCCCCCACCTGCTACCCTGATGGCAACGCTACATGCATTGCTTCATTTTCCGCAAGAAGTACGTAAACTGCTCCAATTCTTCGTCGCTCAGGTTTTCCAGCAGTTTGCCCACCAGTGCTCTTCTCTGGCACAAAAGCCCCTCGAGCATAGGGACTGCCTTTTGCGACAGCGTGACCCATACGACTCTCCGGTCCAGCTCGTCGCGGACCCGGTCGATGTAACCGGCTTTCACCAGCCGATTGAGAGCAATCGTAGTCGCACTGTTGGATTGCTTCAGAATGGTCGCCAGTTCGGAAACTGTGCTTCTTCCTTTTTGATGAAGCACTCGCAGCAAAATAAATTGCTTGGGACTAATCAGCTCTTCCTCTTCCAGCCAGTGGCTGATGAAGAAGCGAGCCATCTCGACAAATGCTCGATCCAGTTCCTCAATTTTACTGGCGCGGGACATGTCGCTCACAACATCACCTATTTTCAGAAAGTAAATAATATAAGTACTTTTACTATAAAACTATATAGCCTAAGTACATGAAGATCAATAGACCTTCCAAAATTATTTCTTTCCTCGAAAGATATGTATGAGCCGGAACAAAGTGTTTACTACTTAATATTTTTACTGTAAAACTTATATGCAACATCATCTTACCGCAAACAGGAAAAACTGACAATAGGCGAAGATGGCAAAATCGTGACAGCAGCTTTTGGGCGCGCCCTCCATTAATTTCCTTGAATCTTATTCCGTATCCAATCGTATTGCATGTATAATAGAAAGGCAGTCCCAAGCGCAGGGCGTTCTTTTGCCCACGGCAATCTGTTGCCAGCGAAACCATGTACATAGGAGATCAAGTTGATGGAACAAACCAAAAGCACAGCGAAATGGAAAACCGAATTGCTCGACTGGTTGAAATCGTTTGTTTTGATTGGCGGTTTGACTGCCTTCATCTACGTGTTCGTCATGGCGCCCTACGTCGTGCAAGGACGGTCGATGGAGAGCACGCTGCACGACCGCGAACGGGTCATCGTCAACAAAGCGATTTACTATCTCAAGGAGCCGAAACCGGGCGACATCGTCATTATTCACCCGGATGCGAGCGGCGACAACTGGATCAAGCGCGTCATCGCTGTCGCAGGCGATACGGTAGAAGCGAAAAACGACCAGGTGTACGTCAACGGCCAACCGCTCAGCGAAGAGTATTTGGCCAACAACAAGCTGCAAGCTTCAGCGGCTGGCGTGACCCTGACCGAAGACTTCGGGCCGATCACCATTCCGGAAGGCAGCATTTTTGTAATGGGAGACAATCGCAACAACAGTATGGACAGCCGGGTCATTGGCCCTGTCAAGCTCGATCATGTAGTCGGTCGCGCGGAAGCGGTCTACTGGCCGTTGTCGGACATCCGTCTGCCAAAATAACCGCCTGCTACCTAGCTGGGCAGTCGCATACGAAAAAGCCGCTCTTGCACGTGAGCGGCTTTTTCTTTTCCCCTTTTATTTTTGCGCCGTGGCGGTTGCGGACAAGTAATCCTCCAGGGTAAGCCCTGCCGCCGTGATCTCTCGCGCCATTTCTTTTCCGACGTAGCGCAGATGCCACGGCTCATAGGCGTATCCGGTCGTGTCTTCCTTGCCTTTCAGATAGCGGATGATGAAGCCGTATTCCGCGCAATGCTCCGCCAGCCATTTTCCTTCTGGCATTTCGCCAAACGACTCTTCCAGCCTTGTTTTCGCATCGGCCCCCGACACGTCCATAGCCAATCCGGTCTGATGCTCGCTTTTTCCTGGAACAGCGCTGTACGCAGCAGCATGCTCTGCGCCTTGTGTTCGCACATATGTCTCGTACAGCGATTTTTGCGTCTTGTACGAGCGGTAGCCGGACACGGCGTACAGCTCGATGCCGTCCTGCTTGGCGGCTGCGAACAACTCTTCCAACGCTTGTGCGGCTTCTTGGCGCATCAACCGTTTTTCCACTTTTTCATCGAACGGAAACGGCACGTCAGGCTCCACCAGATCAGGCGGAATATAGTCAGCAGGCAGCGCCCGCTTCTTGTTCACAACAACGGCGAGATCGGTCGGGTTTGTCACCGTCGGGACCCCGTTGACGTCTTGGATCGTTTCGGCCAGGGATGCCTGCTTCGCGCGAGGGGATTCTCCCTGCGCCGGCTCTGTTGTATTTGTTTGCGTACCGTCTTTCGCTGTTGCCGTATTTCCCGTCGGCTGAGACGGTTGGTGGGAAGCGAGCAACCCATCCAACGAAGGGGCTTCACATCCACTGAGCAGGGCTACTGATAGTGCGGCGACGATCGCAAGACCATTGGTGCGATTCTTTTTCATCATTGATCCTCCTGGTTCCATACAGACACATATGTTCTGCTTTACCTTACCATGGAGTTAGACGAAAAAAAAGGACGGATAGTCACGCTTTTGCTTGCACAGTTTCTTTTGCGATCGATTGAATCAGCTCCGGCAGCCACGAATCGAGGGCCGCGAACGCATAGCCTGCCGCCGCTGCCTTGCTCGTGTCCATGAAAAAAGCTTCCACCTTCCAAATTGGTTTTGTTTACTTCTTCAACTCGATGACCCGTTCGCTTTCATCCCAGGTGACGGTGAACCCGAGCTTTTCCGCGACTTTTTTCACAGGGAGGTACGCCACTCCGCGTACGGTAATCGCATCTGCCCGGAAGTCGGCGCTGCTTTTGCCCAAACCGAGCAGCAGCTTCTCCGCCTGCACATAGGCAATGCCATCCACGACCAGCTTCTGTTCCGCCAAAAACGGGTACGTCTGCCCGTTTACGGCAATGGCAAAAGGCTCGCCCGGCTCATACGGCACTTCCTCCGGCTCGGCAGCCGTGTAGGCGATCGCGTCGACGCCAAGCACCGTGCCTTCTCGCGTATCGTCTGCCCCTCCGTACATCTTGCCTGTTTCAAAATCGTAGACGATCGCCTGAACATTGCCGATATCCGCAGGCTGCTCGGCAAAGACGTGGCCTTTTGCCATCAACTGCAAGATGACGTCCTGGTCAATCCCCGCCTCCCAGGAGACGTTCGGATAGCCGCTGGAAAAAATGCGGGGAGCGCGAATGGCGTCCTCGATGTTCATGCCGTGGTCGATCACGTTGAGAATCGTTTGCGACACAGAGGCGATAATCGTCGAGCCGCCCGGCGAGCCAACGGCCAAAAACGGCTGCCCGTCTTTGAGCACGATCGTCGGCGTCATGCTCGAGCGGGGGCGCTTGCCTGGCTCCACCTGATTGACGCCGCCCGGAACCGCGTCAAAATCCGTCAGCTCGTTGTTGAGCATGAAGCCGTAGCCCGGCACCATCACGCCGCTTCCAAAAATGTCCTCAATCGTGGTCGTATAAGAGACGAGATTGCCCCATTTGTCCATGACGGCAAAATGGGTCGTCTGTTTCACGGGCGAGCTGTCGAGCATTTTGATCGCGGCCGCCGGCTTTTGTCCCGTGTCGTACTTCCACGGGTCGCCAGCCGTGATGTTCGCGTTGGCTCGGTTGTCGTCGATCAGCTTGCGCCGTTCCTTTATGTAATCGTCGTGGAGCAGGCCTTGCTTGGGCACCGGATAGACGTCCTCGTCCGCCATGTACGCCGCCCGGTCAGCGTAGGCGAGGTGGTTGGCCTCGATCAGATGGTGCAAATACGCTACGGAGCCAAATCCGTCCTTCTGGTTGTCGTAGCCTTCCATCAGCTTCAAAATCTGGATCATGGTCAAGCCGCCCGAGCTGGGGGGCGCCATGGAAATCACCTCGTAGCCGCGAAACATCCCGCGCACCGGCTCCCGTTCCTTGACCTGGTAAGCCTTGAGGTCGTCCATCGTCATTTTGCCGCCTGTGCGCTGCACCTCTTCGACGAGCGCGCGGCCAATCTCGCCTTTGTACAAAACATCCGGCCCTTCGTCGCGGATCAGCTTCAGCGTCTTGGCCAAATCGGGCTGGACGAGCATTTGCCCTTCCTCCAGCGGACGGCCTTCCGGCAAGAACACTTGCGCGGCTGTCTTGTGCTTTTCCAGCTTGTCGCGCGACTTGGCGATGTAGTCCGCCGTCACCCAGTTGACACGAACGCCTTTTTCGGCCAGCTCGATCGCTGGCGCAAGCACGTCTGCCAGCTCCCACGTGCCGTACTCCTCAAGCGCCTCTGCCACGCCGAGCAACGTCCCCGGCACGCCTACTGCCTGACCGCTGGTGTGCCGCTGTTCAAAAGGAATCGGCTGCCCGTCGGCCTGTAAAAACATGTCGGCTGTCACATTTGCCGGGGCTACTTCCCGACTGTCGATCACCGTGATTTTGTTCTGGTCCTTCAAATAGATCATCATAAAGCCTCCGCCGCCGATTCCCGACATGTACGGCTCTGCCACATTGAGAGCCAACTGGATTCCGGCGGCGGCGTCCACAGCATTTCCCCCCTTGGCCAAAATGTCCCGTCCAACCTGCGCGGCCGCAGGGTGGGAGACCGCCACAATGCCTTTCGTGGCGCCATCTACGCCAGCCGGAACACCGGGCACCTTTGCCCATGCCAATTGGGTCAGCGAAAAAACGGAAACGAACGAGAGGGCTACCATCATCTTTTTGTTCATAAGATCCCCCCTGTTTTTTTCTTCCTATCCTTATTATTATAATTTTCAGCATTTTTCCAGGTCAACCCATCTGCTCTCTGACAGACGAAAAAACACTCTTCCGCAGCGAAGCCAGGTTCCCCGCTGGAAGAGTGTCTCTATTCAAAAGCATTCGCTTACCGCTTACGGCAAGATGACCAGATTGCTCACGACTGGTCTTTCTTTGCCGTCCGAAGGCTTGTTCAAAAGCTTGCCGTTGTAGTAAAACGCGCTGGAGCCGCCGCCATCGAGATTGTACGCGTCGACGACGTGGAATTCCTGCAGCTTGCGTTGCGCTTCTTCCAAAGTAACGCCTTTGCTCCAGCCTTCTCTTCTGCCGTCGATGACGATGAGCAGCAAGTCGCCGTTGTCAAAGTGCCCGATGAGCGTGCGCGGCTGGCGAGTGTTGGCCCAGTCGCGAGGAATCGGCAGCCGTTTCCCGTCCTGCAGCAGTCTTGGCAAAAAGCTGGCCCCTTGCAAAATGCCTTGCTGGGTAATTTGCGCCTGGGTAGTAATTTGGGTTCCCACCAGGTGGCCTTTGTTGTTGAATCCGACGAAGCTCAGATTCGAATTGTTGGAAAACGTGCGAATCTTGCCGTCGACAACAGTAATGCCAAGCGGCGTCAGATTGCCCTTGCTGTCGCTCATGAAGCCGCCTGCGTTGATCGCCAGGACAGCTCCGGTGCGCTTCCCGGCATGGCTCGTCGTCTCGCCTTTGCTTTTGACCGAGTTGTTGGCAAGCACCATCTTCAGTGCGCTTGGGTCTTTCAGCCGGACCTTCGCCATGTACCCGCGATAGCCCGCTTCCTGCAGCGAGTACACTTTCACTATTGATTTGTTGCCGAAGGACTGCCCGATCGGGTCGCCGAGCATGTTGGACAAGATCGCGTCCAGCACATCTGCCGACTTTTGCGTCTGCGATCGGCTCGTCACCAGCAGGTTGTTGATGTGCTTGTTTTGCTCTTCGTACTCTTTTTGCTCCTTCTTGGCGCGGTCGCGGATGTCCGCTACGACCGCTTCTACATCGCGCAGCGTTTTCTTCGTGTCGTCCAACTGCTGTCCCAGCTCGTCCGCCAGTTGTTTCGACTGTTCGGAAGCGAGCTTCAAGCCTTCCGCCTGCAGCTTGTCCGCGGGATTGGTCAGGGTGAGGGCAAGCAAAAAGCCGAGCGCTGGCGCCAGCAGGAACAGGAAAAAGCGATTGACTTTACCAAGCACGGGCTGCATCCTCCAGTTTTTTCAGCGATGCCTTCAAATCGACCAGTTGCTTGTTCAACTGGTCGATCCGATCCTGGAGAGCTTCTTTTGTCTTGTTCGTCCCGCCAATCGTCTCACCCGTCAATTGCAGGTCTTCTTCCAGATTGCCAAGACCCGCCTGCACGTCTTTCATCTCTTCCTGCACCAAAGCCAGTTGTTCGCCCAACGCTTTCATCTGCTTCTGATTGTCTTCCTGTATCTGATCGATGCGCAGGTTCACAAGTTGCTGCTGCTTGTCCAGCGTATGGGCAGCATAGGCGTACCCGGCATAAGCAAGTCCCGCCCAAACCAGTACAGCCAGTACGATTGGCAATAGAGGCCGCTTGCCTTCTGTTTGGGAGGGAAACAATGCCTGAAACAGGCTGCCTCGTTTGCGTCTGTTCGCCTGCTTCCCGTTTGCCGGGAGTGGCAGAGTAGTAGACGAAGTCGATGACGCTCCCATGTATTTGTCGTTCATCGGCTCCCTCCTCCTTTCTGTGACATAGAGTGAGGTTTTATTATATCATAGTTTATTTTTCGGCAAGGCTTTTGCGAAAATAGTGGAAATTTTGCTCGAAAAAAAGAAGATACCGCCGCTTCGTGCCCTTGACGGTATCTTCCAAGGCTATTTCCCCAGGCTCCACTCGCTTTGCAGCGTGCGGTGCAGCCGCTGCAAAAACAGAATCGGCTCTTCCTGCCGCGCCTGTTCCTCGCTGTATTCCAGCTTTTTTTGCAACAGGCGGGCGATTTCTCCCGCCAACTCAAGCTTTTTGGCTTCCGCCAGCGAGGACTGCCGCGCGATAAAAGTCGAAAGCAACTGCCAGTCCTCGCGGGTGAACGCCTGCTTTTGCTGCTCGCTCAAAGCAAGCGGCTCTGCCAGTGCCGCTCCCTGTTTTTTCGCCTTTCTGTTCTGGAACAGAGCGGTGCGGCCCCCGCCTTCGACTACGACGATCGTTCCTGCGACGAGGTCGCCGATGCGCTTGTCGCGAGGATGAAAAAAAGAGACGAGCGCTCCCAAAAAGTAGCCGGACGGGAGAGTGTCCACGATGCGGAACAGATTGCGGATCGTGGAGGACAAAAACGTCGCCGGCTGGCCGTTGTCGCGGATGACGCGAATCCCCATCCACTTTTTCCCGACGGTCTGCCCCGACCAGAGCGCTTCCAGCAGCAAAAAGTAGCCGAAGTTGAGCACGAAGAGCAGGAGGATGACAACGGCGATGGCATAGCCGTCACTATCCAGGAAAAAAATATCTTCTTTCCCAAATAAAACTATACCGATTACAATAAATACAGTAAGATTAACCAGGAGCAAAATGACGCTGTCGATCAACTGGGCAGCGGCCCGACTGCCCAATCCCGCTGTCTGGAACCGCAGCATCACATGCTCAGGGGTGACAATGGACGCTTCGCGACCTGCCTGATTCACGGATGGATTTTCATTCATGTCGGTTCGCTTCTCCCTCTCGCAATTCTAGTAGATAAGGAGGCCTTATCCATGGATATCACTTCATTTTGGCACAAGCATAAAGCCTCTTGGGCCGAACTGGAACAACTGGTCGAACGGTTCACCCGGCAAGAGCGGCAGATTACAGCCGCAGACATTGACCGTCTGACCCATTTGTATAAAAAAGCTTCCGCCCATCTGGCGCTCGTCCGCTCGTATCACCCGATGGATGAAATCACGCTCTACCTCAACCAGCTCGTATCCCGCGCCCACAACCTGACGTACAAGCAGCAGTCGGGAAGCTGGCAGCAACTGCGGCACTTTTTCGGCGTCCATCTGATCGGGCTGATGCAAAAGCGGATCGGATTTATCGGCATGGCCGCCCTGCTCTTCATCATTGGCGGCATATCCGGCTTTGCGGCCGTGCTCGCCGACCCGCTCAACCTGTACTACGTGCTGCCCCAAGGCATGGCCGAACAGATTGATCCTTCGCGACTGGGGGAAGGGCACGATGCCATCAACAGCCCTGTCATCTCTACGATGATTATGACCAATAACATGAAAGTAGCCATTCTCGCTTTTGTCAGCGGGATTACATTCGGCCTCGTGCCGATCTACGTCCTGCTGTTCAACGGGCTGCTCGTCGGGGCATTGGCCGCTGTCTACTATCAGGCAGACAGCAGCTACGCTTTTTGGGCGTACATCCTCCCGCACGGCGTCATCGAGCTGACGGCGATCTTCATTGCCGGAGGGGCCGGCTTGCACATGGGCTACCGTCTGCTCGTGCCCGGGCGCTACGCCCGCAAGTATCAGTTTTTGGAGGCGGCGAAAGAATCGGCCCAGTTGCTGCTTGCGACCCTGCCGCTGTTGTTCGTGGCGGGAGTCATCGAAGGCTACATCACGCCTTCGACGCTCTCCCTGGAAACGAAGTACCTCGTGGCGGCGGCCACGTTGCTGCTTTTGTGCCTTTGGTATGTTATCGGGCGAAGGCGCCAGGCTCACAATGCCTCTCTCGCCTTTATTTCCAAATAAGCATTTATCACTGTCAGCGTCAACTGATCGGCCGGCACATCGAGCACCTGGATGCCCGCGCCGGTCATTTTTTGTTGAAACGCCCTGCGGTCGAGCTGGAAGCGCTGCGCCACCGATTTGATGTAGGCCAGGCGGCTGTTTTCGACCGGAACCCGCGTCCATTCGTGCAGCAGCGGGTCCGCCTGCGAGAGCAGCAAAAACAGGTGCGAGCGGCGCATTTTCCACAAATAGCTGGCGAGCAAGTCTTCCACCAAGTAATTTTCCATGTCCGAGAACAGCACCATCAGGCTGCGCCGCTTTTGCTGGCGATGCATAAATTCCAGTGCCTTGGCCGGATCAGCCTCGACGAAGTCATGGGACAAATCGTAGGTGGCTTCCAAAATCGTGTGCAAGTGTCCCATCCCGCGCCCTTGCGGTATGTACGTCTTGATCTCGTGGGAATAGGCCAGAAACGCCACCTGATCTCCCTGGCGCAAAGCGACCGCAGCCAGAGTGAGCGCCGACTCCAGCGACTGATCGAGCCTGCTCTGGTTGTTCAGCTCGACGCCCATCAGCCTGCCGCAATCGACGAGAATCGTAATGACTTTGCCGTGCTCGGGCCGATACTGGTTCGTCATCAGCCGCCGGGAGCGTGCCGACGCCGACCAGTTGATCGTGCGCGGATCGTCGTCCGGGACGTACTCGCGGATCGCGTGGAACTCAGAGCCAGCCTTGGCCCGGCGCAATATTTTTTTGCCGTCGACAATCAGGCTCTCCTGCAACGAGTTCAAATAGCCGCGAACTTGCGACAAATCGGGGTAAATTTTGATCGTCTGCGGAAAGGAAAAGCGGCTCTGGCGGTACCACAAGCCGATTTTGCCGCTCCAGCGCAAATACAGCCAGGCAAATGAATAGTTCCCCCGCTCGCATCCGCGCGTCTGATAGGCGATGCGCGACTCGCCGCTTTCCATCCTGCCCGAGATCGGCCCTGCTTCCGCAAAAGAGTGCGGCAAATCGTCCATGAGCACGTAGGAAACCGTCTGGCCGCTTCTGTTCGTCATTTCTACCTCGACCAAAAACGACTGGCCGATGTCGCTCTGCTCGGGAAGCACGCGGCGCAGCTCCAGGTCTTTGCGCTTGGGCAGCGTCAGCCAGTCGAGCACGCTCGCCACACAGACGAGGCCGTTGTACAGCCAGAAAGCCCCGTACCCGGTGCCCATGAAAAAGCCGATGACGGCAATCGGGGTGCCGAGCAGCAGCAGTACGAGCAGCCGCTTCGTCGGCAAAACGAAGCGATCTGCCAAAAAATCAGCGAGGAACCGGAATAGCGGCCAACGTCTCTTCGATGATGTGGTCACTGGTGCCCCCCTCCAATTCTACCTGGGGTGACAGGATGAGACGGTGCCGCAGCGCAGGCCGGGCCACCATTTTCACATCATCCGGCGTCACGTACTCGCGGCCGTCCAAAAGCGCCCAAGCCTTGCTGGCCAAGAGAACCGCAATCCCGGCACGGGAACTTGCCCCGAGCAGAAGTCGTTTCGTTTCCCGCGTCTTGCGAATCAAGGTCGTAATGTACTCAAAAATCGAATCGTCCACGACGACGTCCTGCAATTTGCGCCGCTGCTCCAAAATGTCGTCCAGGCTGCAGATCGGCGCTTGCTTCGCCTCCTGCCCGCCTGTGTGCCGGACGTGCTGGACCAGAATCTGCTTTTCGCTCTCATGCGACGGATACTGCATCGTCAGCTTGAACAAAAAGCGGTCGAGTTGCGCCTCCGGCAGCACGTAAGTTCCTTCGTACTCGACCGGGTTTTGCGTGGCGACGACGAAAAATGGCTCGGGCAACGGGTACGTGACTCCGTGAATCGTCACCTGGCCTTCCTCCATCGCTTCCAGGAGAGCCGCCTGCGTTTTCGGCGGCGTGCGGTTGATCTCGTCCGCCAGCAGCAAATTCGCGAATACAGGGCCTTTGATCGTCTCAAAGCGGTTGTCCTGCATGTTGAAAACGACATGGCCGATAATATCCGAAGGCATCATGTCAGGCGTAAACTGGATGCGCCTGCTCTCTCCCCCGATCAGCCCCGACAAGGTGCGGACCATTTTGGTCTTTCCGATCCCTGGCACTCCCTCCAGCAGTACGTGACCGCCAGCGAGCAAGGCGGCCACGAGCAGCCGAATGTTTTGCCGCTGTCCGACCAGTTCTTTTTCCATCTGTTGCAACAATTGCTCCACGATTGTTATGTCACTCCTTCATCAGTTGCGTAATGATCTCATCCAGCAAAAGACTGTCTGCCAAAAGCCGCTTCGCCGAATATCCGGTTCCGCTGCGTGCTTGCTCCAGCCGATCCAGCAGCTCGGCAAGCCTGGTGACTGCCTGCTCGCTCCAGCGTAGCCGGGCACAGCGCAAAATCTCGGCGCGGTCCGCTTTTTGGTGAACGCCCCAGCGATCGTGCATCAGTTGGCGCATATACGCTTCCCTATGCGCCAGCGCGTCACGCGCAAGTCCCCGGCGCTCATACCAGCTCGACACGGCTAAAAGCGTCTCGTCCCCCCGGCGAACCGTCCACTCGCGCAATGTGTAGACAGGGCCAAACCGCTTCCCTTTCCACCAGACGAACAAAAGCAGCACGACGGCCAACTGGACGAGCGCTGCCACCAGCCAGCCGGGATAGATCGCCAAAAGCCCTGGCTTCTCCTGCAGCCCGTGATGGTATTCGTCCACCCAGATCGCGGACCAGTTTTTTTGCAAATGCGGCCACACCGCCTCGAAGTGAGACAGCTCGCCAATTTTTCGATTCGTCAACCAATCCGGGACCAAAAAGTACGAGATGCTTCCGGCTCCTACCTGGACTTTTCCCGCAAGGATTCCTTGGTCGTCGTAAAAAAGCGGCTCCAGCCCCTCCGCCTCTTTCCATCTGGCCTGTGTTTTTGCCTGGCCCAGCAGCCCTTCAGCGAGCAACTGCCCCTGCACATTTCGTTCCTGGTTGCCCTTCTCTTCCATATACTTCGCTTCAAGCGGCAAGCCGGCCCACAAGATCGGCCGCTCGGAGAAAACAAACAGGTCGTTTCCGCCGCTGGCCCATGCGAGCAAGTCATCCTGCTCGTTCGCGCTCAGGTTGTCCGGCTCGACGACAAGCAGCGCCTGGCCCGCTGGCTTCGGCAGCAAATGCATCGGCTGCCGCCACTCCTTAACCTGGCTGCCTTTTTCCTCCAGCAGAAGCAGCACCGCCTTGATTCCGTCCGGCTGTGCCGACGATGCCAGATAAGGAGGCAGTTTCGTGGCTACAGGCTTGACGATAAACCATCCGACGACGACGAGCAGCACGATCGCCACGCTGATGCCCACGCGATACGTTCTCAGGCTATTCATGCTGTCCCTCCCCGTCCAAAATCTGCGCAAGCTCGCGGATGCGCTCCAGATAGTCTGCTTTGTCCACAGCTACCTGCCCGTACCAAGCTTGCTCGAACGCCCGGGCATAGCGGCGAAACAGCGCCTTCGCCTCCGGGTGGTTGGCCTCGATTTCGTCTGCGTACTCCCAGTTCGTCTTCCACTGTTCAATGCGAATCCACGACTGTTTTTGCATGTAGACGAGCAACGCCAAAAACAAGGAACGTTCGCCCTCACGCCATTCTCCGCGATCGGCACACTCCTGTGCCTCCCGCAAGTAATCGGCATGAGAGCGGATTTTTTCACCGTGGACAAACAGGGACGCCTTCCGCTTTTGCTCCCATACCATTCGGCGGAACAGCCAGAAAATGACCATCACCAGCAAAAGCGCCGCGACGACCAGCACGACCGTCGATGCCGTCGTCGCCGCACCCGAAGGAATGTCCGACCACGAAAACAGCCTGGCAAGCCATTCGAGCAAAAAATCGCTCACTCGCGCAAGCCAGCTCTCCCCTTCCGTGTGCAGGGCTTGAAATTCGTCGCGCTGCAAAATTTCCTGCAAATGCTCCTTGTCGGCTGCCCAAGGATTTGTGCTATTCATGCGCTGCTCCCGGCTCCTGTGTAGAAGGACGGTCTGCTGCCTGCTCCAACTGCCTGTTCATCAGTTCCTGCAGGTCTGTTCCATCTTTTCGGACGCGCAAGTCGAAGTAAGCGAGCGCATAAACAATCGCGATCCACGGCATCAGCAGGCAACTCAACACGACCATGATGATCTGCGAAATGATCGACGTCCCCAAAATTCCCATGATGGCCACCTGGATGCCGCCGGAAAAGATCGAATACAGAAGGCTCAAAACAATGAAAATCGCAAATAGCCTCCAAAAATTTCCTTTTGTCAAATGCCAGCTTTTCCCGATGCCGACGCCGCCCTTTTCAAACAGGACAAGCGGCAAGTAAAAGCTCCATCTGAGCAGGAAGTAGCCCGGCACTAGAAGCATGCCGATCAAAAACAAAATGTAGCCAAACAAAAAGACAATGATGAAGAGGAACGGATTGAACTCGCTTCCCGAGTCAAAAAACGTGTCAATCGAATTGCCGGTAGCCATCACGAGCAAAAAGCCGATGAACAAAAACACGAGGGCAAACCCGAACGTCACCGCGAGCATGAGCAGTCCGTAGACGAGGGTGCTTCCGACAAGCGGCCAAAAGCGTCCCAATGCGCCTTTCAGCGCGGCCTTCAAATCAACCGTTTGCTGCTCCCATACAGATTTCGTCAGCAAGGTGGCGCCCGCAATCAACTGCGGATAGGCCACGACCATCGTCAGAGGCGCGACCAAAAACACATACAGCAAGAGCAGGCCGACGTTTTGGGTGACCATCTCTTCCTGCCCTCCAAACTTTTCCCCCATCGATTCCCAAAATTCCAGTCCTTCGGTATCTTGCATGAGTAGCGGCACACTGCTAAGGTCGACCAGGAGTAGCTGTTGTAAAAGCAAAAACGGGCCAAACCAAATAAGAGCCAGAAAAAAGTACGCCCCAAAATGCTGGCGATATACGTTAAAGCTTTTGTCCAATAGCTTCCCCACTCCCATTGGGGTCATTGGCATTTGATTCATGGTGAAACCTCCATCTCTCTTTTTGAGATTACCTGAATAGTATACACGATTTTCCATTTGTTTTTAAAAATTTCCGCTAAATTCCCTAATCATTTCCTGCCTGATTTTTCTTGGCAAGGGTATTTGTCTATTTCTCTCCGTTCCGCGCTGAATATGATAAAGCATGACAGTAGGAGGTGCATTCTCTTGGGATCTGCGAAAAAGAAGACACGGGCGAAGTCAGTCTCCCGCAGCAGACGCCGCTCGTCTGGCCAGGCGACCAGGCGCTTGCTCGACAGGCTGAACCGGGTCGTCCGCCTCCATGTGCGCGCCCCGAATGTAAAAGTCACCACGCCCGCTCCCCACGTGTCTGTCACGAGCGCCACGCCCACCGTCCAGGTCGAGGCGCCGATCGTCCAGTTTGAAGCACCGAAACCGCTCGTCATCCCCGCCCCGATTGTCAACGTGGACGTAGAAGCAGAAGACACGCCCGAGCAGGAAAGCGTGGAAGGGCTGCGAAAAGAGCTGTACAAATGCATGAGGCAAAACAGGACAGTCGAAGTCATTCTCACATCCGATTGGGGACCAGGCAGCCGCCCTTACCGGGTGGGGCAGCTCACAAGAGTCGACGACGGCATCATCGAGCTGAAGCTTGACGGAAGCTACGGCAGTTGTATTCTCATCCCGCTCAACCGCATTGCCGCCATCATTCCCGACGCCCCTCCGCCGGAAGCAGCCGCCGCCACAGACGAAGCGGAAGAGACAGCGCCCGTCACCCTGAATGTAATCGAAGGTTCAGCCAAAGTACTTTGATTTCTTCGCCTTGCTTCGTCCTCCCACTCCTGCTTGGGTTTCACCATGCGCCAAAAGACATTGGCGCTTCCGCTTAAAAAGCCGGGAGTGGGGGAGCCGCTTTTTTCCGTCTTTGCTTGCACAGCTTTTGGACAAGCTTGTGGCGAGCTTGTGCGCCTGCCTGCCGCAGGCTTGTCCCTTTCTCCCCTGCAAGAAAAACGGACCAAGCACCCACTTCTCCCCTCTCTCTCGAAAAAAGTGGGTATTTGCGTCCTGTCAGCTCACGCTACAAGTTCCTCCATACGTCCAGCACTTCCCGGGCCACGCGCTCCCACGTAAACCGCTGTTCCGCCAACTGTCGGCCGCTGTTCCCCATTCTGCGCTGCAGGTCGCGGCTGGACAGAAGCTGCTTCAGTTGAGTGGCAAAAGACTGCGGGTTTTCCGGCTCTTCGACGAGCAGGCCGTTTCCGCCGATAATCACTTCCGCATTGCCCCCGCGTTTTGTCGTCACAAACGGCAGCCCTGCAGCCATCGCTTCGTAGTGGACGCGGGCGAGCGGCTCCTCCCATTGCGAAGGACAGACAAAGATATCGCCTGCCCAAAACCAGTGGTGGATGTTCTCTGCTGCCACATAGCCTGTCGTGATGACAGGAATCGGCGAACGATCCGCCAGCGCGCGCACATAGGCGACATAGTCGCTGATTTTATCGACGCCGTACCAGGAGCCTCCGACCAGCACAAGCGCGATGTCGGATTTGTAGGCCGAAAGCTCGTTCATCGCCCGCACGAGGATGTCCGCCCCTTTTTTCGGGGTCAGTCTGCCGACGAACAAAATGACCTGCCTGTTCCCGATGTTGTGGGCAGCCCGCAGCTCCTGGCGAATTTTTCGTGCAGCCTGCGAGCTCTCCCACGGGACGAACGTCTGTAGATCGACACCGGAATAGATCGTGCGCAGTTTCCCTTGCGTTTCCGGGTAGAGCGACGCAAGGACGCGTCCTACATAATCGCTGATCGTGATGATCGTCGACGTGTTGGCGATGGCGCTCGCCGCTTCCGCCGGGGGAATTTTCGCCGCATCGAACATGTCGTTGTGCATGCTCAGTACGATCCGTGCGTTCGGGCATACTTCGCGAATCAAGGGAACCAGCCGCGGTCGGTTGAACACGTGAATCACATCGTATGCATTCGCTCGCAAAAACGCGAGAACTTCCTGGGCGTAGATTTCGAAGACACCGTGTCCATTCACACGCGCATAGCGAACATTTCGCACACGTTCGTCCATGGCGAGCGTTGGGTCCGACGTCCCTAAAATGGTAAGGTCGTGATGCTTCCCGAGCGTATCCGCGATCCCGGCTATATACGTCTGGATGGCACCGCCCCGCACCGGGGGAACGGGCAGCTTTTCCGTACAGATCATGACTACCTTCATCCGAATTCTCCTTTCCTGACACTACTCATCGCATGTTTCTGCCTGTTTTTTTTGCTTTCACCGCGCGCGGCTTCTTTGCCTGATTACTGGTCAATTTGCGGCTTGGAGCTGCTGCCTTTTTGTAAGGATGCTTGACGGCTGCATGCTGAGTGCCTCGGGGAGAACTGGACCGTTTTGCAAGTTGGGTTCCTGTTTTTGCTTTTTCGTTCGACTTGCCAGTCTTTTTGAGCGCTTTTCCTGCGGGCAGCTTGGCGCTTGCTTTTTTGGCGACCGAACTTTTGTTCAGAACGGTTTTCTTGCCCGTTTTGCTTGCTGTTTTTACCGAGCCGGTTGACGCTGCCTTTTTCTTCACTGGCTTGCTCCCGGCTTTTTTCACAGTAGCTACTATCGGCTTCAGGCGCTCGCTCTGCCTGCTCGCTGGCGTCGTTGTCTCTGCGAAAGGCAGCTCGGGATTAGGGAAGAGCACGACATCTGGCGGCTTTTTCGCGGCCACAGCAGTTCGAACAGGCTTACTTTCTTTTTCGGGGAGACGAATAAGCTTTCCGGGTTCCACATCGACTGGCTTGCTCTCACCTTTTGCCGCCGGATTTGGCGAAGCGAGCTGCCAGTTTGCCTGATCTGATGCACTCGCAGGCGCTTGGCGCACGGTCGTGGCCGGGACGGCAGCCTGGGTGTAATCGCCGGGCTGGTACTGGCTGATGTCTTTCGCCAGCTCCGCCAATGCCTGGTCTTTTGTCTGGTCGGTGGAGAGGATTCGCTGCAGGATGGCCTCTGCTTCCGTGTTCAAGAACGTGACAGGATCGTAAAACATTTCCTTCAGATGCTTGTAAAATTCATTTGGCGCCGCCAGGTCGATCAAAAGCACCTCAAATGACTCCCGATCGAGCGGGTTAGCCCGGTGATACGCCTCGATCATTCCTCTCATCCACGTCAAATCCCAGACACCCATGTCGTCCATTGTGCTTGTAATCAGCTTGCGCAGGTCGCGGAACGGCAAATCGTAAGCCACACCGTCCAGGTCGATGACCCAAAGCCCGCCTGGTCCATTCTGTCCATTGGACCAGCCATAGTCCTGATGAACTACTCCCCAGTGCGGTTCACCCATCTGCACCATTCTTGGATAGGCAGATGCCTTCAGACGCTCCAGCGCATCCAATGCTTGTCGCTCATACTTGTCTACGACAGATAGAATCGAGTTGCTTGCGGTCGTCTCCCCATAGGCTTTTGCCATCTCACGCATCCAGCCGATTTTTTTGGCAATCTTTTGATAGTAGTTGGGCCAACGGTACAGGCGGGAAGAATTTTTCGCCCCTTGTGGCGGCACGTATCCTTTCGAATGTCGATGAAATTCTCCCAGGCCGAAGCACAGCTCCTGCGCTCCTGCCAAGTCTACTTTGGTCGCTTGCGTAAGGGCAATCCAGTCCGTGACAATCCACAGCTTTCCGCCCTTTTCCACGAAGAGCTTTCCGTCTCTGGCCGGAATGAGCGCGGGAACTCTGGCCCCCTGTCTGACGACGTATTCCTGCAAGCCAACACTGTAAAGACTCCGCTCCGGTGTGCGGTGCAGCACTTTCAGACTGCGCGGCCCTTTGTCTGTCTCGATCCGCCAGATCGCGCCGCCTTTGTCCGGCTTCGAGGTAATCAGCGTCTTGCTGCTGACGGACATCTCGTATTCTTTCATGACGAGCTCCGCGATCGCATCGACTTCCGGAGGTACTTGCATATCCCAGTCGACAGGCGCAGGTTGGCCGTCGTCCCGGGTGTCCCATGGCTTGATGACGTATTGTTCCATTTCCTTCCCCCCCCCCCACGTTCCTTGTTAAAGCGCTCACCTTCTTCCTAAAATATTCATGCGCGCAGGTTGACGAAACGGACAAATACCCTTGGGAACTTGCCAATTCCACGCGCGAAAAAGCGGCCGGACCTGCGCACAAAGGACGCAAGTCGGGCCGCTTTAGCCGATCATCAATATTTCCCGGATGTCTTCTTCGCTCATGGAGGAGATCGCTTCCTCGCCTGGCGCTATGACTTCCTCAATCAAATGCTTTTTCTTTTGCTGAAGCTCGTACATTTTTTCCTCTACCGTCCCCTGCGCGACCAGCCGAATGACCTGGACGACGTTTTTTTGCCCGATGCGGTGCGCCCTGTCCGCCGCCTGCTCCTCTACAGCCGGATTCCACCACAGATCGTACAAAATGACGGTGTCGGCTCCGGTCAGGTTCAAGCCTGTTCCCCCGGCTTTTAAAGACAGGAGAAACAAGTCGCCCTCTCCGTCGTTAAATCGGTTGCACAACTCGATGCGCCGGGCGGCTGGCGTGTTGCCGTCCAGGTAAAAAAACGGGACGCCGTAAGCCCCAAGCTCTCGTCCGATGATCGAAAGCATTTCCGTAAATTGCGAGAACAAAAGCACCCTCCGCCCCGCGCTCCGGCATTCCTCCAGCACTTCCAGCAGTTGCTCGAATTTGGCCGAGCTGCCTTCGTAGCCTTCCACGAACAGGCCAGGATGGCAGCAAAGCTGGCGAAGCCGGGTCAAGCCGGCCAATATTTTGATCCGGTTTTTGTCAAAGGTGCGCTCGTGCAAATGTTTGGCGGCCTCCTGCTGCAACTGCGCCAAGTACGCGATGTACAGCTTTTTTTGCTCCGGCAAAAGCTCGGTGGCTTGCAGCGATTCGATTTTTTCCGGCAGCTCACGCAGCACCTCGGTTTTCAGCCTGCGCAAAAGGAACGGCCGCGCACGCCTGGCGATGGCGTCTCGGGGCAAATCCTGAAATTCCTTGCGCCCGGGAAACAGTTGTGGAAACACAACGTCGAAGATCGACCACAGTTCCTCCAGCCTGTTTTCGATCGGCGTCCCCGTCAAGGCAAAGCGGTGCTTGGCAAAAATGCGCTTCACGACCTGCGCCGTCTGTGTCGCATAGTTTTTGAACGCCTGCGCCTCGTCCAGAATCAGCGTATGGAACGTGCGCTGGGCGTACTCCGTGTAATCTCTGCGCAGCAGCGGATAAGACGTAATCCACACATCGGCATCTCCCGCTTCCTTTCGCGCCTGGTTCCGTTCTTCCTTGCTGCCGTCCACGACGCGCACGCTCAGCTCAGGAGCAAACTTGTGCAGCTCGTTGCGCCAGTTGTACAAAAGCGACGCAGGCGAGACGATCAGCACCGGCTGCTTTTCGCGGCGAATGTCCGGCAGCTTGGCGAGGATGTACGCGATGCTTTGCACCGTTTTGCCAAGGCCCATATCGTCCGCCAAAATGCCGCCGAAGCCGTAGTGGGCGAGCGTCATCAGCCACTGGAAGCCGAACTTCTGGTAATCGCGGAGCACAGGCTGCATCGTGTCCGGAACGTGGAAGTCGAGATTGTCCGGGTTGCGCATATTTTCCAAAAAGCTCCGCAGCGCCTTGCCCAACTGCACCGTCTTGCCCGGCTGGGACGAATCGAGCAAGCGCAAGCCGCGAAAGGCCGGGAGCGCAAAGCCGTTCCCGATCCATTCCGCCTGGCGAATCCCCAGCTCATCCAGGAACCGGTTGATCTGTTCAAATTCTTTTGTATCAAGCGGCAGCAGCGCTCCTGTCGGCAAGCGGTAATATTTGCGCTTTTCCTCCAGCGCCTGCAGCAGTTGTTTGATTTCGGAGGGCGGAAAGCCTTCGATATCGAAGCGAACCTCCAGCCAGTTCGTCCGCTCGTTCACATCGGCTTTCACTTTGGGCGGCGCGTGCAAGGAGTGCAGCCGCAGCTTGACCGCCGTCGTCGCATACACCTTGCACCATTTTTCCAGCTCGGAGACGGTCTGGTGCAAAAACTCGAACTCGGCTTCCTCGTCTTCAAGGTAATACCCCTCTTCGGTCCGGGTGAACGCGCTGTTGTCCATCAGCTCCAAAATGCGCTGCTCCCGCTCGCCGTCGCGCAGTAAAATCTGATCGTTGCGGCGCTGTTGCCCATTCGTCTCTTTTGCCAGCGGATTGATGACGATGTCGCCATACTGAAACTCCAGCCCGGCCAACAGCCGCTCCCGTACCCGGTCCAAATAGAGCCGAGCCTGCAGTTGCGTCTGGACGATCCGATCGGCGACCGCCTGCGCGATCTGCACGCTGCCCAGCTTCATCAGCCCAGGGACGACCCTGGTCATGAACGACTCCATTTTCTCCTGCGGAACCGCGATGTCCTCGCGCTGATGCGCCTCCAGCATCTGCTTGAGCTGCGCGAGACTTTTGCACGCGTCAGCGGACTGCCGCATCCAGACGCCGCCGTGCAGGACAAACCCGTACGCCTCCAGCACGGTCAGCTCGGCAAGCCCGTCCACTGTCAGCCGATACTCGTTTTCGCGCTCCCCCGCATCGAAGGCGAACTGCAGCGGCACCTTTCCCGTCTGCGCCTGAAACTGCTCATACGTGCGCTCGCCCTGCTGGACGCGCACACCGGGAGCCTGCCCGAGCAAATCGAACAGCTTGTCCCAGGCAAACGGCGGCAAAATCAACGTGCGCTCCGTCCCCACCGGCTTTGGCTCCTGATAGCCGTAGCCAGCCGTCTCCCGATACAGCTTTTCATGCTGGAACACGCGGATCAGCTCCTGGAGAATCGCCTCCTGCTCGGGCAAAAAGCGGTGGCTTTCCGGGTCGTAAGTAAAATGCGCGGAAAAGACGGTCGGCTGCCTGCTCTCCAGCCGCTTCAAAAACTCGCGAATGTTTTTTACGACGTACAGCCGCTTCGGCCCCAGCTTCAGTTCAAGCCCGATTACCGATTTGCGAAAGCCATACGGTATCACTTTGCAAATGATTTCCAGCTCCAGCAACGCTCGCTGGTCGAACAGCGCTTTTCGCGTGCCTATACTGTGCGGACGCGGCTTGCCGAACAGATCGAAAATGCCCTGCGTCAGTTGCGCTTCGCTTGCGGCGGAGCCGTCCGCACCCGGTAAACGCGTCCCCCGGCTCGCCTGTGGCGCCAAATCGTCCGCTGACAGATCGCGCATTGCCAAAAGAGCCGCCGCGATATGCTGGCAGTATTGTTCATACGAATGCAGCGTCGGACAGCTACACGCCGCCACGAGCCCTGCCTCATCCAGTTCGAGCATCACCCGATAGTCGTGGCTGCCCGCCCGCACGGTGGCCCGGACGCGGGCAGGCTCGGGCTGGAAGTGGTCGATGCTCACTTTTTGCGAGCGGTAAAACGCTTTTCCCCGTTCAAAGGAGAGTCGGCCACACCATTCTTTTATCATTTGCTGGCTGATTGAAAAGCTCATTGCCCCTACCTGCCTCATCTTTGTAAAATATGTTTCATGATAGCAGATTTGGAAAGCAAAAAGATACGCCTTGGCGAGAGGCCACTGTCACACAGACACGGCTTGACATCGCCCAGTTGCCTAAAATTACGGAACCGTTGAATCTGCTCCAAGAAACCGTCGAAGATGACGTGGAGCAATTGCGAATTTCAGAAGATCAGGACGCGCGAGTTGGCCACAAAAGTGCGGATTCCTCGTTCTTTGGATACAAGACACATCTCGCCTTGACCGAGGAACGGATCATAACGGCGGCCGTGGTTACGACAGGAGAAAAAAGCGACGGCAAGCAACTCCAGGCACTCATTGAGAAAAGCAAGGCAGCGGGCATGAACGTGAATTGAAGCCAAGAATAGCGAACTCAAGCATAGGCACGGGTATGATGTAGCTACATCCTCGAACTTGTTAGGTATGGAGCTGCAAGGCGCTATGGCGATATTCGCGGTTAATCTCAAGCGTATACTGAAATTGGCGGACTAAAAAAAGGGAAATGCAGTAACAAAAAAGCGACACCTGTCAGGAAAAACGGAACAGGTGTCGCTTATTTTTTTACAAAAATCTCAGATCACCGGCAAAACCTAAGTTCTTCAGTGGCCTCCTTGGCGAGCGTATCTTTTTTTCGTATTTAGCAAGAAATCAGTCTTCGTCCTCTTCATCGTCGTCGTCTTCCAGGACCGGGTCCTGATTTTTGGAGAAGATCCACTTTTTCTTGGTGCCGTCCTCGTACTCTACCTTGACTTCGATCTCTTCAATATATTCGTCCTCACCAACAGCGTCACGCAAATACCTCAACCAATCCATGACTACACCTCCTGGTAACGGATGATGACATGCCTGTCGTCAGCGGCTTTTCCGTCGACATTGATACTATATGACAAACGTCTTTTGCCTGGCATGGTTCACTGTCCCTTTCCGCCGCGCAAGTTTTACCCAACTTGCCGTCCCCGTTTCCCGCCCTGCTCGTTACATATTTGCAAGGGGACTGGACAAACTTTGGATGGAAACGTCCGTGCTACCGTCATGACTTGGGATAGGAAAGGAGTGCCAGAATGATGAAACCACGCTACAAAAAGCTGCTTCACGTTGGCGCCATTCTGCTTTTGGCGTTCACCCTGCCGCTGCATGCGGCTGTCGCCCATCAGGACCATCCATACCATTTCGGCTTCAAAAAAAGCAAGAATGGACAGCTTCCTTCGATCAACGAAGAAGGCTTCAAAAGCATTGTAGATCGGCACGGCGCTGTTTTTTTGGGAGACACGTCGAAAAAAGAGCTGTATTTGACATTTGACAACGGGTATGAAAACGGCTTTACCCCGGCGATCCTGGACACGCTGCAAGCGAAAAAAGTGCCCGCGATTTTTTTTGTGACGGGCCATTACGTCAAGGAACAGCCTGAACTGTTGAAGCGGATGACGCAAGAAGGCCATCTCATCGGCAACCACTCCTGGAGCCATCCGGATATGACGACCGTGTCCAACGAAAAAATCAAGGAGGAGCTGACACGGGTCAGCGAGGCAGTCGCCAAAGTGACCGGACAGGCGAACATGCGTTACCTGCGTCCGCCCAGAGGCATTTTCAGCGACCGCACACTCGCCGTCAGCAAGGAGCTGGGCTATACGAACGTATTTTGGTCGATCGCCTACAAGGACTGGGATACAAAAGTGCAGCGCGGGGCGAAGTACGCATTTGACAGCGTCATGAGCCAGTTGCATCCGGGAGCCGTGATTCTCTTGCACTCTGTTTCCAAGGACAACGCAGATGCGCTCGGGTCCATCATCGACGAGGCCCGCAAGCGCGGCTACGAATTTAAAAGCCTGGACCAGTTGCCGCAAAAGCAGGCTGGCACTCCGTAAGCTTTGACAAAGGGCGGGTCGCAAGCTCTCCCGCGAAACAATTGTGTGTCGACTAGAAAACTTGGCTGTGCCAAGCGATTGGCGCAGCTTTAGTTGCCTTTATACTGGACAACAATCTTATCCATTCTTATCTGTACAAAAAAACTCCCGCTGCCTCGTCAGTTTCAGACAAGGGCGGGAGTTTTTGCACACATTCCGTTTTACGATTATTCGCGATCCAACAGGGAAGCGCCAGCAATACCCGGATGAGTCATCTCGAACGGATCGAGAATCAGGTCCAGCTCTTCTTCCGTCAGGACGTTGTACTGCAAGCACAGCTCGCGCACCGATTTTCCGGTCAAAATCGCTTCGCGCGCAATGCGGGCAGCCGTTTCATAGCCGAGATGCGGGTTGACGGCTGTGATGACGCCTACGCTTTTTTCTACGTATTCTTTCATCCGCTCGCGGTTTGCCTCGATTCCTTCCAGACAATAGCGCGTAAAGGCGCGGAATGCGTTGTCCATGATGCTGATCGACTGCAGCAGGTTGAAGACCAGCACCGGCTCCATTACGTTCAGCTCCAGTTGACCTGCTTCGGAAGCGAGGCAAATGGTGTGGTCGTTTCCGATTACCTGGAATGCCACCTGGTTAATGACCTCTGCCATGACCGGATTGACTTTGCCCGGCATGATCGAAGAGCCTGGCTGGCGCGCTGGCAGCGAAATCTCGCCCAGTCCCGCACGCGGTCCGGATGCCATCAGACGCAGGTCGTTGGCGATTTTGGACATGTTCATCATGCATACTTTCAGCGCTGCGGATACTTCTGTGTACGCGTCCGTGTTTTGCGTAGCGTCTACGAGATGCTCCGCCCCGACGAGCGGGAAGCCGCTGATTTCCGCCAGATGCTTGACCACGGTGGTAATGTAGCGCGGGTCGGCGTTCAGGCCTGTCCCGACAGCAGTCGCCCCCATGTTCACTTCGTACAGGTGCTGGCGGGATTGCTTGATCCGCTTGATATCGCGCTCCAGCACGCGACGATACGCTTCGAACTCCTGGCCGAGACGGATCGGAACGGCATCCTGCAAATGCGTGCGCCCCATCTTGATGACGTCATCGAACTCTTTTGCTTTTTGGCCAAAAGCGTCATGCATTGTCTCCATGGTCACGAGCAGCTTTTCCAGCAAATCGAGCGTCGCGATGTGGATCGCCGTCGGGAAAGCGTCGTTGGTCGACTGCGACATGTTGACGTGTGTATTTGGACTGAGATGGAAGTAATCTCCTTTTTTCTCTCCGATAAGCTCCAGACCGCGGTTGGCGATCACTTCGTTCGCATTCATGTTAATGGATGTTCCCGCACCGCCCTGAATGGGGTCCACGATGAATTGATCGTGCCATTTTCCGTCAATGATCTCCTGCGCGGCTGCCACAATCGCATTGCCGAGTCGCGGATTCAGACGGGAAACCTCCATGTTCGCAAGGGCCGCCGCTTTTTTGACCATTGCCATTGCGATAATCAGGGAAGAATGAAGACGATACCCGGTAATCGGGAAGTTTTCTGTCGCCCGCATCGTTTGCACGCCATAGTAGGCATCTACGGGAATTTCCTTTTCACCGAGAAAGTCTTTTTCCGTGCGAAATGTTTGTTGTACCATTCTTATCAGACCAGCTTTCTAGGAATAGTGGTTACTGCTACCTCCCCATTTTAGCACAGATTCGAAGTGGTATGACCAGTAGTTTGTAACACCGTACGGCTTTTTTACGTCTTACCAAGTGAACAGCTCCACCCACAATCTCGACAGAATCGAGGGATACTATGAAAAAGCTTCTTTTCGTCTTGTTGACAGTCGGTCTGTTGCAAGGCTGCACGAGCGCTCCGCCTGCGCAGGAAAATCCGCCTGTCACGCAGCCGGAAACGCCAGCCCCTGCCCAGCCGCAGACTCCGGCAGAACAGCCGCCTGCCGAGCAGCCGGAAACGAAAGAAACCGTCTATGCCAATGATATTTTTCGCAATGTCACCGTGAAAAAAACAGGGGAGGATACATTTGAAGTAAAAGGGCAGGCGCAAGTGTTCGAAGCCGTCGTCAACTACGTCGTGGAAGACGGGCACAACGAGCTGACGGAAGGCTTTTTCCAAACCTCTGCCGGAGCTCCGGAATGGGGCGACTTCACGCAAACCGTGAAGGTGAAAAAAGCCGAACCGAACAGCACGCTCATGCTGATCCTGTTTGAAGTGAGCGCGAAGGACGGCAGCCGCCGGATGGAGCTAATCATTCCGTTGCCAGAGGAATAGACGCTTCGCCGACGCGAGATTTTTTTCCAGTTTTTTCATTCCCTCTCTTCCATGTTCATGCCTGTCCGTTATAATGAGAGAGATTCATGATACGTGGGGAGGATGACTGTCGGATGAAGAAAACTGCCTTGCTCGTCGTCGATGTACAAAACTTGCTCGTAGAACACTGCTACCAGGGACAACAAATCGTCGAGCGGATCAAACGCCTGATCGCGGAGGCGAGAGAACGCGAACTTCCCGTTATCTACGTGCAGCATCATGAAGCGGATGAACTGGTTTTCGGATCGCCAGGCTGGGAAATTCCCGCTTCCATCAAGCCGGAAGAAACCGATCCGGTGGTTCACAAAACAGCGCCAGACTCTTTCTACGAAACAGGCCTGCACGACAAGCTCCAATCGATGTCCATTGAAAAGCTGATCGTCGTTGGCTTTCAAACCGACTACTGTGTGGATACGACGTGCAGAAGCGCCATTTCTTTGAACTACGATGTGACACTCGTCAGCGATTGCCACTCCACCGTAGACTCCCCCGCCCTCAAGGCAGCCGACATCATCGCCCATCACAATACGACTTTGCACGGCTTTGGCACCCCGCAGCATACCATTAGGGGCAAAGATTCCGCATCGGTTTGGGAAGCGTAGCTTTTTTGGCCACGAAAAAAACCATTGGGGCGATGACTCCAATGGTTTTTTCGAAAAATCATAACCCTCTCGCTTGGAGAGGGTCATGATGCGTCAGACTTCTATCTATAGTGTGTGGCAACATGCTGACTTGCGTCGTGCTGCTACTTTTGCTCGCTTTGTTCTTCCTTGTAGCAATCCATGCAAAGGGCACCATTGTTCTCGATCTCGTAATCTGTCAAGCGAGCCTGGCAAGATTTGCACTGTTTTTCCGTGAGCACCAAGTTCAAGACTATATCTCCTCTCAATGATGTACGTTAGTCTAGTTACATTATAACCGATGATTGATATCCGCCAAGCAAGCTTGTGTTAAAATTTCGTGAATTCTCTCAATTATACATAGAAGCTTGCGAAAGCCTTTCCGCCAGGCCCCTACAGCTTGCGCCGAACCAACATCCCCCAGGGAGGATCAGATGAACTCGCCTTCTTTTTCGTTGACCATTTCCGAGGAGCCTTTTCAGCTTTTCTCGCTCCCGCACCTGCTGGCTCTCGCGGTTACCCTTGGCCTGCTGCTGCTTTTGTACCTGTTTCGCCGCCAGTTGCAAGCACCTGCGGCCAAGCGCGCCTTTCGGTTTGCTTTGGCTGGCGTGCTGCTCTTGTCCGAGGTGGCTTTTCAACTCTGGCATGTGCTGACGGATAGCTGGTCGGCTGCCTATACGCTGCCTTTGCAACTGTGCAGCGTCACGCTCCTGCTGTCTGTCATCATGCTGCTTGCCAGAAGCTATCGCGTGTACGAGATCGCTTTTTTTGCCGGGATCGGCGGCGCAGCCCAGGCACTGCTTACGCCCGAGTTGTTTTATCCGTTCCCGCACTTTCGCTTTGTGCATTTTTTTGTCGCCCATGCCGGGATTATTCTCGCCTGCCTGTACATGACGTGGGTGGAAGGCTGTCGCCCGACTTTTCGCTCCGTGCTGAAAACGATGGGGTTTCTCAACGCGCTTCTGGTTGTGGCGCTCGTCGCGAACGCCTGGACAGGCGGCAACTATCTCTTCGTCTCGCGCAAGCCGGACAATCCGAGCCTCATCGACTTTTTGGGGCCGTATCCTTGGTACATCCTCTCGCTGGAAGGGGTTGCTGTCGCGCTCTTTTCGCTTTTGTACGTGCCGTTTTGGCGGAAAACGCCCGCCTCCGTCCCTGCCGAGCGGGATTTGTCGTCGTGACCCGCGTCTTTCTACCCTTGCTCGCGCACCCACTCGGTCACGACTTGCAAAAAGCGTTTGGCTGCGGGCGACTGCTTGCTAAACGACGTCGCCGCCACGCCGAGCGAACGGTAATGCTCGCCCGCGAGCGGAATCATGCGGATGTTGGGCGGCAGGCAAAACAGGATCATTTCCGGGAGGATGCTGATGCCCAGCCCGTTTTGCACCATGGCGATAATCGCGTGGTCGTCCCCTACCTCGTACTTGACGCGCGGCTGTAGCTGATACTGCGCAAGCAAGCGCTGAATGTCGTTGTCGCAGCCTTCTTTCGGCATGATGAACGTTTCTTCGGCCAGGCGGCTCACATGCACCCGCTCTTCCTGATAGAGCGGGTGTTCGTCTGTGACGAGCAAGTATAGCTGGTCTTTTTTCAACGGAATCGACTCCAGGTCTTCTGTCGTCGGCAGCGAGACGAAGCCCATGTCCACTTCGCCCGTCTGAATCCAGCTCTCGATTCCGTCGTAGTAGCCTTCGAACAGCTTGACCTCGATGGCGGGATACAAGTCCTGAAACCGTTTGAGGATGCCTGGCAGCCATTGCGTGGATACGCTGGTGAACGTCCCGATCCGCACCGTCCCCACCTCCATGCCATTGATCGCGTACACTTCCTGCTGCATCCGCTCCTGCGCCCGCAACATTTCCCGCATGTACGGCAGCAGCCGCTCGCCGTTGCTCGTCAGGCTGATACCGGAGCGCCCGCGCGTCAGGATCGAGAAACCGAACTCCCGCTCCAGGCTGGCGAGGGCGTGGCTGATGGCGGACTGCGTCAAGCCGAGCATTTCTCCTGCTTTTGTCAGACTCCCCGATTCGATGACGGTGACAAACACTTCGTACTTGCCGAGACTCACGTCGCTTTGCCTCCTTTCTTTTTCATTAAATCTTTTCATGAAAAGCATGATAAACATTCATTTTTCTTATTCAAACAATACTCTTATACTGAGGATGACGCAACGCGATTTCTTCATGGTTAGCCTGTTTCATGCGGGCAAGGAGGCTGGAAATGAAACCGCAAGTAAAAGCCGATCTGGCAATGCTTCTGGTTACCCTTTTTTGGGGATCTTCTTATTTGTTCATGCAAATGGGGCTGAAGGATTTGGAAACCTTCAACCTGATCGCCATCCGCTTCGGCATTGCCTTCGTTCTCGCGGCTGCCATTTTTCACAGGCGGCTGCGCGGCACCAGTCGCAAGACGCTCGGCCACGCCTTTATTCTCGGCACGATTTTGTTCGGCGTGTTTGCCACGGTCACAAACGGCGTCAAATCGACGACCGCTTCGCAAGCCGGATTTTTGGTCAGCCTGACGGTGATCTTCGTCCCGCTGCTGTCCATCCTGCTGCGCAATCGGCCGGAAAAGCGCGTATTTGTCGGCGCCGGACTGGCGATGGTCGGGATCGGCCTGTTGACGCTCAGTTCCGAGTTGCACATCAGCCAGGGGGATTTGCTGTGCATCGCCGGAGCGCTCTGCTACGCGACGCACATCACCGTGACGGGCAGATGGGCTTCGTTTTCGGACACGATTCAACTCGGCATTTACCAGCTCGGTTTTACTGCCTTGCTCGGCCTGCTGTTTTCCTGTTTGTTCGAATCGCCTGCCCTGCCGCATTCCGCAGAAGGCTGGGTCGCCGTGCTCGCTCTCAGCGTCCTGTGCAGCGCGATCGGCTTCGTCGTCCAGACTGTCGCGCAAAAATATACGACGCCGACGCATACCGGGCTGATTTTTTCGCTGGAGCCTGTCTTCGCCGCCCTGTTTGCGTTTTTGTTCGCGGGCGAAATCCTTACCGTGCGCGGGTATATCGGCGCAGCGCTCGTCTTAGTCAGCGTGCTGATTGCCGAAATCGACGTAGTCAAATGGCTGCGGAGCAAGCGGCAGACGAGGCTGTCGGCCTGACGCGTCGTCTGGCGCAACATTGGGCGCATGGGAAAACAGTCCAAAAAACCGGCTCCGTATGCGAAAGCCGGTTTTCTTGTCGTTTGGATGGCGCGACCTGTTTTTCCTATTTGTTGTAGACGACCTTGCCGCCGATGACGGTCATCACGACCTTTGTGTCGAGCAGCTCATCCGGGTCGATGGCAAACAAATCGCGGGAGTAAACCGTCATGTCCGCGTATTTGCCGCGCGACAGCGTTCCTTTTACGTGGTCTTCGTTGGTGACTTGCGCTCCGCCCAGCGTAAACAGATGGAGCGCTTCCTCCATCGTCAGCTTTTCCTGCGGGAGATAGCCGTCGTGCATCTCGCCCGGAGCCTTGCGCGTCACGGCGGCATGGATGCCGAGCAGCGGGTTGATCGGCTCGACTGGCGTGTCGGAGCCTGCCGCGCATATAATCCCTTGTTTCATCATCGTTTTCCAGATGTACGAATGCTGGATGCGTTCCTCTCCCACCCGGTCGATGACCCACGGGAAGTCTCCGGCGAGAAAACGCGGCTGGATGTCGGCGATCCGGTTAGGATGGTTCAGCCGCGCCAGCAAGTCCGGGCGCAAAATCTGCGTGTGAATCAGCCGGTCGCGATAGGCTACAGCCGGGAACTGGTCGAGGCTGTCGAGTACCATTTCCAGCGCCTTGTCGCCAATCGTATGTACGGCAATCGGCATCCCCAGCTCGCGGGCTTGCCGCACCAGCTCGGTCAGCTCCTCCTGCTCGTGCACGGGATAGCCGCTCGTCGTCGGATCGTCCGCATACGGCGCGGACAAGTAAGCGGTTCTGCGGCCCAATGCCCCGTCCGCAAAAATTTTCACCGCGCCAATCTGCACGTGGCTATTGCCGGAGCCTGCCGTCATGTTCAAATCACGCAGTTCGTGCATGTGCGGGTAGTAGACCAGCAAATGGCTGCGCAGTCCAAGCCCCTCCCCGTTGACCAGCTCGTCGTACAGCCGGTACGTTTGCGCCAGCCCGTTCAGCTCGCGCAAGTCTTCGGTATGCGCCCCTGTCAGGCCGTGCTCCATCGCGTAGCGAATCGAGCTGCGCAAGCTGTTTTTCAGCGTCTCGTAGCCAGGCTTGGGGATGTGCTTCGTAATCAGGTTGGACGCCGTCTCCAAGAGCATGCCTGTCGGTTTTCCTGTGGCCGAATCGCGCACGATCACGCCCCCGGCCGGAACCTCGATGTCCGGGTGGTAGCCGCACAGCTCCAATGCCCGGGAATTGACCAGGTTCGCATGTCCACAAATGCGCGGCAAGAAAATCGGGCAATGCGGCGCTACTGCGTCCAGCTCCTCGATCGTCGGGATGCCGCCGCCGTCGACAAACAGGTTCTCATCCCAGCCAAAGCCTTGTACCCATTCGTTCGCGGCAGTTTGCTCCGCCTTTTGTCTGATGAGGGACAACATCTCGTCCTTGGAGCGCGCTGTCCGCAAATCTAGCTGCAAAAAGGTCAGTCCGAGCCAGCCGAGATGCAGGTGACTGTCAATCAGACCCGGCGTTGCCGTGCAGCCATGCAAGTCAATCACCTGCGCATCGCTTCGCCCGTATTGCAGCAGCATGTCCGCGTCGCTGCCCAGATCGTGGACCAGCCCGTCCCGCACGACAACAGCCTCCACAAACAAATGTCTCGAATCTCCCGTGTAGATGCGGCCGTTTTTGAAAATGGTCGTCGCCATGTTGGTTCCCCCTTGTGAATTGCGATCCTTCGCTATCCCCTCTCCTTATTTGTTTGCCAATCACCTTTTTCCTTCCTATTCTGAAAAAAACTTCGGCTTTCTGCTTCCTGGGCCGCCAATAGCTGAAAGCCTTTTCTAAATCAAGGAAAATCTGGTACTTGCTTTGCATCCTGTTGAAAGCTTGCCAGGTGGGGCACGTTATGTTCATGGCCCACTAACGAAGCGGGGTGATCGTATGCAGCAAAAAACGAAGAACCGCCTTTCTGCTCTTTTCCAGCCGCAGAACAACAGCTTTGCGAAATCGGCGGGCACCGCTTCTCCCGAGCAGCACAAGCCGGGGGAGCTGGACAGCCAGGCCCGGCTCCTGCTGCTGGTGAACGGACTGTTCATCGCCGCAGGCTCGCTCTCCGGCACGTTCGTGAACGTCTATTTATGGAAGGTAAAAAGCCAGTTTGCCCCTATCGCCTGGTTCACATTTGCTACCCATCTGGCTGGCGCCCTGACCTTTTGGATCGCGGGCGCCTACGTCAAACGGTTCAACAAAATGAACATCTTGCGGGCAGGGATGGCAGGCTCGGCGCTTTTTTACATGCTCGTGCTGCTGGCAGGTCCTTTGGCCGTCTCGTACGCTGTCCCGCTCGGGCTGGTGCAAGGGATGGCGGTCGGCTTTTTTTGGCTTGCCTTCAATGTCGTCTACTTCGAGATTACCGGACCGGACAACCGCGACCGTTTCAACGGCTGGGCAGGCTTGCTCGCTTCTGTCGGCGGCATGCTTGCTCCGTGGCTGTCGGGCTGGCTCATTTCCCGGCTGCCTGGCAGCAGTGGCTACCGCCTGATCTTCGCCCTCTCGCTCGCTTTGTTTGTCGTCGGCGGCATCATCAGCTTTTTTCTGAAAAAGCGCCAATCGGAAGGGTTGTACGCCTGGGGCTTCTCCTTTCGCTGTCTGCGCGAACAGCCGGAGTGGCGCTGGGCTGCCGCCGCACTGGCCGCGCAAGGGATGCGCGAGGGCGTGTTCGGCTTCATCATCGGGCTGTTCGTGTACATTGCCACCAAAAGCGAGATGACGCTCGGCAACTTCTGGCTGATTACATCGGCGGTCGGGCTGTGCAGCTACTATGCTGCGGCCAAATGGTACGCTCCGCGCTACCGCAAATGGGGCATGCTCATCGGAGCGATCGTGATGTCCGGCATCTTGCTCCTATTTTTCTGGCAGGTGAGCTATGTGACGCTGCTCGCTTTCGGAATCGCCGTCTCGATCGCCTACCCGCTGTTTTCGATGCCGATGATCTCGACTGTCTTTGACTTGATCGGCACCAATGAACAAAGTGCGCGCAACCGGGTCGAATACGTCGTCCTGCGCGAGTTCGCGCTCGATGTCGGCAGGCTGCTGGGAATCTCGCTGTTTTTGTTGGTTACCTCGTTCAGCGTCTCTGCGCTCACGCTGAACTGGCTCGTATTCGCCATCGGCACAGGACCGCTGATCGCCTGGCTGTGCATGACCAGACTGTTTTCTGCGGCAAACGCAAAGCAGAGCCGCGCGTAGCCCCGGCTCCTGGCAAAAAGCACGGGGCTGTTGATTCGCAAAGTTTTTACTTAGCACGCTGACCAGCCATTGGTATAATGAACCAAAGGGCAGTCGATCTCCACGGTTATCGCCCGTGAGATCAACTGCCCTTTTTGGCGCGTACATAAATGGATGAAGGAGAGAAACCGTGAAAGTCAAACGCATTTTATTCATCCTCGCGTTTTTGCTCGGCCTCGGCTACTTCGGCCTGTTTGCCGAGCAGCAGGGCGTCCCGACCGACAGCGCTGCGACGCAGGCGGATGTCATTTTGCATTTTCCCCGCGAACGGTATCCCGAGACGGCGCAGCACATTCGCTCCGCCATCGAAAAAGGCCAGCCTGCCGTCTGTACCATCGACCGCAAAGCGGCGGACAAGCATCGCGAGGAATCGCTTTCCGGCATTCCGACGAAGCGCGGCTACGATCGGGACGAGTGGCCGATGGCGATGTGCAAGGAAGGCGGCAAGGGCGCCGATATCGCTTACGTCTCCCCTTCCGACAACCGCGGAGCAGGCTCGTGGATTGCCAACCAGCTTGAGGATTACCCGGACGGCACCCGCGTGCAGATTGTCATTGACGATCAGCCCGCGCATTAGAAAACGCGGCTGCGCCTCGCTTTTTGGCGCCCGAGAAAAACCCGCCTGGACGACGTGTGCCAGGCGGGTTTTGTCTTTTCCTGTTCAGGAAGAAATGCGCCAGCCGCTCGACTCCTGCTGCAGCCGCCACAGCCTGGCATACAGACCTTGCCGCTCAACCAGCTCGTCGTGCGTCCCCGCTTCGACGACGCGGCCTTTGTCCAGCACGTAGATGTTGTCGGCGTGACGAATCGTTTTCAGCCGATGCGCAATCGCAATCACGGTTCGGCCCTCAATCAGCGTATCAATCGCTTTTTGAATCTGCGCTTCGTTTTCCGGATCGAGCGAGGCAGTCGCCTCATCCAGCAGGACGATTGGCGCATTTTTCAGAATCGCCCGCGCGATGGAAATTCGCTGCTTTTCCCCGCCGGACAGCGTGCTGCCGCCCTCGCCTACCATCGTCTCGTAGCCGTTCGGAAGCTGCATGATGAAGTCGTGGCAGCACGCTTGCCTGGCCGCCGCTTCGATCTCCTCCTGCGTCGCGTCCCTTTTTCCGAAGCGAATGTTGTTGGCAATCGTGTCCTGGAACAAATAGACGTCCTGAAACACCATGGATATGCGGGACAGGAGCGCCTCCGGGTCCATGCTCGCCAGCGGCTTTTGCCCCAGCAGCACCTGGCCCTCAGTCGGGTCGTAAAAGCGGGCGATCAGGCGCAGCACCGTGCTTTTTCCGCTGCCGGACGGCCCGACCAAAGCTGTAAACGAGCCGGTTGGCATGCGCATGCTGACGTTGTTCAGCGCCATGTTTTCGTTGTACCCGAACGAGACACGTTCGAGCGTCACGTCGTTTTCCTCCGGCGGCTGCAGCTCGCCTGGCATGATCGGCTCCGCCAGCAGTTGCACAATCCGCTCCCCGGCCTGCTCGTGGTAACGAAATTCGGCATAGTTGACAAGCGCGGTAGTCAACGGGTCGAAAATGCGCGTGCCGACCAGAAGGAACAGGACGAATGTAATCAGGTCGAGGCTGCCTCCCACCAGCAAGTACACTCCTGTCATGACCATGAGCGTGAATCCGGCCCGGATGAAGGCGATAGCACAGAGCACAATCGGGCCGAGCAAGCCTTCGATGCGAATGCTTTGCCGCATGAACTCGCGAAACGACCGCTCCAGCCGCACGAAGCGCTCACCCGTCAAGTTGTACGCCTTGATGACACGGATGCCGTTCAAATATTCCTGCAAGCGGTTGGCTGCGTCGATTTTGGCCCGCATATGCTGGGCGCCCAGCTTGCGCTGCAGCCCGGACGTCGCGAGCACGAGCAGGATCGCGACTGGAAAGGCAGCAAACAAGGCCAGCGCCATGCGCCAGTCGATAAAGGACAGCCCGGTAATGGCGATGACAGGCATGAGCAGCGCCCCGATCATTTGCGGCACGAGGTGGGAAATCCCGTGCTCGACCATCGTGAAATCGCCCATCATCATGTTCGCCAAATCGCCCGGGTCGCGTTTGTTCAAATAGCCGAGCGACAGCTTGCGCAAATGCTCGGCGAGCCTGGCCCGCCCTTCTGCCGCCACGCTGTAGGCACCGCGAAACTGCGTGCGGTAAGCGGGCATCTCCGCCGCAAACAAAAGCAATAGCGAGACGACGAGCCAAACGCATACCCACCAGAGCCTCGTCGTGTCAAGCGGCGCGTCCGGATGGACAAACGGCTCGAAAACCAGGCGCGCCGCCTCGACCAGCAAGGCAAACGGCACAATGCTTGCGAGGTTGGCCAGCGTCGTATAGATAACCGGCTTTAGCAGCGCCCGCGGTTTACCGGCTGTAATATTGCTGAGCATGCTCATCGGTATCCACCCTCCCTCTCTGTTTCCCGATCTGCCAGTTCTGGGCATCTGTGTACGCCGCCCACATCCGCGCGTACAAGCCGTTTGCCTGAAGCAGCGCTTCGTGCCGTCCTTGCTCGACGACCTTGCCTTTTTGCATGACCAAAATCTGGTCGGCCTCGCGGATCGTCGACAGACGGTGCGCAATGACGATGACGGTTTTGCCTTTTTACCAGCTCGGCCAGCGCCAACTGCATTTCGTACTCGTTTTCCGGGTCGGCAAAAGCGGTCGCTTCATCGAGCACGAGAATCGGAGCGTTTTTCAAAATCGCCCGGGCTACCGCCACGCGCTGCTCCTCTCCTCCCGACAAATAGACGCCGTCTTCCCCGATCAGCGTGTCGTAGCCTTGCGGGAGCTTTTGAATAAACGCGTGGCACTGCGCGGCCTTGGCTGCGGTATAGACCGCCTCGGGCGCCGCGTCCGGCATCCCGACCGCGATGTTGTTGTACACCGTGTCGTAAAACAAAAACGTCTCCTGGAACACAAACGCGACGGTATTCATCAAATCAGAGCTGGACATTTCCCGAGTGTCTACGCCGCCGATGCGGATTGCCCCTTCCTGCACATCCCAAAAGCGCGGGATGAGGTTCGCCACCGTAGACTTGCCTGCCCCGGACGGACCGACGAGCGCCGTCACCTGCCCGTGGCGAGCGAGAAAGGACACGCGGGAAAGAGCTTCTTTGCCTGCCTCGCCCTCCGTGGAGTAAGCAAACGAGACGTCGTCAAACTGCACATCAAAATGCTCGGGCTGCCTGGAAGCAAGCGGCTCGGCGACAGGCGGCTCGGCGAAAATCCGATCCATCCGCTCCACCCCTTCGCCAATGTCGCGCAAAGTCGAGGTCAAAAACATGATCTTGAACATCGGCGCGGAAATGCCGGGCGCCATGACGAGGAAAAAGAGCAGGACAGACGCAAAAGCGACGTTTTGCGGGTCGCGGCTCAACAAAAACACGCCCACAGGCAAAATGAAGGCGGCGAACGAGCCCAAAATCACCTTGAACGTCAAATAGCCGTTTTGAAAAGCGTTCGTATGCTTGACACAGTAGTCTCGATACGCAATCATGTCCGCGTAAAAACGCCGAAAAGAGTGAACGGTTTGCCCGAACACTTTAATCGCCGGCATGCCACGCACGTACTGGACGGCCGATCCGTTCATCCGCTCCAGCGAGTCGTAGTACTTCCTGACATTTTCTTTTGTTCTCGTACTGGCAAACGACAGGACCTGCACCAGCAGCGCGAGGACGATTGGCACTACGCAGGCGAGCGCCAGCCACACATTCAGGTACAACATGACGCCGATCATCACAACCGTCGTCACGATCACCTGCACCAGATCGGGCAATTGGTGCGCGACAAACGTCTCTACTTTTTCCACGTTTTGCTCCAGCGTCTTTTTCACGGCCCCCGTCGACGTTCCGTTCAGCCAGCCCAGCGGCAGTCGGCCAATATGCGAAGCCAGCTTGACGCGCAAGCCGTACAAAATGCGAAAAGCAGCGATATGCGAAACCATCCCGCCTGCGTACATCAGAATGAGACTGCCGACCAGTCCGGCCAGCGCGCTCACTCCCCAGCGGACCATGTACGCCCCGTCGGCATTCGCCGGAGCCGAGGCATGGAGCAATAGCTCCTGCAAAATAAAATAGACGGATGCGTAAGGAATCAGCATGCAGATCGCGCTCAAGGACGACAAAATCCCCGAGACAACCAGCAGGCTGCGTTTTTCGTCTGCGATTTCCAACAGACGAAGCACTCCTTTTTTCTCGCTCATCCTACTCCACTCCTTTCCAGCGAAGTTATGCGGCCTGCTTTTTTGGCAAGCAAGCAGGCCTATGCAAACATTTTGAGAAACGAGATGTCCCCGAGCAAACCGGATGCGGCAAGCCCGACAACCAGCAGCCCGGACAACAGCCAGTGCAGCAGGATAAACTGCCAGTCTGCCCGGTGAAATTCACTTTTCTGCTTTTTGCCGCTGGTCGGCAAGCCCGACTTCGCGCAAGGCCCGCGTGATGCGCTGCTCCATCTCTGCCCGCTCCAGGCACAGGTTTTCCAGACCGAACGCCACCTCGTCCTCCACCGTAAACGCAACCAGTTGGGCTTCCGGGTCCTGAAACACCATCCCGACGTGCATCGCCAGCTCGCCTACTGTCGCCTCCCGCGTGTTTCGCCCGGCGACCCGGACCTCGCCGTCATAGCTGCCTTGGAGCGCGTGGGGAATCAAGCCGTTCAGCGCGAGAACCAGCGTGCTTTTGCCCGCGCCCGATGCTCCTATGACGAGCAGCAGCTCGCCTGTTTGCACGTGAAAAGTCACGTTGCGGATGACAAGCTGCTCCGCGTCGTCGTAGCCAAAGCAGACATTCCGCGCTTCCAGTACGCCGCTTACCATCGGCTACCGTCCTGTCCGGTTCGCCAGGTTCACGCGATAGTCCGCGAGCAAGCCTGCCTGCAAAAGCGCGTGGCACAACGCCCGGGAGAGCCATGCCGCCAGCATGTAAACGTAATTCACGCCAATGATGACGATGGCAAAGACGACACCGAGCAGTCCTGCCATCAGCAGGTCCTTTCTCCTCCAATATCGCTGGACGCGTCCCGCCTTCTCCAAGCCTGTTTTCATTGGGTTCCCCTCTCTAGCGCTTGCTGCTTTCTGTTTTCCCTCTTCATCATAAGGGGAAGGCCCTGGCCTTTACCGCCATTTCACGGAGAGACGCTGCCCCTGGACGGAGAAATTGCCCATTTCTCACGGTCATGCGCTGACGGTGAGTTGCGCGCAACGCAAGCAGTCGGCCCTGTTTTTCGGGGCAAAACGCCGCGCCCCATTCACTAGAACACTGGGCTGCGAGCTTTTCGTCCCCAAATGGCAAAGGACACAAGTCTCGCTTTCTCCCTTTGTTCGCAGCCTCGCGATGTCGCCCTTATACTGCTCAGAATCTTCTCCCTTCTTGTCTGTACAAAAAAGACGCCCTGCAACATGCAACAGAGCGCCTTTCTCGCTGGTTTATCGTTTCTCGACCCGTTTGCCGTACAGCTCGGGTTGATGCCGTACGTTTTGCGAAAAATCGAGGCAAAATGGCTGAAATTGCTGTAGCCCACGAGCAACGCCGCCTCGCTGACGCTGATCCGCTCTCTTTCCAGGAGCAGCTTGGCCTTTTCCAGCCGACTCCGTAAACTGTGAAAATTCGGCTTGAATACGCATCTGTCCCATCCTCTTTTTAGTCCGGCATGTATGGTAAGCGAACAACCGTCGCTGGCTTGCACATTTTCTTCCATTATATTGATTTTGATTCTCATTATCAATGAAATTCGCTTCTTTGCCACTAATCGGCATGCACAAAAAAACCTTTGCCGCCCAGAAATTCACCGGGCAGAAAAGGTTTCGTCCGTTCGCTTTACAATTACGCAGTCGTTGTTTTTTCTTTTGGCTTGGTCACGATGTGGTGACCGAGCGGCAAACCGCGCTGTTCCAGCTCATCCGCTGTCACAATGTGGAGCGTTTCGCTCTTACAGGGCATGGGCATCAATCCGCCCAAAGGGCTCATTACCCGTCCGATCGTGTCCGTCTCGATAAGCACGTACAAGCCTTTTTCCTCCAACTGCTGAATAAAATCCCCCCAACGTTTGGAAGTAATTTGATCGGCATGCTTGGTGAACATGACACCCATTTCTTGTGCTAGCATGTAAAATCTCCTTTGTCCTATCCATCAGATATCTGCTTCAAAAAAGATATCCTAACAATACAGGGAAACAGTCCGTTCTGGCAAAAAGCGTTTCGGCCAAAAAAAGACGAAAAACGGTTGTTTTTGACCGCTTTTCGTTTCAGGAATCCCGCATCTTCTTCACACACACCGTTTCAGCGCGGCACGCTGTTTTTTGCGGCTTGCCTTTTTGCCAAGAGCCCTTTTTGCCAAGAGCCCTTTTTTGCTTCATTGATAGCTGATCGCCTGTTTGCCCAGCGCTGTCCAGCTCGATTCCAAAGCCTTGTGCGCGACCTTCTGCTGCTTTGCTCCCGTAAGCGGATCGTTGACGTACGCGTAAGTCTCGTCATAGCCCACCAGCAAGACAGCGTGCTCGTCAAAAGGAGCTACCACTTTTTTCCCGTCCTTGTACCAGCTCTCCCACTCGGTAGGCAGTTGAAAATCTCCGGTCGCCCAGATCACGACCGGACGCCCCGCTGCCACCTGGTCCAAAAGCGCCTGGTAGGATGCCCCGGTCAAATTGACCGTCCGCTCGCCCATGTAGCGGCGCAGCAGCTTTTCCAGCGGCTTGTTGTAAACGGCGAAGCCTTTGCGCACCCCTGTCATGTCGCCGACAAACCCGATGTTCGGATCTCCCCATTCCTTGATGTCCCCTTGTTCCTTCACCAACGGCTCAGGATCTTTGGGCACTTGCTCGGCCAGCACCCGTTTGTCGACGTTTTGTCCGGCATGCCGCAGCAGCATCGCCAGGCTCGTTACTTCACAGCCGTTGTGCAGCTCCGGCTTCTGGCTAATAATCGGGACATCCAGCATCATTTTGGCTGGTCGCGGTGCTTGCTGCGGCGACAGGTCGAACAGCTTCTCCTGCTGCACACGCGCGGGCGCGACAGGGTCACGTGCCGGGTCCGCCTGTTCCTGCGGAAGTGTGCAGCCCGCCAGCATGGCAAACGCGGCTGCCCATGTAATGTTCCTTGCCCAACTCAACGTTCACGCCACTCCTTTGTCTTTTACCCACAGGGTGCCCGGCCAGACAGTCGCGCATGAATGGTTAGTTTTAGAAAGGCGCTGCCAGCTCCGCATGCAGCAAGCGGGCAAACGAAAGCCAGTGCATCTCGGAGCCGGCCCGCAGCTTCAATCGCCGCGCTGCCTGATCGATGTGCACGACCTGTGCCGACAAGCGGCGCGGCGCCTGCCCGTCATAGTACGTCAACGTCAAAACGCTCTTTGTCTGGAACGCCTGCCACACCAGCTCGCTTAGCGCCCCCAGTTGCTCCTGGTCCAGCTCGGGCGGCACGTAGCGGCGCTCCTCTTCCTTCATGCGCACGTACATTTCCCGATGCTCCGGCAACACAAACCGGCTCGAGACGAACAAATTTTCCTTTTTGGATACGCGTGTCTCTCTCATGCTCGCTTCTCTCCTTGGTGATGATCTCGTACCCATGCGCCGACAAGCTCCTGGCACTCGGCGCGCAGCACCTCAATGATATAGCTCGCTTCCCGCAAGTACCCGCGCTGCCGGTAATGAACCACGTACGCATAGTCCTCGCGGCGGGCGCTGACAATCGTGCATCCGAGTTGCCGCAAATGACGGCGCAATTGCTGATGCTTACGCTCTGCCCAGCGGGAGAGCTCCTGGAACACGTCCTGATAAGACAGCTTCAGCGGTACAACTCCCATCTGCCCCGCATCCGCCATCACCGCGTGAAACAGGATGCCAAACAAAATATATTGACGCACCAGCTCTTGCTCCCTCGCTTCTCCTGACGGCATCGGCTCTGTCACTTGTAATGCCCTCCGATCTTGCGGGCACGCTCCTTGGCCTGCCCCGCCTCCAAGGCTGAGGCCGCTCGCAAAATCGCATCCTGGCCAAAGCGCGCCCGAATGTCGTCCATCGCCTGGGCAAGCGAGCGGCGCTTGTGCGTGTCTGTAAACAAATTCAGTTGCACGATATTATCAGGCACGAGCTGCCCTAGCGTGACGCCAATGCTGCGCACAGGCCCCCCTGTCCAGTGCCGCTCAAACAGGCGACAAGCCGCTTCGTACAGCGCCATGGCGTCATTCGTCGCTTCCGCAAGCTTCATCTGGCGGCCAAAACCTTCGCCAGCCGCCAGATTCGCGCCGCGACAGCCGATGGAGAGCACCGAGCCCATCCGTTCTTTTTGCCGCGCCCGTCGGCACACTTCCTCGCACAATTCCAACAGCACGACCTTGATTTCTTTTGCCGTATGGTAATCGCGCGGCAACGTCATATGGTGGCCGATCCCTTTTTGTGTCCCGTATTCGTTCAACGAAACCGGCGAGTCGTCCAGGCCGTGCGCTGTGCGCCACAGCACCTCGCCATTCACGCCCCAGTGGCGGATGAGCACGGCGGGGCTGAGCGCAGCGAGCTGGCCGATCTGATAGACGCCCATCCGGTGAAAATGGCGCTTCATGCGCGAGCCTACCCCGAACAGTTTTTCGATGGGCAGCCGCCACAGCGTGTCGGCCAGCTCTGCCCGCTTGAGCCAAAATATCCCGCTTTCCTGCTTTTTGGCGAAGTTGTCACAGGCCATTTTCGCGAGGACCTTATTCTCTCCAATTCCGACCCGGCAGTTGACTCCCGTCTCCAGCCAGACGCGCTGCCGAATCTGGGCAGCCAGCTCCAGCGGATCGCCAAACAAGTGGACGCTGCCTGTCACATCGAGAAACTGCTCGTCGACCGAGTACGGCTCCACCTGATCGGTAAACGACTGGAAGATGCGCGTGATCTGCATCGACACCTGAAGGTAGTGCTCCATGCGCGGGCGCACTACCACGAGCTGTCGACATTTTTGTTGCGCTTGCCACAGCGCTTCTGCCGTTATCACTCCGTATGATTTCGCAATCGGACACGCGGCCAGCACCACTCCACTGCGCCGCTGCGGATCGCCGGCGACCACGATCGGCTGATTGCGCAGCGCCGGATTCGCCGCTTTTTCAATGCTGGCATAAAAGCTTTGCATATCGATCAAAAAAACAATCCGTTTGCCCGCATTAGGCATCACCATCATCCCCTGAACAAGAACTTGTGTTCCTATATGAACTTTGTTCTCATTATAGCAAACGTATGTTCGTTTTTATACCTGTCCCTCCGAAAAAAAACATGGTAATTATTTCTGCAAAGACAAGCACACGCTGGCAGGTGTTTGGCCGAGCGTGTGCGAATCCCATATGATATGTTATTTTTTGACAACCGGAATCCAGATTTCACTGCGAAACGTCGGCGATGTCGTGTCTTTGTCAGCATTCCACAGCATCTCCGGCCCTTCGGCCAGCTCGTAGCCGGAAGACAAAAACCACTCGGAGTAGATGCGCCCCCAGACGTCCTGCAGCGTATCCGGAAAAGGCCCTACGGCTTCGAAGACGGCCCACGTAGAGGCCGGGACTTCCAGCTTCGCCAGGCTCTCCGGGCAGTCCAGCGTAGTCGCCACTCCGATGTAATGGTCCAGCTCGCCGTTGTCCAGGCGGCCGTCGGAAAAGTTCGTGGATGCGCTCAACATCCCGAGCGGCTCTACATTGGAAAGCGACTTGAGCAGGCGGATCTTCTCGGCGTCGAGTGACGCCCACATGGCGGCAATCTCGGGATTCACCCCGTTGTAGATCAGCGGAACCCTTTTCTTCAAGCCGACGATGCGAAATGCCTCTTTTTCTTCCATGCGGTAATTCATGGCACTGCCTCCTTTGATGGATAGATAAAAGGTCATTCGCGGATAGGCTTTCAAGGACTGCCCGCTGGCTCTCGCTTCGCTGGGCGTCACCCCGTGCATCTGGGCAAAGGCGCGAGCGAACGAGTCAGGCGAGTTGTACCCGTACTTGACGGCGATGTCGATCACCTTCAGCTTGCTGTCTTTCAGGTCGAAAGCCGCGAGTGTAATGCGCCTGCGCCGGATGTACTCCGAGAGCGGAATGCCCGCCAAGGACGAGAACATTCTTTTGAAGTGGTATTCCGAGCAGCACGCCACCCGGGCGACTTCCTTGAAGTCGATCTCGCCAGCGAGATGTTCCTCGATGTAGTCCAAAGCTTCATTCAGCTTTTGCAGCAAATCCATGAAAACGACCTCCCTCACCACCACAGAATAGCAGACGCCAAACGAAGCCATCCGACATTTCGTGCCCGATTATGCAGGCTCGCTTCGGCTGGCATTCCTAACAAGCATACCATACCGCACCGAAAGGGATTGTTGCCCATGACCGCTTCTCCCTTGCACGCCGAAATCGGAGGCATTTTCGTCGCTGTCCGCGACATCGACGCCGCTTATCGCTTTCTGGAGGAGCTTGGCGTGGAGCTGACCAGCCCCATCCAGCACGGGCACTGGTTCACCTTCAAAGATCCCGACGGAAATGCGTTGATGGCAGCCAAATGTTAGCAAAAAAGAAGAGGTGACCCGCATGACCGTCCGCCTGCGACTGACTGTACCGACAGACCTCCCGTTCGTCTGCGACGTGGAGCAAGCGCCAGAAAATGCCCCGTTCATCCTTCCGTGGCCGGAAGAGCGCCACCGCGAGGCTTTGGATGATCCCGACATCTTGCACATGATCGCCGAGAAAACAGAAACAGGCCACCCCGTCGGCTACGTCATCATCGCCGGGCTGGCCAGTCCGCACCATTCGATTGAGCTCTTGCGCATTACGATGGCAGTAAAAAGGCACGGCTACGGCCGTCGTGTCCTGCGCCAGATTAAAGAGTGGGCTTTTCGCGAACAAAAAGCCCATCGGCTGTGGCTGGACGTCAAGGAAACAAACGGCGTAGCCCGCGCGCTCTACCTGTCCGAAGGCTTCCGCGAAGAAGGAATCTTGCGCGACTGCCTGAAAACAGGGGACACTTACGAATCGCTGGTTGTTTTATCCATGCTGGCCGACGAGTACGAAGCCTAGCGTCAGGTCTGGCCAGCCGTCACAAGCTAGAAAGCCAGCGTCCGATCCGTCATCACGTACAGCCATTTGCCGTCCGCGCTCGCTCCCAGGAGGGAAAGCCCCGCAGGAAGGCCCGACACGAGCACAGACTGCTGCTTCGTATCGGCGTCAAACAAGTACAGCGACTGCTTCAAGTCGGTTTCCTGCGCGGCTTTTTCCCATTCGGTAAACAAATAGCGGTGCGTGCCAGGCAGCCACAGGCCCTGGCCGCGCATGTCCATCAACTGCACGTTGCCCTTGAACAGCCCTGCATTCCAGTACATTTGGTACTCCCCGTCTGTCGACTGGACATACCCGGACCAGAAATCAGCCGGAACCGGGGGATGCCAGTCGATGACCTTGCCGCTCTTCCAGTCGTAGCGCTGGCGAATCTCCACAAAGCCCGCTTCTTCGCTTCTCATGGCAAACGTGGCGTAGCGGCCGTCGTCATGGAAGGAGACAGGCAGCACTTCCCCGTTGAACTCGCTCGTCGGAATCCAGCCTTTGATCGCCCCGGCAATCCGCTTCTCTGTTCCTTTTCCCAAGTCGTACACGACCAGATCCAGGTCTTTTTTCTGGTCCGCTCGCCCCACCGCCATCAGCAACTGCTTCTGATCGTGGCTAAAGCTGGCTCCGTGCACATACCCTTGCACCTGGACACGGGTGACGCTGTCGCTGTTCGGAACGGTTGTTCCTTGCTCCGGCTGGGCGTAAAAGAACCCGCGCCGATCGGCAAAAAATACGCCCTCTCCGCGGTAGTTGTCTGTCAGCTCGACCGGATACGGAGTCCGCTGCTTTGTTTTCGTATCGTAAATCGAGTAGAGCATCGGATAGCGGGCGTCGCACTCGCAATACTTCGTAAAGCGGCTCTGCAGCACGTACCGTTGCTCGCGGTCGAGCAGCTCCATATTGGTCATGACGGAAAAGTCAGTCAGCTTTTCGCGCACTTTGCCGTCTACGGAAACGCGCCAAATTTGCGCAGGCGGCAGCACGACGGCGTGAAAGGCGTTGGAATCGCCGACGACCGCGCCTTTTGCCGACTTGGCTCCGGCCGCGCTAAGCACGTATTCCGTCCAGTCCCGCTCCTTTGTCTCCTGTTCCGGAAGCGTCACCAGAACTTGCAGTTGGCGGTTGCTCGCCCAATGAAAAGCGAACGCTGGCTCGATGAAGCCGAGGCCCTCTCTCGCCGCTTCTTCCTTCGCATGCTTGCGAATCGCCGCCTCTACGCTTCCCCGGTCCATCTCCTCGCGGAAAAACAGCGTGTACGCTTGCGGAGCAGCGCCGACGACTGTACGCAGTGGCGACTGCAGGCGCGGCTCCTCGTTCAGTTGAATGACCACGTCTTCTTTCATGGCCGCATAGTCAAAAGGCCGCTCCGGCTGCTTCCAGTCACTCGCTGCCTTCGTCGACGCGCTCGCTGGTGCAATCTGACCGGACGCAGCGCGCACGGCCTGCCCTGCGCCTGTTTGTTTTTCTCCCGAAGCGGCTGCGGCGGTGCTGCAGCCTGACATGACAAGCAAAGAGAAGCCCAACGCGATGCTCATTCCTCGAAGATTTCGCAAAAACACAAAACTCGCCTCTCTCCCCAGTAATTTTTTCCATCCTCATAGAAGAAAGACGTTTTTCGCTGTCGTTTCGTCACGTTTTTTCGAGGGCCGTTTTGCACAAAAAAGCGAAAAGACCTCCTTCGCACACACAGGTGCGGCAAGAGGTCCCTCTCGATGCTGCCTTAATCGAACACGATGCCATCGAGTACGCCTTCGCGCTGCAAATAGTCGCGCAACCACTGGTACGCCGGGTCTCGCCAAAACGAGTCGTCGGCCACCAGCCGCGCCGTCTCCTGTCTGGCAACCTCCAGCGCCTTGTAGTCGGACAACAGGTCAGCGACTTTGAACTCGGGCAAGCCGCTCTGCTTCGTGCCGAAAAAGTCACCCGGTCCGCGCAATTCCAAATCGCGCTGCGACAGCTCAAAGCCGTCCGTCGTCTCGCACATGACGCGCATCCGCTCTTTGCCGATCTCGGACTTCGGATCGGCAATCAGGACGCAGTACGACTGCTCCGAGCCGCGCCCGACCCGCCCGCGCAACTGGTGCAACTGGGCAAGCCCGAACCGCTCCGCGTCGTAAATGACCATGTAGGTAGCGTTCGGCACGTTGACGCCGACCTCGACCACCGTCGTCGAGACGAGAACGGCGTGCTTCCCGGCGAGAAAAGCTTGCATCACCGCATCTTTTTCCTTCGCAGGCAGGCGGCCGTGCATGAGCCCGACGCCGAACTCCGGGAAGACGTGGGAAAGCTGCGCGTGAACATCAATCGCGTTTTGCACGTCGAGCTTTTCCGATTCTTCGATGAGCGGGCAAATGACATACGCCTGCCGCCCTTTGCGCAGCTCGTTGCGCATTTGCTCGAGGACAGCCGGGAACTGGTCGTGCTTTTTCCACGTCGTCTCAATCGGCTTGCGGCCTGCCGGCATCTGGTCGATCGTCGAGACGTCCATATCGCCAAACGCCGTAATCGCCAACGTGCGGGGAATCGGCGTGGCGGTCATGAACAGGACGTCGGGAGTGAGTCCCTTGTTGCGCAAAATGCGCCGCTGCTCGACGCCGAAGCGGTGCTGCTCATCTGTAATCACCAGTCCCAGCCGCGAAAAGAACACGTCCTCCTGAATGAGCGCGTGCGTCCCCACGACGACGTCGATCAGCCCCATTTGCAGCGAGCCGATGACCTCCCGTCTGCGCTTGGCCGTCAAGGAACCGGACAGCAAGGCGACCTCGATGCCGTAGTCCGCCAACAGCTTCGTCAGCGACTGCACATGCTGCTCGGCGAGAATCTCGGTCGGCACCATCAATGCTCCCTGATAGCCAGCCTTCACGGCAGCCAAAAGCGCAATCGCAGCCACCACGGTTTTCCCTGAGCCGACGTCTCCCTGCAACAGCCGATTCATCGCATGCGGGGCGCGCATGTCGTCCAGTATTTCCTTGACGACCCGCTTTTGCGCATCGGTCAGCGGAAACGGCAGCCCTTTGACAAACTGCCGCACCTCGTCCATCGGAATGGCGAGGGCCACGCCTTCCGACTGCTGCCGATTGATGCGGCGCAGCGTCTGGATTTTCAACTGAAATAAAAACAGTTCCTCGAACATGATCCGGCGCCGCGCCTGCCGCCCGTCCTCGGCGTTTTCCGGAAAGTGAATCGAATGAAACGCCGCCACGCGCGGCATCAGCCGGTAGCGTTCCACGATATCCGGCGGCAAAATTTCCGGAATGTCCTTGCCGTATTGCCGCAGCGCCTGCTGGATCGACTTGCGCAGCAGCGTGTGCGTCATATCGCCGCCAAGCGGATAGACCGGAGCCAGCTCGCCGCGTTTGGTCGCCCGCTCCGAATCGACCTCGGTCATCTCGCTGACCGTAATCTGGAGCTTGTGCTTGTCCCATTTTCCGGTCACGAGAATTTCCTTGCCGGGCGATAGCCTGCTTTTCACAAACGTCTGGTTGAACCAGACCGCCGTCACCACTACGCGATCCATGACCATTTTGACGGAGAGGCGCGATTTTCGTTTTCCATAAAAACGAACAGAGGGTTCGCCGTACACCGTGCCCGCCAGCGTGACCCTCTCTCCGTCTTTTACTTCTGTCAAATCGCGCACGCGGTAGTCTTCATAGCGGGAAGGAAAGTACTCCAGCAAGTCGCCGATGCTGTGAATTCCGAGTCCCGCAAATGCCTTCGCCCGTTCCTCCCCTACCCCGTGCAAAAGGGAGACAGGCGACTGATACACCCCGGCCATTTACTTCTCCAGCCGTACGCCGAATACTTTCGCTTCGATCATACGGCCCGTCTGGGTAGCCGCCAGTCCGCCCTGCGCCGTTTCCTTGAGCGCAGTCGGCATGGAGCAGCCAATCCGATACATCGCGTCAATCACTTCGTCTGTCGGGATCACGCTCTTGATGCCCGCCAGCGCCATGTCGGCTGCGACTGTCGCAATCGCGGCTCCCATCGCATTTCGTTTGACACACGGCACTTCCACCAGTCCGGCTACGGGGTCACAGACCAGACCGAGCATATTTTTCAGCGCAATCGCGACTGCCTGCGCCGATTCCTCCGGGGTACCCCCCGCCATCTCGACAATCGCGGCCGCCGCCATCGCTGTCGCCGAGCCGACCTCTGCCTGGCAGCCGCCCGCAGCGCCGGAGATGAACGCGTTATTGGCGATGCAATAGCCAATCGCGCCTGCGGTGAACAAGTAGTTGACCATCTGCTCGCGCGTCGGCTTCAGCTTGTCCGAGACAGCAAACAGCGTTCCCGGCACAATCCCACAGGCACCTGCTGTCGGCGTCGCCACGATCGTTCCCATCGCCGCGTTTACTTCGTTGACCGCAACCGACATCGAAACGGCGTTGAGCAGCGTCGGGCCGGACAGGAAAGGCTTGTTCTTCATATAGTCTTGCAGCTTTTTTGCATCGCCGCCCGTCAGTCCGCTATGGGAGCGAATGTCTTCGGTAAGCCCGCGATGCACGGCTTTTTCCATCACGTCAAGATTGGCGTACATATCTTGCATAATCGCGTCTTTCGTCCGCTGGGACACTTCCATTTCCGCTTCAATCATCACCTGGGAGATTTTTTTGCCCTGGGATTCGGCCAATTCTACCAGTTCAGCTACGTTACGAAACATCTGGTTGATTCACTCCTCTGCTCCTGCTTTTTTCGCGCATCTGGCTGAAAGACAAGCTAGAGCGAAAGCAGGGAAACATCAAAAATATGGGGGATCTGACGAATTTTCTCCAGCACTTCCGGGGATACCGTCGAGTCCGTCTCAATCGCCATCAAGGCCCGCGAGCCGCGCTCGTGCCTGGACACTTCCATGAACCCGACATTGATCCGATGCTCCGTCAGCACTTTGGCCACGGCAGCAATCATCCCGAAACGGTCTTCATGCAAAACGAGGAGCGTCGGCGTATCGAAGCCGAGCTGGAACGAAAATCCGTTTAACTCCAGCACCTCGATCTTTCCGCCGCCGATCGACACGCCGACCAGTTCCACCTGTTTTTGATCGTCGGACAGCCTGATCCGTGCCGTGTTCGGATGCTCGGTCAACACGTCCGATGTCGTCAGCACCACTTCGATTCCTGCTTGTTCCGCAAGCGAGAGCGAGTGCTTCAGGCGCAAATCGGACGTATCGAAGTCGAGAATCCCGGCCACCGTTGCCACGTCGGAGCCATGACCCTGATACGTTTTCGCAAATGAGCCGTAAAAAGTAATGTCTGCCCGCTTAGGCTGCCGTCCGAACAGCTTGCGTGCCACCCGGCCAATCCGGGCAGCGCCAGCCGTATGGGAGCTGGATGGTCCAACCATGATCGGGCCGATGATATCAAATACGCTTTTGTACTTCAACCGGTTCTCCTCCTGAATGACAAAGGGGTTCAACAAGATTCACTCTCATTGTATCCTACAGGCTGTCAAAGCGCCACATGGGAAAGTGTAGCGTATGTTTGGCCGCCTCTGTTGCGGTCGTTCATCTTTTTTGAAACCATTTCCGCCCCATACCATACCTATTCCTATAGGGGGAATTGGTGTGGCTGTGATCGAAATTCTTTTTTATGTCCTGTTTCTATTGTTTGTCGGCTTTCTGGCCCTCTATCCGCGCGCGATCTGGGAGTATGTGAGCAAGCACGGCACCAGTCAGGACGAGCCGTCCGAATTTTACTTCGACATGCTGCGCATAGTGGCCGGGGCGCTTTTCGCCGTGCTGATTCTCGTCGGGTTTGTTTATTATGAATAAACAAGGCGCGGGCGCTTGCTCGTTTTGCATCACGGCGTGTAGCCAGGCGGCGAATCCCGCTCTCCGCTGTTTCGTCCGGACGCGTTGCTGCTTTTGTCGCGCAAAAAGCCTCCCGTCGTTCGGGAGGCTTTCTCGCATATGATTCGCATGGACTTTCGTGCCTACTGCTTGACCATCACGACACCCAACAGCCCTGGCCCTGTATGCGTGCCGATCACCGGACCGATCTGCTCCAGGTGCGATTCGGTCACTTGAAACTCGTTTTTCACCCGCTCCAACAGCTCAGCCGCCTGCTCGTGGGCGCTGCTGTGGAGGATGGCGACTTTTACAGGCTGGCCCTGCGCGTACTCCTGCAACGCTTCCAGGACGCGGTTGAGCGCTTTTTTCGTGCCTCTGACTTTGTCAAAAGCCGCGACGTATCCCGCCGGGTCCAGCGTCAGGATCGGCTTGATGTTGAGCAGCGAGCCGATGACAGCCGAGGCGCGGCCAATCCGCCCGCCTTTTTGCAAAAATTCCAGCGTGTCGACGATGAAGTAAACCTGCACCTCGTCCAGATAGCGGTCGATCGCATCGAGAATCTGCTCTTTGCCCTTCCCGGCCTTCGCGTCCTTCGCCGCTTCCACGCAAATCATTCCGTGGACAAAAGAAGCTTTGCGCGAGTCGATCACGGTAATGTCCATGTTCTCATCGAGCATGGATTTGGCGATCATCGCCGACTGATACGTGCCGGACAGAGAACCGGACAACAGGATGGCGATGATTTGCACGTCGCTTCCGTACTGCTCGTAGATCGCCTTGTACGCTTCGGCAAACTCCAGCGGAGACGGCTGGGAAGTCGTCGGCAAGGCATGCGACTGCTTCAGCTTGTCAAAAAACGCGGAGGAAGAGATCGTCACTCCGTCCAGATACGTCTCCGCCCCAAACATGACCTTCAGCGGAACAGCCACAATCCCGAGCGACTGCCTGACAGACGCATCAATATCGGACGCGCTGTCGGTAAGAATCACAACTGGCATTCTTGCGTGCTCCTCTCCTCATTACTCCACGGAAAAAATAAACGGATACAGCGGCTGTCCGCCGAACTGAATCTCCACTTCCGCATCCGGGTATGCGTCCGCTACAGCTTCCTGCAACGCGTCCGCCTGCTCCTCTGTCGCACCTTCGCCGAGGAACATCGTGATGATCTCGGTGTCCTCGTCCGCCATGCCGAGCAGCAGCGTCTTCGCGCACTCCAGCAATTCCGGTCCAGCCGTGACGATTTCTTTTTCGGCCATGCCGATGAAATCGCCTTCCTTGATCGCGACGTCGCCCATCTGCGTATCGCGAACGGCATGCGTCACCATTCCCGTCTTCACCTGGGTGATCGCTTTTGCCATCGCCGAAGCGTTCACGGCAGGCTCGGCATCCGCATGGAATGCGAGCAAAGCGGCCAGCCCCTGCGGGATGCTTTTCGTCGGCACGACCGAGACGGGAACTTCCGCCAGCTCGGCTGCCTGCTGCGCCGCCATGATAATATTGCTGTTGTTTGGCAGGATGATGATATGTTGCGCATGCAGCCCGGCGATGGCCTTCATGAAATCTTCCGTGCTCGGGTTCATCGTCTGGCCGCCCTCGATCACGACGTGCACGCCCATGCTGCGCAAAATTTTCGCGATGCCTTCGCCAGCGGCAACTGCGATCAGTCCGTACGGAAGCTGCTCGTCCGCCGGCAGGGCCACTGCCGCTGCCTGCGCTTCCCTTTTGCCCTCTTCCGCTTTGAGAATGTTCGCATGCTGCTCGCGCATGTTTTCGATTTTGATCCGGTGCAGGCTGCCGAACTGCTGGGCGTATTGCAAGACGCTGCCCGGATGCTCTGCATGTATATGTACTTTGACGACCTCATCGTCAGAAACGACCAAAAGCGAGTCGCCCATCGTATCGAGATGGCCGCGGAACAGCACCTCGGAAAACGGCTTTTTGTGCGGCTCCGTGCTGTGCGCCACATGAACCATAAATTCCGTACAGTAGCCGTGCTTGATGTCCTCGGTCTTCATGTGGACTTGCGCATTGTGCTGCTCGGAAATCAGCTTGTCCAGCTCTTCCGGGCTCACGGACGGCTTGGCGTGTTCTTCGCTTTCGATCTGTTCCTCGCCGCGCAAGGCGCGCAGGAAGCCTTCGTAAATAAACAGAAGCCCCTGTCCGCCTGAATCGACGACGCCTACTTCTTTCAGTACAGGCAGCATTTCTGGCGTGCGCAAGAGTGTAGCTTGCGCCTGCTCGTACGTTTTTTCCATTACAGAGACAATGTCATCCGACGTGCGCGCTGCACGCACAGCCATCTCCGCCGCTTCGCGGGCTACAGTCAAAATCGTGCCTTCCACCGGCTTCATCACTGCCTGATAGGCAGCGTCCACACCGGACTTCAAGGCGTCGGCGAACTGACGGGCATTCACCTCGTCTTTTCCATTGACTGCTTTGCTAAAGCCGCGGAACAACTGGGATAAAATCACACCGGAGTTTCCCCGCGCTCCCATCAAAAGCCCTTTGGCCAGAGCAGCAGCACTGTCCGCGACTCGGGGAGATTCCTTGCGCCTTAGCTCGTCCACACCGGAAGAGAAAGTCAAATTCATGTTTGTCCCCGTATCGCCATCCGGCACAGGAAAGACGTTCAAGCCATCTACTACTCTGACGTTGGCGGATAATAGGTTCGCCCCCAGGTAAACCATCCGGCTAAACAGCACGCCATCTAGATGCGTATGTACCAACTGTTGTTCCTCCTTACGAATCTCTGTCTGTACGAACTCCCTGTACGAAGATGTTGACGGCCGTGACATCAATGCCTACCGTTTGTTCCAAGGTATATCTCACGCGGCGTTGCACGTTGCCGGCGACCTCGGAAATTTTCACGCCATAGCTGACGATAATATGCATGTCCAAAACCACTTCGCCGTTCGTATTGTGCACAACGACGCCTTTGCTCAGGTTGTCGCGGCCAAGAAGCTCAGCAATTCCATCCTTCAACGCCTTGCGGGAAGCCATACCCACCAGCCCGAATACTTCCATGGCTGCGCCTCCGGCAATTCGTGCGATCACGTCTTCTGTAACATCGATCTTTCCTAGCGATGTACTCATTTCCACTGTCATGCAAGGACTCCTCCTCTGTTAAACAGCTTGACCTCCATAGGTAAGCGTACCCATGCTTCCCTCAATTCTACACTAACATATGGGAGAAATGAAGCGTTTTGTCGAACCTACCAACCCTAGCAGAAAGACGGGGCAAATCATCATGTCAAGTATTGCAATTGACAGCAATGGTGTGCTAATATAGTCGAGTATTTGTATTTCCCATCAAGGAAATCCCGTTTAGATGCAACAAGGGAGGTGGATCGTAATGGCACGTCGCTGCTTTGTAACAGGTAAATCTGCAAAAGCTGGAAACGCTCGCTCCCACTCCATGCGCGCAACTCGCCGCACCTGGGGTGTCAACGTACAAAAAGTGCGCATTCTCGTTAACGGAAAACCGAAGCGCGTTTATGTAAGCACTCGAGCACTGAAATCCGGTCTCGTCACTCGCGTGTAGTTTTGACAAGCTACGCGAAAAAAAGCACCCTCGAGGTGCTTTTTTGCATTTCTCCGACGTTCCTTTTCCGTCTTTTCATGAAGGAGGCCGCGTCTTCATTTTTTCTTGTTGAATGCCTCGATGATGCCGCGAATCATGCCACCCAGGAACTTCGGCAACTTGATGGTGTAAAATCGCATGCTACCCCTCCTCACCGAAATTACTTCCCACGATACAAATACCAGCCCGCCCCCATGAGTGCCGCCGCCAACAGGCTATACCAAACCCACGGAGGTGCCATGTACAGGAAAATGGTGATTCCCCCGACAGCCAACGCAACCCCGAGAACACGTCGCAAGGCGCCCCCCTGTCGCAGGCGATAGGAGCGCAATCCCATTTCTTGCTGCACCTCCTTTAGGTGTTCTCCCAAACGTGCATATTACATCATATTCTGCTGTCGGATAAACATGTATCCTGCCACGCGAAAATGTCGATGTCCGCTGCAAACACAGGTAGAACAGATGACGGCGAAAAGAAAAATTCAGGCAACGCAATTGCTGCCTGAATACATTATGAAAACAATCTGTCTTTTATGCAGGTCCCACTACGCCAATCGGTCGCGCGCCGGAAACAAAAGCTGCGAGGCGCTGCCCAGCACCACCGACAGGACGACGCCCGCGATAATCATTTCGGGAAGCAGGTAGGTGATATTGTAGACAAAGGAATACAGCGCGACAGGCGTGCCTTCTGGCGCGTACTCGCCAAACCAGATGACGCCCGACGTAAAATGGCAAACCAAGCGACCCAGCCCCCCGATCAGCAAGCCGCTCCACAGCGCGAAGATCCGCTGCTTCTTTCCTTCCCGGCCGGACAGGCGGACAAGCCCGGTCAGTCCCAATGCGGCAAACGCCAGCGGATAATCGAGCAACACTTGTACCGGATTGACCAAGGTACTGCCGAACAAGAGCTGAAGCAGTCCTACTACCATCCCCGTAACGACGCCCGCCAGCAAGCCGCGGCGAACCGCGATCAAGGCAATCGGAACCATGACCAGCGAGACGGAGCCGCCCTGCGGCATTTCAAACACCTTGATCTGGCTGAACACAACCGCGAGCGCCGCCATCATCGCCATCTCCAGCAAGATGACCAATCGTTGACGATCCAATCTCCTTCACTCCTTGTCATTCCTCATGAATTTTCATAATAAAAGAGCAACAGCCACCGAAGCTGTCTCTGATTCTAGTCCAAGTCCCAACGCCTGTCAAAGAGAAAAGCCGCAGGCACAAGCTCCCGCGGCTTCCTTTGCTCAACGGACCTTTTCCAGAAACTGCTTGGCCCGTTCGCTTTTCGGATTTTGGAAAAACTCTTTTGGCGGCGCATCCTCCAACAGTCGGCCGTCGTCCAGAAACAGGATGCGGTCGGACACTTCTTCCGCAAAACGCATCTCATGCGTCACGATCGCCATGGTCATCCCGGTGTGGGCCAACCCTTTCATAACCTCCAGCACCTCTTTGACCATCTCCGGATCAAGCGCGGACGTCGGCTCGTCAAACAGCATGATTTGCGGCTCCATGACCAGCGAGCGGGCGATGGCGACGCGCTGCTTCTGCCCGCCGGACAATCGCGACGGGAAGACGTCGGCTTTGTCGGCCAAACCGACACGCGCAAGCAGCTCCCGCGCCTTTTTCTCCGCCTCGCTTTTCGCCATGCCTTTTACCTTGATTGGCGCGTAGGTCAGGTTGTTCAGCACGGTCATGTGCGGGAACAGGTGAAAATGCTGGAACACCATCCCGATCTGCTGGCGGATCGCCATGACGTTTGCCTTTGGGTCGGTAATTTCCTGACCGTTGATCGCGATTTTGCCGCTGGTAGGGACTTCCAGCAGGTTTATGCAGCGCAGCAGCGTCGATTTTCCCGATCCGGACGGCCCGATGATCGCCACGACCTCGCCTTTGCCGATTTCGGTGGAGATGCCTTTCAAGACGTTCAGTTGCCCGAACGACTTCGTAATGTTGTCGATTTTAATCACTGCGTCTCATCCTCCGTTCCACTACGCGCGCTACCCATGTCAGGATCATGACCATGACATAGTACAGGAAGCCGGCGATCAGGTATGGTTCAAAGTAGCGGAAGATGGCCCCTTTTACCACGTTCGCATTTTGCATGATGTCGGACAGACCGATCGTGGAAACGAGCGCCGACTCCTTCAGAAGCGCGATCGTCTCGTTCACGAGCGCAGGCAAAATGTTTTTCACGCCCTGCGGCAAAATGATGTCGAGCATCATGCGGCGATACGGGATGCCGAGCGCCTTGGCCGCTTCCCACTGTCCTTTGTCCACAGCCATAATTCCGCCGCGAATCGTCTCCGAAATGTACGCCCCCGAGTTCAGGGTAAACGTCAGGACGGCTGCTTCCAACTGCGAAATGTTGTAGCCGGTGAGCTGCGGAGTCGCGAAGTAGACGAACGTGAGCTGCAAAATCAGCGGCGTTCCGCGAAAGACGGACGTGTAGGCGACAGCGAGCCAATTCAGCGGCCCGAATTTAGAAATTTTGATGAGTGCGAGGATCGAGCCCCAGATGAAGCCTAAAACGACGGAAATCAATGTAACAAGCAGCGTGCCCTTTATCCCCTGCAAAATGAAAGGGATATAGGGCACGATTTGCGCAAAATCCAAATTCATGCCCTCTCTCACCTCTTGCTACGTTGCGTAGTTGTAAAAAGCTTTGCGTTCAGAGATTATTGAGCGAACCATTTTTGGATCAGCTTGTCCATTTCTCCGTTTTCCTGCATTTTTTTGATAACCTCGTTAAACTTCGCTACGTGTGGAGAGCCTTTTGGAAAAGCGATGGCAGAGCCGTTCGTTTCCTTCGATTCAATCGTGGTGAACTGCAAGCCAGGGTTGCTCTCTACGAAGCTTTTGGCCACGTGGTCCTCGATGATGGCAGCGTCGACGCGGCCGGTTTTTACTTCTTCCACGATCTCGCCCAGCTTGTTCAAGGAAGTCACTTGCAAGCCTTGTACGGTTTTCGCCAGCTCTTGCGCCGCCTCTTCCTGGATAGAGCCAAGCTGTACGGCGATCTTTTTACCCGCGAGCTGATCCGGCTTGGTGATGTTGCTATCCTTCTTGGAGACGATCGTATTTTTCGCTTCATAGTAGATCTCGGAGAAATCCGCATTTTTTTTGCGCTCATCCGTTGGCGTCATGCCCGCCATGACGAAATCGGCACGATTCGTTTGCAGCGCCGGAACCAGTCCGTCGAAGTTCATGTCGGTAATCTGGATTTCATAGCCCAGTTCTTTGCCGATGTATTTGGCGATGTCGATGTCAAACCCGACGATCTCGTCCTTGCCGCTGGTCAGGTCGTGGTATTCATACGGCTTGTAGTCCGCAGACGTCGCCATGATGAGCGTCTTTTTCTCGCCAGCTTGTCCTCCTTGGCCTGCCGGTTGCTCCTGGCCTGCGCCCGCTTGTGGCTGGTTGCCCGTGCCGCAGCCTGCGATCATCGCCGCAGCCAGCAGAGACGATAATGCAAGAGAAAGAATCGATGTCCGTTTTTTCATTGTGTACCCCCGGTTGAAATGATTTACTGCAAAAGCAGCCATGCTTGCCTAGAATATTTTGCACAACAACTTATATTTATGCAGGATAATGACTATTTTAATCAATAACTAAACAATTTCAATCATTTTTTCACCATCTGTTAATTATGCAAAATACAGAATTTTACACACAAATCACTTTCCTCCTTTTGTTTGCCGTGCTTCCTGCTCTGCCTAGTATGCCCGACTTCTTAAGGATATCGTGACGGCCCGTCGGATTTTTCTCTGGCGAAAAGGGGCGCGAAGCTTTATAGTGCATATGAAAAGCTCGTACATAAAGGAGGAAGACGATGATGACCAACTGGACGTCTTATTTTCGCGAGCAGCTCCCGGAAATCGTGGCCGAGCTGCGCACCTACGTGGAGATGGAAAGCCCGACCCACAACAAGCAGGCGGTCGATCGGCTCGGCCTGCTGATCGCCGAGCGTTTCCGCGAGCTGGGCTGCCGGATCGAGCGTCTGCCGCAGGAAACGTACGGCGACCAACTCCGCATCGAATACGGCGAGGGCGACGAGCAAATTCTCGTGCTGGGACATTTTGACACGGTGAAGGAAATCGGCACGCTTGCGAAGGAGCCGTGGCGGGAGGAAGACGGCCGCCTGTACGGACCGGGCACGTACGACATGAAAGCCGGGATCGTTTTCGCCTACTTCGCCCTGCGCGCGATCATCTCGCACAAGCTCCCGCTCCGGAAAAAGCTGGTCTTTTTCTGGAATACGGACGAGGAGATCGGCAGTGTCTCCTCCGAGCAACTGATTAGACAGGAAGCGGCGCGAAGCAAATACACGCTGGTGCTGGAACCGGCAGCCGGAGACGGTTCCTTGAAAACGAGCCGCAAAGGCGGCGGGGAATTTTTCCTGACCGCAACCGGACGCGCTGCTCATGCTGGCAACGATCACGCCCTTGGGGTGAATGCCATCGAGGAGTTGGCCCATCACGTCCTGGCGATTCAGTCGTTTACAGACTACGCCAAAGGAACGACCCTGTCTGTCGGCACGATCAAGGGAGGCAGCGTCTCCAACGTCGTTCCGGACTGGGCGACGGCGGACATCGACGTCCGCGTTCAAAGCCACGACGAAGCCGAGCGGATTACCCGGCTGATGAACGAGCTCTCCCCTGTGCTCGCTGGCGCAGAGCTAAAACTTGCGGGCGGCATTGCCAAGCCGCCGATGGAGCGGACCGACGGTACCGCGAAGCTGTTTTCGCTTGCCCAGGAGCAAGCGCGCCTGGAAGGCTTCGAGCTGACGGAGTGCGGTGTCGGCGGAACCAGTGACGGCAATTTTGCCGCAGATGCCGGATGTCCGACACTCGACGGACTCGGCCCTGTCGGTGACGGCGCCCACGCCTCCCACGAGCACGTCGTCGTCGATGCCATCCCCGGCCGCATGGCAGTTTTGCTCCGCCTGTTGACCACCCTGTAAAAAAGCTTTTCTCCCGCTTGATCGCCGAGGAATCGCTGGCGTTTTTTCATGAAATACTTTCAACTGACCAAACATATATATTCCCTAGCCTCGGAAAAGAAAGGAAGGGTACGTATGGAAAACGCTGCACCATTGCCAAGCAATCCCGTCGGGTTTTGGCGGCGTCTCGGAGCGTCCCTGCTGGACGGACTGATTATCGGTGTGCCTCTGGCTATCATCAGCTATTGGATTACAGGCCAAACGGAAGGAAATCTCGCGACCAATCTGATCTCCACGCTATACAGCCTGCTCGTTCCGGTATTTTGGTCCGGCTATACGGTCGGCAAAAGAATTGTCGGCGTGCGCATCGCCCGCGTGGACGGCGAGTCTGTCGGGATCGGCACGATGCTGCTGCGCGTGCTCGTCGGCATGATGCTCGTCTATGGCATTACGTTCGGGCTGGGAGCCCTAGTGAGCCTCATCATGGTCTGTGTGCGCAAAGACAAGCGCGCGATTCACGACCTGATCGCCGGTACGTATGTGACTTCTGATCGTCCCTAGCAGATGATTGCCTGTTTTCAGCAGAAAAGCGCCACTAGGATTGCGGAAAATTCCGCGACAGGCGACTGCTTGCCAGCCGAAAACCGGATGCCGGATGCTGTGTTTGCCGCATCGGCAAAAGCCTCGTTGCGGACACGGCGTTTTGCTCGGCCGCTCCATTTTTTTCGCACGCCAAAAAGCCATCTGCGCCGTTTTGTTGCAGATGGCTTTTTCCTGTTCAGTTCACCGTTTTCGTTTATCCGCGAATCGCTGAAATCGCTTTTGCGCGATCAGGCTGGTTGAACACCGCGCTGCCTGCGACGAGTACAGTCGCTCCCGCCTCTTCGCACAGGCGCGCTGTTTCGGCATTGACGCCGCCGTCGATCTCGATCTCGACATGGTCCAGCCCGCGCTCGTTCAGCAGGTCGCGCAGCGCCTTGATTTTCGGCACGACGTTGTGGATGAATTTTTGCCCGCCAAAACCAGGGTTGACGGTCATCAAAAGCACCATGTCCAGATCAGGCAGCACAGGCTCGATAGTCGCAATCGGGGTGGCCGGATTGAGCACAACGCCAGCCTTCACGCCTTGTTCTTTAATCAGGTAGAGCGTTCTGTGCAGGTGGCGGCACGCTTCCTGATGAACCGTGATCCAGTCCGCACCGCTTTTGGCAAACTGCAGGATGTAGCGGTCCGGCTCTTCAATCATCAGATGCACGTCCAGCGGCAGCTTGGTCACGGGACGGATTGCCTCGACGATCAATGGCCCGATCGTGATGTTCGGCACAAAATGTCCATCCATCACATCCACGTGAATCCAGTCTGCTCCCCCGCGCTCAACATCGAGAATCTCCTCGCCCAGACGGGCAAAATCCGCTGACAGGATAGAAGGTGCGATTTTTACCATGGTTTGTTCCTCCGTTGATATTCTTTCAGCTCTTCGCGGAACTGTTTGTAGTGTTCGTAGCGATCCTCGCTCAGCTCGCCTGCCGCCAGCGCCGCCTGGACGGCACATGACGGCTCGCTTACGTGCAGACAGCCGCGGAATTTGCAATCCGCGCTGAGGGCAGCAAAGTCACGGAACGACTCGGCCAGATCCAGCTCGGTAAAGTCGATGAACTCCAGCGAACTGAAGCCTGGCGTGTCGGCCACATAGCCGCCGCCTGGAAGCGGGATCAGCTCGACGTGACGGGTTGTATGCTTGCCGCGTCCCAGCTTTTGGCTGACATCGCCTGTCTGCAGGCTGACGCCAGGGAACAGCGTGTTAATCAGCGATGATTTTCCCACTCCTGACTGCCCGGCGAAAACGGTAATCCGGTCGTGCAAAATGGAGCGCACTTCCTCTAGGCCGCGCTCGTCTACCGTCGAGGTCGGAATCACCTGATAGCCGATGGCCTCGTATTGGCGCACGATGGCGTCCACTTCTTCCTGCGACACCTGATCGGCTTTGGACAGCACAATGACGGAATCGATCCCGACGTGCTCGGTATGAGCCAAAAACTTGTCCAAAAGAAGCGAGCTAAACATCGGCTTGTACATGGAAAAGACGAGAACAGCCTGATCTACATTGGAAATGGGCGGGCGGACCAGCTCATTGGTCCTTTCGCCCACCTCCATGACATAGCCTTCTTCTTCATTGATCGCATCGTAGACGACCCAGTCGCCCACGAGCGGGTTCACCTTGGCGTCTTTTTTCTTGAACAGCCCTCTTGCACGGCAACTGTAGATGCGCCCCTCATCGGCTACATAGTAAAAGCCGCTCAGCGCTTTCACAATCCGTCCTTCTGGCATTCATGTCCCTCCACTATCCTACGGCAAGCTGTTATACGAGATCGGAATGGTTTGATAATCCCTGAATTCGGTGTCGTTCTGCCTTTTGACTGTTGCTCGGACAACTGCGTCTTTTTGCGGCGAGAGAACGACCGGCACGTCGTATTCTTTGTTTTCCGCGATTGTTTCTTGCTGGAATACTTTTGCTTCGCCGCGCGCGTCTGTCACTTCGATCTTGACTTCCACGGTCTCGCCAGGCACTACTTCTACGTACACAGTGGCAACGGCAGACTTGGCGTCTTGCGGATACTGCCCGTTGCTGACTGTCAGCGGAACGGCTACGCCTTTTTGCACCTGCATGCCCGGATCGTACGGATGCGTGCTCAGCACTTCGTCCGCCTTGTCGGTGGTGTAGGTTGGCACTTTCTTGATTTCTCCGACAACAAGCCCTTTTTTGAACAGTTCCAATTGGGCCGCTTCCACCGATTTTCCGCGCACATCCGGCATGGGGACAAACGCTTTGCCTTTGCTGATCGTCACCTTCACGTTCGTCTTGCCCGGATACACCTTTTCATTCGCTTCCGGCGACTGCTTGATGACGGTTCCCACTTCGGCCTTGTCGTCCTCTTCCTCTACGAACGTGACCATTTCCAGCTTGAAGCCGTTCTTTTTCAACGTTTCCTCCGCTGTTGCCCGCGGCAGGGTGACCAGATTCGGCATGTCGATCTGCTCCTGGCCTTTGCTGACGTACAAGGTGACAACGGCCTTTTCCTTCAGCCTCATCGGCGGTGCCGGGTCCTGACGGATGACCATGCCTTTTTCGATCGTATCGCTTGCTTCTTCTACAATCTGCGGTACGAGATTTTTTTCCTTGATTTTGTCCTCGGCGAGTTCCACTTGGATTCCTTCCACATACGGAACAGGCACCTCAGGAATGGAAGGGAACACGTTCAACAGGAAGTTGAAACCGAAGAACGCGAGCACGAAAAACAGTCCAATGCCACCGACCCAGAAAAGAGCCTTGACCCACCATTTTTTCGGCGGCTTATCATCCTCGTCTTCTTCGGACGGCTCATGGCGGCTGCGCTGTCCGACTCCTGTTCGGCCGCTCGTGTGCCCTTCCATCATCTCCGGTGTAATAATCGGAACGACGCGCGTCATCTCCTCATCCACCGGGAAGGTTAGCTTTTCCTCGTTCAACCGTTCCGGAAACAGGCACGTCTCCAAATCTTCAAGCATTTCCCGCGCGGATGCGTACCTAAGAAACGGATCTTTGACCAGCGCCTTCAAGATGACGTTTTCCACGCTTTGCGGAATGTTCGGGTTTACCTGACGCGGCTCGGGCAACGGCTCCTGCAAATGCTTGAGCGCCACCGATATCGGCGAATCGCCGGAAAACGGCAGCTCCCCGGTCACCATCTCATACAGCACGATCCCGAGCGAGTAAATATCGGACTTTTCTCCCGTAATCCCGCCACGCGCCTGTTCCGGCGAAAAATAATGGACAGAGCCAAGCATGGCGTTCGTATGGGTAATCGTAGCAGAAGTAACGGCGCGCGCGATACCGAAGTCCGTCACCTTCACTCTGCCATTTTTTCCGATCATGATATTGTGCGGCTTGATGTCTCTGTGAATGATCTGGTTTTGATGCGCGTGATCGAGTGCATCGCAAATTTGCTCGGCGATGCGCACTGCCTCCTCTACGGGCAATGCCCCACGCTGGATAATGACTTCCTTGAGCGTGCAGCCTTCTATGTACTCCATCACCATGTAGTGCGTGTCGCCTTCCTGGCCTACATCGTACACCCCGACCACATTGGGGTGAGACAAGCTTGCTACCGCCTGCGCTTCACGCCGAAACCGATTGACAAAGTCTTCGTCCGTACCAAACTGCGAGCGCAGCACTTTGACGGCCACCGGACGATTCAGGATCAAATCCCTGGCTTTGTATACGATCGCCATACCGCCTCCGCCGACGCGGGATTCCAATTGATACCGTCCACCCAGTCGTTGACCTTCCATCTCTCTCACCCCTCTTTCTGACCGACATCAAGCTTTTTTTGGACAGCAACCAGCGTAATGTTGTCTTCCCCACCGGCATCCAGCGCTTCCTGCACCAGACCGTCCACTTTTGCTTGCAGCGATATCTGTTTCTGTAACCAATTTTCCAGAGAGGCATGGCCTACCTTGTTCGTGAGACCATCCGAGCAGATGAGGACGACATCGCCCTCCGACCACTCGAACTGTCCCAAATCAATCAACACATCCGGCTCCGTGCCGAGCGAACGCATAATCACGTTTCGATGCGGATGGACCGATGCTTCTTCCTCGGTGATTTGTCCGCTTTTCAAGAGTTCGTTCACCAGAGAATGGTCCTCTGTCTTCATCACCAGCCCGTCTGCATTGTAAAAATACAGACGGCTGTCGCCAATATGGGCGGTGATAACGGAAGATTCTCCCAACAGCGCCGCCACAACGGTCGTCCCCATTCCGCTGCACTCTGGATGGTTCACAGCGTAATCGTAGACTTCCCTGTTGGCAAGCAGAACGGCATTCATCAGTTGCTCGCGCGCGTCTTCTGCGTCGAGTTGCCCATCCAGGTGGCGCAGTTCTTTTACTATTCGCTCAACAGCAAGGCGGCTGGCAATGTCCCCAGCCTGATGGCCGCCCATACCGTCTGCAACAATGGCCAGCACGCGTCCGTTCAGATCGGCAACACAGGCATAGTAGTCCTCATTGATCTGACGGACGCGGCCAACATGGGATTTCATCGCGATTTCCATGGCTTCACCCCACGGTTTCTTTAGCGTGTTGTGCCCTCAGTTGACCGCAGGCAGCGGCGATATCACTGCCTTGTTCACGTCTGATGGTCACATTGATTCCCTTTTCCTCCAAAATGCGTTTGAACTGAAAAATTTCGTTGCGTGGTGTACGCACGTAATCGCGCTCGGGCACGTAGTTGACCGGAATCAGATTGACGTGGCAGAGCATGTCTCCGATCAGGTCGGCCAGTTCCTCGGCGTGCTCGGGCTGATCGTTTTTCCCGCCGAACAGACCGTACTCGAAGCTGATCCGGCGACCTGTCTTGTTAATATAATGACGACACGCTTCCATCAGCTTGTCAAGCGGAAAGCCGCGGTTGATCGGCATCAGCTTGCTGCGCAGCTCCGTATTGGGCGCGTGCAGGGAAATCGCCAGGTTCACTTGTCCGCCGCGCTCGGCAAACTCGTAAATTTTCGGCACGATTCCGCTGGTGGAGACGGTAATATGACGGGCGCCGATGTTCAGTCCCCGGTTGTCGTTGATGATCGACAAAAAGGCCATCAGACTCTCGAAGTTTTCAAACGGCTCGCCAATCCCCATCACCACGACGTGGCTGACGCGCTCGCCCTCTGCATCGAGCTTGCGCTGGGCCATCAGCACCTGGGAAACGATCTCGCCCGCATCGAGGTTGCGCTTCAATCCGCCGAGCGTGGAGGCGCAAAACGTGCAGCCGATCCGGCAGCCGACCTGCGTCGTCACACAGATGCTGTTTCCGTAGCTGTGGCGCATGATGACCGTTTCGATGGCGTGACCATCCACGAGCTGGAACAAAAACTTGATCGTTCCGTCCGTCGATTGCTGATGCGTAATTTCTTTCAAAGAATCCAGGCGGAACGTCTCGGCGAGCTTTTGCCGCAGGTCTTTGGAAAGATTGCTCATCTCATCAAAGGAAGTCACACGCTTTACGTACAGCCAGTCAAAAATTTGCTGGGCGCGAAAAGCTTTGTCACCTGCGCTGATGAGCCATTCTTTCAGTTCGTCTTGAGTCAAGCTGTAAATAAGCGGCTTTTCGCCTGTAAATGTCGTGAATGGCATTTCTTTTCCACATCCTCAAAATCATTGCTTGCACAAATCGTCATTCTATCATTGTACCTCGCCTCGCGTCGCGCTTCAAACGGTTTTGGCATCCATTTCAGAAATGCATCCCTTTTCCTAGTGTAAACCAATCTGCAGAAGCGCAAACAAAGGCAAAGGAGTGGCATTTTTCGCAGTTGGCGCGCCACCCCTCTCTTGCTATCTTTTTCGTTTCAGACGCGCGATAAAGAAGCCATCACTCTCAAAATGATGCGGCAAAATCTGCACGCATGCCCCTGTCTCGTCCACATGCGCCCGAGCGGCCTCTGGCAAGTCGTGCGCAAGCGTCTCGTCCAGGACAAACTCCGGGTGCTCCTTGACGAAGCGCTGGACGATCTTCTGATTTTCCTCCGGCTCAATCGTGCACGTGCTGTACACGAGAACGCCATCTGCCGCAAGCATCGGCGCCAGCGCCTTGAGCAGTTCGTACTGCAACTGGGCAATCGCGCGAACATCCTCTGGCGTTTTGTTCCATTTCAAGTCTGGCTTGCGCCGGATGACGCCGAAGCCCGAGCACGGCGCGTCGAGCAAAATCCGGTCGAACGTCCCCAAGCCTCTGTCTGGCAAATCGAGCGCATCGCTCGTGATCGGCTCGATGATGGAGATGCCGAGCCGCTTTGCCGTTTGCGCAATCAGGTCGCGCTTGTGCGGGTGAAGGTCGCACGCGACGATGTGCCCGCGATTTTCCATCAGCTCCGCGATATGCGTCGTTTTCCCGCCGGGAGCCGCGCAGGCGTCGAGGACGCGCATGCCTGGCTTGGCGGCAAGCGCAGGCGCTACCAGCATGGAACTTTCGTCTTGAATCGTAAAGTAGCCTTCGCGAAACAGGCGCGAGCCGGCCGCGTGCCCACCCTCTACCAAAATCGCTTGCGGGCTGAGCGCCGACTGCCTCGCCGCCGTTTCTTCTGCCGCGAGCTTGTCCAGCAATTCGCTCGCGCTTGTTTTCAGCGAATTGACGCGAATGGAGCTGTGCGGATGGCGGTTGTTGGCTTCGCAGATCGCGATCGTCGTCGCTTCGCCGTACACCGCAAGCCATTGCCGAACGAGCCATTCCGGATGGGAATGCTCTACTGCGATCTGCGTGGCGCGGTCACCTTTTGGCAGACGCTCCCACACATCCGGCTGGCGCAAGACGTTGCGCAGGACGCCGTTGACCATCGAAGCAATCCCTTGGTGACCTCGGCGCTTCGCCATTTCCACCGCCTCGTGAACGGCTGCGCGCTCAGGGATACGGTCCAGAAAGCGGATTTGGTACAGGCTGAGCCGCAGCAGGTTGCGCACCCACGTCTGCAGCTTTTTGTTCCCGACAAAGTGGGACAGGACGTGATCGAGCGTGAGCTTCCGCTGGATCGTGCCGTACACCAGTTCTGTCACCAGCCCCGTATCTGCCGCGCTGAGCTGCGCGCGGTCCAGAACGCCTCGCAACTCCAGATTGCTGTACGATTTGTGTTCCTCGACTCTGTTCAATACATCTAGCGCAATATCACGCGCTCCCTTTTTTGCCACGGGCTATTCTCCTACCTTCGTGCCGATTTCGATGCTGCTGCCCGCTCCGCGCAAAAAGTCGAGAGCGCTCATCCGTTTTTTGCCTTCCGGCTGCAATTCGGTTATTTTGACCGCCCCGCTGCCGCACGCGACGACCAGGCCGTCTTCCTCGCGGGCGATAATCGTTCCCGGCGCTTTTTTGCTGCCAGCTTCGGGCCATTTTTCCACCCACCACAGCTTCCACACTTTGCCTTCGTATGTCGTGAAGGCGACAGGCCATGGGTTCAGTCCGCGTACCTGGTTGTAGATTTGCGCGGCGGATTTCGTCCAGTCAATTTTTTCGTCAGCCCGCTTGATATTCGGCGCAAATGTCGCAGCCGAGTGATCTTGCGCTTCCGGCTGAATCTCCCCTGCCAGCAGCCGAGGCACCGTCTCAAGCAAAAGCCGGGAGCCAGCGACCGCCAGCTTGTCATGCAAAAGTCCGACCGTGTCGCGTTCCTCGATCGGCACGACGACTTTGGACAGCATGTCCCCTGCGTCCAGCGCCTCTACCATGTACATGATCGTCACGCCCGATTCGGCTTCCCCGTCGACGATTGCTTTGTGGATCGGCGCACCGCCGCGATATTTCGGCAAAAGCGAGGCGTGCACATTGATGCAGCCAAACGGCGGCGCATCCAAGAGCCGCTTGGGCAAAATTTGCCCGTAAGCCGCTGTCACGATCAGGTCGGGAGACAGCGCCAGCACTTCTTCCAGCGCTTCTTCTGCCTTGATTTTTTCCGGCTGCAAAACAGCAAGTCCATGACGCAAAGCCGCCTCCTTGACGGGGGGCGGCGTCAACACTTGCTTGCGTCCTACGGGACGATCCGGTTGTGTCACGACTCCAATCACGTTATAGCCTGCTTCGATGAGCGCGTCGAGGCTCGAAACCGCGAAGTCAGGCGTACCCATAAAGAGGATGCGAGCATCTTTCAAATCGGTTATTCCCCTTCCTCTTCCGGGTTCACCTGATAGACCTTGTCGGCTACGTCGATGAACAGCACGCCATTCAGGTGATCGATTTCATGCTGGGCGCAGCGGGACAACAGGTCTTCGGCCTCCAGTTCGATTTCGTTGCCAAAGCGATCCTGTCCGCGCAGCTTGATCCATTGGTGGCGGCGAACATCTCCGCGCAGCCCCGGGATGCTCAGGCAGCCTTCCGGATAGTCAAACTGCTCGCCTTTGTGGTCGACGATTTCCGGGTTGACGATTTCGATCAGCCCGTCGCCGCAATCCATGACAATCACGCGCTTGGAGATGCCTACCTGCGGTGCAGCCAAGCCTACGCCCTCTGCATCGTACATCGTGTCAGCCATATCGTCCAACAGCTTGTGCAGGTTGGAGTTGAACTTGGTCACCTTCATTGCCTTTTCACGCAAAATCGGATCTGGATGTTTTACAATTGTGCGAATTGCCATGTGAATCATATCCTCCCTAAAGCAGCACGTACGGATCGACGTCAATCGTCATCAATACTTTCTGCTGTTTGTTCCACTCTTCAAATGCCGCCGTCGCCTGGGCAAGCAGGTCAGACAGTTGCGGTTCATCCCGATATTTTAGCATGATCTGAAAGCGAAATCTATCCTTCACGCGCGCAATAGGCGATGCGACTGGCCCGAGCACGATTGTCGTCTGGGCGAGCCGCGACCGCAAAAAGTCCGCCATCGTATGCGCGCCGCGAATGACGACAGGCACATCTTCGTGGCTGAACGTGATGAGCACCAGCCGGAAATACGGCGGATACCCTGTGCGCCTGCGTTGCAGCATTTCATCCCGGTAGAATGCCGGATAGTCGTGCCGCGTGGCGTGAACGATGCTGTAGTGCTCGGGCGTGTACGTCTGGATGACGACATCTCCCGCCAGCTCATGCCGCCCCGCGCGTCCTCCGACCTGCGTGAGCAGTTGGAACGTCTTTTCCGCCGCGCGAAAATCAGGCAAATGCAGCGAGCTGTCCGCTGCGATAATGCCCGCCAGCGTCACTCGCGGAAAATCGAGCCCTTTGGCGATCATTTGCGTCCCGAGCAGCACGTCGCCCTGCCCGTTGCGGAATTTGTTCAGCAACTCTTCATGCGCGCCTTTGCGCGACGTCGTATCCACGTCCATCCGGATCACGCGGATGCCGGGAAACAGCTTCGCCAGCTCCGCCTCCACCTTTTGCGTCCCCGTGCCGAAAAAGCGGATATGCTCGCTCTGGCATTCCGGGCAGTGCGCAGGCTGGGCGATCGTGTAGCCGCAGTAATGGCAGCGCGCCGTATGGTTCGTTTTATGGTAGGTCAACGAAATGTCGCAATGAATGCAGCGCATCGTATAGCCGCACGAACGGCACATGACAAACGTGGAAAAGCCGCGCCGATTCAGGAAAATGACCATCTGCTCGCCTTTTTGCAGCCGATCGGCAATCATTTCGTGCAGCTTGCGGCTGAACATGGAGCGATTTTCCGCATGCAGCTCCTCGCGCATATCGACGACGTGCACCTGCGGCATCGGGCGATTGCCTACCCGTTCGGGCATTTCCAGCAACTCGTATCTGCCGCGCGTAGCCAAGGCGTACGTCTCCAAGGCAGGCGTCGCGCTCCCCATCAGCAGGACGGCGTCGTTTCTTTTCGCGCGCCAGAGGGCGACTTCCCGCGCGTGATATCGCGGCGTCTCTTCTTGCTTGTAGGAGCTTTCATGCTCTTCGTCGATCACGATCAAGCCGACATTGCGAAAAGGAGCGAAAATAGCCGAGCGCGCCCCGACTACGACTTTTACCTGGTTGCGAATAATTTTGCGCCACTCGTCGTAGCGCTCTCCCTGCGACAAGGCGCTGTGCAGGACGGCGACATCGGCGCCAAACCGCGCCTTGAACCGCTCCACCATTTGCGGCGTCAAAGAAATTTCCGGCACGAGAAAAATCGCCTCGCGCCCTTTTGCCAGCGTCTGTTCGATCGCTTCCAGATACACTTCTGTCTTGCCGCTGCCTGTTACGCCATGCAGCAAGTACGAGGCGTACGTGCCCATTTTTATAGATTGCAAAATTGGTGCCAAAACTTGTTGCTGAAGCGGGGTAAAGTCAGGCTTCGGCTTGTCGGAAAAGCGGCGATTGGCATACGGATCGCGGTACACTTCCACCTGCTCGATGGCGACGAATCCTTTTTTTTCCAGACTCTTCAGCGACGCACGGCTGATTCCGTACTCCGCCTGCAGCATCTGGGTGGACAAAGACTGGCCTTCATGCATCTGGAACAGTTCGAGCGCCCTTTTCATCTGCTCTGCCCGCGCTGGCAAGGACCGGATTGCTTCTGCCAGCTCAGGCCCGCTCAACAGGCTGCGCACAAACGATTGCTGCTTGCGCGTAATCCGGTCGGTGACCTGGTATTCCGTCGCCAACAAGCCGCTCGATATCCAGCCCGGCACGAGCAAGTACTCGTCGGGAAACTGCTTTTCCACCTCTGCGAGCGGCATTTGCCGTTTGCGCGCCAGTTCCCACAATAGCCCCGAGTTGCCGCACGCTTCTGCCTCCAGCGCTTCTGTCGCGACCAACCATTTTTCCGACTTGCCTTTCAAGACAGCCGGAATCATCGCCTGGACGGCTGTCACCCACGGGCACAAGTATTGGCGGGACATCCACTCGCCAAGCTCCAGCAACTCTGGCGTGAGCGGAGGCATATCGTCCAGCACCTGCTCGACGTCCTTCAAGCGCGCCGACGCGATTTCCCCCTCCGCCTGCTCCACGATCCCGATCACGTAGCCTTGCAGCTTGCGCGGGCCAAACGGGACGATGACCCTGCTGCCCACGCGGATCAACGGGCTTAGCCAGGACGGTACCTTGTAGTCAAACGGGCGATTCGTTCGATTGACCGGTACGTCCACAATCACCTGGGCGATCATGACAGTTCAGACAGCGGCTTTTGCTGCAGCTTCAACAGCACGGCATCAAACAGCTTGTCGGCCACAGCCCGCTTGCTCAGTTTTTCCAGCGCCAATTGCTCGCCGTCCCGCGTCAAAAGAGTGACGATGTTCGTATCGCTGCCCATCCCTGCGCCTTCCAGGAGGACGTTGTTGGCTACGATCATATCGAGGTTTTTGCGTTCCAGCTTCGACTGCGCATGCAGCAGCACATCTTGCGTCTCGGCAGCAAACCCGACGACAAACTGCTTCGTTTTGCGCTCGCCGATTGTTTTTAAAATATCAGGCGCTTTGTCCAGCTCCAGCACGAAGGGGCCGTCGCTTTTTTTCATTTTATGCGCCTGCACTGTTTTCGGCCGATAGTCGGACACAGCAGCCGACTTCACGACGATATCGCTCTGTGGCAAATGCTCCATGACGGCGTCGAACATCTCCTGTACTGATTCGACGGCGACGAACGCGACGCCCTCTGGCCGCGGCAGCGCGGTCGGGCCGCTAATCAACGTCACGCGCGCCCCTCTGTCACGCGCTGCCTCCGCAATAGCGTAGCCCATTTTGCCCGATGCGTGGTTGGTGATGTAGCGAACCGGATCGATTTTTTCCCGGGTCGGTCCGGCTGTGACGAGTACGTGCTTGTCCAGCAAGTCTTGCTTCGCTGCTGCTTGCGTGTCTCGTGCAGCTTGTTGCCTAAACCAGCTCTGCACCGCTTCGACGATTTCCTCCGGCTCGGCCAGACGCCCTTTGCCAACCCAGCCACATGCGAGCAGCCCGACCCCCGGCTCCACAAACCGATAGCCAAACGACGCCAGCTTTTCCATATTGGCCGCAACCGCCGGATGCTCGTACATGTTCACGTTCATCGCAGGCGCGATCATCACCGGAGCTTTCGTCGCAAGCAACGTCGTCGTCAACATGTCGTCCGCGATGCCGTTTGCGATTTTGCCGATGACATTGGCCGTCGCGGGAGCAATCAGCACAAGATCGGCCTTGTCCGCCAGGTCGATGTGACTGATGACGTGCGGGTCTGGCTCCGAAAATGTATCCGTGTAGACAGGCTGATGAGACAATGCCTGGAACGTCACTGGCTGAACGAAATTCATCGCATTTTCCGTCAGGATGACATGCACCTGTGCGCCGGCCTGCGTCAGCTTGCTTGTGAGCGCAGCCGCCTTGTAGGCCGCAATCCCGCCACAGACGCCGAGCACAATTCGTTTTTCTGCGAGCGAATCCATCTGTAACTCCCCTTTCTTCCCTATCCGAAAAAAACAACCTGCATACAGGTTGTTTTTTCAAAGCAAGCTCTTATTTACGTCCGTCCAAAAACTCGTGCACCAGCTCGTCGGAGATAAACTCTTCCAGCGCGACGCCTACAAACTTTTTGGATTTTGGTTTGACTACCTGCATTTCGCTGTTTTCACGCAATTGGCGGGCGCGCTTGGAAGCTACGGTCACCAGGATGTACTTGCTTTCCGCTTTTGCGGTCAATTCGTCGATAGATGGATACAACATAAAACTATTCAACCTCCTTCAACCATTTGCGATATTTGTGAACCTGACGATCTTTTTTCAGGTGCTCGGCTGTAATAATCGCCTGAATGCGATCGCAGGCTGATTCGATCACATCGTTGACCACTACGTAATCGTAATGATCCATCAGCTCGATTTCGGCTCGGGCGACTTCCATCCGCTTGCGGATCACATCCTCCGTCTCCGTTCCCCGTCCCACGATCCGGTTTTCCAGCTCGTTCAGATCAGGCGGGGCCAGGAACAGGAACGTCCCTTGCGGAAATCGCTGTTTTACTTGCAGCGCGCCCTGGACTTCGATCTCCAGGATCACGTCGCGCCCTTCGTTCAGCATTTCATCCACAAACTGGCGGGGCGTGCCGTAGAAGTTTCCTACGTATTCTGCCCATTCCAGAAGAGCGTCCTGCTCAATCATTTGCTGGAACTCTTCCTTTGTCTTGAAAAAGTAATTAACTCCTTCCACCTCGCCCGGGCGCGGAGAACGTGTGGTAGCCGATACGGAATACACCAGCTCGGGCATTCTTTCCCGAAGTGCCTTGCATACCGTGCCTTTCCCCACTCCCGCAGGTCCGGAGAGAATCAAAAGGAGACCGCGATCAACCATGCTCATTGTTTACACTCCTACTTTATTCGTCCGATTCGTCGTCCTTCGTCGAGAGGCGCTGCGCCACTGTTTCCGGCTGTACCGCTGACAAGATGACGTGATCGCTATCTGTAATAATCACAGCACGCGTCCGGCGTCCATAGGTAGCGTCCACGAGCATGTTGCGATCGCGCGCTTCCTGAATGATCCGTTTGATCGGAGCAGATTCCGGACTTACAATGGAAATAATGCGGTTGGCATTCACAATATTGCCAAATCCGATATTGATTAGCTTGATTGCCATAACGGCCCAGCCCATCCTTTCATGCTACTCGACGTTCTGTACTTGCTCTCTCATTTTCTCCAGTTCCGTCTTGATTTCCACAGCGAGGTGGGAAATGGGCAAATAATTCGCCTTGGAAGCGATAGTATTGGCTTCCCGGTTCATTTCCTGGAGCAAAAAATCCAGCTTTCGCCCGATCGCTTCGCTTGCTTCCAACTGTTTGGCAAACTGGAGACAATGGCTTTCCAGGCGGGTAATCTCCTCACTGATATCGCTCTTGTCAGCGAAAAAAGCAACCTCCTGAGCCACGCGCGCAAGGTCCAATTCAAAAGGAGCCTGGCTGGCCCATTCGTTCAATCGCTGGCGAAGACGGGTCTGGTACTCCTCGATTCCCACAGGAGCCAATTGCTGAAGCTCTTTGACCCACGCTTCAATCTGTTCGAGCCGTCCGGATAAATCAGCGTACAGTTGCTTGCCCTCCGCCTCTTTCATGGAGAGCAAATCGATCGCTGCAGCCTTGACCTGATCCAGCAGCCATTCGGCCGCTTCGTCGCTGTCTTCTGTCATTTCTTTTGTATGTAACACGCCAGGGAAGAGCAAAAGCTCCTTGACGCCAAGCGGCTCCTGCAACGAAAAGCGCTCAGCCATCGTGCGTGACAGCGAGACGAGCTGCTCGGCCACCTGCCAGTCGATCTCGACAGCGGAAGCCGTCTGACTTTTCCCGTCCATCGCAATGGTCACATCGACACGACCTCTGCGGACGTACCGGCTCACCAGCTTGCGCACCTGGTCCTCCAGCATGCTCCAAGCTTTTGGCAGGCGTACCTGTATCTCGGAATACCGATGATTGACGGCGCGAATCTCCACCGTCAACCGCACAGCGCCCCTGCTATCCTCTTTCCGTCCATAACCTGTCATGCTCCGAACCATCGTTTTCACTTCCACAGACGCAAAATCGTTAATTTATTATAGGAGACAACTCTTGGCAGTGTCAACCGAAGCCGCAGGGCGACAACAAGATTCCTCCCTCCCCCGCTTTGTGCTACACTGTGACTGGCAACCATTTCTGGCATCTTTTTTTACGTTCCAGGCATTTTTAACGATTGAGGTGAGTGATTGTGGCATTTGATGGCGTAGTAACCCGTGCCGTCGCGCGGGAGTTACATAAATGTGTCGGCGGTCGCATCTCCAAGATTCACCAGCCGCACCACAGCGATATTGTCATGCAAGTACGCACGCCGGGAGAAACAGTCAAGCTCTTGCTGTCTGCCAATCCGACGTACCCCCGGATTCACCTTACGACCGAAGAGTTTACGAATCCGCTGGAAGCTCCGATGTTTTGCATGCTGCTGCGCAAGCATTGTGAAGGCGGGCTGATCGAATCGATCGAACAGATCGGCATGGAGCGGATCATCCACATGGATATCCGCACCCGCGACGAGCTGGGAGACACGGCGCTCCGCCGCATTATCATGGAAATCATGGGCAAGCACAGCAACATTATTCTCGTCGATCCGGCAACGGGAACGATTCTCGACAGTGCCATGCACGTGACGCTGGCGATCAGCCAATACAGGCAAGTCACCCCTGGACGTCCGTACGTCTCCCCGCCGAGCCAGGACAAACACGATCCGCTCACCGTCACCGAGCAGGCGTTCATTTCCTCCATCGATTGGAACAGCGGGCGGCTGGACAAGCAAATCGTCGACCGCTACATGGGCATCAGCCCGCTTTTGGCAAAAGAAATCGTCCACCGGGCAAAGCTGGCCAATCGCGACACGCTGTGGCAAGCTTTTTCCTCGGTCATGGAAGCGGTCAAGGCGCACAACTACGCGCCTGCGATTGTGGAACGCCCCGACAAAGCGTATTTTCACGTCGTCGAGCTGACGCACCTGACCGATGGCGGCGATGGCACCGCCACGCCGTACCCTTCCGTGCAAGCCTGCCTGCAGGCATTTTACGAGGGCAAAGCTCTGCGCGATACGGTCAAGCAACGCGCCCACGACCTGATTCGCTTCGTCACGGCCGAGCGCAACAAAAACGAAAAGAAGATCGAGAAACTGGAGCAAACGCTACAGGAGGCGCACGACGCCGATTTGTTCCGCCTGTACGGCGAGCTGATTACCGCCAACATGCATCAGATGAAGCGCGGCGACACCGAACTGGTCACCGTCAACTGGTACGACGAGGCTGGCAGCACCATCACCATCCCGCTGGACCCGTTGAAGACTCCTTCGGAAAATTTGCAGGCCTATTACAAACGGTACAACAAAGCGAAAAACAGCCTGCAAATCGTCAGCGAGCAGATCGAGCAAGCCAAAGCGGAAATTCTTTACCTGGACGGCCTTTTGGTCCAACTCGGCCACGCCAGCCTGAAGGAAGCGGAAGAAATTCGCGAAGAGCTGGTCGAGCAAGGCTACATGCGCGACCGGAAAAAGCGCGGACCGCGCAAGAAAAAGGATACGCGCCCCGAGCTGGAACGGTACGTCTCGTCAGACGGCACCGAAATTTTGGTCGGAAAAAACAACAAGCAAAACGAGTTTTTGACAAACAAGCTGGCTTTTGCGCATGAAACGTGGCTGCATACAAAAGACATTCCCGGCTCCCACGTCGTCATCCGCGCCCGCGAGTTTTCCGATCAAACCTTGCTCGAAGCCGCCAACCTGGCCGCCTATTTCAGCCGCGCCAAAGAAGGCAGCCAGATTCCTGTCGACTACACCTTGATTCGGCACGTCAAAAAGCCGAGCGGCGCCAAGCCGGGCTACGTCATTTACGAGCAGCAGCGCACGTTGTACGTCACCCCGGATGAAGCGCTCGTTCGCCGCCTGAAAGCGAACGCTTCCCCCACGCATAGCGAAACTCCCTAAGCTCATACTAAGAGCATGGATGGGTGTCCTCGTTTTTGAATCAGCCTGCATACGCTAACGAAAACGGACGCATTGTTTCGCCGGGCGTTGGCGGTCGAAAACGTCACCTCCGGTTGCATCAAAGGCAAGCATGACCCGCTTGCTTGCCTTTCGTGCTGCTTGCTGCTCCTTATCCTGCTTCGCCCCGCAACCATAGTTTGCTTGCACGACTGACTGTTTTGGTTCGTGTTCGCCTTTTTGGTCCGCGCCGTGTCCTGCCTGGCCAGCCTTACTGATGATCGAGCTTGGTGTTTACGGCATTTGCCATCGCAGTGGTGAAGGGCTTGTTGCACGCTCCTTTGGCAAGAAACAGGATTCCAGCCCATTTTCAATTTTGGAAGGAGGATCAGGATGAACGTCATCGGCATCATCCAGACTGATCTAAACGAGTTCAGCATATTGTTTGAGCAGCAAAACGGCAGACAAGGCGGACAAAGCAGCGGTGGACAGAACGGCGGCGGGCAGCAATCGAGTGGCGGCGGGCAAGATTTTCAGGACAGCGACTCCATGTTCCTCAGTTTTCTTGACGAGCAGCCAACCTCCGGCGAAGGAAGCGGGCAGAGCAGCCAAGGCGGACAGGGGCAAGGACAGCAAAGCGGTCCACAAGAATTGACCGTCCGTATCAAAGGGATTCCGGAAGGTCAAAAAGCGAACTTTTTGCAAATGTACCAAATTCTGCAGGACGCCCAAGATTCGCAATCGCTGGAGCAAAGCCTGACGATCATAAACAACGACCAGCAGGACGGCCAGGATTCGGGGCGCAGACAAAGCCAGGGCCAGGGACACGGTTCCGGCAAGCAAAACAAAACGACCCATTGAGACGAACAACGTCCTGCACGTCGTCTCGCTCCGCACCCCAAACATAGAAAAACCACCTGGAAGTCTCCAAGTGGTTTTTTCATGCTATCGGCCAATCTTTGCTTTTGCATGCTGCCAAGTCCCCGCTCTGCCGTTGACCTCATGTTTCTATAACCTGCGCTCACACAGGTGGGTGACCCTTCTGCCCTTCAGCCTTCCCATGCATCCCCAAAAGGGAGGTGGGCCTGACATCCAACGCAAATTTCCGTCTCCCGAAAAACACGTATAAGGTTAGAAACATTTACGGTCTTACGTACATCGCAGGATCTTGATATCCCTACTTTACCACACAATTCACTCTCGCTCAACGGATATTCTTCCCTTCCCCGTTCCCATTGTTGAGGCGAGCGACTTTTCCAGCATAAAACAGTTGCTGGCACGCCATCTTAAAAGCGTAGCATCACTCTGGAAAAGGAAGGGATCGCATGCGTTTTCCCCAAAAACTGATGATCGTGTCACTTCTCGCGGTCGGCTCCGTCTGTGTGCCAGCCGCTGCACTTCCGTTGCCTAGCAGCGCCACGGAACAGCCTGCCGGCGAGCAAGGCGGCAAGTACGAGAACGAAGCGTTTCGCAACATCGCCGTAACGAAAACAGGACCCGGCCAATACGCCGTAAAAGGCGAAGCCCGCGTGTTCGAAGCTACCGTGCGCTTTGTCGTGACAGACGAAGGCAACACGCTGGCCGACAGCTTTGTCACAGCCAGCCAAGAGGCACCCGAATGGGGCACGTTCGCCATCAACCTGAGTCTCGACGCCGCCAAGCTGAAAGCCCCTGTCCTTACCTTGTTCGAGGAAAGCGCGGAATCCGGCCAGCGCATTCACGAGCTGAACATCCCTTTGCCGAAGTAGCGCTGTAGCGTTTTTACGTCCGTTTCATTTTGGCACGTACCAGCGATTGAAACGCAGGATGGGCGATCAAGGACGGCTGCTGCTGCTTTTCCCAGGCGAGCGCGTACTCCAGCCCGTTAAACTGGCACCGTCCCAGCCCTTCTTTCGTAACGGCATACGCCTGTCGCGGCAAGCGCCGCACGGCAGCCACCAGCGCTTCCACCTCCTGCTCGATGAGCGCTGGCTCAACCGCACGATAGATCAAGCCAATCTGCTCGGCTGTTTGCCCGGAAACTTTTTCCCCGAGCAGAGCCAGCCGTTTCGCCCATGCCGTTCCTACCAGTTGCGGCAGCAAATACGTGCCGCCAAAGTCGGTAGTCAGTCCGATCTGGACAAACGGCTCCTGCAGCACGGCATCTGTCGTGGCAATGACAAAATCGGCATGCAGCGCCAGATTGAGCCCCGCTCCGACCGCCACCCCTTCCACGACGGCAATTACCGGCTTCGGCATCTGGTGCAGCCGCGCAATAAAATCGTTAATGACCGCAAGCGCCTCATCCGCTTCGTCTTTTTCGCTTAGCGCCGTCAGCACGGTCAAATCAGCGCCGGAGCAAAAATTGCCGCCTGCTCCTCTGAGAATGAGCACTTCCACCTCCGGATCATCCGCCGCCTCCGCAATCGACGTTTGCAACAGCGCAAACATCTCGACCGTCATCGCGTTCAGCACGCGCGGCCGATTGAGCGTGATCGTGCAGACGCCCTCTTCTTTTTTCACCAAAAGCGGGGTTGCTTGGACTTCTTGCTCCATAGTTGTCTCTTCTCCTTTCTATACGGACGACTCCGGGATGACGCCTTGCCGCTTGAGCTTGCGCAAGCCTTCATCCGTTATGTTCAGCTTTCGCCTGAGCAACTCTGCCGTGCAGTCGGCATGCCACGGAGGGGCTTTGCGGTCGGAAGCGCCAGGGCTAGGGCTTTTCGCTGCGCCGGTCGGCTCCCGCTTGTCCAGAAAAGGAAGCGTGTAGGCAATTTCCCGCTCGGACACATAGCGAATATTCGACCAGTTTTCCATTTCCTCCACCGCCGTCAGACAGCAATCCACCTCGCTCCCCAGCTCGTTCCACTCCGCCTGTGTGCGGGATAAAAACAAGGCTTTCAGCTCCTCCCATACCTCGGGGTGCTCCGCGATCGTCCCGCGGTGATACGCCTCCCAGTCAGCCCGGCCCACCGCCCGGCAAAAGCTCAGCCAGTAGCGCTCCTCCACAGCGGCGAGCGCCACGTACTGCCCGTCGGCGGTTTCAAACACCTGATGCGCCAACAGCCCCTTTTTGCTCTGATTCGTACTCGCGGTAGCCTGGCAAGCCGTAAAAATCGCCTGCAGCCCTACCCACGTCGCGAGCAAGTCGGCGGCGGCCACGTCCAGATAGGCGCCGCGCCCGGTTCGTGCCCGCTGCACCAGCGCCGCGCAAATTTGCTCGCTTGCGTACAGACCCAGGGCGTAATCGGAGAGAGGAATGTCTGCCAGGACTGGCTTGCCGGAAGCATCGCGCAGCAGGGAGAGAAAGCCGCTGACCGCCTGAACGTTGAGATCGTGCCCGCCGAGCTGATGCATCTCCCCGCTCTGTCCGTACCCGGTGACCGAGCAGTAGATGACAGCCGGGTGAGCGGCCCACAGGCGATCGTAGTCAAGCCCGAGGTGGCGCATGACACCTGGACGGTAGCTTTCCACCACGACGTCAGCCTGTCTGGCGAGAGCAAACGCGAGCGCCTTTCCTTCATCTGTCCGCAGGTTAAGCGAAATGCTCTTGTGATTGCGATGCGAACGCAAGGAAAACGCTCCCGTTTCTCTGGCCGCAGACGGGCTGGGAAAAACCGCCGAGGCGTGCTCGTCTTCGCGAAACGCCTCCACCTCGATGACTTCCGCTCCCAGATCAGCGAGTCGCATGGTGCAGATCGGCCCAGGCAGATGACGAGAAAAATCGACAACCGTAACGCCAGTCAGCATGACTTCCCACTCCCTTCGCCCCGATTCTTTGTCCTCCCTAGTTTTTCGCGATGAATGACCATTCACCCTGCCTGTTGCGGGAAAATTACGAAAAAAAGCCGTTCCCAAAGGAACGGCTGCTCGATGGCGAATCACTCATTTGATAAATCGCAACGTCAGCGGATAGCGGTACGTTTTCCCTTCGTTGGCCCGAACGGCGGCAATCACGACGAAGACGATCCAGAAAAAGAACAGGGCGGTCAATAAAATCACGCCGATGAAGACAATGAGCAGGATGCTGGAAATGGCTGCGTAGATCGTGACCGAGATGCTGAAATTGAGCGCTTCCTTGCCGTGCTCCTCAAAAAAGGGGCCCTCTTCGCGTTTGAACAACCAGACCAAAAGCGGCCCCAGCACATTGCCAAATGGGATCAGAAAGCCGATCAGCGCGGACAAATGTGCGATCATGGCCCACATTCGCTCGTCTTTTCCAACCAGATGGTTCATTTGCATTCCCCCATTCCCTTCGCTACTGTAGTGTACGATGCCAGCACCGCAAACTTGCGAAAAAATTCGAAAACTTGGCTGCGCCGAACCATTGACGCAGTCATAGTGGCCCTTATACTGGATAGCACGAAAAAAGCGCCGTAAAGGCGCTTTTTTTCGATGAATTAATATTTGCTGTCGTGGCCACCCCAAGAGGACCCGTAACCGCCGTGTCCGCAGCTTTCGCCGTGATGGTGATGGTGACCGCAGCTTTCACGACCAGTTTTACATTCCGTTCTGTAGTAAGGCTTGTAGTAGCAATGTTTTTTGTAGTATTTCCTCTTGCAGCACTTCTTGTAGTAGCACTTGCAATGAGACTTTCTGCATCCGCAACCCATGAACCTCACCCCCTCCTGTTCGTTACATCTACAAAGTATGTAGGTGAAGGTGCATCGGCATGGTACACTTGTCTATTCTTGCGGCAAAATCAGCGGATGTCTTGCCTGAAAACAGCACAACCGGCAGACAGGCTGCCGGCGGCTTTTGTACATATCAGGAAGGAAAAAGCTCTGCAAACCGCCAGAAAATAAGGGCATAACAGGCAAAAAATCATTGCGTCACGATCTTGCGCAGTTCATTGATTCCGTGGTGATCGGGAATTTCCTGGTATTCCTTTACTTTTGGCAGCGTCAGCAAATGCGGTCTGACCATATAGCCGGGCTTCGATATGTAGACGACATCACAATTCGTAATCAGGTCGAACACGTCGGGATGATTCGCTTCGATCGTCCGAATATCCAGATGCGTGATGCCTGCGTTGTACAAGTCATTTATCATTCCTGCCGCACCGCGGATCGTCGCACAGACCAGCCCGACTTTTGTATGGCGGGGATACGCCTCCATGGCCGGAATGACCGTAGTCGGATCGGGTATAAAATCGAGGCTGACGACAGGCGGAGCCTCTCGCGGCAAACGGTGCTTCATGCGCAAATTAACGGAAGGGTGAGTGACGATCGCCTTGTATTGCTGCAAAAAGCTCGGGTCCTGTTCGACTCGCTGGGCAAAATCATCGAAGGTCCGCCCCTCCAGCATGACACTGGGGAGATGGTATTGCACCAGGCGCAAATACTCGGCAAGCTCCAGCTCTGTGAAACGCAAAAACAGGACAGGAAACTGGTTGATCTCCAGCATGACACACGAGAGGACACGGGTAAATTCATCCATGGAATAGCCCATGGCCTTTACTTTGTGCAGCGTCTCTTTGGCCAGCAAAGCGAGATGCGCGGGATTGCGGGTCAGTAGAGGATCGTTAACAATATTGCTGACAATGGTCCCGCGCCCTTGACGCGAATCGACCATCCCTTCCTGCTGCAAGCGGAGATAAACGCTGCGAACCGTGTTGTAATTGACCTTCAGTTGTGCCGCTAGCTCCCTGACCGTCGGCAACTGCTCATTCGGCGGAATTTCTCCGCTGCGAATCGAGGAAGCAATTTGTTGGTAGAGCTGTTCGTGGTACGACACATTCGAATCCTTTTGCAGGGTCAGGCGTAGCATGAATTCACCTCTTCATCCATCGTTGAAACCATCGTATATGAATTTTGAATCGAACGTCAATAGAGGCAGCCAGCATGAACATCCCCGCGACGGCCATACTAAGGCAGATCACACATTGCGAGAAAGAAGGTGTCCCTATGGGAGAACAAAGCCGTTTTCGTGAAGGCGACAAGTCGCCAAAAAACGCAGTGTACATGGAAATCGGGGAAACCGGCGCCAGCGTACAGGACCCGATGATTATCGAGCTGGACAAAGGCGAAAAGTTTCCCGCGACCCGCAACAAAAACCGGGTCTGGACCCAAAAGTAGGGGCAAATCAGCAAGAAAACCAACCTGGCCGCAAAGAGCTAGGTTGGTTTCTTCTTAATCCTCGTCTTCGTCGTCTTCGCTGTCTTCCTCGTCCTCTTCGTCACCGCTCACATACACGATGGTAACGCCAAGGCTCTCCAAAAGGGAAAGAACTTCCCTGTTCAGCTCCTGGTCCATCAGCAGCCCCAGGCTTTCCACCAGTTCAAGCTCCTCCAGTTCGCCTTGCTCGGCATCCTCAATCAGCTCTATGATTTCGGTCATTCGCTTTTTTTCCAAGACAGCCATCAGTTCATCTCTTGTCATATCGTGTTTCCCACCTCGATTTCTCTACTCTATGCTTTATAATAGTACATAAACAAACCGTTGAAAACATAACGGTCACGACCTTGTGGTTGGCGGCAAACAGCCACAGCCGCTTGCCCGCAAAGCGTCGAGGCGTTTTTTCTTACAAAAAAGAGCGAGGTGAAGTCCATCATGTATCCTGAGCCGTATCTGGACTACCTGGTTCAGTTTCATGTCGAACGCGACTATTTCGAGTGTCACGAGATTTTGGAAGAATATTGGAAAAGCGCTCCACCCGCGGAGCGCCAGTCTGTCTGGGTCGGCTTGATTCAAATTGCCGTCGGGCTGTACCACCACCGACGCGGCAACGTAAACGGCGCCCGCAAAATGCTCACAAGTGCCCACGCGCTGGTGAAACAGCATCACGCGGAGCTGGAGCGCCTCGGCTTGGACAGCACGGCCCTGGAGCGCCTCTTGGCAGTCCGCCTGGAAGAGATTGAACAAGGCTTGCCTTACCGCAGCATCACCTTGCCGATGCGGGCAGCCGAGCTGATTGCCGCGTACAAAGCGGCCTGTGCCAAGCAAAATCAGCCGGAGTATCGCGACAGCGACATGAATGATCCGTTTTTGCTAAACAAGCACACGTTGCGCGACCGCAGCGACGTCCTCGCGGAACGAGAGCGCCAGCTACAGCTCCACCAAGGCAAACAGAACGATCCCGATTCCGCAACCTGATGCGCTCACTCCGCGACAAAAGCCGCTGGAATCGCCTCACTGAACCAAAATGCTCCGCTCCCTTGGAAAAATCGGATGCCGGTTGCCCGCGCCCGAGCCGCCTGAACGGTCAGCAAACAGAGCGTGTCCTCCGGCATCCCGATGTCTTCTGCCCGAAAAGCAAGCTGGACGTGCTCGCTTGCGATCGGCAAAAGTCCCCCGGCGAGCGCTTGCTGCACCAGCTTTGCGTGCGTGCCGTAATACAGGCGCGCCGGAGGTTCCACCTCTGTGAGCCGGGTTGCCGTCTGGCTCGGCGCAAAGCCGTACGTGGCACGAATCAACTCGCCCCCATCCCACTCGATCTGCCGCTCCGGGTCATTTTCCACCACCTGCCACAAATCGGCACGCCGGAGGTTCGCCCACCCTTTGATCGCGCGCAAATAAGCGAGCAGTGGTCCCGTTGGCGTGAAGCCGTATGTATCGAAGTAAAGCTGGACGTGCTCGTTTTTTTGCCGCAGGATGCTGAGCAGACGCTTGCGCAGCGTAACTTCCTCGTGCAGCGCCAGCATGGCGATCTCCCCCTTCGTCTGTTTTACGCTAATAAATCCAGAAAACAACAGCCAGCGCCAACCCCAAATCCGCCAGCAAATGACTGAACCAGGTCGGGTAGATGGACGGAAACAGCCCTTTCATCCACCCCCAGATGACGCCCGCGCCATACACCGCGGTCGTAAGCAGCAAGCCTTGCCACACGCCGAACAAGGCCGTCGTGATAATCAGGTGGTACAACGTGTAAAAAAAACTCGTGAGCAACACGGAGACGACACGGGAGAGCGAGCGCAGCATTCGCTGCAGGACAAAGCCTCGCCAGAACAATTCCTCCAAAAGCGAGTTGACGACCACCAGATACAGCGCAAACAAACCGATCCAGTTGCGGTTCACCCCCCATGACTCCAGCCCGGCCCGCACGATGTCCGGCCTGCCCTCCGCCTGCAAAATCAGCCACAGTCCTGTCAGGATTCCTGTAAAAAACAGCAGCCCCAGCCCAATCCCGAAAAGCGCCCCTCGTTTTTCAAAGAGGCCCCACGCCAAGCGCCAATGCTCTTGCAAGCTTTTTTCCCACCAGCCATGCAACAGCGGGATTGCTACACAGACCGCCAAATGAAACGAAACAAACGTGACAAACAAGCTGTGCCGTTCTACCAGCCCGTAAAAAATGGCGAGCGTGGCAGCAAACCCATACCCGATCAGGAGAAGCAGCGTACGTTTTCGCGCCATTTACGATAAGCTCCTTTGTTGCGTAATCGCCGCCCATTGTTCCTGTAATGTGCCCGTTATTGCCAGGAAGCATACATCTATTGACAATAAATATACAAATATTTGGGCAGATGCTATACTGAGTGGTACCGTTTTGAAAAAATCGATCGGTTCATTTTTTTTGTCAAAAACTAAAAAAGATTTGGAGTGGCTCTCATGTTGTGGCGTAACCGAACCTTTCTCCTGCTGATGACAGGAGAGATCGTCGCTGGGGCAGGCATGTGGATTTCCATTATTGCCAATTTGTCGTTCATGCAGAGCCTGATCCCTTCCGAAACCGTGAAGGGGCTGATTTTGATGACCGGCCTGATCGCAAGCATCTTGCTTGCTCCGAAAGCAGGCGTCGTCATCGACATGTACGACAAAGGAAAAATCATGCTCTGTGCCAGCCTGGCTCGAACCTTGAGTCCTGTGTTTATGTTTCCCGCACTCGCGTACGATTCGATTTTGTGGATGATTGTCTCGCTGCTCGTCATGCAAGTGTCGGCGGCGTTTTACTTCCCGACCGTGCAAGCCTCCCTGCCTGCCATCTTGACCAAGGATGAACTGCTGAAAGCGAACAGCGCCTACTTGAACATTTCCACGCTGTCGCGCATCGGCGGAACGGCCCTCGGGGGCATTCTCGTCGTCTCCATGGAGCTGTCCATGCTGTACGTCTGCTCGATGATTGCGTACGCGATTCTCGCCGTCGTCACGCTGTTCCTGCGCATTCCTCCTGTCGCCTCGCGCAACCTGAAGGAAAAAGTGGAGTTTCGCGAAGTGCTGACGATTGCCCGTAAAGACCCGGCGCTGTTTGTCGGGCTTATCAACAACGGGTTGATTACGCTGTTTTTGGGCGGCATCAATTTGTTGATTCTCAACCTCAGCGAACTCCAGCAGGCGCCTCAGCTCATGGGCTGGATTTACGCCGTAGAAGGAACGAGCATCCTAATCGGCGGCCTGCTTGCCAAACGGTGGATCGGCGGCAAAAACTTGGTCGCAGCCTCGACGCTCATGCTGTTTTTCTTTGCCCTCTCGCAATTCGGGATGTCGTTTGCCGATCATAAGGCCATGGTGCTGTCCTCTTTTTCCCTGTTCGGCTTTGTCGTCGCCTTCTTTTTCCCGGTGATCGCGACGATCTTTCAGAAGCGGCTGCCCGCCCACCAGCAAGGACGGTTTTTCTCGTTCAAAAGCATGCTGGATCGCACCTGTTTCCTGCTCGCGCTCGGGATTACCGGAATCGGTCTCGATTTGCTCGGGATCAGCGGCTACTTGCTGTTCATCGGCTCGCTGACGCTCTTGTCCGGCATCCTGACGTTCGTCTACAGCAAAAAGCACAAGCTGGACGTCCGTCAAAGCGACGAGGCGGCCGCCTAGCAAAAGCGCCGTTTGCCTGTCTCCTGCTTTTCCATGCGCCTCCATTTGGTGTACACTAGACTAGAAAAAACAACGTTGAAAATATGTGGCAAGTCTTTGGAGGCGTTTTTTCCATGCAGATATTATCTTCCCCTACATTCGGCCTTCTGGTTCCGCTCCTGATGGCGACTGCACTCATCTTTGTGCGTATGCGCAGGCAAAAAAAGCCTGTGTCGGCAAAGAGCATTATCTTGCCGCCTTTCTTCATGGCGACGGGCTTTGCGATGTTTTTCTTTCCGGAGGCGGCGCTCCCGCCGATGTACGATGTAGCGGCTTTTGTCACGGGGTTGTTTTTCTCGATTCCGTTGATTATGACTTCGCGTTTCGAAGTGATCGGCCAAGACGTCTACCTCAAGCGCTCCCGAGCCTTTTTCTTCATCCTGGTCGGTCTGTTAATCATCCGGGTGATTATCAAGCTGGTGATAAACGACAGCTTCACCTCGATTCAGACGGGCGGACTGTTTTTCCTGCTTGCTTTCGGCATGCTCGTCCCTTGGCGAATCGCGATGCTGTACATGTACCGCCAATTGACGAAAAAGACGTTTGGCACGCAATGAGGCGTAGGAAAAACGAAAAAGCAACCGGCTTCCTCTTTTGGGGGAGGAGGCGGTTGCTTTTTTGGTATGAAAATGGTTTTGACGCCATGCGTGATGAAAAAGATGACACCGTTAGCGTGCTACACTCTGGTCATGATCGATGTGTAACGTTAAGCCCGGGTGTAAGCGAACCGTTGTTTTTAGCTACCGCTGTTTGCTTCCAGTAAATGATTTTGGAAAAAAGCTACCGAGTGGTTAATGATCTGCTTGCTCCGCAAATCGTCATCCCAGAGATCGAAAGCATGGCGACCATCGGGATGGAGGTAGTAATCGAGAGAAACATTTTGCTTGGAGGCGGTCAAAACGAAGTCATCAATCGTCGCGTTCAAGTCCGCCCGATCTGCCCCTGCTTTCGCTACCAGAAGCGGCGGAAGGTTTGCAGGCGCTTCCTCCAGAGCAGCCCGTGCGGATGCAGCCCGCAAAGTTTGCTCATCCAGATCAGGAAGCATAGCCCGCGCGCTCCACAAATCCATAATCGCGTACAATGCGGCGACACAGCGAATGTCACCCGCCTTATTCCGCAGCGCAGTCGGAAGTCCGACAGGGCCACCGGCGGAGCACACCCAGATCCCGAGTCGCTCGCGCGCGATGCCAAGCTGCTCTCCGCTCTCGCGTATGTACGCCAAAGCGTCCTCCACATCCCGGACAGCCTCATCAAGCTTGGAAAACCTCTCCGTGGAACGATGGGTAAACGTGACAGCGATCAGGCCACTCGCAGCAAGAAGCTGTCCCCACGATACGTATTGTCCGCTGTCCTTGATCGTTTGCAAAAAATGCCACGGTCCGTCTCCGTGGATGAGTATGACAGCAGGCATCCCTTTGGAGCACTCACTCCCTTTTGGATAGTACACGTCCATTTTCAGATCGCCGCGATCGGATGTCTTGTACACGACATCCTTTTTTACCTCTACAAGAGAAGTCTTCTCGTCGCTTGGCCTCATTACGATTCTTTTGGCAAACAGCTCGTTTTGCTCCACGTTACCCCATCTCCCCCGTAGGCACTGTATCGGGCAAGCCACCGATGTAAAAAAGCAGTTGCGGGTCAAGCCCATCCGTTTTTCCTTCTACAATACGCGACACATGTTCCAATGAATCAGCGGCGTTGACCCACACTCCCGCAAGCTTGGTCACTGGCTCTGCGATGTAAAAAGGCTGCGTCAAGTACAGCTCCAGTCTCCTGCCCCGCACGAATGTCTCCGTTTCCTCCGGGGGAACGGCAGCCTGTTCGCTCGCTTCAAGCCATTGTGCCAGCTCGCGGTATCTGCGCAACAGTTTCTTGGCTTTTTGCTGGACTGTAAAATGACGGTTTTCGAAATGCGCGTCTTCCAGCAAAGTCGCGGTAGAGGCTACGGGATCAATCGCCGGATAAAAACGCTTGCTGGACAAGACAAAATCAAATTGCCAAAGCGTATCCAACGGACCATAGGGGACAATCTCTTCCGTGGCCACGCCGCTCACATCAATCAGAAATACGGTCAAGTCTGTTACTCGCGCTTCGGCCAGCATGCCCCGCAACTTGCCAAGCTCCCCAAATAACACGTAAGACCGGTCAGCGGCCAGTACGGCTGTGCCGTGTTCTTCTGCTTGCAAAATGGCTTGAAAGCACTCTTCGCAGCTATCACATACGGCTGCCGCTTCTGAAATGACCTCTTCCATGCCCACGACATCCCGAGCCGGGCGCCAGAAAACAGGGGTAAAGCCTGTCTGCTTCAGGCGCAAAAACAACTCCGCCAGCACGACCAGTTGTCCCATCCCTGGCTTTGCCACCAACCCGACCGTCCCCCCGCGAACGACAGGGGCGAAAACGTCGATCACCTTGATTCCCGTCTCCAGCATTTTCGTTTGCCCGCCGCGAATAATCAAATCGTCAAGACGACAGCCTGCCAGCTCAGCCAGACTCACCAACGTGCGAACCTCTGCCCGGCCGACAGGAATTTTGCCCGTACACAAATTGGACACCGTAGCTGGCCGCAAGCCTGCCTCTTTAGCGGCTGCAGTCAGGTTGGGAACCTTGCGTCTGAGCAAGGCGACATTAAGAGTCAAGTTATCCGTCATGCGCTCCCTCTTTACCATTCAATTACTTCAATTACTTCAATTACTTCAATTACTTCAAAGCGTAACATTTATTACTCTAAAAAGAAACAAAATATTTCCTGACAACTCTGACTACGTTATTATGTTGCACGTATATTGGCTACACAAAAAAGCCGTCCGCTTTCGGACAGCTTCTTTCACTCGTTCCTGCGCCGAGTCGTGGATTCGTCTCTGCACGCCCACGCCGCTTTCCCAAGCTGCGTGTTCTTTCAAAACTCCACGTAAAACGGGTGCTTTTCCTCCTGCAAGCACAGCTCAATTCGCTGCCGGAAGTTGCTCCACGTAACCTTTTGCAGCGCCTCTTCAATCGGGAAAAACCCGGCTTCCAGACACTCGGGCGTCGCGATCAGCTTCCCGCCAATCGGCCTCGCTAAAAACAGCACATTGCAGATCGACTTGCTCACGTTTTGAAACACGCCGCAAAACTTCGTAATTTCGATGTCCAAGCCGCACTCTTCCTTCGTCTCCCGGATGGCTGCCGCCCGGATGGACTCGCCTTCCTCCACTTTTCCGCCAGGCATCTCCCAGCCGCGCCTCGGGCCTTTTATCAGCAGCACTTCCTTGCGCTCGTTGACAATGATCGCTGCAGCAGACAGTGAATGCTTAGGTACAGTCAAAGGCTTGCCTCCTTTTTTCCGGTTTCTTGCTTTTGCTGTCCGTCAAGTGAGATAAATCCCGCCGCAAATGTCGTGCGGAAGCGGCAATGCATTCGCCGCGCCGATTTTCGCGAAAAAAGGACGCTCTCCGCTCGCCGCTAACGCCTGCTGCGCCGCTCCAGGCTGCGTCGGTTCACACAGGACGATGCTTCCGCCGGGCAGCGCAAGCGACAAGCAACGCGCACCCAGTCGCTCATCCGTGAAAACTTCCCCGCCCTGCAAGCCGAACCACCGCGTCCAGTCCGCAGCAGCCGCGTCCAAATTCGCGACAGCGAAGCCGACAGCCAGAAGCTCGGCTGCTCCGTTCGGATGCGGAGCGATGATCCCGCGCTGCGTCAAATCTGCCTGGCGCTCCTCGTCTGTCTCCTGCCACTCAATCAAAAACGGCAGCTTTCGCGCAGTCTGCGGGTCTTCGGCAAACAGCATGCGCCAGCGCAATGTTTTTCCGTCGTCTCTTGTGCGGCTGCCGTCTACTGGCCCTGTCAGCTTCAGCCCAAGCGCGCGAAATCGCTCCACCCACCGATCCATTTCGCTGGTGCGCAAGGCGATTTGTCCAAGCCCTTCGCCAAGCTCGTGCTCCGCGACCAACTGCGCGATGAGCGGATTGTCGGATCGTCCGGCAACCGCCGCATCCTCGACCGCCAAAAACTCCACATACGACAAGCCAAAATAGCTGAGACTGTTCCATGTCCCCCAATGGGTGTGCCTGCCTCCCGTTACAGCGTGAAATCCGGCTTCGCGAAACAGCCGCGCTGCTTCTGCGGGCGGACGATGGACAAAATGAACCAGATGGTCAAAGGACAATTGCATCTTTTTTCGCCTCTTTTCGTAATTACCTTTATCATAGCAAAATTTAGCAGCTTTTCGTTAGCGAAGAAAGGAGAAGCATGAACGAGACGAATCACAGCCGGAGACGCTCCCGGCGAAGACAGACAAAACCAAAGTGGCTTCGGGCAGGGAAAAATACGCTGCTTTTCAGCTTGCTCGCCGTCCTCGGGGCAGGCGCTTATCTCGGCTTCACTGCGCTCGGCAAGCACGAGGCTCCCAAAGCCACTCCCGCACCAGAGCCGGTCGCTGCCCCGGAGCCGACTGTCCGGCTCAGCTTTGTCGGGGACGTCATGATGGCAGGAAATGTGGAAAACGTTTTGCTAGAAAAAGGCTACGACTACCCGTTCACGCATGTGCGCTCGCTTTTTTTGCAGGATGACTACACCATCGCCAACCTGGAGACGCCGCTTACGACGAGAGGGACTCCCGCCGACAACAAAGCGTACGTCTACAAGTCGTCCCCTTTGGCTGCGCCCGCCATGCAGGCCGCCGGAATCGACGCGGTCAATCTGGCGAACAACCACTCGATGGATCAGGGCGTAGACGGCTTGCTCGATACGTTCGCCGCGCTGGAGGAACACCGGATCGCCTATGTCGGGGGCGGAGTCGATGCCACCCGCGCCTTCGCGCCTGTTTTTGTGGAGAAAAACGGCATCAGGCTCGCCGTGCTCGGATTCAGCCGGGTCATACCGGAAGTGAGCTGGTTCGCGCAAAAAAACGGGCCGGGACTGGCGGGAACCTACGACCCCGCCTTGGCCGTCCAAGCCATCGAGCAGGCGAAAGCACAGGCTGATCTCGTCGTCGTGATCGCCCATTGGGGCAAAGAGCGCGAAGACTTTCCCGTCGATCATCAAAAAGAACTCGCCAAGGCGTACATCGACGCAGGCGCTGACCTGATCGTCGGCGGCCATCCGCACGTGCTGCAAGGCTTTGAGCAGTATCGCGGCAAATGGATCGCCTACAGCCTGGGCAACTTCATTTTCACGCGCTCGACCGAGCCGAAAACGTGGGAAACGATGGTGCTGCAAGCAAGCTGTACGAAAAACGCCGCCTGCGACCTGACAATGCTTCCGTTCCACGCCGAACTGGGACAAGCCGTGCCGATGAACGCCACAGATGGAGCCGCTTTGCGCAAGCGAATCGAATCGCTCTCGGAAAACGTCCAGATTGACGCAGAGGGCCGCGTGCGGGGAAGTTAGCATGGCATGGCATAGTATAACCCCCGTCCTATTCGCCACTTCAGCCGGAAGCCGCTCATGAAAAAACGGGCGCATCCCTGTTCTTTTGGCTGAAACCTCTCCAAGCCTTATTCGTAAACCATAGCAAGACCGCTTTTACGAGCAAAAGGAGGGAGAGCATGACAGGAGCCATCATTACCGTAGCAGCCATTGGCGTTTTTCTGCTCTCGGGCTATTTCATGACCAAATGGGAAAAAGCCGTCTTCCCGGGAAACCAGCAAAACGGCTCCGCCCCTGATCCCCCCAAGCATTCGGACAAAAACGGCAGGCAGTAGGACGCCATCCATCTGGCATTCGTCCTTGCTGCCTGCCCGTTTTTTCTTTTGCGCCGCTTTTTCGGGTTATGCCGTTTCCAGCAGCGGGAAGCAGCGGACGGACAGGCCAAAATCGCTTTTCAGCACTTCCTCGTGCTCTTCGCGAATCCCTGTTACGATCAACCCCGCGCGCAATACTCCGCCCAGATCGAATTGGACTTTCAGCTTCGTCACCGTCACGCCCGCCTCGCGCAAGAAATGCAGGACGCGATCAGGCGTCGCAGCGAGACACGAGCCTTCGAGATAACACAGCACGCGCTCGTCCTGCCATTGACCCGGCTGCGCTTCGGCCGTTTTTTCCTTCCAGGCCGGATGCGGGGTAAACGGCTGCGTCAACAAATAAGCCAAATCCTCGACAACGGCGCTTGCCGTCGGCAGCTCGCCTGCGCCTCTGCCCGTAAACAGCAGATCGCCTACGATGTTTCCGGAAAGCTGAACAGCGTTGAAAGCATCCTGAATTTGCGCCAGCGGATGAGCGACAGGCAGCATGGTCGGCTGAACCGAGAGCCGGATTCCTTGCTCTGTTTTGTGCGCCTGGGCAATCAGCTTGATCCGGTAGCCCAGCTCGTTTGCGATACGGATGTGACCAGGAGACAAATCGGCAATCCCTTTGCGCACGACATTTGCAAGCGGCAGCGATTCTCCGTACACAAGCTGCGCGAGAATGTACAGTTTGTACATCGCGTCGAATCCTTCCACGTCAGAGCGCGGATCGGCTTCCGCATACCCCAGCTCCTGCGCTTGCTTCAACACTTCCTGATAGGGGAGCTGCTCCGCTTCCATTTTCGTCAGGATGAAGTTCGTCGTACCGTTGAGAATGCCGCGCACTCCTTGAATATCGTTCGTGCGCAAAAACTGTCGCAGCACGCTCAAAATCGGGATGCCGCCTGCCACGCTCGCCTCATAGGCCAGATGGACCTGATGCCGGTTTGCCAGATCGACCAACTCTGTGCCGCGTTTGGCAAGCAGCTCCTTGTTCGCCGTCACCACGTGGCAGCCTTTTTCGATCAAGGCACGGACGTAGTCATACGTCGGCTCGACGCCCCCCATCACCTCGACGACAATGTCCACATCGCTTTTCAACACGTCCTCAAAATCCGTGGTCAAAAGCGCGGGATCTACCTGAACGGCCCGTTCTTTTTCCGAATCGCGGACCAATGCTTTGACAATTTCGATTCGCTTGCCCAATCTCGCAGCCAGCTTCTCCTGCTGCGAACGAATCGTCTTGATGACGCCGCCCCCTACTGTTCCCAATCCAAGCAGCCCTACCTTGACTACACCTGCGCTCATTTCTACCACCTCATAGCAATATTTTCGTAAAAAGAAAAAACCTTCCCGCTAAGAAGAAGGTTTTGGCATCAACGAAATCCTTCTCCTTATCTCCCAGGACGCTTCCGCCCTGCAGGAATTGGCACCTTGTCACAAGCTGTGTGACGGTTGCCGGGCTTCATCGGGCCAGTCCCTCCGCCTCTCTGGATAAAGAAAACTATGAATTTTTGCTCTTTCTCGTCGAGAAAGCGGCCAAGCGAAAAGATTATTGGAAAAGAAAGCCTTTGTTGAGCGGAAACATCAAAAAACCTTCTTCGCTAAGAAGAAGGTTCGTCATAACTGCTACGATGTACCCGCTTCTTATCTTTCGGAACGAAAACGCCCCGCAGGAATTGGCACCTTGTCGCACTACGCAACGGTTGCCGGGCTTCATCGGGCCAGACCCTCCACCTCTCTGGATAAGAACTTTGTTTGCTGTTGAGCCTATTCTAAGAAATTCCAAAGCATTCGTCAACAAAATTCTTTTTCGTTTTTAACCAGGCTAGATGCGGTCAGAAACGGTTCAGATACGGCCAAAAACGGGACAACCGTTCCGAATGTACGGTCGCCTTCACCTGGCAAAAACGCTTTCGACTTCCTCCGTACTGCAGCAAACGCAACGGACCAGCCCTTCCTCGCTTTCCCCCGACAGCTCTCGTTCTTCGACATAACCGCACCATTGACAGATGAAAAGCTGAACCATGCTGCTCCCTCCTTTGAGTTGCTCACGGTCAATCAGCGCCGATTTCCTCTCCCCAAAACAAAAAACGCATTTTCTACTGATCGAAAAAAGATCCGATCGTTAGAAAATGCGCAGGCAAGCAATAGACATCCTTGTCCGTTTGCCAGTATGGCGAGTCCTCTAACACCTCCCTATCTCCCGTAGGTCCATCAGTGTTGTTGAAACAGGCAGGTCTCCTGACTTCGGGATCATCGTCTGGCGCTGCCTTCCCTGTCCAGCGGCTGGACAAGTGGCCTGTGTGCGCGAAACTCCCCTCTTACAGTGGCGGGACCGTGTCGGATTTGCACCGAGCTTCCCTATTATCCTTAGCAGCGAATCGCCGCAAGGAACCTGTTCCCCCGTATGCAATTTTGCAAATCGTTACTACCATTCTATTCTACTTTTCCTGAAAATGGTAGAATAAACAAGCGAAAGGGACGAATCAAATCAACGCGGTTCGCTTTTGCATACCGTCTACAGTGAATACCTTTCCCGCAATATGCGACAGTGATGGGCCTCATGCCCGGCAATGACATAGGCCAAAGTGCGTGCGGACAGTTTGTTGCCGTTGGCCGTCCCTGTTCGCGTCCACGCCTCCTCTGCCACTCCCCGCAACAGAGCGCGCGTCGACTGCCGAACAGCCTGATATTCTTCGAGCAAATCGGCCAGGTCGCGTTTCTGAAAAAAAGCTTGCGCAACATACGCATTTTCGTCAAATCCGACGAGCGGTGTCTGATCTCCCCGGGCAATTCGCAGCAAGCGGTAGCTCATAATCCGCTCCGTATCGATCAGATGCCCCAACACTTCTTTTACGGTCCATTTGCCCGGCGCGTAGCGATACTCCGCTTGCGCCTCGGTAAGCCCGGCATACATCTCGACGGTCTGCGCCAGTTGCTTCGCCAGTACGGCTGTCAACTCGCCTTCTGGCACTTGCTCGACATAGTAGGCAAAATACTCCCCGTATTCCTCGCGATTTGGTCGACTTGGCATGCTTTTCGCCTCCTTTGATTTTGGGAACGGTCATTCCTTTGCTGTCTGGCCTTTTCTTAGAGCATCCGGTTTTCAGATGCTCTGTGGTAACATCACGGCCGTTTTAAAGGGATAGCAAGCCAGACCCTCTGTCGCGCAAAGCAGTTGGGCATACGTATCCGTGCCCGAACCCGTACCCGAACCCGCAGCTCCCCCCTGCGAACGCTTTATTTACCTTCATCCCTGCCAGCCCTCAAACAACAGCACCCTTGCCGGAGCAGCGTCTGTGCCGACCAGCTTTAACGGGGCAGCAACCATGAAGTATTTTCCTGCGGGCACCTCGCGAAGCCGCAAGCCCTCAATCACGATCACGCCTGCGCCAAACAACGTTTTGTGGGTTGGGTGTCCTTCCTGGCTGCGCTCAATCCCCAATGCATCCGTGCCGACACCGCGCACGCCTTTTTCCGCCAAATACGCTGCGCCGTCTTGTGCCAAATAGACGAACTCGAACGAAAAAGCATCCTCCCACGAATTTTTCGTTTGAAACAGGACAAACTCTCCCGACGCAATGTCGTAACCTTCCAGCTCGGCTCGCCCGATCTTGTCTTCCACATGCGTCAGGTCGAGTACGCGGCAGTTTCCTACCAGCTTTTCCAGCGAAATGCTTTCAAACGTCTCCCCGTCCTTCACCATGTGCAGCGGCGCGTCCACATGTGTGCCAGAATGCACATCCATGTCGATTCTCGACTCGGTCACGTAGCCGTTTGTTGCAGACAAAATCTTCGGCTGCTTTTCCGGCTTGTTTTTGTACACCGTCATCCCTTCAAAAATAGGTGCGGTCACATCAAACATTTTCATCGCGTTTCGCCTCCCTGTTTTGTTCGTTCTTCCCTGTCTCCGGATGCTTGCTTCCGCGCCGCAAATCGGCCGGGAAGACGACGCCGATTTGCCTTCTCGCTTCGTCCATGACTTCCATCGTCAATCGGGAGGCTGCATGTGAATTGGTCGCCGACTCTCTGGCGCCCGCCGAAGCCAGCCGGATAAACTCCCTGATTTCGTAGTGCATCGCCTTCGGCGTCTGGGGCCTGGTCACATCCTCGATCCTGCCGTCTCGGTAGCGAATCTCGATGCGCGTCAGGTGATTGATTTTATCGATCACCATCGTGGCGTCCTCCCCCTGGATTTCCGCTGGCTGATAGGAGGTGGTAATCTTGGAAAAGCTGAGGATGGCGTCCATCTCTTCGTACTTCAAAAGAATGCTGCCTTCTCCGTCTACCCCTGACGCCAGCACAACTCCTTCTGCCTTGACCTGCTCCGGCTTGCCAAACAGAACGATTGCCGGATAGAGACAGTAAATCCCGATATCCATCAAGGCTCCGTTGGAGTAAGCCGGGTCAAAAGCCCGCAGCACCTCGCCCGCGCGATACGCATCGTAGCGGGAGGAATACTGGCAATTGCTGGCGATGAAGCGGCGAATTTTCCCCAGCTTGGGCAAATGGTCCTGAATCGTAAAAAAGTTCGGCACGAGGGTCGATTTGACCGCTTCCATGAGCAGAACATCATGCTTTTTCGCCGCCGCAAGCATCGCCTCTACTTCGTCCGCATTCGAGGCGAGCGGCTTTTCGCACAAGACGTGCAGCCCCAAGCTCATGCACAGGATGGCCTGCTCTGCATGAAAGCAATTGGGGCTGGCAATGTAGACGGCGTCGATTTGTCCGCTCGCCGCCATCTCTGCAGGATTCGTGTAGAAAAAAGGAGCCGCGAACTTGGCCGCAAATTCCTTGGCGCGCTCGAGCGTTCGCGAGCAAACAGCTTGCAGGGAAAAGCCCTCTACCGTAAGGCCTGCCTGGATGAACTCTTCTGTAATCCAGTTGGTACCGATTACGCCAAATCGCATGAATCGCTTCCCCCCTGTTTTTGGGCTGATTGGCCGAAAGTCGTGGGATTTGCAGGCAGTTTTTCGCTGGCTGGCCGAAGGGGCCGGGTTGGGCACGTAGCCTTTTCGCTCGTGCGCCCGACACTCCCTCTGCACACACTACCGATGCACTGGCTCCAGCTCACGTTCTTCTACATGATCTAGCCACCAGGAAAATCCTTCTTCCCGAAGCAAATCACGCGCGGCCTCCGGACCGTGTGAACCTGCCTCATACGAGACGAGCGGAACGAGATTGCGTTCGAAGGCGGCAAGGATCGGCTCCACCCATTTCCACGACAGCCGCACTTCGTTCCAGTGGGCGAAGTAAGTGGAATCGCCGCGCAGCGCATCGAACAGCAGTCGTTCGTACGCCTCTGGCACGTCCTGGTGGCCTGCGCTGAAGTCAACCGTGACAGGCTCAATTTTTCCGCTATTGGCCGGATTCTTACTATTCAACTGCAAGGCGATTCCTTCTTCGGGATGGACGTTGATGATGAGCAGGTTGGGCAATGTCTTTTCTTGCTGCTCCCGGTACAGCCGCTCCAAAGGGTTTTTGAATTCGATGACGATGCGGGTCGCTTTTTCCTTCAGCCGCTTTCCTGTGCGAATGTAAAAAGGCACGCCTCTCCAAAACGGGTCGTCGATCCAAACGCGCGCTGCGATATACGTTTCCGTCATGGACGCAGGCGATACCCCCGGCTCGTCCCGGTAGCCAACAACAGGCGTCTCCCCGATTTGCCCGGCACTGTACTGGGCGCGCACGACGTTTTGCGCCACCTCTTCTATTTTCAGCGGCCGCACTGCCTCCATCACCTTGCGCTTTTGTGCCCGAATATCGGTTGCCGTAATCCGCTTGGGGATGTGCATGGCGACCATCATCAGCATTTGCAGCATGTGGTTTTGCACCATGTCGCGGAGTGCTCCGGCCTGCTCGTAAAAGCCTGCCCTTTCTTCCACTCCGACCGTCTCGCTGGCTGTAATCTGCACGTTTGCGATGTGCCGATTGTTCCACAGCGCGGCAAACACAGGGTTGGCGAACTCCAGCGCCTCCAGATTTTGCACCATGGCCTTGCCCAAATAATGATCGATGCGGTAAATTTCTTCTTCGGTAAAAGCTTTCGTCAGCTTCTGATTCAAGTCTTCGGCCGATTGCAGGTCGCGCCCAAACGGCTTTTCGATAATCAGGCGCTTCCAGCCCTGTGGAGAGCCGAGTCCGCTCTCCTGGATGTTGGCCGCAATCACTTCAAAATACTCGGGCGCCACCGACAAATAAAACATCCGGTTTTGCGGGAGGTTGAACTCCTTTTCCCGCTGCTCCACCCGCTCAAGCAACGACGCGTATCCCGCAGCATCCGTCACATCGACTGCCACATACGAGAACGCCGCCAAAAATGGTGCAAGCACCGCCTGGTCGATCTCGTGGCGACGGGAAAACTCCCGGATGGACTGCTCTACACTTTGGATAAACGCCGTATCAGACCATGCTCTCCTGCCCACTCCGACAATGGAAAAGGCAGCAGGCAGCTTTTTATCGACATATAAATTAAACAACGCCGGAAAAATTTTGCGTTTCGCCAAATCTCCTGTAGCACCAAAAAGGACAAAGCTCATCGGTTCCATATGCGTTTCCTTCCTTCCGTACGCTTGCCATGCTGAATGCATCGTAGGTACACACCGTTATTATTAGAGAAAACGGCCACTTTATCAAGCAAAACACCTGCAAAGAATTGTTTTTGATCGCACGCTGTCGCGCATGGGACGTGAGGAACGGTTCATATACATGTACTATCCACCTTGCTATCTTGCATGGCAGGTGAACATCCCAGCACCTAAAAGGAGGTTTCCCATGATGCTTTGCTTGCGTCCCCGCGAGCCCATTGATGATGTAATGGCGGGAGTGAATCGCCCCTCGTCTGTTTCGTTATTTTTGCAAAAATGGCTGTTCCGAATGCGAAGATAGCAGATTTGTCACCAGGGAGGAGGACTCTATGCGAGTCGCAATCTTAGGAGTAGGCGGAGTCGGACAAGTAAGCGCGTGTGAGCTTATCAAATCCCGGTTTGTAACCAAGCTGGTCCTGGCTGACATCTCCATCGGCCCTGCGGCAGAGCTGGCTCAGGAGCTGCGCCGGGAGACGGATGTCGATATCCAGGTAAAACGCGTGGATGCCCGTGACGTATCCAGCGTACGATCCATTTTGGGCGACATTGACCTTTTATTGCATATTGGCTTGCCAGAAAACAACCTCGCTGTCATGGAGGCTTGTCTGCACACAAGAACGCACTATATTGACACAGCTTCCTGCGGTCCGCAATGGCTGCAAAAGCAGCTTTCCTGGAACGACCGTTTTCGGAAAGCGGGAATTTTGGGGATTATGGGACTTGGCTGCGATCCCGGTTTTTCCAACATCGCTGCGCGTTACGCCGTCGATGCGCTCGATGAAGTGGACGCGATCTTGATTCGGGACGGAGATAATTCTGTCGTCGATTACGACGGCTTTTGCTCGTATTTCAGCCCGCAGACAGCCATTCAGGAATGCCTCGCGAAGCCGAACTACTGGACCGCCTCCAAAGGCGAGCAGTACTTTCCTACCCCTTTTGCCAACAAGGAAGAATTTGAATTTCCAGAGCCGATCGGCTGGCTGGACTGCTACAACGTGGAGCATGAAGAAGCAACCACGCTCGGCGAGACGATTGGGCGAGCAAAAGGCTGCAAATACGTCGACTTCAAGTACGCCCTGCACCCGGAGTTTGTCAATACGTTGAAAGTATTGCGCTATTTGGGGCTGGACAGCGACGAGGAAATTGAAGTAAAAGGGGTGCGCGTCGCCCCGCGCGACGTCGTCGTCACGACCATGCCGAAGCCCGTTGACCTCGCCGGAAAAATTCACGGCTATTCGAGTGTCGGCGCGCTCGTCAAAGGCAGAAAGGATAACAAGCGAAAAGAAGTTTACGTCTACACGATCGCCAATCATGACGAGGTTTTCCAAAAAACCGAGTTTCAGGCAACGATCTGGCAAACCGGCATCCCGCCTGTCGTTGCCGTAGACATGATGGCAGAGGGGCTGCTTACCATAACAGGCTGCATCCCACCCGAGCTGATCGACCCGATCCCGTTTTTGGAGCGGCTGAAGGCGCGCGGCATGAACTGGGATGTCATCGAGAAAACTTCCCCTCTTTTGCAAATCAAGTAGGGCGTAAGTTGAGATAAAGGCACAGAAGAACCGTGCATGCCGCTTCCCGGTATAGACGGTTTTTCGTCTGTCTTCGCTTTAGCGGCGGAGGATGGCGCGGACCGGGCTGCCATCGGCATCGGCCAGGGCGAGCGGCAGGGCAATCAGCTCGTAGTCGCCAGGCTCGATCGCGTCCAGCAAAAGTCCTTCCAAAATATAGATGCCATGCTGGTGCAAGCCGTGATGAGCGGGCAGCTCCTTGCTGGCCAGCGGGTCGACAGAAGGCACATCCACGCCGAGCAGCCGGATGCCTCTCTCGGCCAAATACGGCGGCAAATCAGGGCGAAGGTAGCATATCTCTGCGGGAAACTGCTCGGGGTCGGACCACGACAACGTTTTCAGCAGCAAACGCGTCACGCCTGACAGATCGACTCCCGCCAAATCGTCAGCGCCAATGCTCGCGCGTCCCGACACATCTACGACTCGCGCCGCTCCCACATACAGATCGAGCGGCAATTCAAGCGTCTTTTTGCCCGCATCGTCAAAATGAAAAGGAGCATCTACATGTGTCCCCGTATGGATGCTCATCACGAGCTTTCCTACATTGACAGAGCCGCTCTCTGCCTTCGGCCAGTTTACGGTATAACGATAAGCGGTATCACCTGGCCAGGTCGGCGTAGCTGCCGTTAGCGGGCGAGATATGTCGTACAGCTTCATGTCGATTCCCCCCATTATTTGCTGGATCTGCTCGATTACCCTCAGATTATAGAAAGACAGACGTTGCGTCAATATTCTTTCTATTCCGCAAAAAAGGAGCACCGCCTCACTCGCTTTTCGTGAATGCGGTCCTCCTTGTTTAAATGCGCCGATGCATAGCGAGATATTGTTCCACAGCCGCATAATCGCCATCTGTGTTGATCGTTGGCAACTGCTCCTTGATTGTCCTGAGCCACTCGATTGTCGTCGGTCGAGTAGCCGCGATCGACTCGCGCAGGTCGCTCATTTGGATCGGTCTTTCGATGCCTTTTGTCCAGACGTCATGCAAAACTTGCTCGGTCGCAAGCTCCACCACGTATTCAATATCCGCTCCCGAATAAAACTCGGTCCATCCCGCCAGTTGCGAGTAATCAAGCGGCTCAGCGGGGCGGCCTTTCAACTTCAGGCGAAAAATATCTTCTCGCGCGGCCCGGTCAGGTGGCCCGACAAAAAGCAGGTGCGCAAAGCCGCTTTCCCGCATCCAAGCGGGGTCGATTTCCCATGGCACATTTGTCGCTCCCAAAATGAGCAGCCTGCTCCCCAGCTCTGCTAGCTGCGAAAGCCACTTTTCAACAGGCTGGGGGCTGCTATAGTTGGAAAAAACGCCCGGCTGGCAATGCGTCCCATCCAGCTCGTCCCAAAAAGCGAGAAGCGTCGATTCTCTTGAAGCAGCAGGCCATAAGAGAGAAGACGCAGCGGAACCAGCCCTGTCCAATACAGCCTCTCCTCTCTGTGTTGCAGGCAATCGCAGAAAGTGAGCGCCGTACTCCCCGGCCGTCGCTTTGGCGAGCAACGACTTGCCGCACCCTGGTGGGCCGTAAAGCAGCACGCCCTTTTGCCGGACAAATTCAGCCTGCCGCTCCAACTGCCCGGTGGGAGCGAAAAGCGTATCGTGAATCGCCGCTTTGATAGGATGCAAGCCGCCAACCGAGTGATAGCGGATCGTGCTATCGAATCGCTCCGCGTGTTTCGCAGTTTCACGCCCATCGCTCGTCTCCATCCCCTGATTCCGCACAGCGGGCGTCGAACCGTATGTAGAGGGTTGCCAAAACTCGCTCCCTTTTTCCGCTGGAAAAAACGTGGATTCTCCTTGCAGCTTATGCAATTCTGCCGCAATTTTGCCTGTTATCTTCTCGTTTCCATACGTGAGAGCTTTCGTAAAAGCCTGCAATGCTGCCGTGCGATCCCCCTGCTCCGCATGCTCCAACCCCAACAGAAGCCATCCATGGGCATTTTCCTCGTCCTCGCTCAGCATGCTTTTTATGATCTCTATTTTCGCCATGTACTTCATCCTCTGCCATCATTTACTTCGTTTTTATGTATGTGCAGCTTGCGTTGGCATGACTTTCATGCTAGGTAAAAAGCCTTTCATCCTATCCAAAAAAAGGAGCGTAGACGTCTTTATTATAATGCAAACGTCCTGCAATCAGAATATGGAAAGTCGGAAATGAGCAGAGGCCGAAAGAAACGGACGGCTGTTTCTTTGGAACTGTTTTTCGAAAGATTTGGGTCGCTGGAATTGGCGGAAAGCAAAAAAAAACGCTTCGTCTCTGCGAGAGAAACGAAGCGTTTTTGTTTGACAAGTCAGGCTTAGTCCTTTCCGGTTCCTTCATTGTCCCCGGCATCTTTGCCGTTGTCTTTGCCAGTTCCATTACCGGAGCCGTTTCCGTTACCGCCTCCATTGCCATTTCCTTTGCCGCCTTCTCCAGTGCCGCCACCGTTGCCGTTACCTTTGCCACCTTCTCCGGTGCCGCCGCCGTTGCCATTTCCTTTGCCACCTTCTCCGGTGCCGCCGCCGTTGCCATTTCCTTTGCCGCCTTCCTCTTCTTCAGCTTCACCGCCGATGCCTTTGCCGCGGCCTTCTCCTTCGCCAGTTTCGCCGCCAATGCCTTTACCGCGGCCTTCGCCCTCACCAGCTCCGCCGCCGTAGCCTTTGCCGCGACCTTCTCCTTCGCCGACTCCGCCACCTTGGCCTGCTCCGCCGCCTTCACCAGCACCACCGCCGAAACCGCCACCTTGTCCTGCTCCGCCACCTTGGCCCGCTCCGCCACCTTGGCCCGCTCCGCCACCTTGGCCCGCTCCGCCACCTTGACCTGCTCCGCCACCTTGACCTGCTCCGCCACCTTGACCTGCTCCGCCACCGATGCCTTTGCCGCCGCTTCCGCGATGCGGATTTGAGACTACGCGGTCATAGGCGTAAACCATCCGTTGCATGGTGCGCTTGTCCACAGAACCTGTTGCGGGCAAGCCGTGCTTTTTCTGAAAATGCTTGACACCACTCACCGTGACATCGTCGTAGTATCCATTGATTTGACCCGAATAGCTACCTAATGATTTCAACATCCCTTGGATCACATAGACGTCTGGTCCTTGGGCCCCTTTTCCTACTGCCAGCCCCGTGTTCGGGATGAAAAAGAGCAGCGCCAGCGCCAAAACGCATAAACTGAATACTTTTCTGATTTTCCCCTTTGTTTCTCGGGAGGCTGTACTCCCATACCATTGCTTCATGACCAAAGCACCTTCCTTCAATTTTTTGTACCCCCCTTACTATTACCTGTTTTTCTTTACAATTACATCTATCCCAGGAGAGGGACAGAGCGATTTTCCTTTGAAAAATCAGCTTTTTTTCGTGTTGCAAAAAAAAGGAAGAAGCTTTATACTACGTTCAAATGATTAAGTTTATTAACGGAGTGTGGCTATGAGTCATCCAACCTGTAACGAAAAGGCCATTCAAATTTTCATGCAATTGAGCCCTTATTTCCAAGGGCTAGGAGATCCGGTTCGCCAGCAAATTGTCGCTCTGCTGATTGACAAGGAGAGTTTGAACGTCTCTCAAATCGCCGAGCATATCCCCATGTCCAGACCGACAGTTTCCCATCATTTGAAAATTTTGCGGCAGGCTGGATTGCTTCAGGCTAAGAAGAAAGGGACAGAGATTTACTACCGTCTGGAAATTGCGGAGGCGATCAGCCTGTTTAAGCAGCTCGTCCAATTTGTGGAGGAAGAATGTTAGCAGAGCGATTGGGTGAGACAGGCGTTTGATTTTTGCGGCTGGTCGTGATTCGTTGAAATCTACAACCCGTGGAGGAACCAGGAGAAATAAGCGAGGTCTTTTGGACTCGGACCGAGCCTGCGGGAAAAAACGCGCTTTCAAGCGTCCACCTTGAACGACTCCCCAGAATCCCCGGCTTTGGATGCGGTTTTCTCTTTCCCCACAGGCGGGCAGTCTCCACTTCCTTGTTGGAGGCACAAGCACCTTGAACGTTTTCTCCCGGTTCCTCCCTCCACTGCGGCACCGATCCAAGCGCCTTTCACAGCGACTATAGCGACCATACGGGTAGCCATCGAAACAAACACCCAGGGACAAAGCGTCCCTTTTCTTAACTCCTTTATGTTAATAAACTTAAATAAATGAACATTTCATCCAAGGAGATTATCATGCGTGAGACAACGGAGAAAAAAGTATTGATTGCAGGCGGATTCGGGACTGTCGGCAGCCAAATCGCCAAAATTTTGCACGGCCAAAACCAGGAGCTACTGTTGCTGCTGGGCGGCAGAAATCCGGGAAAACCGCTTCCTTTCGCTTCCCCGCGACTGCATCCGCTGCTCGTGGACACGACAGCGCAAGATCCGCTTGCCCACGCCCCCGACGATTTGGCGTTGATAGTCAACGCGGTCAACGATCCCGACGACGCCCTGTTGCTTGCTGCCGTCTCGCGCTGCATTCCGCTTGTGGACATTACGCGCTGGACCGAGCGATTCACGCGCCCAATCGACCGGCTGGCCAGCAGCGAGCTTCAATCTCCGGTTGTTCTCGCCTCTGGCTGGATGGGTGGCACGCCAGCTCTGTTCGGCAAACTGCATTCCGCTGACCTGCAAGAGGTGACGATCGACATTTTTGCGCTGTACGCTACCAAGGATAAGGCCGGGCCGAATTCTGCTGCTTACATGAACCGTTTGACCATTCCGTTCAATATCTACACGAAAGGCGCGGCGAGAACGGTCGTGCCCATGTCGGAGCCGCTTGCCGTTACGTTCCCGAACGGCTTTCGCACGAACTGTTATCGGCTGGACACTCCCGATCACCTGACGCTCGTGCAGACGCCGCCTGTCACCTCCGCCAGCTTCCGCATCGCTTTCGATCAGAAATGGTCGACGGCGGCGCTAGTTTCGCTCGTGCGCAGCGGCTTATGGAAGCTGCTTGGGCAAAAGGTGCGGCAAAGCATCCTGTACAATCCGGGCCAGGGCGCGGCTCACGAAGTCGTTGTGCAAATCGAGGGACGCGATCAGCGCGGCGTTCGCATACGTCGCCAGGTAGAGATCAGCGATCCAAATGGCCAGACCCATCTGACGGCGACAGGCGCGGCCATCCAGGCCCAGCGCATACTGGCAGGCGAGGGGCAAAGCCGCTACACCCGGCATCTTTTTTCCGGAAAACTTGGCCGCGTCGCAAGCCGATGAGCCGTGGATCACTGCTTATTACGAAGCGGAAGGGGTGCAAATCCGGTTGAAACGTTTGAGCTGATCCGCACTCACAATCCGCTTGCCGAAAAAATCAAGCAGCGGCGGACTTTCAAGACCAGAGGCCAGCGAGCAAAGCACGAATGCCTGTCAGCCAATGCAAAGACGCTTCTCTCTCCATTCCTGATGCCGGGACGCGCTTTTCTTTTCCCTTTTTCATCCACAACACAAGAAAAACCACACGCCGCAACAGTGCGAAAAAAAGCAGGAAAAAAAAGAGTGGAGCAGTTTTCTCAACTGTCTCCACTCTTCACAAACTTTTGGCCCATAAGCGTATTATTCAAAAAACGTCCGCGGGGATTTGCGCCATTCGCCCAGCACGGTTTCCTGCTCGGCTGTAATCACGCCTTGCTCTTTCGCTGCCTCAAGCAGTGCGGTGTAATGGGAAATCGTCGTGCAAGGAATGCCTGCCTCGGCAAACAAGGCTTCCGCATCGGGGAACTGGTAGCTGAAAATCGCCACGACTCCGAGCACCTCGCCGCCCTCTGCCTGAACCGCTTGCGCTGCTTTCAGGGAACTGCCGCCTGTGGAAATCAAGTCTTCAATGACCACTACTTTTTGCCCTGCAGACAGCGCACCCTCGATCTGGTTTTGTCTGCCGTGGCCTTTGGCCTTGTCACGCACGTAAATCATCGGCAGGTCGAGCAGCTCAGCGACCCAGGCCGCGTGCGGAATGCCCGCTGTAGCCGTTCCCGCCACGACTTGCGCGTCCGGATAACGCTCCTTGATAAGCGCGGCAAACGCGCCCGCAATCGCCCGACGCACATGCGGATAAGACATCGTAATCCGGTTGTCGCAATAAATCGGGGATTTGATCCCGGAAGTCCAGGTAAAAGGCTGTTCCGGGCGCAGGTGAACCGCTCCGATTTCCAAAAGGTGCGCCGCAATCTGTTTCGCCGTTGTCGTTGTCGTCATTTCTTCCATCCCTTCCCGCGTGAATGCTTGTTACGCACGATCTGCCTCGACCGCTGCCACGATGCTTTGCCATACGCCTGCCGGATCGCTTGCCCCGGTGATGGCGCGTCCGATCACGAGATAGTCGCTGCCCAGGCGGAATGCCTGTTCCGGCGTCGTAATCCGCGTCTGGTCGCCCTGGTCTGTCCCCAGCGGGCGAATGCCAGGTGTCACGGTGACAAACGAGTCGCCCGCCGCCTTTTTAATCATCGGCACTTCCAGCGGCGAAGCGACAACCCCGTCCAGTCCTGCCTGCTTGGTCATCATCGCGTAGTGTACCACTACGTCTTCCACCGAACCTGGAATCGCCAGCTCGTGGTTCATCGTTTGCACGCCTGTAGAGGTCAGCATCGTCACTCCGATCAGGAGAGGACGACGAGCGCCAGCCGCTGTCCCCTGCTCCAGTCCTTCCCTCGCCGCTGCCATCATCGTCACGCCGCCAGCCGCATGGACGTTGACCATGTCCGCTCCGAGACGGGCAAGGCTTTTCATCGCGCCTTTGGCTGTGTTCGGGATGTCGTGCACCTTCAAGTCGACGAACACCTTCAACCCTTTTTCTTTCAGGTACGTAACGATGGCAGGTCCTTCGGCATAGGCCAGCTCCATCCCCACTTTTACGTAGCGGATATGCCCTTGCAATGGCTCCAGGCATTTTTTCACTTCATCCATCGTGGAAAAGTCGAGCGCAACAATCATACGCTCCCGCACATCTGTCAGTTGTTGTTGCACACTGCTCTCCCCTTTTTCTCCCTGCCGCCATGGCTTGGGTCCGTTTCGTTTATACAGTCACCGCTGCGACTTTGGCACCTGCGCGTTGGGCAGGCATCGCTTCTGTCGAGAAGGTGATCGTTTCCAGTACGTGCAGCAGGGCCGCAGCCGTATCCAGCGACGTCAGGCAAACCGCGCCGTTCTCCACTGCTTCGCGGCGAATGCGGAAGCCGTCGCGCTGTGGCGTTTTGCCTTTTGTCAGCGTGTTGAGCACGATGTTGGCCTCGCCTGTATGGATCACGTCGAGCAAATTCGGCGTACCCTCGGACAGTTTGTTAACACGCGTCACAGGCAGACCCGCCTGTTCCAGATAATCCGCTGTGCCCGCTGTCGCCATCAGCTTGAAGCCGAGGTGACGGAAGCGTTTCACGATTGCGAGCGCCTCTTCCTTGTCTTTGTCGGCGACCGTTACGAGCAAGGTGCCTTGCGTCGGGATGTTCATGCCTGCTGCGACCAAGCCTTTGTACAGCGCTTTGGCCAGGGTGCTTTCGCGTCCCATTACTTCCCCGGTGGACTTCATTTCCGGTCCGAGCGTAATATCCACACGGCGCAGCTTCGCAAAGGAGAACACCGGAACTTTTACCGATACGACAGACTCTTCCGGATGGTAGCCAGGCGTGAAGCCTTGGTCGGCAATCGAGTGACCGAGAATCGCTTTGGTCGCGATGTTCGCCATCGGGATGCCTGTCACTTTGGACAGGAATGGCACTGTACGGGACGAGCGCGGGTTAACCTCGATCACATACGGACGATCTTTGTAGATGACAAACTGGATGTTGAGCAGCCCTTTGATTTGCAGCGCCCGCGCCAGCTTCGTCGTCATCTCGATCAGCTCGTCTTTGATCGCCTGGGACAGCGATTGCGGCGGATAGACCGCGATGGAGTCGCCGGAGTGCACCCCTGCGCGCTCGATGTGCTCCATGATGCCCGGGATCAGGACGTTTTCCCCGTCGCAGATCGCATCGACTTCGGCCTCTACCCCGACCATGTAGCGGTCGACCAGTACCGGATGATCCGGGTTGACTTTCACTGCTTTTTCCATGTACTCCAAAAGCTCAGACTGATTGTAGACGATCTCCATTGCGCGTCCGCCGAGCACGTAGGATGGGCGAACGAGTACCGGGAAGCCGAGCGCTTCCGCTGCTACCACTGCTTGCTCCACGGAGGTTACCGTCTTGCCTGGCGGTTGTGCGATGTCGAGGCTGCGCAGGAGCGCTTCGAACTTCTCGCGGTTTTCCGCTGCGTCGATGTTTTCCAGGCTCGTTCCGAGAATGTTGATACCGCGTTCCGCCAGCTTGTCAGCCAGGTTGATGGCGGTTTGGCCGCCGAACTGGACGATTACGCCTTCCGGTTTTTCCACATCGAGAATGTTCATCACGTCTTCGATGTACAGCGGCTCGAAGTACAGCCGGTCCGAAGTGTTGAAGTCTGTCGATACCGTTTCCGGGTTGTTGTTGATAATGACGGCTTCGTAGCCTGCTTCGCGCAAAGCCCAGACAGCGTGCACGGTCGCATAGTCAAATTCGATCCCTTGGCCGATGCGGATCGGGCCGGAGCCGAGCACGACCACGCGCTTTTTGCCTGTTTCGATGCGCTCGTCCTCTACTTCGTAGCTGGAGTAGTAGTACGGCGTTTGCGCCTCAAATTCGGCTGCGCACGTATCGACCATTTTGTACACAGGGACATAGCCTTTTTCCTTGCGCAGCGCGCGGACTGCTTCTTCCGTTTCGCCGCACAGTTCGGCAATTTTGCGGTCTGTGAAGCCCATCCGTTTTGCTTCGAACAGCTTCTCAGCCGTCAGACCTTTTGCCAGCTCCTGTTCAAAATCAACCATTTTATGGAACTTGTGCAGGAAGAACAGGTCGATCTTCGTCAGGCTGTGCAGCTCCTCGATGGTCCAGCCGCGGCGCAGCGCCTCTGCCACGAGGAACAGTCGCTCGTCATCCGCATGCACCAGACGGGTCTTCAGTTCCTCTTCGCTGATTTCCTCTGCTCCTTTGATCTCGATGTGGTACGTGCCGATCTCCAGGGAACGGATCGCTTTCATGATCGATTCTTCAAACGTGCGTCCGATCGCCATGACTTCGCCTGTCGCTTTCATTTGCGTACCGAGCTTGCGGTTGGCAGACTGGAACTTGTCAAACGGCCAGCGCGGAATTTTGCTCACGATGTAGTCGAGCGTCGGCTCGAAGCAGGCGTACGTTTGCCCAGTTACCGGGTTTTTCAGCTCATCCAGTGTGTATCCGATCGCGATTTTCGCCGCCATTTTCGCGATCGGGTAACCTGTCGCCTTGGAAGCGAGCGCAGAAGAACGGCTCACGCGCGGGTTTACCTCGATGACGTAATATTGGAAGCTATGCGGGTCGAGCGCGTACTGCACGTTGCAGCCGCCTTCGATGCCGAGTGCGCGGATGATGTTCAAGGCAGACGAGCGCAGCATTTGATACTCGCGGTCGGCAAGCGTCTGGCTCGGCGCGACGACGATGGAGTCACCCGTGTGCACGCCGACCGGGTCGATGTTTTCCATGTTGCAGACGACGATGCAGTTGTCGTTGGCATCGCGCATGACTTCGTACTCGATTTCCTTCATGCCAGCAATGCTTCGCTCGATCAGGCATTGCGTAATCGGCGAGTATTTCAGGCCGCTCGCGACAATTTCGCGGAGGCTTTCTTCGTCTTCACAAATGCCGCCGCCCGTTCCGCCCAAGGTGTAGGCTGGCCGCACGATGATCGGGTAGCCGATCTCGTTGGCAAAATCAACGGCTTCCTCTACCGTGCTGACGATGACCGATTCCGGCACAGGCTCGCCCAACTCCTTCATGAGGGCGCGGAACAGCTCGCGGTCTTCCGCTTGCTTGATCGATTCCAGCTTCGTGCCGAGCAGCTTCACGTTTTCCTGCTCCAAAATGCCCGCTTCGGCAAGCGCGACAGCCATGTTCAAGCCCGTTTGGCCGCCGAGCGTAGGCAAAAGTCCGTCCGGCTTTTCCTGGCGGATGACGCGTGCTACAAATTCAGGCGTGATCGGCTCGATGTACACTTTGTCCGCCATGTTTGTATCGGTCATGATCGTCGCCGGGTTGGAGTTAATCAGGACAACCTCCATCCCCTCTTCTTTCAGCGCTTCGCAAGCCTGTGTGCCCGCGTAGTCAAACTCGGCAGCCTGCCCGATGACGATAGGACCAGACCCGATCACGAGGATTTTTTTCAGGTTAGCGTGTTTTGGCATAGTTTTTTTCCTCCTTAGCGGTTTCCAGCATCGCAAGAAACTGGTCGAACAGGTAGCCGGAGTCGTATGGGCCTGGAGCCGCTTCCGGGTGGTACTGGACGGAGAAGGCGTTCTTCGCTCTGTTACGCAGCCCTTCGACTGTTCCGTCATTGAGGGCGATATGCGTAATTTCCAGCTCGGTTCCTGCGAGCGAATCTTCTTTTACGGCGTAGCTGTGGTTCTGGGATGTAATGTATGTGCGCCCGGTCGGCAGCTCTTTTACCGGATGGTTGCCGCCGCGGTGTCCGAATTTCATTTTCATCGTGTCAGCGCCAGAGGCGAGTGCGAACAACTGATGGCCGAGGCAGATGCCGAACAGCGGGTATTCCCCAAGGATGCCGCGAATCATTTCGATCGCTTGCGGCACGTCTTTCGGGTCGCCAGGGCCGTTGGACAACAGGATGCCGTCTGGCTGGATGCGGCGAATTTCTTCCGCCGTCACGTTGTACGGCACGACCACCACATCACAGTTGCGCTTGGTCAGCTCGCGCAAGATGCCGTGTTTGGAGCCGAAGTCTACCAGCACGACGCGATGGCCTGTACCTGGGCAACTGAAGACGCTTTTCGTAGAGACGCGCGATACTTGATCGGTCATCAAGGCAGTGTTGTTCAGGGCTGCGAGCAGTTCGGCCAGCGGGGCTTCGCTCGTCGTAATCATGCCCTTCATCGTGCCGTGGTAGCGGATTTTTCGCGTCAGCATCCGCGTGTCAACGCCTGCAATCCCCGGGATGTCGTATGTTTTCAGCAGCTCATCCAGCGTGTTCGTATTCCGCCAGTTGCTCGGCATATCGCAATGCTCGCGGACGACGAAGCCGTGAATGTACGGACGAACAGCTTCGAAGTCGTCGCGGTTGATCCCGTAGTTGCCGATCAGCGGGTACGTCATGGTCACGATCTGTCCGCAGTAGGACGGGTCAGACAAAACCTCCTGGTAGCCCGTCAGTCCTGTGTTGAACACCACTTCCCCGTAGGATTCCTTCGTCGCTCCGAACGCCGTTCCGATAAATTCCGTTCCGTCTTCCAAAATCAATCTTGCACGCATCTATGCTCCTCCTTCATTTTCGTGGTAAAGCCGCCTTCTCCGTGGGGCACTGGCGTGTGTGGCTCTACGCCTCTTGATGTACGATCTTGCCGTCTACCAGCGTGAGGATCGGCCATCCTTTGCACGCCCATCCGGCAAACGGTGTATTGGTCCCTTTGCTCGCAAAGGTGGTCGGATCAATCGTTTTTTCTGTCGCAAGGTCGATGACGGTCACGTCTGCTACCGCTCCGACTTCCAGGCGTCCGTACGGCAGCCCGAAAGCTTTCGCTGGCTGCACCGTCAGCAGCTCGACCAGTCTTTGCAAAGTCAGCTCGCCTGTTTGCACGAGGTGCGTATAGAGCAGCGGGAAGGCTGTCTCCAGACCGACGATGCCGAATGGCGCGCGGGCCATGCCGTTCGCTTTTTCTTCCTGGGTGTGTGGCGCATGGTCTGTGGCGATCATGTCGATCGTGCCGTCTTTGAGTCCGGCGATCAGCGCCGCGCGATCCTCGCGGGAGCGAAGCGGCGGGTTCATTTTCCAGTTGGTGTCGAGGCTGTCCGGGATGTCCTCGTCGCACAAAAGCAGGTGGTGCGGCGTCACTTCGCACGTCACGTTGACGCCGGCGCGTTTTCCGTCGCGCACCAGGCGCACGGATTCTTTGGCACTGATGTGGCACACGTGGTAGTGCACACCTGTCTGCTCCGCCAGCAAAATGTCGCGTCCGACGTGGACGGACTCCGACTCGGAAGGAATGCCAGGCAGTCCGTGGCGCGCTGCGACCACGCCGTCGTGCAGGGCGGCTCCCGGGATCAGCAGATCATCGTCTTCGCAGTGAGCCACGATGGACAGCCCCAGCTCGGCTGCTTTTTTCATCGCTTTTTTCATCATCGCGGTCGACTGCACGCCGACACCGTCATCGGTCAGGGCAAAAATTCCCGCTTCTTTCAAGGCGGCGAAGTCCGTCAGCTCTTTGCCCAGTTGGCGCACGGTGATCGCGCCGTACGGAATCACGCGAGCCAGTCCCGCTTCGCGCGCTTTGTCCAAGATGTACGTCACCGTGTCCACGCTGTCGATGGACGGGCGCGTGTTCGGCATGCAGGAAATCGTGGTAAAGCCGCCGCGCACCGCCGCTTTTGCTCCTGTCTCAATCGTTTCTTTATGCTCGAAGCCTGGCTCGCGCAAGTGGACGTGGACGTCGATCAGTCCCGCGCTAATCATTCCGCCTTTGCAATCTACCCATTCATGGCCGTCGCGGGAGAGCTTTTCGCCCATCGCCGCGATCCGTCCATCTTCTACCAATATTTCTACCGGAGTGAGTTCCCCCGCCTGATTTAGTACGTTGCCGTTGCCAAGGATGATTCCCATTTTGTTTCGCTCCCTTTCAGCAGAGTTTCCAGCACAGCCATTCTAGCTGCGACTCCGTTGGTTACTTGTTTTTGAATCAAGGATGTTTCGCATTCTACCAGATCGGTGTGAATCTCAACTCCGCGATTGACCGGGGCCGGATGCATGATGACCGCGCCTGGCTTCATCATTTTGGCCCGTTCAAGCGTGAGGCCGAACGCCTTGTGATACTCTTCCTTGGAGATGTAGAGCGATTCGGTGTGGCGCTCCAGTTGCACGCGGAGCATCATGACGACGTCCGCTGTCTGAACCGCTTCCTCCATGCCGACGACTTTGACGCCTTGCGGAATTTGCGCTGGCATCATCGTCGGCGGGCCTGAGAGCAGCAGATTGATCCCGAGCTTCGGCATGGCGTGCAGGTGCGATCCCAGTACGCGGCTATGGCGCAAGTCTCCGATAATCGCTACCGTCAAGCCCTCCAGCATCCCAAACTGCTGCTTCATGGTCAGCAGGTCGAGCAGGCATTGGGTCGGATGCTCGTTTGTCCCGTCGCCCGCATTGACCAGCTTCAGGTCAACGCTTTGGGCGAGCTCTTGCAGCAGTCCTTCTTTTTTCGTGCGGATCACGGCTGCTTCCACGCCCATCGCTTCCAGCGTGCGGATCGTGTCGTACACCGTCTCGCCTTTTACGGTTGAGGAGGTTTCCGGAATGAAGTTCAACACATGTGCGCCGAGTCTTTTTTGTGCCACCTCGAACGAAAAGCGGGTTCTGGTGCTGGCTTCAAAGAACAGATTCGCCACGAAGCGGCCGTGCAGAATGTCTGCCTGCTCGCCCGGTCTCTCGGCCCAGTAATGCGCGCGGTCCAGGAGCTGGACGATCTGTTGTTTGGACAAGTCTTTCAAGCCAATCAGGTGCGCTAGGTTGTTCATCGAAATCCCTCCGGTTACTCTGTTTTTTCCTGTTTTATCGAAAGAAAAAAGCTTCTTGGCTCACGTTGCCTGTCGCAAGGCAAGCGAGACAAGAAGCCGATCCGGCGCCATTTCTGGGCAGCCAAAACGACGTTCTATGCCTTGCCAGCCTCTCGGGACTGGATTTAAAGGAATGAGGAACGTTTTAGGCAATTTGTTTTTCGTCTTCGCGGGACGCTTCCCCCATCGCCGACTCTTTGCCCGGCAGGATGAGGTGCAGGAAGATTCCCAGGAAGGTGGAGAAAGCGATATTGTCAATGGTCAGGTCGCTTAGCAACCCGACACCGGCAAAGCTGATTTTGTATCCGCCAATTCCCGTGACCAGGATGGCAGCCGCGACGATCATGTTGCGCTTGTTGGCAAAATCCACTTTGTTTTCTACGTACATCCGCAAGCCTTGCGCTGCGATAATCCCGAACAGGATGATCGAGACGCCGCCAAGCACCGGAGTCGGAATCGTCATCAAGAGAGCGCTGATCTTGCCGTTGAAGGCGAACAGGATGGCGAATACCGCAGCCAGGCCGATGACCACTCTGCTGTAAACGCGGGTGATCGCCAGAACCCCGATGTTTTCGCCGTATGTCGTCGCAGGCGGTCCGCCGATGAAAGCCGCCAGGGAAGTGGCGATCCCGTCCCCGAGCAGGCTGCGGTGCAGACCCGGATTTTTCATCAGGTCGCGATCCATGACCTTGCTTGTAACCAAGAGGTGGCCCAGATGCTCGGCCAGGGTTACGAACGCGACTGGCGCGATGACGAGCGCCGCGATCCAGGCAGAACCGTCACTGATGACACTCATCACTTCGCCCACCTTGAGCGGCGGAGCGGCAAACACTTTTGCTTGCACAACCTTTTGAAAATCGATCAGTTCAGGGTGACGAACGAGCGAGTACGCATAACCGACGATAATTCCGATCAGAATGGGGATCAGGCCAAGGAAACCGCGCAGCATCACCGCTGCCAGGATGGTCACCAGCATGGTCACCAGCGAAATTTCAATCGAAGTCAGCGACATTTGCGACTGGCCGTCTACCGTCACCTTCGTCGCCATGTCTACCGCTACGCCAGCCAGGCTCAGCCCGATGACGACGATGACCGAAGCGATGACGACCGGAGGCAGCACTTTGTCCAGCCATTTGACGCCTGCCTTTTGCACGATGCCTGCGACGATGATGTACACGATCCCTGACAGGAAGCAGCCGAGCAAGGCCGTTCCGACTCCGTGCGACGCCGTCACTGCGATAATCGGACCGATGAAGGCGAAGGACGAGCCGAGGTAGTTCGGAATTTTCCCTTTGGTGATCCAGAGGAACAAGAGCGTCCCGATCCCGCTTGTCAAAAGGGCGGTAGCGACATCCAGCCCGGTCAGGATCGGCACCAGAACGGTTGATCCGAACATCGCGAACAAGTGCTGAATGGACAGTGGCAGCAGTTTGGAAATATGTGGTGTTTCATCGACGTCTACATAGTTTTTTTGGCTCATGACTTTATCTTCCCCCTGTGTTTCTTTATTCTTCCCTCTCGTTGCTGTTGTTTTCGCTCTTTCGGCAAACAAAAAGCCTCTTTGTGTGGACACAAAGAGGCCAGCTTCACCATATGCGCATGGGAAGATTCCTGCCTCTTGTCGACCTCACGGGATCGCTTATTAAAGAGGATTCATTCAATTAGATGAGCTGACGGATGGACACGATATCCATCACGTCTACCTCCGACAGTTGCACATCGACGATTTCTGTGCGTGCCGTCGGCAAATTTTTTCCAACGAAGTCCGGGCGAATCGGCAGCTCGCGATGACCGCGGTCAACGAGTACCGCCAGTTGAATCATCCGCGGACGCCCGCTGTCGATCAACGCATCCAAAGCGGCGCGTACCGTCCGTCCGGTATAGAGGACGTCATCCACGAGAATGACGGTCTTTCCGGTGATCTGCTCCGGAAGCTGCGAACCTTGCAGCACCGCATCCTCCGACTTGTGCTGGAGATCATCGCGGTAAAACGTAATGTCCAGCTCTCCGACCGGTACTTTGACGTTTTCGATCATCTCGATTCTTTCGACCAGGCGCTTCGCGAGGTAAATCCCTCTGGTCTTGATGCCAACGATGATACAATCCTCGACACCCTTGTTTCGCTCGATAATTTCGTGAGCGATACGAGTAAGCGCGCGGCGGATGGCCGCTTCATCCATGATGACACTTTTGTTAATCATCTCGATCCCTCCTCGACGGGAACAGTGGCTTTACGAAAAAAGGCTCCTTGTCAGGAGACAAGAAGCCGTCGGACAAAGAGGCCAGCTCGCGCTATGCCTGCTTGTCATTCCGTGCCCTTGCCAGCCTCACTGGACTGGATTTAAAGGTTCCATTCGTCAATTAGGATTATGTCACGAAACAAGCCCGGTGTCAACGCAATGGAAAGAAATCTAACTATTCCAATAGACAGCGATCCATTCCGGCAAGTAGTTGGCGTAGTAGCCAATATCGCCTGTAATGCCTTTGACCAGCTCGCTTTCTTTTCCGTCTGCCTGATAGAATAGCGAACCGTGCTCGGCCCGATCGAGTCGCAGGAACAAAAGCTTGCTGCCGTCCGGTGACGGGGACGGATAATAATCAGCCGTTTGCTCCGCGCCTTTTGTCCAAGGCTGTTCCGCACCGTTCGCGTCCCTCGCCCAGATGCGCTGGCCGGGAACCATCACCTTTTTCGGATCAAACGCATAGTTTGTCGCTTTTCCTCTGGAAAAAAACAGCGTGTACGGCGGCTTTGCCGTCCAGACCGGATACGTATCCACGCTGTCAGCCGGGCTCGCCGAGACGACTTTGCCGTCGCGATTTGCCAGCTTCAGATGTTTGTTTTGCGTCGCCATCCGGTCCGTCCCGTCGATGAAGGCGAGCTGCTGGCTGTTCGCCGTCCAAGAGAGCCACTGCGGGTAAGCCAGACCTGTGCCCAGCTCGATCGGCTTTTTCGCTGGCTGCTTCAGGTTGAACAACTGGATTGGCACGCCGTCCGCAGACAGCGAAGCGGCGTTGTATCGCACGTAGTAGGCGACGAGCTGGCCGTCGGGCGATACGTTCATCCCTGTGGCTGCCAGGGCGTAAATGCCTTCTTCGACATTGGGCGGTTCCGCGAGCGGATAAGTAGCCAATGGCTGTCCGGCCAGATTTTGCAGGACGAACGTCATCGGACGGTTTTTCCCCGCCTCTGTGGAAGTCAAAATCGCTTCTCCGTCCGGCATCCAGGTGAAGTCGAAGAAAGCGGCAGGCGTCGCAGCTCCTGCGGCCACTTCTCCGTTGTCGCGGACTTCCTTGAGCACGAGCACGCCTCGAGGCTGCTCGCTACTGCCTGCATTGACGATATAAGCCACCTGGTTTCTTTTCGGCGACCATTTCGGCACTCCCGTGACGGGCCTGTCGTCGAGCTGAACCGCTCCGCTGCCATCCGCGCGAACGAGCCACAAGTAGCCGGGGGCGGAATAACGGTCGGCTCCTTTGTATTTCACGAACAAAAGCCATTGGCCATCACCGGACCAGCCGACGATTTCCGCCAGTCCGTCTTTCGTAATCGGCTTTGGCGCTCCATTTTTGTCCTGTAGGTCCAGCAAAAACAACTGTTGGTTGCTCGTAAAAGCGATCTGCGCCGGAACGGTCACTTCCTTGTTGCTTCTGACCGGGAGCTGCCCCTGTTCGGCTGCCATGGACTGTCCACCCGCAAGCGCCAGCATGCCGAGCATCGCCGCCACAGAGACCGCTTTGCGCCATATTCGGTTGATGAGTATCCCCTCCCCGCCAAACTCGATTGAAAAAACGCCAGAAAAAAACGGCTGCCCTCTTCTAGCGTTTTCGAATCCCAAAGCCTTTATGCCTTTATGTACGATCACAAGCTCGCAGGTGCAAGCAGCAAAAAGCGATTGCCGTACAAATCCTCAAAAATCGCTTCCATGCCGTAGACGACTTCGACAGGCTCGCTGACAAACTTCACGCCGCGCTGACGCATCGTTTCATACGTCTGCCAAAAATCGTCCGTCTCCCACACCCACATCGGGTTTTTGCCGACGGCCGCGAGCATCTCCCGTGCGATCTCCTCCCGGTGCCAGTGGGTCGGATCATGCAGCACGATTTCCAGCTCCTGGCCGGGAAGGCCGACCGTCAGCCAGCGCGAGCCGTCGTCCATGCGCGTGTCCATCCGTTTTTCAAAGCCGAGCTTTTCCGTGTAAAATTGCAGAGCTTCCTCGCAATCGCGAACGTACAGCGTCACATGCGCCAGTCTTTTCAGCACTTGCCTTCCTCCCGTCTTTTACGCCTGTCTGAGAAAGTCTACGAGATCGCTCAAATCTTTCGGCATGGGCGCCTCGAACTCCAGCCGCTCCTGCGTGCGCGGATGAGTAAAGCCGAGCGTCTTCGCATGCAGAGCCTGTCCGTCGATCTCCAGCGTGTTTTTCGGTCCGTATTTCGGATCGCCCGCCAGCGGATAGCCGATGTATTTCATGTGGACGCGAATTTGGTGCGTTCGGCCCGTCTCCAGTTTCAACTCCACCAGCGTGTATTCCTTGAAGCGCTCCAGCACGATAAAATGCGTCACAGCAGGCTTGCTGTTTTCAAAGACGACCGCCATCTGCTGGCGATTTTTCGGGTCGCGTCCGATCGGCGCGTCGATCGTGCCCATCTCGTGCGGAATGACCCCGTGGACGATCGCGATGTATGTGCGCGTCACAGAGTGCTCCTTCAACTGTTCAGCCAGGCCGACATGCGCCTTGTCGTTTTTCGCTACCATGAGCAGCCCTGACGTGTCCTTGTCGATGCGATGCACGATTCCCGGGCGAAGGACGCCGTTAATGCCGGACAAATCTTTGCAGTGCGCCAAAAGTCCGTTGACGAGCGTACCGCTGTAATGCCCCGGAGCAGGGTGAACCACCAGTCCGCGCGGCTTGTTGACGACGACGACGTCGCTGTCCTCGTAAACGATCTCAAGCGGCATCGGCTCCGGCTTGATTGCCATTTCTTTTGGCGGCGGAACGCGCAGCGTAACCTCATCTTCTGCCTGCAGCTTGTAGTTGCTCTTGATCGGCTCCCCGTTTACCGTTACGCGACCTTCCTTGATCCACGCCTGTACCTGCGAGCGCGACCAGTCTTCATTTTGCAGCGTGATGAACTTGTCGATCCGCTCGTTTGCGTCCTCAGGCTCCACGTTCCAATCATAACGTTCGAATAGTTGCGTGTCGTTCATGTTTGTCTCCTCACAAAGTTACTGTCCGTACCCCGTTTCGTATCACCCGAAACGGGCATTACCGTCCGCTTTTCCTGCCTTCCAGGAAGACATCCAACAGCAAAATGCCGACGCCGATCGTAATCGCCATGTCCGCGACGTTGAAAATCGGGAAGTTAATCAGGGTGAAATCCAAAAAGTCCACGACTTGTCCGGTCGTTGCGCGGTCGATAAAATTACCGATGGCCCCACCCAACACGAGGGACAATGCGAAAGAAGCGCGCGGCTGTTTTTTGCCGAGGCGGATCAGCGAATACACGATGCCGACGACGACGGCAACCGTAATGACAATAAAGAGCCAGCGCTGATTTTGCAAAATGCCGAACGCGGCCCCCATGTTGCGGTGCGAGGTGAGATGAAACACATCCGCGATCAACGGGATGGATTCTCCCCGCTCCATATGGTTCACTACAAGGTGCTTGGTCCACTGATCCAGTCCAATAATCACAGCCGCAATAAGAAAATACAACAATGGAACGTCCTCCTTCATCTGCTTCGACCAGCCATGAAAACACAATGTCAAATGCTCATTTTACCAGAGTGCGCTCACGTGAACAAGCGCCTCGCCTTTTTGTACAGCCGATACCCTTTGCGCACCCCGTTGAGCACCCACAACGGAATTTTCCAGCCACGGTCCTTCAAAAACGGAAGGTATATCTTGTAGTACGCCTTGCGCAAATCCCGCCATTTGCTGTCCGGAACGTTCTTGTAGTAGTCCGAGACGTCAATGAGGTACCCCCGCCCCTGGTCCATCAGCACGTTTTTGCCGTGGACGTCGTGCGGAAACAGCCCCTTTTCGCGCGCTTCCTTCAGTGCCCGCTCCACGTCCTCGATCACCTGAGGCGGGATGGGGATGCCAAAACGAGCGCAGTCAAACAAAGAAATGCCGTTGATTCGTTTAATGACCAGATAGCCTTCGCCATAGTCGTACATCATCGGGAACGAGCGCGTCTCCCCGAGCTTTTTGTACACCTCGATCTCCTGCTCCCAGCCTGGTCTGCCTGGGGCGTACAGCTTGATGACCACACGCGGATAATCGGGATGGGCAAAGACGGCGGCGTAGTTGCCGGTGCCGACCAACTCCCACGGATAGGGGATGTGCAGGGCGACGACCGGATCGTCAGGCGACTGGCTTTCTATCTTTACTTCTTTCAAAAAAGCTTGCAACACTTCTCGGTCAATGCGCATAGGTCCCCATCTTTCATTCCATACCGGCTTCTTTATGTTGATTCTAGCAAAATGAATTTTTTTTAAAAACCCCGTAAGCAAAAAAACTCCCAAGCGGCCGAAAACGCAAAAAGAAGAACGAGGCAGCTATGTGCCCGCTCTTCCTTGCTATTGGCTCATACATTGATTTCCGAAAACCAGTCCCGAATCGCTTCTTGCAGCTTGGAAAGCGAAGTCGCATTCGTCGCCTCGCAGTAGATGCGCACCAGCGGCTCCGTGCCCGAAGGACGGATGAGCACCCAGTGCCCTTCTTCCAAAAGCAGCTTGATCCCGTCCATCCGATTGATCCCTTGCACCGCGTACGGACCGATCCGTTCCGGCGGCGTGGTCACCATCTGCGAAATCCACTTGTCTTTTTCCGCAAGCCGCATGTCGATGCGCGTATGGAACAGCTCGCCGAACTGATCGTACACATCGCGCAAAATCTGGTCGATCTCCTTGTTTTCATAGGCGACCAGCTCTGCGAGCAGCAGATTAATCAGCACCCCGTCTTTTTCCGGGATATGGCCGAGAATGCTCGCGCCTCCGCTCTCCTCGCCGCCGATCAGGACGTCTCCCTTGCGCATTTGTTCCCCGATGTATTTGAAGCCGACCGGCGTCTCCACCAGTTCCAGCCCGTAGCGCTCTGCCATATGGTCGAGCAAATGCGTGGTCGCTACCGTGCGCACGATGCGCCCGGTCAGCTTGCGGTTTTTCACCAGGTGATAGGTCAACAGGACGAGCACATCGTTTGGCGGAATGTATTGTCCAAACCGATCCACGACGCCGAAGCGGTCAGCGTCGCCGTCATTGGCAAGCCCGAGTGTCGCCTTGCGTTCCAGCACTTCTTTTTTCAGCAAGCCGAGATGCTTGTCATTTGGCTCAGGCAAATCCCCGCCGAAAGCCGCGTCCGGCGTCTCCCGGATGCCGATCGTCTTCACCCCGGCTTCTGCCAAAAGCGAGCTGACATACCCCTTGCCTGCCCCGTGCATCGCATCCACCACCACGTGCAGGGACGACCCGCGCAAAATGTCCATGTTGACGATGCGCCGCAGATGCGCCTCGTAATGGGGCCGCAGCACGATCACTTGCAGCAGCCTGTCGCGGGTCGCATCTGCCAAAGAAACCGTCGGCACCTCTTTGGCGGATGCGATCTCGCTGATCCAAGCTTCCAGCCGGGCGGTAATTTCCGGCGTCGCCGGACCTGCGTACTCGGGAATGTATTTGATGCCGTTGTACTCAGGCGGATTGTGGCTGGCGGTGACCATGATCGCTCCGCTGGCGGCAAAATGCTTGACCCCGAAAGCGACAGCAGGCGTAGGGGCCGCCTCATTGACCAGGTAAGAGCGTATCTGGTTCGCGGCCAGCACGCTGACGATTTCCTCGGCGAATCGCCGACCGAGAAAACGCGTGTCGTGCCCGACCAAAATCGGCTGCTCCTGTTGGCCGATTTCTTTTGTATAGCTGGCGATAGCTTGCGCGACTATGCGGACATTTTCCATCGTAAAGCCGTCCGCCACGATGTCGCGCCAGCCGTCCGTACCGAAACGGATTGCGGTCATCTCCATCTCTCCCCTCGTTAGCGCAACTCATTCACTTTTTCCAAATAACGCAGAACAGTAGCTACGAACGTAGCATGAGACCAGGTCAAAGGCGCAACCGATACGGGAGCACCCGAATACGGGTCAAGCTGCTCGGACAGCACGCCGCTTTGCAGCGAATGGCGCACGACCCACAGAAGCCTGTTTTTCGGCTCTTGCAATTCTTCGAGCGATTTTGCCTTGGCGATCTCCCAATCCGCCACCCATAGCGTGCAGATGATCCACGGGTTTCCCGGCACTCTGGCAATATCGTGCGACTTTTTGAAGTAGTAGTCGCCCTGGTAGCGGGCGAAGCCGCCTACTTCCGTGTCGACCCGCAGGCTCTTTTTCACAGCCTCCATCGTGCGCTGCACGCGCGGATCGTCCACCGGGAAAACTTCGAGGGCAAACAGCGCGTACAGGCTGCTTTCCACCGTAAAGTCTTTTTCCACGCCTCCGTCCGGGCGCAAGTAAATGCCGCGCAAAAACCGGCCGATCCCCGGGTCGTACAAATGCTTTTCCATAGCGGCGCGAATGCTTTTCGCCCCGTCCTCGTAGCGCTTGTGGCGGCGGTCGTCGCCGAACAGTTGCGCAAACCGCGCCGCAGCCATCAAGCCCGCGTACACCGTGGCGCTCGTGAACGTGAAGATGCCGCGCCGCTCCTCCCACAAGTCATAGCTCGGCTTCGGCAACTCCAGGGTCGGGTGAACGTATTCCAGCAAAAAGCGGGCAGCCGGGCGAACGAGTGTCGCATACAGCGCCTGGCAGTCTTCAATCTGCTTGCCGCTCTTGTACTGCTCCCAAAGGGCGTACAGCACCAAAGCCGTCTCATCCTCCTGAATCGGGAGCTGGACTTCGCCGTCTACGACGTACGGATGCCAACTGGAGCCGACAGAGCCGTCCGGGTTGTATTTGTGCTGCAAATAGCCGTCTTCGTTCAAGGCTTGCGCGCAAAACGTAAAAAACGGAGCGACCGTTCCTGTGTAGCCGGCCTTCGCCATGGCGCTTGCGATCAGCGCCCCGTCCCGCGGCCACATGTAGCTGTAGTGGTCGCGGTTAAACTGGAGGATGTCGGAGTCGTTCGCGGCGAGAATCGCTCCGTTCTGGTCGATCTGCGTCCGCACGAGAAGCAAGCTGGTCTTGTACAGATGGACGACCTCCGGGGGAAGGTCGGCGAAATCCCGCTCTTCCTTGTTCACCCAGCGCCGCCAGTACACGGCTACCCGGCCCAGCAGCCGATCCGGGTCGTTGTCCAGCACGTACTGGTTCAGCGTTCTCACGGCGTCGTACGAATCCCCGACGCACAGCCAGTAGTACATCGTTTTTTCCTCGTGCGGCTGCAGCAGCAAGCGAAACGAAATCGTGCTGTCCACAGAGCCTTGCGCGATCGGATTGCCGGCGAGCAGCCCATCTTCCGCGTCGCGCCACGTTCCTTCCGCATAGTTGAACCGCTTGATGCCGACGCTGAACTGGTCGATTCCGCCCTCCGGTGTTTTGCCGTTGGCCATCATGTACACGTTGCGTTTGTAGTGATAGACAGTGGAGAGAATCGGGTCGTACACGGCGGTGTCCCCGACCTCCGTCTCGTTCAGGCTGAAGTCGTGGTTGAAAAACAGCCGGATCTCCCGCGCCTCGTTGGCATGATTGCGGACGCACACTTTTTTCAAATAAATCGGATCGCGCTGGTGCACGCCATCTGCCATCTGCAAGGAGACGGCCAGATGCTCATGATGGGCATGAACATCTGTCACCAGCGACTCCCGGTCATAGCCAAGCTGCCGCTTCCAGCCATCCTCATCGAGCCAGGAGAACCGTCCCTGTACCCAGATTCCCAGCTTACTGAAATGTCCGCCGACATGATTCAGTTGGCCTACATACGGATAGTAAAGATCGCGCATGTGCAGCCTGTCGTCAAAATTAATCAAAAGTTTCCCGTTCCCGACGACGAGCGGTCTCGGCATGCCTTCACATCCTTCCTTCCCGTACTCAGGCTGTCGATTCTCTTTTTCCTCATTGATACTCCGCAATCCGTCTGGCGTAGGAGGAGGCGAGCGTTGCCGCCGTTTCTGCCGTCGCTCCTTGCGAAATGACCTTGACGTGCGAATCTTCCGAGTCAGGCAAAATCAGCACCCAGCCGTTCGTATCGTAAACCTTGATTCCGTCCATGAGTTCAAGCAGCTTGCCTTTGTTTTCCTCCAGCACTTTGCGCATCACTTTGCCTTTCGCTCCCCATGGGCAAAAGACCGTTTTGCGCTCCATATGGCACGCAGGCAGAAGCTCCAGCAGCACGCTGAGCGGCTTTTCCTCCTGGGCTAGGTAGGACAGAATGCTCATCAGGCTGTACACCGCGTCAAACAGCGGATGGAAACGCTCGTCGGACGCTACCTCCATCATTGCGCGCGGCGCTACTTTCGTCCGCACGACCTCGATTTGCAGCAGTTGGGCGAGGTGCTCCAGCTCGGCTGGCGCGCTGACTGGCAAGCCGATCCGCTTGTGGCGACCGCTGCAAGCCAAAAGCTGCAAGGCCAGCAGTTGCTCCGTCGACAGCTTCGCGCCTTCCTCGGTGAACAAGGCGAATGCTTCTCCGTTTTTGTCCAGGCGAATGCCGAGATCGGCTTTCTTTTTGCTGATGCCGTCCTGGATCGCTCCATACGTGACCGTCACGCCCAGATCGTGAAACAGCGGGGCGAGAAAAGTCGGGAAAAACCGCGTTTCGCTGTCGATCAACAGGTGAAAACGCTGGCGCTGGATGGATGGCACATCAAGCTGCTCGGCCAAGGCGCGCAAGTAAGATTCCTGGACCTGATGCTCGACGTGCAGCTCGCCCAAATGGTGCAGGTTGCGCACATACGTCTCCTGCCAGTAGGCATTTTCGATTTTCCGCTCCATGTCGCGCGAGATCGGCAACCCTTTCTGGTCGATGAACTGGAGGACGATCTCTTTTTCGTCTCCGTTTTCATTCATGAATACATGGATGCCGCCGATGCACGCGAGCGAGCGGACGCCGTAGCGGATGAGCGGGGAGTTGCCAACGCCGAGATCCACCGTGTCAATGCCCGAGGAGCACAAGCTCGTCATGATGCTGTGCTTGAGCAACTGGGCAAAAGGATGCGAGCACGCAGACAGCGCGATTTTGCTGCCGGGCTTTTGCAAATAGGCATATGCGGCAGCGAGCCGCGTCACGAACTCCGGCGTGATGTCTATATTGCCGATGCCTTTGATCCCGCTGTTTCCGAACAAATTTTTCGTCTGCTTCATGCCGTAGATGAGAGAAGTCGTCACGATCGCGCTTTCTCCCACTTCCTTGTCCGGCCAAATCTTGACGCCTGCCTTCACGACGGATTTCGCGCCGATCAGGCAATTGTCGCCGATGACCGCACCGTCTCCTGTCTGCACGCAATCGGCAATGCGGACATTGCGGCAGAGTGTGGTCCCGGTGATTTCCGTCTTTTTCCCGATGACGTTGTTCTCCCAGAAGATCGCTCGCGACAGCTTGCTTCCCGAGGAGACGACGGTGTTGTCTCCGAGCACGGTATAAGGCCCGACCTCCACTCCCGCCTGCAGGTGTACATTTTCACTTATATAAACCGGCCCCTCCAGCCGCACGGAAGAGTCGACACGGACGTGATTTTCCAGAAAAATGCGCGGGGCAATTTCCTGGGCTTTGATCTCCAGGTTGACACGGCCGTCCAGCAGGTCAAACTGTGCCTGGCGATATACTTCCAGAGAGCCGATATCCGACCAGTACCCGCTCGCTTCGTAGCCGTAGAGCGGTTTTTGCTCCTGTAAAAAGTACGGAAAAATTTCTTTGCTGAAATCGACTTCTTTTTCTTCTTCTATATAAGACAGCACTTCCGGCTCGCAGACGTACATCCCGGTGTTGACCGTATCGCTGAACACTTCCGCCCAGCTTGGCTTTTCCAGGAAACGGGTGATTCGCCCGCGTTCGTCCGTCATGACGACGCCGAACTCCAGCGGCGTCTCCACACGGGTGAGAATCAGCGTAGCCAGGGCGTCATTCTGCTCATGAAAGCGAATCGCCGCCGTCAGATCAATGTCTGTGAGCGTATCCCCGCTGATGACGAGAAACCGTTCATCGAGAAAATCGGCGCAGTTTTTCACGCTGCCCGCCGTTCCGAGCGGCGTCGTCTCTTCAAAGTACACGAGGGAAACACCGTAGCGCGAACCATCGCCAAACGTATCGCGGATGACATCAGGCAGGTACTGGAGCGTGACTGCAATCTCTGTAATTCCGTGCTTTTTCAACAGATCGATCGTGTACTCCATGCACGGCCGGTTCAAGAGTGGCACCATTGGTTTTGGAGTATGGGACGTTAACGGACGTAGACGTGTACCTTTACCACCAGCCATAATTACTGCCTTCATCTTTTTTCCTTCCTCCTTCATCATCGTTGCGAGCATGCGCTGTTTGTGCTTATTTCTCCGATAGCGCCAGACGGTTTACGCCAAGCGATCGGTACTCCTCTATGGTCTGGGTCGCCAAAGCCGTCCAGTTGTAATGGTGCAAGACGTCGTTTTGCGCTGTTTGCGCCATCTGACGCCGTTTTTCCGGGTCCTGTAAAAGCCAGCGAAGCTGATCGGTGAGCGAATCCGGATTTCCCGCGTACATCGTCGCTCCGTTTTCTCCGTGCCGGACGATTTCGCGAAGCCCGCCCGTATCGGCCACCAAAACCGGCACTCCCAGCGCCATCGCTTCCAGAGCCACGATGCCAAATGGCTCATACAGACTGGGGAAAACCGCGAGATCAGCCAGCAAAAACAGTTGGTCACGCCGTGCGTCGTCGACAAAGCCGAGAAACTTCACGCGGTCCGCTATGCCCATCTCTTCTGCGCGCCGCTGCCACTGCCCTTGCATCGGCCCTTTGCCCGCAATGAGCAGCGTGGCGTGGCCGAACTCGTAGCGCAGTCTGGCCATCGCTTCGAGCAGAAGGTGGACTCCTTTTTCCTGCACCAGACGCCCGACAAAAAAGAGGACGGGCCCGTCGCCAATCGACAGCTCTTCGCGCAGCTTGCCTTTGTCGAATGCTGGCGGCGGAGCCAGATCGACACCGTTGTATATGACGCGCAGCTTCGACTCGGGGATGCCGAACAGCCGCCGCACTTCCTCTGCCATGTAGTGGCTGCAAACAATGACCCGATCCGAAGCGTGGGCAAGTGTTCGCTCGCTCTCGTGAATCCGCTCCTGAAACGGCGTGTGAATCCCTTGGTGCCGCCCGTGCTCCAGGGCGTGGATCGTGCTGATGAGCGGCAGCGAGTAGCGCTCCCTGATTTCCATGGCGGCCCAGCCGACCAGCCAGTCATGGGCGTGAATGATGTCAGGCCGCACGCCGCTATTCCACAAGCGTTCGGTGGCATCTGCCATCGCCAGGTTAAGCTGGAACACCCATGACAGAAAGTCTTCTTGCTCTGCGGGAATGTACGTCGGCAAACGGTGTACGTGGACACCATCCATGACTTCCTCCGCCACGCTCCAATCCGATGCCCGGGTCAGCACGTGCACCTCAAGGCCCTGGCGCACCAGATGCCGGGCGAGATCGTAGACGGCGCGGCCGAGCCCGCCCACCACGTGCGGCGGAAATTCCCAGGCCAGCATCAGGACGACTCCGGCCGGCTCCGGCCCTTTGCTTGCCGCTACTAGCTGACGCGATACGTTCACTCTATGCGTTTGTTTAGGCAAATAGTACGTCTCATCCATGTGGGGAAAAATCGGGAAAGCAGTCTCCATCTGGGCAATTTTCTCTATGTCCAGTCTGTTTTCGCGAAGCATCGCGAGCAACTCGCGCATGCCCGCCAGGTGATCGTGGGTCCGGCGCACCGCGTATTCGACGACGGTTTGCCCATCCAGGATGAACGCCCAGTCGCTGCTTTGTGCCAGCATCAGCTCTCTGGCCGCCTGGCGCAAGGCGCGGCTGGCAAGCTCGTCGTGCTCTGGCTCCTGCCCGCCGTTCTCGTAAAAAGCGGTCACGGCCTCAATCAAGTCGCGCTCCGCCTGATGCAGATGCCGATAAATCCAGCCGTTTTTTTCATTCAGCCACACTTCCCCGTAGCCGTTGCGTCCCCAGGTCGACATCGGCAAAAATCCGCGGTCTTGCTCGGGGTACTCCGCGAGGTACTCCGACGGGGTAATCAGCTTCACCGTTTGCGAATCGCACGCGGTCTTGCGCAGCAAATAGTCCAGAAACTGCGGCCCCTCGTACCACCAATGCCCGAACAGCTCGGCGTCGTACGTGGCGACGACCAGCGGCTTGCGGTCCATCCACGCTGCCGCCGCTTCGACCTGGCGCTCCCGGTGGTACAGGAAGTGGCCTGCATGCGAAGCGGCCTTTTCCCGCGCCCAGTCCGGCTGATACAACTGCTTTTCCCCATGGGGTCCCGTGATCCGGTGGTATTTCAACCCGGTATGTATGCGGATGCCGGCAGGGTGAATGTACGGCTCGATGTAGTCCATGTCCCTGTCGAAGCCAATATCCCGGTAATATTCCCGGTAATCGTAGTCGCCGGGATAGCCGTTGGAGGAGCTCCACACCTGGCTGGAAGCAACTTCATCCCTGGCGAATGCCACCACGTCATGGCCAGTGCCGAGCGGGGCGAGCACGCCTCTTCTCGGTTGGGGCGTTGCGTGCTCAATCGTGTGGGAGTCGACGAAAAAGTAGTGCAGCCCTACCTCTTTCAGCAGCCGATCCAGCCCTGGCGTATAGCCGCACTCCGGCAGCCAGATTCCGCGCGGGCGCCTGCCCAGGATTCGTTCGTGGGTGTCGAGCCCTACCCGAAGCTGCGCCAAAATCGCTTCTTCGGTTTCTACAAAAGGCAGAAACGCGTGTGTCGCCGCGCATGTAATCAACTCCAGGCAGCCGCTGTCGGCGACCCGCTTGAAGCCTTCGACGAGCCGGTAATCCAGCTTGCTGCAAAACGAGGCGATCCCGCGAAACCGTTCCAGGTACATTTTGGCGATGCGCTGTTCTTGCGGGTTGTTCGCCGCACGCTTTACTTCTTTGCCTGCCAGCTCCACCGTTTTGGCGAGATGCGCGCGAAACCGCGTCACGATAAGCTCGTCGTCGAGCATCGACAGCAAGGTAGGAGACAAGGCAAGCGTCATGCGAAAAGCGATTTTGTCCGAGAGAAGCTTGTCGAATACCATGAGCAGCGGGATGTAGCATTCCAGCATGGCTTCGTACATCCAGCGCTCTTCCAGGCGATCGTCCCGGTCCCCGTGCCGTACGTAAGGCATGTGGGCGTGCAGCACGAGGGAGAGATAACCGTTATGCACAGTGGACACCTCACTTATTTGGATGTTTTCGAATAGAGGGAATACGAGGAAAAGTTCTCAAACCAGGCAGGTGTTGAAGGATCGGGTGCAGGCTCCACCAACGGCTCTCCCCAGGCAGCTTTTGTATTTCGCGGAGTCACGACCACATCCGAGCGCAAAATCGGACAAAAGCGGCCATGCTCAAATAAACCGAAGTCCATGATATACGTCCGCCCTGGCAACACGTCGTACACGTACCAGGAGTGCGCATCCTCGTTCACCAGGATGTCTCTGACAGAATGGGCATTTTGGCCATCGAACAGGCGCTCCGTCACGTCGTACAAGCGCAATCCCTTTTGAATATGGCGAAAATCTGCCCGTAAGTACGATGCCACCATTCTCATTCGTGGCCAGGTGATTTCCCAGTAGACGAACAGTACGGTCGGACCTTGCGCCATTACTTTGACGATATCCCGCCCGTAAAAGGCCGGAAGCTGCCAATCCCCGTCTCGTCGGGATGGCCGCGAAGGCGTCTGTCGATTCTCCGACGACACACGCTCCACCTTCGCCCTGTCTTTTTGCAGACGATATTTTACCTGGCCTATGGTCAACCCGCATTCTTTGGCAATTTGTGCGATGGATTTGGATTGTGCACGCAATTCGAGAATTTTTTCCAGCATTGTGATGCGCTCCTTTCCGCCAAGTTTCCCTTCCGCTATCCACTTGCATGTCGTCTTTATATATTCACAATGTCATCATAGCGAAAGCTGTTAACAAAGGCTGTCGAATGTTGGACGCACATCCCTTCTTCTTTTGTCGATAAACAATCATGTTTTCGTCACTGCCAAACAAAAGTCGAGAAAGCAGCTTTGGAAATCGCTTTCACAAGTCGAAGGCTGCCTCGCTTTCTTTCCCCGGTTTTTCGTGTACTCTACATCTTACAAACGCAACAGAGCTTCCATGCTTTGCTTTATGAAAAATTGATTACAAAACATTGTTGGAACAAGCGAATTTTTTTTAAGGCAGGGCTGCCGCTTGTTCAGGCACGCAAAAAACCCGCCTTGTCAGCGGGTTGGTCTTGCGCTTATCTGCGTTTCGTAATTCTGCCGGAGCTTCCTACCTTCGTGCGCGGAGGCGACTTGCTTTTCGGCTTGGTAAAAACCGAGGATTTTTTCGAGGAAACGGACGAGTTGCTGTCGGACGAGCGAATAATTTTGCCTGTGCTCCCGCTAGACGACGTATCCTGCTTTTTGAACAGGTTGCCGTCCTGGCCGACTTTAGCGCTGCTCTTCTTCTTGCTGTCGCTGCGCTTTGTAATGCTGCCCGTGCCTTCCTTCGTGATCGGCGGCGCAGTCTTTTTCTCCGCCTCGGACGGCACGTGGTAGCTGCCTGTCGGCTTGTAAATGTCCTTGCTCGAATAACCGCGATAGCTGCCCTTCGAGCTTTTTTTATGTCCATCGAACAGGTCGTCGAGGACGCTGGCCAGGATGTAGCCCTGTAAAAAGGACGAATCGTAGTTTTCCCGGACGTACTCCTTCGTATCGACCTCAATCAGCGTGTCGGACGGCTTCGCCTGATCTTGCTGCAAATGGTACAGCTCGTCAGGGTAGATGAGGAACATGTGCTCTGCATCTTCTTTGGAAATCTCGTCCGGCTGCTTCTGTTCAGCAAGCTCCTTCGCTACCTCAGGCACCGTCTTGTTTTCAGCGCGGTAAATGCGCGACGTCTGCCCGTTATCTTTTGTGGAGACGGATTCGAGCGGATAGCTCTCGCCAATCGCGGGGCTGCCGCAGCCGGCCATTGACAGCAGAAGCACCGCCGGAATCAGCAAAAGCTTGATCCATTTCATCCAATCGTTCGGCATGCCCACCCCTCCTTACGTTCCGCGAAGTACCTGCACATCCGCTGGCAATACCGCCTCTCCTTCGTACAGCATGAATCTTCCATCCTGCCATTCGATCCGCAGCAGCTCGCGGCCATCGGATTGAAACTGCCAGATGTACTGCTCGCCGGACGTATGGAACGGCGCTTTGCCAACCACCTGGACTCTTCCGTTGTACTGCTCCTCCAGATGGTACGTCACATCGTCCATTTCAATCGTGGTCGGCACCTCGTCAACCGAATCGAGGCGGCCGTCGATGACGCTGTAAAGCTGAAAAATCGTTTTTTCGCGTTCTTCGATGTATAAGTAGCGGATGGTCGTTCCATCCTGCAAAGTCAGCATCGTCGCGTTGCGGCTCGCATTGGTCGACTTACCCGTGACCTGGTAGGTAACAAGCGAGACTTCCACCACGTCACCGGGTCCTACTGTCAGGATGCTCTTTTCCGGCGCAGGCGGCTCATGCTTGGCAAATAAGTTTTGAATGCGTTTGAACAAACTCATCTGGTCCTACTCCTTCCTTAGCCTTCCCTAGACCAATGCGCCGAGAATGAGCGCCCCTACCACGTGCAGCGATCCCGCCACCATGGCGTGTCCTACCATGCCTTGCTGGGTTCCGCGCTCCAGGTCAAGTCCGGTAAAGGTTTTCAACAACAGCTCGGCGATTTTCTCTAACAACAGCAAGATGATAAATGAGACCACAGATACCAACAGCGCGATCCACAGATCGTTCGAATTGAGAATTGACTGCGACAAAATATACCCTTGGGCAAACAGCTTCATCACAAAGCGGGTTGTGACAGCCACGTTGCCTTTTTTGATTTCGGCGATGTCCTTGTATTTTGTGAACAGCGTGTCAATCCACATCAACAAAAACAGCAGAATGCCGCCGGCACCCGTCCAGACCAGCATCCCCAGTATTTGCTGCAATTCCACGTCGATCCCCCCGTAGCCCAAAAGAGTTGAGAAAGCTCGGCTTCGCCACCTGTTTTGGACGAAGCCTTTTCGTTGTCATTTCGATTTCCTCAAGGAAAAAGGGGCACCGCCCAAGCGGTTTACCCCTCGTATTTTTTCAACAGCGCGGCCAGCTCGTCTTCCACCTGCTGGTCTTTGGACAGTTTCGCGATTTCGTCGTCGAGCGAGCTTTGCTTTTTGTACAGCTCCCCGCTTGCTTCTGCCTCCGCTTCCATTTGCAGCGCTTTTTCTTCCATGCGCTTTAAGCCCGCCATCGCCGAGTTGCTGTCGAATCCGGCCATCGTCTGGTTGATCGTCTTCTGGGCTTTCGCCGCATTCACGCGGGCGACGAGCGTCTCGCGCTTGTTTTTCAGCTCGGTAATCTGTTTTTTCATTTCCGCCAGCTTGTCGCGCAGTCCGTCTGCCGCCAGCTTGTTTTTCTCGTAAGCTTCCTTGTATTCGGCCATTTTTTGTTCAGCCGCTTTCTTCTCTTCCAGTGCGCGGCGGGCCAAGTCGATATTTTTCGCTTGCGCAGCTACGTGTGCCTGCTCATCGCGCTTTTTCACCAGCGCTTCCTGCTCTTCATACAGCACCTTGAACTTTTTCTCCAGGGCGATCTGGGCAGCGACCGCTTTTTCTGCTTCATTCAGGTCGTCTTGCATATCGCGCAAATATTGATCGGTCATTTTGATCGGATCTTCTGCTTTTTCAATCAGGGCATACAGGTTGGACATGGTCAAATCGCGAAGCCGTTTAAAAATGGACATGGTTCGTTCCTCCTTCAGTACGTGCCGGGTAATTCGGCCCAGTTTCGCCGCACCCTTTATACATGTATCTACGTTACTTACGCAAGCAAGTTTCAAAATGATGCGGATTTCTTTTTCAAGAGCTTTTTTCTGCCAACGACGGCACGCTGATTTTCGCCTTTTTGTCCGCTTCGTCCCATTGCAAATAGGCGTCGAAGCGCTCTTTTCCTTTGGCAAAGCCTTTGATGAGATTCGTCTTGCCCGTCTCCATCAGCTTTTTCACGGCAGCGGGCGTGATCTTTTTGCTCATGATCGTCTTCGATACGGTCACGGTGCACTGCGACTTTTTGTAGTTGGCGCACCCGTAAAAATCGCCCTTGTCCACGAAATCCCCGCCGCATGCCCGGCAGGTCGCCACTTTGGAGCCGAGCGAAAACTTCGTCGCCTGCTTCGATTTGGGCAGCGCCTCGACGTCGTAGCCTTCCAGTTTCCACTCGCGCGACTGCTCGACGGCATCTTCGACGATTTTATGCGAGAGCTTGCGCACCTGTTCCATGAAAACTTGTGCGGAGGCTTCTCCCTGCCCGATCTCCTGGAGGCGCTGTTCCCATCTTGCCGTCATTTCCGGGGAGGCGAGAATTTTGTCGCCGATCACGTCAATGAGCAGCATGCCCTTTTGCGTCGCAAACACCTGGTTTTTGCGCACCTCGATGTACTTGCGCTCCTTGAGCATGTTGATGATCCCGGCGCGGGTCGCTTCCGTGCCCAGCCCTTCCGTTTTCATCAGCACCTTTTCCAGCTCCTGGTTGTCGAGATGCTTGCCCGCTGTCTTCATCAATGTAATCAACTGGCCTTCCGTGTAGCGCTTGGGCGGCTGGGTCTTGCTCTCCTTGGCCTCTACCTTGTGCACTTTGCCCGTCTCGCCTTTGGCGAGCGGCGGCAGCACCGCTTCCTTGTCGTCCTTTTCCTCGTCGAACAAAACATCGCGCCAGCCTGCGCGAATTTGCACCTTTCCTTTGCTGATGAACACGGCGCGGCCATCGACGAGCGTCGTCACCGTCGTGTAGTCGAACAGCGCGCTCTCCTGGTGCGCGGCGATCAGGCGTCTGGCGACCAGGTCGTATATTTTCCGCTCCTCGTCGCTCAGCCTGGAGACGGTCGGCACCTGCTCGGTGGGAATGATCGCATAGTGATCGGTCACCTTTTTTTGGTTCACGTACCGCTTGTCCTGGGCGATGGACGCTTTGGACAGCGGAAAGTGCGACTGGTACTCAGGCTGCTTGGACAGCTTCGCCAAAATGTCGGGAAACGTCTTCGCCTCTTCTTGCGTGACAAACGACGAATCGGAGCGCGGGTACGACAAAATCCCTTTCACGTACAGCTTTTGTGCGATTTCCAGCGTCTTTTGCGGCGAGAACTTGAACATTTTGTTCGCGGTGGCCTGCAGCGAGGAGAGGTTGAACAAGTACGGCGGCAAAAATTCTTTGCGCTCCGTCTCCACCTCGCTCACCTCTGCCGGCTTGTCCCGGCAAAAAGCGGCGATTCGCTCCGCGAGCTGCGGGTCGAGAATGCGCGATTCCCCGTCGTCCTTGTGCCAGACGCCTTCGTAGCGCTTCTTGCCGATCGCAAACGTCGCCTTGACCTCCCAGAACGGCTCGGGCTTGAAGGCGGCGATCTCCTTTTCCCGCTTGACGACCAGCGCGAGCGTCGGCGTCTGCACCCGGCCTGCGGAAAACACGTCGTTGATCCCTTTCTGCTTCAACAGCAGCGTGTAGACGCGGGAAGCATTCATCCCGACCAGCCAGTCTGCGCAAGAGCGGCTGTACGCCTCGTGGTACAGATTGCGCGTCTGCGTCTCGTCGAGCAAAGCGGCAAACCCTGCGGTAACGGCGCGCTCCGTCAGCGAAGAAATCCACAGCCGCTTCATCGGCTTCTTCACTTTGCACATTTCGACGATGGTGCGGACAATCAGCTCCCCTTCCCGCCCCGCGTCGCCCGCGTGAATAATTTCCGTGACGTCCGCGCGTTTCAGCAACTGTTTGATGATGCCAAACTGCTTTGCCTTTGACTTCATCACCTGATGCTGAAACGACTCGGGGATGAGCGGCAACGTGGCGATCGACCATTTTTTCCACGCCGGGTTGTACGCCTCTGGCGGCACCAGCTCACAGATGTGCCCGACCGCCCAGGTAAAAAAGGCCCCCTTGGGAAAAAACCGATTGGGGTGCACTTCGAGGAAGCCTTGTTGTTTTCTATGGGGAAACGGACTGGCAAGCTTCATGGCCTGGTCCGGTTTTTCTGCTATGACAACTTTCATGCCTGCTCTTCTCCTACGTGTGTAATCTCTCTTCCTATTCTACTACATTCGGCAAGCGAAGCTGAAAAAATTGGCAACAGCTTATCAGGCGCCGCTGTTACGAGCCAAGCAGCTTCGCTTTTGCCAGCACCGCCCGCTCGATTTTTTCCAGCGCCTGGCAGTACGCGTCCTCTGCCCGGGAAAAAGCCGGCTGGTCCCGTGACAAAACGAGCTTGTGCACGACGCCTTTTGTGGCCGGGTACCAATCCACTGCCGTCGGCGGCTCGTGCCGGACTGGCTTCCAGGCTTGCCGCAGGGCGGGGGAATACAACCGCCGGGCGCCCGGCAAAAGCTGGCAGCTCGCCAGTTTTTTCTGGTACGGCTTGCCGGGTGCCGTCTCGCGCAAGTCGTGGAACAGATGCGGCCAAAAGTCTTTGCGGGAGCCGGTATGCGGCTTGTGGCTGGCCCACGCTATTGCGCCTTCCTTGATCTCGTTGTCGCAAAACAGCAGGCTGTACAGTCTTTTCCCCAGCTCGATGCGCTCTGCCAAGGAAGCAAAATGAAAAACAGGTTCGCCTGCAAGCCGCAATGCTCCGTCCTCCTGGCCCGCCGCCCGGTACGGAAACAGGATCAGATTGAGCCGCAGTACCTCCTGCAAAGCAAACGGCAGTGTCTTCACCACAGTAGTCTGATAGGCTTCGTCGCCCATCATGTGCGTCTGCAAATAATGCTGTTCGTTCACAATCAGGCCGATCGAAAGCAGCTTGCTGTCGCCTGTTTTCCAGAAATGGTTCCAGACAGCCTGCATGAACACAGAGACTTCCAACTCGGGAAGAAGGTGAAAAAGGTTGGTCTGTCGCTTCAGGCTCTCCTCATACAGTAATAATTGAGGGTACGCATCTTGAAAAATCAGCCAGTTGCCCCGCTCCAAAAACGCAAAATAGTCGTGCTGTACTTTTGCGGGAAGCAACTGCAGCAATAGCTCGCCGCGAAGATCGGTCATGCTCCAGCCGGCGTTGCGCGATACGAGGTGCGCCAAAAGGGACCAGTGAACTTCCGGATGCTTGTGAAAAAAAGTCAAATAGGCGCTCGTTCGGTCCAGGTTGTCGGCGTTGCTCGCTGCTGTCTTGCGCCTGATTTCGGCGATCGTGTCCTGTTCTGTTGTGACGAGGGAGTTGGCTGCCTGCCTCGCTTCTTTTGCTTTCGCTAGCTCGCGTGCGAGCGGCCATAGAGCCGGATTCGCATGCCATGACCATCCCATACAGATCCCTCCTGCCTGGCGAACGCATTTTTTGTACAGATAAGAATGGATAAAATTCTTATCCAGTATAAGGGCAACGAAGGCTGCGCCAAAGGCTTGGCGCAGCCAGGTTTTCTACATGGAGGTGGTTTTCGTTGCGCGAAGTACGCGAAGAAATCAGCCGGATTCAGTCTGTTGTCCTGCACAGCCAACAGCAGGACGGCTCCTGGCGCTTCTGTCTGGAAAGCTCTCCGACGACAGACGCCCACATGATTATCTTATTGCGGACGCTCGGGATTGATGATGAGCGGCTCATTGACGGGCTGACTGCGCGGATCACGGCCCTTCAGCAAGAAAATGGCGCATGGAAGCTGTACCCGGACGAGGCCGAGGGAAATCTCTCGACGACTGTAGATTGCTACTATGCGCTGCTGCTCTCGCGTCGCTATGAAAAAAAGGAGCCGCGGATGGCTCGCGCTCGCGCGTTTATTCGCGGCAAAGGCGGCTTGAGCGAGGCGAACCTGCTGACGAAGTTTGCCGCTGCCTTGGCGGGGCAGTACAAGTGGCCCGCTCATTTTCTCGTGCCTGTAGAAATTGCGCTCTTGCCTCCTAGCTCTCCGATCAGCTTTTACGATTTTGTCGGGTACGCCCGTGTGCATCTGGCGCCGATGATGATTGTCGCTGACCGCAAATACGTCAACGTGACGGCGGATACCCCCGATCTGTCCGATTTGTATGTGAACCCTTCCATCGCTCCCGGCGTCTATCCCCATCGGCTGCTGGAGCGCTTCACGCGGGACGGACAAAGCTTTTTGTCCTCTATCCACGAGTACGTGTTGCGCTTGCCGTTTTTACCCGGCCTGCTGCACGAGCTGTCCTTGCGCAGATTGGAGCAGTTTATCCTCGCGCGCGTGGAGGCAGACGGGACGCTGTACAACTACTCGACCTCGACGTTTTTCATGATTTTTGCCTTGCTCGCCCGCGGCTACTCTTTGCGTGATCCGCTGATCGCAAAAGCGATGTCAGGTTTGCGCGATTCGGTCTGCCAAACGGCGGAAGGCGCGCACTTGCAACTGGCGACCTCTGCCGTCTGGGACACGGCGCTGCTGTCGCACGCCTTGCAGCAAAGCGGCCTGCCCGCAAGCCACCCTGCCATCCAGCGGGCGAACCGTTATTTGCTCAAAAAACAGCAACATACGTACGGAGACTGGAAAATTCGCAATCCGGGAGGGGTTCCTGGCGGCTGGGGCTTTTCGGACTACAATACGATGAATCCGGATATCGACGACACGACAGCGGCCTTGCGCGCTCTGCTCAGCCAGTCCCGCCTGGATAAAGCAACCGCTGCCGCCTGGAAGCGCGGGCTGGATTGGCTGTTGTCCATGCAAAACGACGATGGCGGCTGGCCTGCCTTCGAAAAAAACACGGACTCCCCGCTCATTTCCAGCCTGCCGATCGAAGGCGCAGACACGGTCAGCACCGACCCGTCCTCGGCCGATTTGACCGGAAGAACATTGGAGTTTCTCGGCCGTTACGCCGGGTACAAAGAGAACGACGCGCCTGTCCAGAAGGCGGTTCGCTGGCTGCTCGCCCGCCAGGAAATAGACGGCTCCTGGTACGGCAGATGGGGCATCGCCTATTTGTACGGGACGTGGGCGGCGCTCACCGGGCTGATGGCAGTCGGCGTCTCCCCCGCTCATCCGGCGGTCCAGAAAGCGGTCGACTGGCTGACGCGACAGCAAAATGCCGACGGCGGCTGGGGCGAATCGTGCCACAGCGACGAGCAAAAAACGTACGTCCCCCTCGGCGCCAGCACGCCATCGCAAACGGCATGGGCGCTCGATGCCCTGATCGCCGTACATCCCCGGCCGACTCCGGCTATTGAACGCGGCATCGACTATTTATCCAGGCAAAGCCAGGCGGCAGACTGGACCACCGCTTATCCGACGGGCGGCGGACGCCCCGGCGGCACTTATTTTGCCTATCACAGCTATCGCTGGATTTGGCCGCTGCTCGCCCTTAGCCACTACCAGAGCAAATACGCGTCCGCAAGCTAGACGAGGCGATCAGTCGCCTCGTCTCGTTGGTGTGGTCGGCCGGATCGGAACGTCTTTGCTGAAAATGAGCGAGTCGTCTGCCGTGTCAAAAACCGACGAGCAACTGATGACGTCCGCGTCCCCGATCAGCACGAGCGATGACTGCTGCACGCCGCCCATCTTGATTTCTCCCACGGCGATTTTTTTGTTGTTGACCTTCATGTTCATCGCGTTTCCCCTCCTTTTTCCATCCTCGCAAAACTCTTCTGCCTGTCGCTGATGTATCGTATGCCCACGCTGCCCGGTGCGAACCGCAAAAGCGCGAAAAACAGGTATGAACACCCAGTGCCGTCACACATACAATACAAAAAGGACTCTTCCGAGGGGATGTGTCGAAGCTGCCAGCTATTGTTGGAGTCATCAACGTAAACAGCATAAGCGGCGTCTTCAATGTCGGAGACGTCCGCAAAATCTCGCCTGTCAGCTACTCCAAAACTTTTGCTGGCGGCGGATCGTTCAACTCCGGAACGAATCTTTCGCTCAAGATTCCCCGCAGCGTCGTCTACGTCAATGAGACAGCGGGCAACGAGCTGCCGATCTTTGTAGAGGATACAAGCGATCCGGCGGCAAAGGGACGGGATTTTTCATGAACTTTTTCGTTCATCAAAACATCGTCATCCACAACTTGAAAATTGATGGCATCACCAACTCGTCGGTTTGCCAAATTGGCAGTGCAGGTATGATTAAACCGTTATCCCAAATGTACAACACAGGCGGATTCACAGAGCCGGCTCCCCCTGCGGGGCCATTGCCCGAGACTTCGTCAGAGGAGTTCATTCCGCTTGTGCCTTTGGTTTCGCCTTCCCTCTAACCGGCTTTACGTTTGATGAAGAAGGATGATCGTCATGTACATGGGTCCCGAAATGATGCAGTATTTGCAACAGTTACATGACTATATACAAACGCAGAACAAAAAAATGGAAAAAATGAAGCAAATGATAGAAGAACTGCAACAGGATGTCAAAGAGTTAAAGGAAAAGCAGGTTCCTTCCGTCATCAAAAACGAGTACAAATTTGATCTGCTGAAAGTCGAACGGTTGGAAGGAACGCTCAACATCGGGCTTAATCCGAAGAGCAACGATTCCGGCATCGGCGATTTTTCCATTAACCAGAGCATGGATGTGCCAAACGGGGAGAAAAAGAACACGCCTTTGTTCGAACGAGTGCAAAAAGAAATTTACCGTTACCTGAAAGCGGACGCCTACCATGTGCTGGAACGAATCGAGGAAGAGTGCGGTTATCCGCTCAATGACGACTATCGCGATTTTATTTTGGAGGATATCAAGAAGCAGATCGACCAACGCATCCGTTATTATGTCAATCAGCTTCAGACCGATGAATGGGAGCCTGAACAGATCGACGTCTGGGCGGGAAAAATCGTCCAGAAGGTCAAGCGCGATATCGAAAAAACGTGTGAAGGCTTTGTCAAAAATCTCCCGCGCGAGGTGAACGAACCCTGATATGATCTACCAAGTGATAAACGGCGACATTTGCGTGCGCAGCGTTTCGATCGATGCCCTGTCGTCGTCCGCCTCCCTGTTTATCGGCGACACGACAACGGTCACGCTGCTCTCGTCCTACGAAACGCCACCCGAGTCGATGATTCTCGGAGCGATTCCGGTTGATACGGCGCTCACTCCACCTTGAGGAGGTTCCTATTGATGCACCGCAGAACGAGCCATGTCAAGAAGCTGAACAGCATTTCCATCGACTCCTCCTCTGTCTTGCAGATCGGGGACTCGAAGGAAGTCAACGCCCGCTCCAACATTTTGGCGGTCCAACGGGAAAAAGCGATTTTTTACCAGCACGAATTTGAATTTGCCGATTACGCTGTTTTTTCCGTGCCGTTACCCGCTCCTTGCCCTGCCGAGCCGATTTGCCTCGATACGTTTCACGACTGTCCCCGCATTCACGTCAAAAAGGTCGACGTACCGTTTACTGCGGCATCGTCGCTGATCCATATCGGCTCAACCGACTGCCTGACCTTGGAGACTCGCGTGAAAACCATCCGCCACCTGCTTCGCGACGAGCCCAAGCGCGAGAGGAGGAGCTAGCCGTGCCTTCCGTGGTCGGAGCGGTCAACATCAACAGCAACTCCGGGACTGTCAACTTCGGGGACACCTTGAACATCTCGCCCAAAACCGCATCCAAGACTTTCTCCGGTTCCGGTGGCGGCAATACGGGCAACGTCGTGAACACGATCAACGGCGCCAACGCAACCAATACGCTCGATCCGAGCATCGTCGATCAGCCGCTGGTTGGCAATATATGAACGGACAGTGTTAATGGCTTACATTAGCACTGTTTTTGTTTGGGCGCGGACATGCTCCCCCGTCCCTTGCAAGTTGCGGGAAAAGGAAAAGAGGAGGGCCGAAAAGTCCCTCCTCTACAGCTTCGCCTTGAATGTTGTTTTTCGTTCGCGGTAATCGGCATCGCGCTGCAAATAAATTTCCAGCAAGCCATCCTGGTACTGGGCTCTCATCCCTTTGGCGATCACCGGAGCAGGCAGTTCGATCTTGCGGTGAAACGAACCGTAGCTTCTCTCCGCCTGCACGCATGAGCCTTTGTAGTCCGGCTCCTTGACCAGCCCTTTGATTTCGAGCACTTTTTGTTCGACAAGCGAAAGCTCCAGGCTGTCGCGCGCAAAGCCCGGCAGCTCGCAGCATACGATCACGGACTGCTCCGCCAGGAACACATCCGTCGGCGGGTAGCCCTCGGTTTCTTCGACCTGCACCACCCGCAGCGGCCTATCCGTTGCTGGCTTTTTCCGGTTTTTTTGGATGGTCGGCACGACTTTCGCGGCCGTGCTCGGCGACTGGTTCGGCGATTTTTGGCTGAGCGCCGCAATGTTTTCCCAAAAATTCGCATCCATGATCTGGTTCATCTGGCGCAAGGCCCCCCACGGATGGTCTTTGTCCAGGTTCAGCTTTGCCAGGCTTTGCGATGCCTTTTGCAGTTGCTTCATCGTCTCCTGCCAATTTTTCAAAGAACATCGCCCCCTTCCCGAAAGCGGGCAGCGCTTCCGCTCCCTGGCAGTATATGTGCCCGGCTTTGCGGAGGGTGCAAAAAAATCGTTACGTTTGCCCACTGCCCCCGCCATCTGGCGCAGGAGCTGGCGGCGCGAGAATATCAGGCGGCGGCATGTCGCTCGGATACGACTCGCTGTCCTGGCCTGCTTCTCCACCCGGCACAGGTGTCGGCTCTGCTGGCGTCTCTGGCTTCGGCTGCGGTTTTGGCGCCGGAGTCGACGGCTTCTGCGGCTGCGGCTTCGCTACTTCCGATTGCGAAGAGGTCGACGGCTTCGTAGTTTGCGGTCTGGTCTCTGTTTTCATCTCGACTTTGGCTATTTCCGCTACCGCCGCATCGCTGAGCTTGTCGCTGGCTTCTGCCACTCCCAGCTCTTTCTGCAGCGTGCTGCGGACCGCCTGCATGTTCTCCTTCGGCCACAGAGAGTACGGAAAGCTCCAGATCGCGCCGTTTTCCAACGAGACGATATTGTCGGAAGAGATGCTGCCAAAGTCCATGGCCAGCCCTTTGATCTGGTCTTTGGACAGATCGGTTTTGATATGCTTGCCGACGGTCGCCATTACCTCCGTCAAGTGGGTAATTCCGTCCATCGAAACCATTTTGTCCGCGACAGCGCGAATGACCTGCTGCTGGCGGCGGTTGCGGTCGAAGTCGCTGGAGTTGTAGGCGCTGCCGCGTCTGTCGATCCGGTGTCTGACGAAGCCAAGCGCCTGCTCGCCGTTCAATACTTGCGTGCCTTTTTTCAAGCTGCGGTAGACGCCCTGCTTGGGCAGCTCGTACACCAGGTCGCGGTCCACGTCTACCTTGACGCCGCCGAGCTTGTCGACCACAGCGGTAAAACCTTCGAAGTCGAGCTGGACGTAGTGATTGACCGAGACACCGAGCATGTGCTCCAGCGTCTTTTTCAGCACCGTCATGCCATTTTCCGTGACAGGCTGTCCTTTGCTCTCCGCCAATTTCTTTTTCCCTTCGCCAATCGAAAAAACTTCGTTAATCTTGTGATAGCCTGGCTCGCCAGGAATTTGGACCCGCGTGTCACGGGGCAGCGACACCATCGTTACCTTTTTCGTGACAGGGTTAGCGACAGCGACGACCAGCACATCGGTGTTCAGCATCCCGATGTTGGCGCGCGTGTCCAATCCGACGATGACAAAGGAAATGGATTTCTGTTCCTCATACGGCTGCTCCACGACTGGCTGATCGGGAAGCTTGTACGGGTTTTTCGTCACGTCCTCCAATGTTTTGTCCACCTGGTTCAAGGCATACCCCGCCCCGACCGCAAGCAAACAGAGGAACAGGCACGCAGCCAGAAGCAGATACATCCGCTTGGATCGCTGTCCGCGTTTTTTTCGTTTCCGCGGCGTCTTCACAGGAGCCACTTGTTTTTCGTTCTTGGCCTGCACGCAGGTTCACTCCTTTTCCCATGGTGCCAACATTTCCGTTCAATTTTTCTATTATTCTGGAAAACCATGTCCCATTTTACCACATTTTGCTGTCAAATTGTAGGTGACGGTCAAGGCCACACACCTGTTTTGTCGTTTTGGCGGTGAGTCCTTGCACTCCGGAAACGAAACAGGTAGTCTAAAACTATTGGGAAATCGGAAACAGAAAAGATCGGGGGACTGGAGAGTGGAACACGTACAGGTGCTGATCGCAGGCGGCGGCATCGCGGGTTTGTCTGCCGCTATTTGGTGCCAACGATTGGGGTTGTCTTGCTTGCTGGTGGAAAAATCGGATCGGCTCGGAGGGCAATTGCACCAGATTCACAATGAAATCTGGGATTTTCCTCCGCGGGTGTACCCTCGGGGCGCTTCGCTTCTCGACGAGTTGTACCAGCATCCTACCATCCAAAACCTGAATGTCCGGCTGGGAGAAGAGCTGTTAGCCATTGACCGCGATGCGCACATCGTGACGACCTCCAAGACTGCCTATCGCGTCGACTATCTGCTTATCGCTACGGGCGTTACCCCCAATGAGATCCCGGCCCTCAACGGCTGCAAGCGCGTCCTGCCCCCCGCTTTTTCCTCTACAGCGGAAGCTACATCGGTCGCAGGGCTGGCGCTTGCCGTCATCGGCGGAGGGGATCGCGCGCTGGAAAGCGCCGTCAATCTCGCCAGGCATGCGCGCCATGTCTACTTGCTGATCCGCAGCAACCATCTGCGCGCCCGCCCCGAGTGGCTGCGCAAAATCGCGGGGCTGCCCAATTTGTCTTTGCTGTGGGAGACGGAAGTAACAGGCTACCAGGACGAAGGAGAGCGGCTGTGCTTGACGCTGGCCTCGCGACGGCCTGAAAATCCGCCAACGCTGGCCGTCGACTGGATTTTGCCGCGCATCGGCGTCCATGGCAACTGCGCAGGGCTGGGCGGCCTTGCCACGTTTGGCGAAGGGTATTTGAAAACAGATGAATTTCAGCGCGCGGACGATTCGTGGATTTACGGCACGGGTGACGCCACCAATGGAGCCGCCTATGCCAGCCTGTCCCTCGCTGTCGGGCAAGCGATGAAAGCAGTCAAGCATATTTCCATGCAATATCGCTCATCTACCCCGTTCTGATCGTAGAAAGGAGAGCTGTTCTTGTACGCTTTTTCAGATGATTTCGGTTTGCCTGTGCAGTTGACCTTTGACCCCGACGAATATCGCCTTCATCCGGCAGGCCACGTGCTCATTCTCCCTTTTTATGACGGAAAGCTGCTGTTTACCCGCCACCGCAGCCGGGGCGTAGAGCTGCCCGGAGGAAAAATCGAGCCTGGCGAAAGCAGTCTCGCCGCTGCCGTCCGGGAAGTGTACGAAGAGACGGGAGCTGTGCTGGAAGGCATTGAGCGAATCGGCCAGTACACGCTTGCCGGCGGACAGCGAAAAGACATCTACATCGCAAAAGTGCTTACATACGCTGCGACGCCTTCTGGCTCTGACGTGACCGAAACCGTCCTCTTCGACACCATTCCGCGTGATATCAAAAGCGACGGGCAGTTCAGCCGCATTTTGCGCGACGATGTCTATCCTCTGACGCTGGAAAGAGCGTTGCTGCATCCGTTTGCTGCCCCATCTGTCCGCTCCTGACCATAAGCGCATAAGCTGTTCACACAAACAAACAGGCACGTCCCTGCTGCTGCTTCGATCCCCATTTTCCTGAGGGAGAGCTGCGCAGGGCTGCCTGTTTCAGTTTTTTTCCTTTTCTTTTTTCCCGGACAAGATACGTGCAAACAAGTCGTTCACATCGAAGCCGTACTTCTCGATCGCCCGCGCCCGCCGCTTTTCCTGCTGCGTCCCCGGCTCGATCCCGAGCACCTCTGACACTTGCCGCCACGCCTTCGTTTCGCGCTCTTTGGCAGCATCCTGCTCCTGGTTTTGCCCGCCTTGTTCGGCCTGCTTCGGCTTCAAGAAAAAAATGGCCAAAATCGCGAAGACAAGCGACAAGCCGGCAATCGAGAAAAACATGACCGTCCGGGAGATGCCGAGCAGCCAGGTGAAAATCGGCGGCCCGACAGCCACGCCGATAAAGCGGACGCCGCTGTACAAAGACGTAATCATGCCCCGCTCCGCTTTTTGCACCGCTCCTACAATCATCGAGTTCAGGCAAGGCAAAATCATGCCTGTACCGATGCTGCCGATGATGAGAATGCCGATCAGCGCATAGGCGCCTTTTACAAAGCTGGCGAGAACGTACGACGCCGCGAGCAGAAACATCCCGACGATCACAAACAGGCGCATCAGGCCTAGCTTCTTTTTGATAATCAGCCCTGTCACATAGGCAGCGATGCTCATGACGAGCAGCGGAATCGCCAAAAATCCGCCTTTGATGACGCCGTCGATCTTGTATTTTTCCTCCAGCAGATCAGACAGGTAGAACAGAACGCCAAACAGCGTGAACAGGCAGATGCTGCCGATAAAAAACGCGGGAACGAGCCATTTGCCGTGCTGCTTAAACACCTGTGCGATTCTGTGCAAATACTGCTTGACCGGAAGCGGCTGCCGCTCCTGCTTCTTTTCCTTGGTCAAAAACAGGAACAGCACAAGGACGACGCCGCAAATGATCGGGAAAGCGAGAAAGACCATGTACCAGGAAATGAGCGCAAGCAGCGCCCCGAAAATGGGACTGAGCACTTTGCCCATCCCGTTCGATGTCTCCATCAGGCCGAGCGCTTTGCTCTCTGACGCTCCCTCGAACAGATCGCCGACCAGCGCCATGGCAATCGGCGCTGTCCCGGCTGCGCCGATCCCTTGCAGGACGCGCCCGCCCATGATGAGCATGTACGGCTGATCGAGCCAGAGTGCCGCAAGCCCCGCCAACAGCCCGCCCGTCCCGTACAGGGCGAGCGAGATCAGGATGACGATTTTGCGGCCAAAACGGTCAGACAAGTATCCAGCCAGCGGAATCACGATTCCGGCGGCAATGGAAAAAGCCGTAATCAACAGACTGGTCTGGAGCGAAGTCAGCTCCATCTTGTTTTTCATCGTGGGCAGGACGGGAATGAGCATCGAGTTGCCAAGCACCATGACTAACGGAATCCCTGTCAGCCCAATCAGGTTTTTCGCATTTTGCGCCATACGAAACTCCTCGTCTCACGCATATGCGCTGCCATCCCAGCGCGTGGCGTTGATAATCTCCCAATTCGGCTCCATGCCGATCCCCACTCCGCTCGGGATGGCTACTTCACCGTTGACTGGGTACAGCGGAAAGAGGTGTGTGAACGGATTTTCCATGACATCCCACTCGACTGGCTCGATCTGTTCGCTGTCCATTTTGCTCCAGGCAGGCAAGCATGCTTGCGCGAACAGCGTGTACAGGCGTGCCAGCCCGCCATCAAACGAATGCGGCGACACGCGATAGCCAAATTCCCGCGCCATTTGCAGATGGGTCCGGTAGCTCTCGATCCCTTCTGTGTGCAGCAAATCCGGCTGTGCGATATCGAGCGCCCCCGCTTTGAATAGCGGCAAAAACTGCGCACAGCGGACCAGGTTTTCCCCGCCCGCAAGCGGAATGGGCAATGCGGCACGCAGCTTGGCGTATTCTTCCGTGCGCTCCATCGGCATCGGCTCTTCCAGCCACAGCCAGTTCGGATAGCGCTCGATTATGCGCGTCCACTGTCTGGTGGTCGCCAGATCGTAGCTTTGGTTGGCGTCAAGCGCCACCTGTACCTCCGGCGAGAGCATGTCCATCAACTGAACAATGTGCGCCTGATCTTCTCGAACGGAGCGGCCGCCGATTTTTACCTTGAACCTGGTGAATCCTGCTGCGAGAGCGGCTGCCACCTGGTTGAGCGAGTGCGTCATCCAGTCCTCGCGCTCCGCATACGACTGAAAGGATGCGTAGACGGGAATGGTCCGGTGGAGCGCCCCGCCCCATAGCTGGCAGACCGACATCCCCGCTGCCTTGGCGACGATCTCTGTCAACGCCATGCTGACCCCTGCTGCCGATCGCTGGTGCCATTTGTTGACGATCGCTGCGATCTGTGTCCGGCTGGACGCATGCTTGCCGAGCAAAAAAGGGACGATCCGCTCGCGAAACCCGCGGTCCAGGGTGGGCAGCCAATCGACAATTTCGCCCCAGCCATCGATCCCGGCTTGCGTGATGATGCGGATGAGGTACGTGCTGCGGTAGCGCTTGTACCCGTTGGCGTCCCCGTAGGCTTGCGTCAAGCGGTGCAACAGCGGATAAGTCTCGACGCGTTCGATCAGCAGACTGCGGTCATTCCACGCCATCGCGCCCCTCGCGCGGTTCGTTTTGCGACTCATACTCGTCGTAGGGGAGGAAGTTGCCTTTTCCTTCGCCTTTGTGCATGTAGTCTTCGTATGTTTCGCTGCGCATGAAGTGCACGCTGTCGGGACCATGGTAGCCGTCGATATCGGTGTAGCCGATTTCTTCTACGGCTTCGACGTACCCATCCGGCTCGTCGCTTTCGATGTACATTTCGCCATAGTCGGCTTTATCGCTGTCCTGGAAGGAGAACGGCGTGCTGGATGTGCCCCACGACTCGACGATCTGCCAGGCGTCTTCCCCGTCGAAGCCGTTTTGCCCTTCTTTTTCGTCGAGCGACGTGCGGCCAAACGGGGGCTGCAAAAACTCTTCCTCGATCGGCCGGGATTCGTTCACATGGGGCGCAGGCGCGTGTTCCTTGCACGTCTGCGCCTGGGGCAAGGCTTCGAGTCGCTCGGCAGGAATCGGCTCGCCACAGACGGTGCACAGCCCGTATGTCCCTTCTTCCATGCGGGTCAGCGCCTGTTCGATTTCTTTTAATGTCTCGCGGTCGAGGCTGTCGAGGGCGAGGTCTTTTTCCCGTTCAAACAGCTCGCTGCCGATGTCGGCCGGATGGTTATCGTACATGGAAAATTCCTGCAAGGAGGTCGTCATCGGCTCTCGCATGCCGTAATGATCCTGTACGCGGTCTTCGAGTTCTTTTTTCTGCGCAAGCAGCTTTTCCCTGAAGCTGGCCAGCATTTTTGGGTCCACGTCGGCCACCACCTTTGTTTGGTTTCCTCAACTGGTAGTATGGCTTTGCAGGCGGGAAATAACCGTTTGAAGTGATTGGGGAAGGGTATGGGTGTGGCTTGTTCGTTCGGTTCTCGTGCTCTGCAAGACCCTGGCTCCGTCAAGCTTACTTGTCAACCTCGGCTTGCGGATTGTTCGTTGCTGTTTTGTCAGGTATAGCAGCTTTTGGTGTTCGCTCGGTTTTCTTTTTTAAAAGCTTCTTAATCGTTGCTTCCCTGGAGGCGAGGAAAGAGGAGAAATCGCTGTAGCTTCTTGGGGCCCCTGCAGGAAGCTTTGCTGCCCGGCTCCGTGGAAAAAACGAAACCGCGTCCAAAGTGGTTGACTCAGGATGCTTCTCAGCGTGGACGCTTAAAAGCGTGTTTCGTTTTTTCCACTCCGCCTCGGTCGGGACCCCAAAGAGCTTTCGCGGATTTCTCCTCTTTCCTCGTCAGGGGCTTGTAGTTGTTCGGCGAGGCTTAAAAAATTTGCTTATGCAACGGAAAAACCGCGCAGCAAAAAACAGCCCTGTTAGTGAAGGGCCGTTTCATTATTCTTTCGGTATGGGACTGCTTGAGTCTGGAACAACCAGCACTTTTGTCGGCCACTCGCCAACGTCCACTTGCTGTATTTGCTTTCGCTCCTGCGTATCAATCACGCTTACCGTTCCCGGCACAAAATTCGCAACAAGAAGATGGGAGCCAGCCAGGGCAATGGAAGACGGGGTTTCCGAGCGAATCTTGGTTATCAGCTTCATTGTTTTCAAGTCGTAGACGGAAATCATCTCCCCGCTCATATCCAAATCCGTATAATGATTGATAAAAGCAAGATCGTCCTTCTGCACAATCTGCTGCGGGAACGACTCTTCCAGATCGATTTCCTGTAAAACGGAATCATTCTTTTTGTCCAACACTTTTATTTTACTTGTATAGGCTTCTGGCTGCTTTACCCATCTCGGCTTTGGCCCTTTGGCGAATCCCGCATAGACCGCGATATTTTTTTCCTGATACGAAATGACATCGGTAGGAGGAAGCTCTTGCGGTGTGTCTTTCGTTTCCAGTATTTCGTATTTTCCGGCTGTCCCTTTCCCCACGCGAACTTTTTTGGCATACGGGCCAAATTTGTTCGGTCCTCCCGCATTGACATGCATCGTGACTCCATTCGCTTCGGGGATGAAGGAACTGACAGCGCCGGGAACCGTAAACGTGTCAATCAGCGAAAAAGATTCCAAATCGACAAGCATAAACGGAAAGCCAGATTGTTGGACCGAAGAGGAAGCGATATAGGCTACCCGATCATGAATAAATATTTTCTGGGGAATGTAGGGCAAGGTTAGCGTTTGATACGAGAGATCATGGACGTTTATGGCATACAAGTTTTTCAACGCCGGCTCAATTCCACAGTCAATCGCGTACAAGGTCTGCCCATCCACCTGCCCATCAATCAGAAATTCGCCGATTTTCTTTTCCCCTACGACCTTGTAGTCTTTATTCAAGATGACGACATTGGCTTTCCCCCTCTCTTTGATAACGGCCAAATGCGGTGTTTCCTTTTTTACAGGTAATTCATTCACCGTCTGACAAGCCGTTGACAAAAGGATGATTACCAGAAGAAACACCAAGTACTTTTTCATACGGATCCCCCTCCAATCATACGGAAAAACGGACCGAAACAAAGCTGCCTCGGTCCATTGACAGAAAAAATTACCAACCAAACCCATTTGTGGTTATTATGGCCTAGTCATTTACTTTATCGTAAATTAATATTTTGCAATTTTGTTAATAATTTGCACCAAAATCTTCGACCATAGTTCGACCATAGTTGGGACCGAAAAAACCTGCCATCCCTTTAGGAATGACAGGTCCTGAAAAAACATCTGAAATTACGATTCAGCTACATGCGCATAATGCTGCTCCACGATATCTGCGCAGCGCACGCAGATAGATGGATGCGCTTCGCGGGCGCCTACGTCCTGCTTCACGACGCGGCAGCGTTCGCATTTTTGGCCGTCAGCCGCGGAGACGACAACCGCGATGCCTTCGAGTTGGGCAGCTTCTGCCGGAGCGGCTTCGCCTTGGGCGTGCAGGTCGACATGAGCGACGATGAACAGGTCGGCCAGATCGTCCATGGCCGCCAATGCTTTTGCTGCTTCCTCTGTTTGCGGATAGAGCGCCAGCTTCGCGTCGACGGAGTTGCCGAATACTTTGTTGCGGCGCGCTTCTTCCATCGCTTTGAGCACCTCGTCGCGGACAGCGAGGAACGCGTCCCATTTGCTTTCCGCTTCGGCAGAGAAGCTCAGGTGCTGCTCGTCGCCTTCCGGCATGTCGGTCAACTGCACGCTTGGCTCGGTCACGCCCGGGATGAAGGACCATACCTCGTCGGCGGTATGCGGCAAAATCGGCGCTACCAGCTTCACCAGGCTGAGCAGGCAATCGTACATGACCGTTTGGGCAGCGCGGCGTTTTACGCTGTCAGGCGCTTCGACGTACAGACGGTCTTTGCAGATGTCCAGGTAGAAAGCAGACAGGTCGATCACGCAGAAGTTGTGCACCGCGTGGAAAACGGTATGGAACTGGTATTCGTCATACGCCTTGCGGGAGCGCTTGACGACCTTCGCAGCTTTTGCCAAGACATAACGGTCCAGCTCGCCCAGTTGCTCATACGCTACGCGGTCTTTCGCCGGGTCAAATCCATCGAGGTTGCCCAGCAGGAAGCGGAACGTGTTGCGGATTTTGCGGTACACCTCGGCGATCTGGTTCAGGATCGCATCGGAAATGCGCACGTCTGCCTGGTAATCGACAGAAGCTACCCACAAGCGCAGGATGTCGGCGCCCAGCTTGTCGATGACTTGCTGCGGCACAACCACGTTGCCGAGCGACTTGGACATTTTGCGTCCTTCTCCGTCGAGAGCAAAGCCGTGGCTCAGTACCGCCTTGTACGGTGCCGTGCCATAGACGGCAACGCCTGTGGACAGCGAAGAGTTGAACCAGCCGCGATATTGGTCGGAGCCTTCCAGGTACATGTCAGCCGGCCAGGCGAGGCCGCGCTCGCGCAGAACCGCCTGGTGGGAAGAACCGGAGTCGAACCATACGTCCATGATGTCTGTTTCTTTGCGGAAATCTTTGCAGTCGCACTTGCTGCAAGCAAGCCCTTGCGGAATCAGCTCGTTTGCTTCGCGGGCAAACCAGACAGCGGAGCCTTCTTTGCGGAACAGCTCGGCAATGTGGTTGATCGTCGTGTCGTTGATGATCGGCTCATTGCACGATTTGCAATAAAAAATCGGAATCGGAACGCCCCAGACGCGCTGGCGGGAAATGCACCAGTCGCCGCGGTCGGCGATCATGTTCGCCAGACGGGTTTCTCCCCAATGCGGAATCCATTTCACGTTTTTGATCGCTTCGAGCATTTGCTCGCGAAAGCCGTCGATGGAAGCGAACCATTGCTCGGTCGCGCGGTAAATCACCGGCTTTTTCGTCCGCCAGTCGTGCGGGTAGGAGTGCGTGAAGAAGTTAAGCTTCAGGAGCGCTCCGTTTTCTTTCAGCTTCTCGGTGACCGCCTTGTTGGCATCTTCGTAGAAAAGACCTTCAAAACCAGGAGCTTCACTGGTCATTTTTCCTTCATGGTCAACCGGGCAAAGCACGCCGAGATTGTATTTTTGTCCGACAGCGAAGTCGTCTTCCCCGTGTCCAGGAGCGGTATGCACGCAGCCTGTACCGGCATCCAGTGTCACGTGCTCGCCCAAAATCAGCGGCGATGGACGGTCGTAGATTGGATGCTTCGTCACTACGCCCTCCAGCTCCTGTCCTTTGAAGCTGGCGAGAACTTCTACGTTTTCCCAGCCGATTTCCTTGCTGGCTGCTTCGATCAGGCCGTTTGCCACGAGGAATTTACGGCCATCGGCTTTGACGACGCTGTACTCCAGTTCAGGATGAAGCGAGATCGCCAGGTTTGCCGGGATCGTCCACGGTGTGGTCGTCCAGATGACAACACCTGTTTCGGTATCCAGCTTGCCTTTGCCATCTACGACCTGGAAGCTTACGTAGATGGAAGGAGAACGCTTGTCTTTGTATTCGATTTCCGCATCAGCCAGTGCCGTCTCGGAAGACGGAGACCAGTAGACACAGCGAAGTCCTTTGTAAATGTAGCCTTTTTTCGCCATCTCGCCGAACACGCGAATTTGGTTGGCTTCGTACTCAGGCAAAAGCGTGACATACGGATTTTCCCAGTCGCCGCGAACACCCAGTCGCTTGAACTGATCGCGCTGCTTGTCGATGTAGGACCAGGCGTACTCTTCGCAACGCTTGCGGAAGTCGTTGACCTCGATGTTGCGGCGATCCAGTCCTTGAGCGTTGACAATCGCCTGCTCAATCGGCAAGCCGTGCGTATCCCAGCCCGGGATGTACGGCGCGTAGAAACCTGCCATGGACTTGTAGCGAACGATGAAGTCCTTGAGAATTTTATTCAGCGCGTGCCCGATGTGGATGTCTCCGTTCGCATAAGGAGGGCCATCATGCAAAACGAACGAAGGGCGTCCTTCCGTGCGGGCAAGCACTTGTTGATAAATGTTTTGCTCTTCCCACTTCTCCTGGATTTGCGGCTCGCGTGTCGGCAAGTTGCCGCGCATCGGGAAATCGGTTTTCGGTAGCGATAAGGTTTTGCTGTAGTCCATAGCCTGCTTCACTCCTAAAAATAAATAAAAGCCTTCCTTCATCCCAAAAAAGGGACGAGAGAAGGCTCCCGTGGTACCACCCTGATTGAACAAACCCGTCGGCAAACATGCAGAGGGATTCGTTCCACTCGTTCATTCGTAACGGGAATGACGCGCTCACTTACTTGCCTGCCTCAACAACGTGCGGCCAAGCTTTCGGATTTTGAACTCCCGGGTGATTTTCAGCAGAGGCGACTGGTCGGGCTTTCACCTGTTCCCGACTCTCTTTGACAGTGCTGTTTCCGCGTACTCTTCCCGTTCATCGTCTTGTCGTGATATGGATTAATGTTTTCGAAAAAGTTGTTTTTCATTATAGTACCATCATCGGCACAACGTCAATGTTTTATTCAACAACTACCGCAGAATCCGCCTGCTCGATGTCGTCCCATGCTCCGTGCTCCAGCATTTCCAGTTGGGCCTCCAGCAGCGTGCGGAAGCGCATGCGGTAAACGGACGCGCGTTTTTTCAATTCTTCGATTTCAATCGCAATTTTGCGAGACTTCGCCAAGGCTTCGTTGACAATCCGGTCCGCGTTTTTCTCGGCTTCCTTCAAGATCAGTTGCGCTTCCTTGCGGGCATTGGACTTGACATCCTCCGCCGTCTCCTGGGCGACGAGAATCGACTTGCTCAAGTTTTCTTCCAGGCTCTTATAGTGGTCCACACGCTCATTGAGAATGGCGATCCGTTCTTCCATTTCCTTTTTCTCTTTAATCAGGAGTTCAAAGTCTTTGATGACCTGATCGAGAAATTCGTTCACTTCGTCAATGTTGTAGCCGCGAAAGCCTGTGCTGAATTCTTTATTGTGTATATCCAATGGCGTTAATGGCACATGAACCCCCCACTTTTCCCGATAATTCGTACTTATGTTTTCGACAGAATCGACATTGTTTCCTGCCTTATTTTACATTTTTTTGCGCCCTCGTTCATTTTATGTAACCAGTCCGACAATCATGCGCAGTCTTCCGCTGCGCGTCGGGCCGGCTATCTCCAAAATTTTAAACCGCCCGTATCCGGCGAGCGACACCATGTCGCCTTGCTGCAATTGGGTCGAAGGATCTTCCGTAACCTTCCAGTTGACCTTGACTTTGCCCGCGCGAATCGGCACCAGTGCCTTGGCCCGGGACATATTGTGCACTTCCCCGATTACCGCATCAATTCGCGGCGAAGGCACGGTGATCGTTTTTTCGGCAAAGCGGGTCGCAGGCGGGGTAAACGACTCCCACGCCACGCGTTCAAACTGCACCGAGGTCCGGTGAATCTGCGTCACCTGCGTGCAGACAAAATCCGCGACTTCCTCGGCCACAATCGCATAGCATGTCCCGACGTCCGTCAGCATGTCGCCGAACTTTTCCCGCTTCATCCCCGCATGCAGCAGCGCTCCCATCACATCGCGATGCTCCAGGGTGTGGAAGCGCTGGTCTGCCTTGATTGCCAACAGGGCAAGCCGGAAGTCCTCGGGCTCCACTTCGATGTACTCCGGATGAATGAGGACGCGCACCCGCTCGGCGCCTTCATAGCCGCCGCTCGCGGAAATTTTCACATCGCGCACTTGCGACGTAAGGCTTTTCATAATGTGCCATTGCCGTGGATCCACAAAATCAGTAAGGCGCATGGCCTGCTTACGCTCTACCAGCGTCAGCATTTCCAGCGCCCGTTCCACAAAGGGACGTTCTTCTTTTGCAAAATGATCGAATACGCTCATAGCACTCGTCCTACAGCAGTTTTTCCAGAATGCTGAACAAGCCATACTGGGCAAAGCGAAGGGCAATCAAAGCGACGATGGGCGAAATATCAATGAAACCGAGTGTGGGAATAAATCGGCGAAACGGAGCCAGATAAGGCTCTACCAGTCTCTCCAGCAGTTGGCCGATGCCAGTTGCCCGCATTTGCGGCACCCATGACATCAAAATGTAGGCAATAATCATGTACTGATACACTGTAAAAGCAAAATTTAAAATGGTAAACAAGTACGCCATTAGCTCACCCTTTTTATCGTGTTAGTCCGTTACTCTTCCATAACGCTGGAGATCGTTCCTTGAATATCTACATGGTCCGGGGTGCATACAAAAATCGTATCGCCCACCTTTTGAATGTCTCCATTCAGCGCGTAAACCGTCCCGCTCAAAAAGTCGATAATTCTTTTGGCCTGATCTTTTTCCACCCGATGCAGATTGACTACCACAGGTCTGCGATGACGAAGGTTGTCGGCAATGTCTTGCGCATCGCTATAATGACGGGGCTCACAGAGAATCAAACGGATTCCCTCCTTTTCCCGCGCTTGGAACGGCACTACGTTATTGGCCCGGCTGACAGGCTGCTGCTTTTTGTGGTGAGAATCGTATTCGTCGCGTTCCTCTTCTACCGTGGTTTCCTCGATGTATTCCTCGTTATCTAGCCCCAGAAACCCCATCAATTTGTTCATGACACCCATACGCTACCTCCTCTCCTGCTCGTTGTCGCGTCTGTTTCTTCCCTATTCCGGCTTGACCAAAACAGAGCCAAGACGAATATATGTAGCTCCCTCTTCAATTGCCACTTCAAAATCACTGGACATGCCCATGGACAATTCTTCTATGTGAGCATGCGGGAACGCGCATTCATTGATCCGCGCTTTCCACTCGCACAGTCCGCGAAATACAGGTCGCGCCTCCTCCTGATCTTCGACAACAGGCGCCATCGTCATTAATCCGACGATCTTTATATGTTTCATATTACTGGTTTCACGCAAAAAAGCCAATACATCGTTGGGACTAAGCCCAAATTTTGTCTCTTCCCCGGAAATATTGACCTGCAAAAAGCAGTTGACGACCTGGTCGATCGCCTCGGCTCGGCGATTCAGCTCCTGGGCGAGCGAGAGGCGGTCCAGCGAATGAATGTACGGGAAACGCCCGACGACTTCTTTTGCCTTGTTCGTTTGCAGATGCCCGATAAAATGCCAGATGCCTCTGTCTTTGTGCAACTCGTATTTCGGTAAGGCATCCTGCACCCGGTTTTCCCCGATATGCTCGATCCCGACATCCAGCAAATCACCGATGGCCTGCTCGTCGACGTATTTGGTCACAGCGATGATTTTCACTTCCTCGCGCCGACGGTTCGCCCTCTCGCAAGCCGCCTGAATGCGCGTCTCAATCGCCGCCAATCTTTCTTTCAACACTTCCTGCTCCTTGATTTTCACGATGCCCTATCTCCCTTCTGTTTCCTTCCAGCCGATATACGAAGCCATTCGTCCTGTCATTTTGCCCGGCCCGGCTTCTTTTCGATGCGAGAAAAACAAGTCTGTCCGGCAGCTTGTACACCAGTCCGTCACCAACATATTTGCCCGGGAAATCCCCGCTTCCCGCAAAATTTCCGTATTTAACTGCCGCAAATCGAGCATGTACTTCCCTTCTGTGGAGGCAGAGACTGCCGTCTTCCAGTTTTCCGCACTCGTCCGCACCTGCGTCATGATCCGTTCATCCACCTCGTAGCAGCAACCCCCGATGGATGGCCCAATCGCGACGCGGATGTCCCCCGGCTTCGCCTTATAGTGCGTTTGCAGCGCCTTCACCATTTCCTCGGCAATACGCCCGACCGTCCCTTTCCAGCCTGCGTGGGCAAGCCCGATCGCTCCTGATGCCGGGTCGAGAAAATAAAGCGGAACGCAATCAGCGTAAAACGACGTCAGCAAGACTCCCTTTTGCTGCGTGAACAGCCCGTCTGTTGCGGCAATGACGTCTCCGAGGCTCTCTTTTCCCGCACCTCCCGCCGTCACCTGACAGACGCGGTTGCCGTGCACCTGGTCGGCGCATGTCCACGCCTCAAACGGCATCCCGACCTGCTCGGCCAGCTTTTTGCGGTTCGCGATCACATGCGCCGGGTCGTCTCCCACGTGCAGTCCCATATTAAACGAGCCGTACGGTTCCTCACTTTCCCCGCCAAGGCGAACCGTAAAGCCCGCCACGAGCCCCGGGAAATGCGCTTGCCAGTCCGCCAGCGCCAAAATGGATTTTTCCCCTTCCAAGACAAACGGTTCTCTCATCCTGTCACCTTCCTCATATGGCTTATCATACCATAGCCGAAAAGAAAAGAAAGGCTAACTGCCGCCTTTCTCCCTTTACTCCCTGTATTCATCCCCGCCAGAGGTTCTGGCTTCTACCTTGAGTGCCTCCTCCATCCGGACCAGCACCACATCTTTCCCGATCTTCACAATATTGCGCCACGGAATGACGTAATCATTCCCGGAGGAAAAGAACCCGAGGAATTTGCCTGGCCCCGGCACGACAATCGCTTCCACGCGTCCGTGGCGCAGATCAATCTCCAAATCGGATATCGTCCCCAGCCGCTTCCCATCCAGGATGTTCACCACTTCTTTTGTCTGGAAGTCAGAGATTTTTACCATTCTCCTCACCCACTTTTCTCCGTTACTTTCAGTATATGAACCAGCGGGAGAATATGTCCTCCTCGGCCCGAAAAAACAAGAGCGGCTCTTTGCGGCGGAGCGCCTGCGGGAATAAAAAAACCCAACGGTACAAGACCGTCGGGACCTATGTCGTTTCTCATTACGATTGGACGTGCTTTTGCATATGGGCGATGGCTGCCTTCTCCAGCCGGGAAACTTGTGCCTGCGAAATTCCGATTTCCTCTGCTACTTCCATCTGGGTTTTTCCCTCGTAAAAGCGCATGGATAAAATCATTTTTTCCCGATCACCCAGACGTTGCATCCCTTCGCGGAGGGCGATTTCTTCGACCCATGTGACATCCTTGTTCTTTTCATCGCTGATTTGATCCATGACGTAGATGGGATCTCCCCCATCCTGATAGATCGGCTCAAAGAGCGATACGGGGTCCTGAATCGCATCGAGCGCGAACACGACGTCCTCCTTGGCGACGTTCAATTCCTGAGAAATCTCGGTAATGGTGGGCTCTCGCGAATGCTTGTTGGTCAGGTTGTCTCGCACCTGAAGGGCTTTGTAGGCGATGTCCCGCAGCGAACGGGAAACGCGAATCGGGTTGTTGTCGCGCAGATAGCGCCTGATCTCCCCGATAATCATCGGGACGGCGTACGTAGAGAACTTCACGTTTTGCCCCAGATCAAAGTTGTCGATCGCTTTCATCAATCCGATGCAGCCTACTTGAAACAGATCGTCGACGAACTCTCCGCGATTGTTGAACCGCTGAATCACACTCAACACCAGACGCAGGTTGCCGTTGACCAGTTTCTCACGGGCAGCCAGCTCACCGCTTTGCAGGCGCTCAAACAAATCACGCATTTCTTTGTTTGTCAGCACCGGAAGCTTGGAAGTATCTACCCCGCATATCTCTACCTTATTGCGCGTCACGTCTTTCCCTCCTCGAAGCAAGAAAAAAGTCCCTAACCCGGTTGTCTTGAAAGGCCGCGTACTGACGCGTAGCCGCCAAGAAGGTGGCAAAAGCCACCATCTGTTACGGTTTAGGAACAGTATCCCCTGAGGCTGGGAAAATATGCGCTAGACCATTTTGTTGAATTCTTTTCGCAACCGTTTTATAATTCGCTTTTCCAAACGGGAAATATACGACTGGGAGATTCCGAGCAGATCGGCCACGTCTTTTTGTGTCTTCTCCTCTTCGCCTGCCAGGCCGAAGCGCAGCTCCATGATGATCCGTTCCCGCTCGGACAGCTTATCCAGTGCTTTTTTCAACAGCTTGCGATCCACCTGGTCCTCGATATTTTTGTAGATCGTGTCGTTTTCCGTGCCGAGCACATCCGACAGCAACAGCTCGTTGCCATCCCAGTCGATGTTGAGCGGCTCGTCAAAAGACACCTCGGAGCGGATTTTGTTGTTGCGGCGCAAATACATCAAAATCTCGTTTTCGATACAGCGGGAGGCGTATGTCGCCAGCTTGATGTTTTTCTCCGGGTCAAACGTGTTGACCGCTTTAATCAAGCCGATCGTCCCGATGCTGACCAAATCCTCAATGTTGATCCCCGTATTTTCGAACTTGCGGGCAATGTAGACGACCAGCCGCAGATTGCGCTCGATCAGCATACCGCGCACCGCAGAATCGCCCGATGGCAGGCGTCCCAGGAGCACTTCCTCTTCTTCTCGCGTCAACGGTGGAGGCAATGCTTCACTCCCGCCAATATAATAGACTTCTTCAGCGCGTACACCAATCCACAGCAGGAAACGGTACCAGGTCAACTGGAGTTGTAGGCGAAGTTTTACATACATGATTAGCCCTCCTGTTTGAGAATAAAGGTAGGTTCTTGCGTATATGCTTCCATCATGGCAGGATGCACGATCGCTTGGTACTTCCCGTCGGCTGAGAGCGGAATCGGGTTCAGCCCGATCAGCACTTTTTCGGTTTCATAACGAAGCCCTTCCTGTACAACCAACACATGATCTGGCTTGATCGCAAGCAAAAAATCCATTCCCCGCGACACGCTCCGATACGGGATCAGGCGCACGCGAGACTGCCATTCGATCGGCAGGTCATCCCAGGATCCGTCCAGCTTCTCCCACACTCCACCGTTTTCATCGGTTTGTCGGAGAAGCGACGGCGGAAGCAGATGAGCCAGCATGCGACTTTCGATAATCATGACCGGCAGACGCGTAATCGGCTCGTGGAGCTGATTGCCTGTGTCCACCAAACCGCGGCAAATGACTTTCTCCTTGGCTATGGTCACGACGACATCGACGAGAAACGTTTCGATCCTGCGCGGCTCCTGGATCGCCTTGTAGCTCTTTTTCCCGAGGAAAAAGACGAGCGTGAAGCCGACGGCAACAATCGCGAGCGTAGGCTTGAAGCCGACGCCAAACCCGTCATTGTGCGTCACAACCAATCCGTTGACGATTTCGTTTTGCGGGGCCAAAAAATATTGCAGACCGAATACCCCGCCTCCAAAGACAAAAGCGACAAAGTAAAAGATGATTAAGTTTTGCGCAAACGACAACAACCTCCTGTTACCAAATGCAATCCAGAGCATGAGAATGGAAAAGAGCAGTTTGACTGACCATTGATACATGGATGAAAACGCCGGGAAAAAGAAAAAGACCAGATACGAGCACCCGAACAAGGCGGCCGCGATCATTCTCCACCACACCACGCGCTCTTTGCGAAAATACGCCGTAAACCAGAGCAACAAGGTATCAATGGCGAGGTTGAGGAGTAGAATGATATCAAGATACACAACCACTTGCTCTCACCTCCGATCTGGTTTCGCCTTGGCGAAAATCCGAGAGCTGCAAGAGTTGCCAAGTGTGTTTTCGGCCAGTGCTGCGCTGCCTACGTACACTGGCTTCTATCAGTAAAAGCAGTATATATCAATGTGTATGTAAAGTCTGTCAATTCTTGACGGTGTTTTTTTGGATTTTTTGTCTAACACTTTCTGGTCTACGCACGCAAAAAAGCCTCGTTCCCGCAAGTAAGGGAACAAGGCTTTTCGTTTTGGCGACACTATTTTTTGTTACGACGACGATTGCGCAAAAATGCCGGAATATCGAGGTTGTCGAGGTTGCTCATGGAGAAGAGGGACTTGTCATCCTCTTCTTCCTTCGCACGACCCGTATTCACGTTGGAAATCGGCGTCGGGCGGTTGCCGGCCGAGCTGATCGGCTGTTGCTGGCGACGAGGCGCTTCTGCCGCGCGCTGCGTTTGCTCGAAGCCGGTCGCAATCACCGTAACCACCAGTTCGTTTTTCAAGTCTTCGTTAATGACCGCACCGAAAATCATGTTGACATCCGGGTCTGCTGCGGAAGAAACGATGTCGGCTGCTTCATTTACTTCGTACAGGCTCAGATTCGTACCGCCTGTGATGTTCATCAGGACACCGCGTGCGCCGTCGATGGACGTCTCCAGAAGCGGGCTGGAAATAGCGCGGCGAGCCGCTTCTGCCGCACGGTTTTCCCCGCTGCCTACGCCGATCCCCATCAGGGCGGAGCCGCGCTCGGTCATGATCGTTTTCACGTCAGCGAAGTCGAGGTTGATAAGCCCCGGTACCGCGATCAGGTCGGAAATCCCTTGCACCCCTTGGCGCAGGATGTTGTCCGCTTCACGGAATGCTTCCAGCATCGGCGTATTTTTATCGACGATTTCCAGCAAACGGTCGTTTGGAATGACGATCAGCGTGTCTACTTTTTCCTTGAGCGCAGCAATTCCGGCTTCACCGTGCTGGGAACGCTTGCGGCCCTCGAAGGAAAACGGACGGGTTACAACGCCAACGGTGAGAGCGCCCAGTTCCTTGGCGATCTCTGCAACTACAGGAGCCGCCCCCGTACCCGTTCCTCCGCCCATTCCCGCTGTAACGAACACCATGTCCGCACCGCGCAGGGCATTTTCAATCATATCGCGGCTTTCTTCCGCTGCTTTTTTTCCGATTTCAGGATTCGCGCCTGCTCCGAGACCGCGCGTCAGTTTTTCGCCAATTTGCAGTTTGATGTCTGCACTGGACAATTGGAGCGCCTGGGCATCGGTGTTCAAGGTGATGAACTCTACCCCTTTCAAACCGCCTGCAATCATGCGGTTGACTGCGTTGCTTCCGCCGCCGCCGCATCCAATTACTTTAATTCGTGCAAAGGATTCCATGTCCATATCAAATTCCAGCATATTGCTAGTCCTCCCCAATTCAACATAAAAACTTCGTGGCCCAAGAAGCCGATTGACAAAACGAATGGGACATCCCGTTATTCTCTTCCATGTTTTTCGAAGAACGAAACGTTCCAATTTTCGCCATTGTGTTAACTACGGCAAGCGACTAAATAAACTCGCTAAACCAGTTTTTCACTTTTTCCATTAAACCGCCGCCTTCTTTCGGCTGCTTCACAACGGTTTGCTTCTGAGTGCCCTTGAATGAGGGGGTGACGCGTACGCTGCGGCGCTCCATCAACTGCAAGGCATATTGAATCAAACCTACCCCTGTGGTGTAGGCAGGATCCCGCACTCCGATGTAATCAGGAATTGCGATGCGAACAGGTGCGTCCAATTCTTCTTTTGCCAATTCCAGCATGCCAGGCATCGCTACGGTACCGCCTGTGAGAACGTAGCCACCTGCAATCTCGTCGCGGAAGCCCAGCTTGTAGACGGCCTCCTCGACCAGTTGGAATATTTCTGCAGCGCGCGGCTCAATGATATTGGCCAAATCCACTTGCGTAAACTGCTTTTCGACTTCACTGCCAATCCGGTTCACCTTGAACTTCACATCTTCAGAAGCTTCGTCGATCAATGCACACCCGTTTTTTATCTTCACGCGGTCTGCTACATCCGTATGTGTGCGCAATCCCAATGCAATGTCGCTCGTAATGTGGTCGCCACCGATGCCGATCACGGTGGTCGCTGCCAACTTCCCTTGCTCGAATACACCGATCGTGGTAGAACCCGCACCGATGTCGACAAGAACGACACCCATGTTTTTGTCATCTTTGGAAAGGGCGACAGTGCTAGCCGCAAGCGGTTGCAAGAAAATTCCAGCCACGCGCAAATTGGTCCGTTGAGCACAGCGAACAATGTTATGTACAACCGTCTTCAATCCGGTCACAATGGTACCTTCCATTTCCAGTCGGACGCCAATCATGCCCCGCGGGTCTTTTATACTACCTTGCCCGTCTACGATGTACTCCTTTGGAACTACCTCAATGATTTCACGGTCCGGTGGAATCGCTACGACCTTCGCTGCCTGAATGACGCGTTGGATATCTTCTTCTCGTATCTCACGGTCTTCGCTGGATACAGCGACAACCCCTTGGGTTTCATGCAACTCGATATGGTTTCCAGTGATCCCCACATACACTTCTTCGATTGAAACGCCAACCATGCGCTCGGCATGGTCAACCGCTTCCCGGATGGCATGCACGGTTTGGTCGATGTCAACAATCACGCCTTTCTTGATGCCTTCAGAATGTGATTGTCCGACGCCGATGATGTTGATGGAACCGTTGTTGATTTCGCCGATCATGACGCGTACTTTGGATGTTCCAATGTCTAGGCTGACGATGAGTTCATTACTTACCAAACCTGTGACACCTCCCCTGCTACGTCTTTTGTCTTGCTAATAAAATGAGAACACCTGCATAAATTATTCCACACAGGACAACCATTCCCTTTTTTTCATATAGAATTTTTGTAAAAAAATGACCTTCTTCCCATTTGTTACGGCTATTCCTGCTGATTGATCCAACGGGATAGAACAATTCTCCTAATTACGGCCAGGTTATTGAAAAGACGCACCCCGAAAGCCACAATCGCCGCCAGGTAAAGATCAATCCCCAGGAAGCCGCCGATGAAGGCAAGGCCGGCTGCAAACAGCGTATTGAAAAAGAATCCGGACATGAAGATCCGAACGTTGAAGGTGCGCTCCAGAAACGAGCGGATTCCCCCAAAGATCGTGTCCAATCCAGCCAAGAGGGCGATGGAGAGATAGCTGCTATACTCCTGGGGCACGCGCCAATCCAGAAGGAAGCCGACAGCGAGACCGACAATCAGTCCGATAAGCGGGAGCCACATGGTTACGAATCTCCTTTTTCTTTTACAGGTTTCATAAATTGAATGACGCGTGTTTCTTTGTTTGCAGAAATCATCAGCTTGTCCCGTTTTTCGGCCAGCACCTTTTTATTCGCGAGCCGGAAGTTCTCTTCGACCCCTTCCAGCTTCAAGGCGGACAGCAGTACTTCGGGCTCCCCCAATGCTTTTATTTCATACGGAGGTTTAATCGTCCTCGTATCGATCTGAATGACATCCCCGACATTGCGAATCGCAGAGGTGGCAACCAACCTGTGCTCATTGATGGATACCGCCTGCGCTCCGTTCGCAAACAGGATATTGACCAGCCAACGCAAATCTTCATCGTCAATCGTGTATTCCCCTACAACAGGCACCTGCATGTGATCGTCCAGAATCGGCTCCTCGGGCATGGGGGCATCGACGACTTGCAGCACAATGCCTTCTCCTTCCACTTCCACCATTCCGGCCAACCGGCGGTTTCGTTCCAGCTCTTCTTTCATGACAGAAATGCTCTCGTCTTCACTTAGCGAGGTTTCGTATTGGTAGTACAACTGATTGTACTTGGAAATATCTGCAAGCAGGTTCTTGTGTTTCTCCAGTTCTTTTTGCAGCGTGGTCCGAAGTTCCGCGATGCTGCGAGACTCCTTATGTACGGGATGTAAGCTGCTGCGCAACTGTACAGCCAACATCACACCTATGATAGCACTAATAATGGCAAGAATAAACGTGATTTTACGGCTTTTTTGTAACATGGGGCAAACGCATCCTTTTCCCTTTTAGGAGTGTTTCGTTTTGGCGTCGCCGACGAAAGCCGGCAGTTGCAACTTGTCCTTTTTCACCAGGTCGATTTGAACAAAATCTTGCAGGGAGTGCAGTACTCCCCCCGGCAAATTGAGAGCACTCTCCATCGTCTCCGGATTGCCGATTGCCGAAATCACAAAGGGAGCCGCTGACTTGATCCCGTTGACGATAATCGTCGGCCCGACACAGCGGATGGAAGAGTTGCTCACCAGCCGCTGGCCGTTGATGCTGATCGCCTCCGCTCCCGCTGCACGCAGCTCGTTGACGACCAGGCGGACGTCCTGCTCATGCACGATGAAGTTGGCGATGTCCGAGCTGCTGGCGGCCGTTTGGCTGTCTTGCATCGTGATGACGATTCCCGGCCCTTCTACGGCTACTACGCCAGAGAGCATCCGCGCGGCTTCCAGTTGGCTGAGCGTTTCGGCTGCTTCCGATTTTCGCTGCGCCATCGCTTCCTCGACTTTGCCCACCTGCCGCTGCAGATCGATCAGTTGTTTTTCCAGATGCCTGTTTTGTTCTTTTTCGGACAAAATCCGATCGTTCAATTGCGTTTCCTGCTGGAACAACTGATCGTTCAGCCGCTCTTTGCGCGTGAGCTTGGTAGTCTCAAACGAGGTCGCTACCAAAAAACCGGTACAGAAGGTCACAACAGTTAAATACAAATGAAACTTGCGGCGACGACTCATTGTCTGCTTCCCCTTTTTCCTTTACTGCGGCTTTTCTGTTTGCTGCTGGTTGTCCGTAAGCGGCACGCCATCGCTTCCCGCCGCGCCGTATGGAACAAACCACGGCTGCTCAAACATGGAGAGCACCCCTTTGGTACCTGCGGGCAGCTCAGCCACGATTGCCGGATACCAGTTCAACATTTTGTCGAGCTTGTAGACCACACTGCGCACTTCGTTTCCGTCGCGCATGTACAAGGTCACCCGCTGCTTATCGTACACCGTTGGCGTCAGAGTTATGTCCGAAATCTCTGCGAGCACGTTCGGCGTCAGTCTGGATAACGCTTTGGCGAGGTTCGGGAGGAGCTCAGGCGCTGTCCAGGAGCTGATTAACGGCCTGTCCACCACGCGATCGGCAAAATTCACCTGCTTCAATACTTTCCCGTTTTCGAGCAGCGGATAGCGGCTGCCGTCCTGGCCGTTCCAGAAAGCGACCCGCTTCAGCTCTGTCACGTGCAGGCGGATGACTCCCGGGAACGAGCGGCTGACCGTTACGCTTTTGATGCCTTCCAGCGGCTGCAGGTTGCTCTGCACGCTGCTCTCCCATACGTTGAGAAATTGCATGTCGCGCGCGAGGCCAGACTGCTGGACAATTTGCTCCGCTGGGTAAATGTCATTGCCGATCACTTGAATTTCCTGCACTTTGCTGTATGGTGATCGAATAAAAACGATGATAAGTACGGTAAGAAAAAACAGCACCAAGAGAAAAACTAGCTTGCGGTTTCCTTTTCTTCTGGGGCGTTGCTGCTTGACTTGCGGAATGCGTTCTTCAAATACCGCCATGGCCGAATCCTTCCTCATGCATTCTAGGCTCATCGCCCGCAAGATTACTCAAAACAAAAGAAAATAAAAGGTTTTTTTCCAAATAATTGCCACTTTACAAAACAGGGAAAGCGGCATAGCACTATGCCGCTTGTCTTCCCTCGATCATATCGACACCCTCGTAATATCGGCTCCCAGCCTGCGCAATTGCTCTTCCAGCCGATCGTACCCGCGATCGATATGATGGATCTGGTTCACCGTGGTAATGCCTTCTGCAGCAAGCCCTGCCAAGACCAAAGCAGCTCCTGCTCGCAGATCCGTCGCTTCCACACTCGTGGCGGTCAGCTTCCCTACGCCGCGAATGATGGCAGAGCCGAGATCTACGTATATAGAGGCGCCCATTCGCGCCAATTCATTCACATGTTTGAATCTTCCTTCGAAAATCGTTTCCTTGATGACGCTGGTTCCCCTCGCCTGTGACAGAAACACCATCAACTGCGCCTGCAGGTCTGTCGGAAACCCTGGGTACGGCGAGGTGATGATCCGGTCGTAGGCACGCGGACGGGAGTTGCTTTTGATTTCCATTATATCATGGCGGGTTTTGATTTCAACACCGCAGCTACGGGCAACCTCAATCAATGCTGTGAGCTGCTCAGGCAGCGTGTTCGTCAGTTCGACATGGCCCTGGGCAATTCCGACCGCCAGCACGTACGTACCCGTGACAATTCTGTCGGGAATGATCCGGTAGCTGACGGAACGAAGCCGCGGCACGCCGCTGATCTCGATCGTATCGGTGCCTGCGCCCCTGATCCGCGCGCCCATGGCGTTCAGAAAGTTTTGCAGGTCGATAATCTCCGGCTCTCGGGCCGCATTGCAGATGCGTGTCGTCCCTTTTGCCAAGACCGCCGCCATCATGATATTTTCCGTCGCACCCACGCTGGGGAAGGAAAGAAAGATATTGGTCCCGCGCAATTGCTTTGCCCGAAATGTAATGTAGCCTTCGGATTCTTCTATTTTAGCCCCGAGTGCCGTAAGACCGGACAAATGCAGGTCAATTCGGCGTTCACCAATGTCGCAGCCGCCGGGATGCGATATGGTGACTTCACCCAACCTGGCCAGAAGCGGCCCGGCGAGAAAAATAGAAGATCGCATCTGGCTCATTAAATCATCTGGTACATGCGGGACGGAGACAGACGTTGTATCCAGATCGACGCAACCGTCCACATGCTTCGTGTTGGCCCCCAGCGCCGTCAATATTTCCAACATGACCTTGATATCTTTCAAGTGGGGGACATCGTAGATATAGAATTGCCCTTCCGCAAGCACAGCAGCGGCAAGGATAGGAAGAGCAGCGTTCTTAGCTCCTTGGATCCGAAGCGAACCGGACAGAGGTCTTCCGCCTTCGATCGCAAAAGTCTCCAAACTTTCACCTCCGTGTTACCCCTCGCCCACCACCAGAACTTCCGGATGCAGATCAATTCCGTATGTCGCAAGAATTGTGCTCCGTACATGCTCGATTAAGGTGAGGACGTCGGTAGCCGTGGCTCCTCCGCAATTCACGATGAAATTGGAGTGTTTTTCCGAAACCTGAGCTCCGCCGATTCGATAGCCTTTCAGCCCTGCTGCCTCGATCAGACGTCCTGCGTGGTCGTTCGGCGGATTGCGGAACACACTGCCGGCGCACGGCATCTGCAACGGCTGTGTCTGGCGTCGCCGCTCCTTGTTGGCAGAAAGCGTAGCGGAAATTTGCTTGCGATCACCAGGGCGCAGCTTGAAACGGGCCTCCAGCACGATCCCTTTTTCTCTCTGCAAGAGTGAAGTCCGATAGCTAAAGCTCAGTTCCTCGTTACTCAACACCTTACATTCGCCGTTTGCAAAAAGGATTTCGGCTTCAATAAGAATACGTGAAAGATCAGATCCGTGTGCCCCTGCATTCATATAGACGGCTCCGCCTACCGTACCAGGAATCCCTCCTGCGAATTCCATCCCTGTCAATCCCATCTTGCCTGTCTCCACCGCCAGGCGGATCATGGAATATCCGGCACCCACACACACCTCTTCATCCCTGAACTCGCAGTGGCTCAAGCCCTCAGCCACTTTGAGCACGGCTCCGCGAATCCCTCCGTCCCTCACCAGAAGGTTGGAGCCGCGCCCGATAACACTCCAAGGAATTTCATGACGATGGATGATTTGCAAGGCTTTTAGCAAGGATTCTTTGTCCTTGGGCTGGATCAACAAATCAGCAGGACCCCCGATCCGCCAAGTCGTATGATTGGCGAGAGGTTCATTGGTCCACACTTTTTCGATTCCTGCTTGCTTCAGCTCATCTGCGATTTTTTTCATTTGTGAACCTCCTGATACGTTTGCTAGGTCGGACCTTTAAGTCTTCTCACGTGTTTGCTCCATACTATGCCATCGCCCAGAGCGGCGTGACAATCGCCCATCCGATCATTTTTTTCCGGAGACTTCCTGCAGCGTGCGAACGATCTCGGTCGCTGCCTGCGGCATTCCGAGCGACAGGGCGCTTTCCTTCATCTGCGCCCACCGCTCACGGCTTTGCAAAAGGCTCTCTACCTCGCCCAGCAGGCGCTCGCCGGTCAGTTCCTTTTCGACAATGACCCGCGCTGCCCCTGCCCGTTCCAGGCCGCGCGCATTTTTCTCCTGATGGTTGTTGGTCACGTACGGAGAAGGGATGAGGATCGACGGCACGCCGAGCGCCGTCACTTCGGCCAGCGTGGACGCGCCGGCACGTCCAACCAAAATATGCGTCGCCGCCAAAACGTCCGGCATGTTATGGAGGAAAGGAAGCACGGAAAGGTTTTCGGGAAGCTTCCCTTTTGCGGCAAGTTGTTTGGAGATGTTCTCGAAATGAACGTCACCCGTTACATATACAAAATGAGTATCGGCATATTGGCCCAGTTGTGTGACGACAGCTAGCACCGCTTCATTGATCGCTCGTGCGCCGCGACTGCCGCCAAAGATCAGGACGATTCGCTTGCCAAAGTCTACCCCGAGAAAGCTTCTTCCCGCCTGCGCGTTGCCGTGCATCACTTCTGTCGCGCGCGGGTTGCCGGTAAAGACTGTTTTGCCCTTGGGAAAATAGGCGAGCGACTCCGCAAACGACACCGCCACCCGCGTAGCCGACTGCGACAAAAACTTGTTGGTCAAGCCCGGGACGACGTTTTGCTCGTGAATCAGCGTCGGAATGCCCAGACGGGACGCCGCGTACACGACCGGGCCGCACACGTATCCGCCAGTGCCGACGACGACATCCGGCCGGAAGTCGCGCAGCATTTTTTTCGCCTCGGACACCGCGCGAACGAATTTCCACAAAGTCTTGATGTTGTCCAGCGACAGCTTTCGCTTCAAGCCGCTGATCTCGACAGACTGGAACGGAATTTCCGTGCGCGGTACAAGCTGCGCCTCCAGCCCTTTTTTACTGCCGATATACAAAAAGGCAGCCTGCGGTGTTTGGCGAGAAACTTCTCTCGCCACCGCAAGCGCCGGATAAATATGTCCACCTGTGCCACCGCCTGTTAGGACGACGCGCATACAATCACACCCTTATTTTTATGCAGGGAAAAAAACTGGCTTCCTGCTGAAAATTCATGATCGGGAAAAGCGGGAAATGTTCAAGAGAACGCCGACCCCTGTAAGCATCAAGGTCAGGGATGATCCTCCGTAGCTTAGAAACGGCAGCGTAATCCCGGTAACCGGGAACATGCCCGTGACGACGCCGATGTTGATGACGACCTGAATAGCGATCATGCCGATGATCCCGAGCGCAAGGAGGCTTCCGAACAGGTCTGGCGCCGTAATCGCGGTGCGCATCCCTCTCCACAACAGCAGCAGGAACAAAAGCAGGATGAGCGTGCCGCCGATGAACCCCAACTCCTCCGCTACGATGGAAAAAATGAAGTCGTTGTACGGCTCCGGCAAGTACAGATGCTTCTGCCTGCTTTGTCCCAAACCGAGGCCGAGCAAGCCGCCTGGGCCAATCGCATACAGCGACTGGATGATTTGGTACCCGGTATTGAGCGGATCAGACCATGGATCGAGAAAAGACGTAATCCGCTTGATGCGGTAAGGGGCCGACAACACCAGCCCGATAAAGCCGACGACGCCAATCATCCCCAGACCGACGAAGTGGCTGATTCGCGCTCCCGAGGCAAAAATCATCACAACCGCCGTTCCCATCAGGACGGTGCCGGTTCCCAGGTCCGGCTGGAGCATGATGAGCCCGAAGCAGACCATCGGGATCGCCAGGGCAGGCATCAGCCCTTTTCGGAACAGGACGATCTGTTTTTGGTTGTCCGACAGCCAGCGCGCCAAAAACGCGACGACGCCGAGCTTGGCAAATTCGCCAGGCTGAATCCCGAAAGCCCCGAAGCCAAGCCAGCTTTTGGAGCCGTTCACTTCGATCCCGATCACGAGAACCAGTATCAACAAGCCGATACTCATGTAAAAGCCCGGCTTGGCCCATTGTTTCCACACCCAGTAGTCAATGTTCATCGTAATGTACATGGAGGTAATGCCGAGCAAAGCAAAAATGAGCTGCCGCTTGGCAAAGAAGTACGGGTCGGAAAAAGGCGGCTTCTGGGCGACGATCGCACTGGCGCTGTACACCATCACGATGCCAATTCCCAATAAAAAAAGTGTTGCAAAAATAATTACGAAGTCGGGGGCAGAGCGTACCTTGCTCATAGTGCCAGGTCATCCTTTCTCATGCCGTCCCGTATTGCGCTGTATTCATGAGGCTTTCGTGGGACGTTATGCTAGGCTTGTTTTAAGTCTATGCACGCCGTCCTTAAACATGCTCCCCCTGACCTCAAACGAAGGGAACATATCCCAGCTCGCACACGCCGGGCTGAGCAGTACTACGTCTCCTGATTGCGCCAACCGGGAAGCAGCAAGAACGGCTTTTTCCACAGTATCGACATGGATTCGCTCGTTAATCCCTGCTTCTTCCGCACGCGCAAGCAAAATCGGCGCTGTCTGCCCGAGCGCGACGACCGCTTTGACCCGTCCTTTCATGACAGGCAAAAGCTCCCGAAAATCGACGCCCCGGTCAAGGCCGCCGCAAATCCAGACAACAGGCTCCTGGCACGCCTGCAGCGCGCGGGAAGCCGCTTCCGGATTGGTCGCTTTGGAGTCGTTGTAATATTTGACCCCGGCAATGGAATCGACGTATTCCATGCGATGCTCCACGCCAGGAAAAGTAGACAGCACCTGCACGATGGCGCTTGTATTGGCACCAGCCAGCTTGGCGACGAGAATCGCAGCCAGGGCGTTGTCCAAATGCGGAACAGTCATATCCGCTACCGCGATGATGTCCTCCGACTGGCCCTGTCCATCTGTAAACCGGATCACGCCATCCTGGACAAAAGCGCCTCTCGGAACTTGCTGCGTCTTGCTGAAGTAGTAGACACGGGCAGGCAGCTCGCCGCATTTGGCGAGAATCTCCGGCTGGTCAAACGGCAGGATCGCGATATCATCTGCTGTTTGGTTGGCGAACATTTTCAGCTTCGCGTCCAGATACGCCTCCATCGTATGGTGGTAGTCGAGATGAGCAGGATACAGATTGAGCAAAACACCGATGTGCGGACGAAACTCCCTCGTCCCCATGAGCTGGAAGCTGCTCAGTTCGGCCACGAGCCACTGGTCCGGGCCCGCTTCTTCGGCGAGGCCGCACAAAACCGTGCCGATGTTGCCGCCAACGAGCACATCCAGGCCCGCTTCCTTGAGGATTTGTCCGACGAGCGTCGTCGTGGTTGTCTTTCCGTTGGAGCCTGTAATGCCGATGATCGGTGCCTTGGCAATCTGGGAGGCTAGCTCCACCTCCGTCACGACAGGAATTTCCAGTGCGAGCGCCTGCTGCACAGGCGGCGCTTCGTACGGAATCCCCGGATTTTTAACGACGAGCGCCACGCCCGGATGAATCAAATCATCCGGATGGTGGCCGCAAATGACGGTGATCCCGAGCGCCTCCAGTTCCTCGATGCCACCTGCTTCTTCGCGCAGCTTTTTATCGTTGACCACGACATGAGCGCCAAAGCGGTGCAGCAGTTTTGCCACTGCTACACCGCTTTTCGCCATTCCTAAAACGACTACGTGCTGGTTTTGATAACGAATCATCTGATTGTCACCACCTCAAGATATACGCCCAATCCGGCAAAAAACATCCCGACCAGCCAGAAGGTGACGACGACGCGCCACTCGGACCAGCCTGTCAATTCAAAATGATGATGGAGCGGACTCATGCGGAAAATCCGTTTGCCGCGCGTTTTGAAAGAAACGACCTGCAAAATGACGGACAGTGTCTCCACGACGAACACGCCGCCGATAATCGCCAAAAGCAACTCGGTTTTCGTCATGATCGCAATTCCCGCAAGCGCTCCCCCCAAACCGAGCGAGCCTGTGTCTCCCATGAACACGCGGGCCGGATGCGCGTTGAAGACGAGGAAGCCAAGAACGGCCCCGACGACGGCGGCGCTGAAAATCGCCGTGTCGTAGTCCTGCCCGAACCAGGCAATGATCGCGTACGCGCCAAAGGCGATGGCTCCTGTCCCTGCCAAAAGTCCGTCCAGGCCGTCTGTAATGTTCACGGCGTTGGTCGTGCCGACGAGCAAAAACAGCAGGAACGGGAAGTAGAAATAGCCGAGCTCCAGCTTCCACGGCGTTCCGGGCAGATGCAGCGACGTGTCGTGCCCCATCATGAGCAGCAAAACATACGCGCCGATTGCCAGCAAAATCTGACCGGCAAACTTCTCTTTGGCGGTCAAACCGAGGTTGCGTTTTTTTCTGATTTTGATAAAGTCGTCCAAAAACCCGATCAGACCGTAGCCGAGTGTCACCAGTAACAGGAAGTAAATTTCCATGTTGGCATTGGCAAACTTCAACACGGTAAAGATAAGTGCCAAAAGAATGATGGTACCCCCCATGGTAGGAGTCCCAGCCTTCTTGTAGTGCGATTGCGGTCCTTCCTCGCGAATGGCCTGCCCGAATTTCAGGCGGCGAAGGAAGGGAATAAACAGTGGGCCAATCAGTACGGCAATGAGAAACGCGGCGACGATCGTGACGATTAGGACGTTGTCAGCGAACATGCCCGAGCCTCCTTTCTTTCGATGCCAATGTGTCGCATCTGTCTCTATTCTTGGTTGTACCGGGCAATCGCTTCCCGTGCTACTTCACGGTCGTCGAAGGGCAGTACTTGATCTTTAATAATCTGGTACGTCTCATGACCTTTTCCGGCGATCAAAATGACGTCGTCAGCCTTTGCCAGCGAGATGGCATGATGAATCGCTTCGCGGCGGTCTGTCACCGCTGTGTAACGGGAAGCGTCCACGTCGCGCACGCCAGCCAGCATGTCGTCGATAATCGCTTGCGGCTCCTCGGAGCGAGGGTTATCTGATGTTAAGACGGTCATATCCGCATACTTCGTTGCGATCTTCGCCATAATCGGGCGCTTCGTGCGATCGCGATCTCCGCCGCAGCCGACGATGCAAAATACGTTGCCTTTGGCAAACTCTTTGACCGTCACCAAGGCGTTCTCCAGGCTGTCCGGCGTATGGGAGTAGTCGACCAGAACGGCGAACGGCTGTCCGGCATCGACCGACTCGAATCGCCCGTTCACACCGAGGACCGCCTCCAGGCTGGCCTTGATGTCTTCGAGGCTCACGCCTTCTGCCAGTGTAACCGCGATAGCGGCCAATGCGTTGTACACATTGAATTTGCCCATCAGCTTCAGGTTGAGGCGAATGGTGCCTGCAAAGGTTTCCGCTGTAAACGACGTTCCCTTGCTCGTGATTTCGATGTCCTTCGCGCGCACGTCCGCCGGCTGGTCGATCCCGTACGTAAGGACGCGCGCAGGGGTCACCGTCGCATACAGCTTCGACGCCTCGTCGTCTGCGTTCAGCACGGCTGTCTTCAGGCGGTTCGGGTCGTAGTGGTTCCCGAGCTGGGAAAACAGCAGCGACTTGGCATAGCGGTAGTTTTCCATCGTTTTATGGTAGTCGAGATGGTCCTGCGTCAAATTGGTGAAGACTGCGGTATGTATGTCGCAGCCGCGCACGCGTCCCTGCTCCAGCGCGTGGGAGGACACCTCGATAATCGCGTAGTCTGTATGGACATCGCACATGCGACGGAAGCTTCTTTGCAGGTCCACGGCATCGGGCGTCGTGTTTTTCACTTCTTCCGTGACATCCCCGATCCGCATGTGGATCGTGCCGATCAAGCCTGTTTGCTTGCGCTGGTCGCGCAGGATCTTGTCGATCAGATGAGTGGTGGTCGTCTTCCCGTTTGTTCCGGTAACCCCAATCACCTTTAACTCTCTTGTGGGAGATCCGAAAATGCGATCAGCCAGCATAGCCATTGCCCGCCGGGTGTCCGGCACCCTGACAATAGTCGCTGGCACGTCCAGATCTTGTTCGGATAGCACGGCGACGGCGCCATTTTTCACCGCCTGGGCCGCAAACGCATGACCGTCCACGGTGTACCCTGTCAGACACACAAACAAGTAGCCGGGCTTCACCTGGCGCGAGTCTGCTGTCAAACCCGTAATCTCCATACTGTCATCCCCCGAAACCTTCACTGGCAACAAAGGCATGAGCAGATCCCGTAGAAACATGAAACAGGCACCCCATTCTCCAACTAGTATAGACAGAAATTTGCCCTTTTTTACGAAAGGAAACCGATCCATTTCTGTGACGAACAAAGGCAGAGCGACTGTAGACAAGCCTACTTCCCTCCGCCTTCGAAATCTCATTTTATAGCTAATTGGTCAATTTGTCACCAAGATGTATGCGAATTTTTCCGCCCTGGTCAATTTTCACGCCAGGCGCAGGCGACTGCTGAATGACGTAGGTCCCTTTTCCGGAAACGACCAGCGGAAGCGTCTCATACGTCTGCACGACGTCCTTCATCGTCTGCCCGACCATGTTCGGAACCTCGATCGGCTCGCGCTCGCCCAATGCCTTGTTGATCTCCTTGGCGATGCCGTCCTTGCGCTTGGGCACATTCATATACTGCAGGGAAGATTCGATAATGCTCTTGACGCTCGGCGCGGCAATCAGTCCGCCAAAAGCCAGCGCCTTCGGATTATCGACCGCGAAGTAGACGACGATTTGCGGATCGTCCGCAGGGGCGAAGCCGATAAACGACACGATGTACTCCCCGTCCACGTAGCGGCCGTTTCTGACCTTTTGCGCGGTTCCCGTTTTTCCGCCGACCCGGTAGCCTTCAATATAGGCCTTGTTTCCTGTTCCTTGGGCCACGACGCTCTCCAGCGCATACCGCACCTTGGCAGAGGTTTCCGCTGAAATCACCTGGCGCACCTCGGTCGGAAGCGTCCGCGCTACAATATCGTGTGTGACGCTATCCCGCCATTCCTTGGCGACAAACGGCTTCATCAGCTTCCCGCCGTTGATCGCAGCCGAGACTGCGGCCATTTGCTGGATCGGCGTGACCGATACCCCTTGGCCAAACGAAGTCGTGCCAAGCTCGACAGGTCCGACGCGACTGAGATTGAACAACAGCCCGTTCTCTTCCCCGATCAGGTCGATGCCTGTTTTTTGCCCGAAGCCAAATTTTTTGATGTATTCAAACAGCCGCTCTTTTTGCAGGCGCTGCCCCATCGTTACAAAGCCGGGGTTGCACGAGTTTTCCACGACTTCCAGCATCGTCTCCTGTCCGTGCCCTTGCCGCTTCCAGCAGCGCAGCCGCTTGCCTGCCACGGTAATGAAGCCGGGATCGTAGAAGCTTTCCTCCAAAGAGACGACGCCTTCGTTCAAAGCGGCAGCGAGCGTGACGATTTTGAAGGTCGAACCTGGCTCATACGTTTTCCAGATCGGCAAATTGCGGTTGTACACTTCTGTCGGATAGTTTTGATACTCGTCCGGCTGGAAGGTCGGACGGCTGCCCATCCCCAAAATTTCTCCGGTCTTCGGGTTCATCGCGATGGCGAGAACATCGTCCGGCTGATAAGCGACGACGGCCTGGTCCAGCTCCCGCTCGATAAACGACTGGATGGCGCTGTCGATCGTCAAATACATGTCCATCCCGCTCACCGGAGGGACGTAATCTTCGGAGCCTCCGGGCATGACGCGCCCTTTGGCATCGGACGGAAAAGAAATGTGCCCCTCGGTTCCTTTCAGAAACGGGTCGTAAATTTTTTCCAGTCCGGTCAAGCCCTGATTGTCAATTCCGGTAAAGCCGAGAATGTGCGCGGCCATGCTCCCGTTCGGATAAAAGCGTTTGGAGTCTCCGGCCAAATAAATCCCCGGCAGGTTCAACTCCTGGATTTTCCGCGCTTTTTCGATCGGCAGCTTTTTTCCGCCTGGAATCTTGTCGTTGCTCATCTGTTTTTTGGTGATGGCCTGATAAACGTCTTCTTCTTTTTGCTCCAAAATGATCGCGAGCTGCCGGGCCGTCTCCTTCGGGTCCTTAATTTGCGCGGGGACGGCGACTACCGTTGGCACCGTCATGTTTGACACCAACTCGTTGCCGTTCCGATCCAAAATCCGGCCGCGATTCGGCTTGAAGTCGATTTCCCGGTTCAACAGTTGGTCAGCCATCTGGGCAAGCTTCGGTCCTTCGATCAATTGCACATACCCGAGCCGGGTGATGAGCGCCGTGTACAGGACAATGCCGATGACCAGCGATATGAAAATGCGACGGCGTACAGTAGCATTGGATACCCGCAAAGCGAGTCCCCCCTCGGAAATAGGTTGTCTCTTCCTTACCTTATTCCTTGGGGGGACGGGATAGAACTATGGGGTTGCGCTTGTTTGGCTGGCATCTGTGCCGGCAGGAGGGGCTCCCTGGTTCGACTCTGCCCCGCCCTGCTGGCCTGTCGATTGTCCAGCAGGCTGTTCCATTTGTTCAGCCGGATCGGTCGCTGCACCTGTTCCGGCCGGAGGCGCCGTTCCTGACGGCGGAGCGGTTCCGGATGTCGCCGCTCCGTCCTGAGCTGGAGACGGCGCTGGCGGCTGCGATTCGGACTGCAGCGTGATCTGCAGCTTTTCCTTGCCGTTTAACGCTGTGCCCGGCGCAATGCTCTGCTGTACGACAAAGCCCGTGCCCGTAGCGTGGACATCAATGTCGAGCAGCGAGGCAAATTCCATGACTTCCCTGAGCGACTTCCCTTTGAAGTCAGGCATTTTCGCGCCCGTCAAGCGGTCCGATACCAAAATGATTTGCTTCCCAGGCACTACCTGTTCGTAGGCGGCAGGGTACTGCTCCACGATCTTGGTCCCGGTTCCGAGTACTGTCACGGTCAAATTGTCCTGCTTCGCTCGCAGTTGCGCCGCTGTCGTGGACATGCCCACGAACTTCGGCAGCGTCTGGCTTGCAGCAGACTGAGCCGCTTGCACCTGTTCCTGTGCGGCCATAGCGGTCGATTTGCCTTTCCCGCTGTCGGCTGCTGCACGAGGCACCTCTGGCTGCTGCTGCAAGTATTGCAGGCTGCGCTCCATGATCGACTTGAACGTCGGCGCGATCATCATTTTGCCCCAGTACGCGTACCATTCTTTCGTATCGGGATCGTCAATTACGACGTAGACGAGCAGGCGCGGATTGTCTTTCGGCGCAAAGCCGATAAACGAAGCGATGTAGTGCCCGTCCATGATCTTGCCTGTGTTCGGATCGTACTTTTGCGCGGTACCGGTTTTCCCGGCGACGTGGTAGCCGTCGATGGCGTACAGCTTCCCTGTTCCGTGCTCGCCGGTCACGACCGTTTCCAAAATGTCGCGGGTCTTCTTCGCCGTCGCCTCCGAGACGACCCTTCTCACGACTTCGCGCTCGCTGCGCTTCACGACCGCTCCTGTATGCGGATCGCGCATTTCCTTGACGATATGCGGCTTCAACAGCTCGCCGCCGTTGGCGATGGCCCCTACCGCCATCACTTGCTGGATCGCCGTAACCGTCACCCCTTGTCCGAAGGTCGTCGCTGCCCAGTCGCGAGGAGACTGCGGTTTTTCCAAGTTAATCAGGGTTCCTTCTTTTTCGTAGGGCAACTCGATTTCAGTCAGGGAGCCCATCCCGAACTTTTTGAAGTACGCCCTGAGCTTCTCCAGCTTCAGACGCTCGTAGCCGAGCTTCGCGAACATCACGTTACTGGAGCGTTGCACCCCTTCCAGAAACGAAATTCTGCCCCAGCCCACCCCGTTGTTATGGTCGCGAATCGGAACTTGTCCCTTGATCGTGTACTTCCCGGAGTCATACGTCTCATTCGGGTTGAACAAGCCTTCCTCAATCGCGGCGGCCAGCGTAATGATCTTGAACGTGGAGCCAGGCTCGAACATGGAGGTGATCGCGTGGTTCGTATAGTTCGAAATCCCGTTATAGTACGTATTGGGATTAAATTGCGAACGATTGCCCATCGCCAAAACTTCGCCCGTCTGCGGATCGGATACGATGACCGTCATCCCTTTTGGCTTGTACTGCCGATCCACCACATCCAGCGCTTGTTCGACGTAATCCTGAATTTGCCTGTCGATGGTCAGATAGACATCGTAGCCGTCTTTTGCCGGGATGTATTCGCCTTCTCCATCCGGTAGCTGGTAGCCAGCTCCGTCTCTTTTATACTGCATCTGCCCTTCTTCTCCGGCCAGCTCCTTGTTGAGCTGCAGTTCGATCCCCATCTTCGGCTCATCGTACAGATCGAGATACCCGATCACGTGCGAGGCAAAGCTGTTGTTCGGGTAGACGCGTCTCGTCGTCTCATTCAGAAAAATCCCCGGAAGCTGATTTTCTTCCACCTGCTTACCGCTTGGCAGCTTCGGATATTGCAACTCCAAAATCCGCTTTTTCTGCTCTTCGCTGATTTTCCTTCCGTAGCGGCCCAGCTCCACCACCTTGTTCGGCTTGGTCAGCATCTTCACCAATTCAGGCACCGGAGCGTTGAGAATGGGGGCCAGACTGTTTGCTGTGTAGTAAGGGTCCTTGACGACGTCCTGATCTTTTTCATCCCGCCCTTTCAGCCTGGCGTTCACGGTGTATGCCTTGCCTTGGAAGGCGAGAATTTCGCCGTTTCGGTCTTTGATGGCACCGCGCGTCGGCTGCAGGGTCCGATTCCGGTCCCATTGCTCCTGTGCCTGTCCCATGATTCGAGCTGCGTCTACCGTTTGAATCCAGTAGATCCGAATGCTCAAGCCTGAAAAGATCAAAATCAGGCATAACGCACAAATGAGGATGCGCCAATTCACGAGTCGTTTCGTTTCCATTTCCACTCACTCCATCACGTCAATGATCGCCTGCCTGAATCGGCACGGACAGTCAAGCGTAAGAAAAAAATGTTACCGCACAATTGACGCAGTAACATTGATTTTAAGGCTGGTTTGGCTGTTGTTGTTGAAGCGAACTCGCCTTTACTTTCCCCTGACCAATCGTATGTACGGCATTCGCGTTGTACACCATGCCTTGTCGCTCTGCTTCTCTCTGGATGCGATCGCGATTGCTGAGCTGCTCGATCTGAAGCTTCAGAGTGGCGTTTTTCTCGGCTACCAGACGGTTTTCTTTTTTCGTGCTCTGGATTTCGTAATTCATCTGGGAGATTTGCGAGTACCTGACTCCGACCATCCCCAGGCCGATCACTGTCAACGAGATAAACAAGAGATAGAGCAATTTTTCGCCTGTCGGAATGGTTGGTTTGATTCGGATCGTTCGTTTTGTTGTCTTGGTGACGGAGCGCGACTGCTTCTCCAGCTCCATTGCCAGATTCCCTTGGTAGTAGTAGCTCAACGCTTTCTCACCCCTTTTTCCTCGTTGCTGTCTCCCTCTACACCTTCTCGGCTACCCGCAGCTTCGCAGAACGCGCGCGTGGATTGGCCGCAAGCTCCTCTTCGGACGGCAAAATCGGCTTGCGCGTGATGACTTTGACAATCGCTTCGTTCCCGCACGTGCAGATCGGAAACGACGGCGGGCATGTGCAGCCCTTGGAATAATCTTGATACACCTGCTTGCAAATCCGGTCTTCCAGCGAATGGAACGTGATGACGCTCACGCGGCCACCCGGATTCAAAATATCAATGGCATCGGCGACAGCTTCTTTGAATGCATCCAGTTCATCGTTGACGGCAATGCGGATCGCCTGAAACGTCCGCTTCGCAGGATGTCCTCCTGTGCGCCGCGCTGCTGCCGGGATTCCTTCCTTAATCAGCTCGACCAGCTCGCCTGTTGTACGAATCGGCTGCTTTTTGCGCTGCTGTACAATTTGCCGGGCAATCCGCCGGGAAAATTTCTCTTCTCCGTACAGCCAGATGATCTTGGCAATCTCCTCTTCGTCCCACTCGTTGACGATGTCGTAGGCCGAAAGCGGCGCTTGCTGATCCATTCTCATGTCGAGCGGCGCGTCCGCATTGTAGCTGAAACCGCGTTCGCCTTCGTCGAGCTGCGGGGAAGACACCCCCAGATCAAACAAAACTCCATCTACACCTGTAAGCCCCAAATCTTTGACAATCTCTTTCAGATGGCGAAAATTGCTTTTGACCAGTGTTACCTTGTCCATATAGGGAGCCAGTCTTTCCCGGGCGTTGTCGTGCGCCCAGTCATCCTGATCGATCGCAATCAGGCGGCCGCCCTCGGTCAAACGGGACGCGATCAGGCTGCTATGTCCCGCTCCACCGAGCGTGCAGTCCACATAAATGCCCCCGGGCCGGATGTTCAGGCCGTCTACAGCTTCGTCCCTCAGTACGGTTACGTGATGAAACGACAATGTCGTCACTCCTGTTCTTCTCGCTGCTACAAATTAAAATCAACCAGTTTCTCAGCAATTTCTCCAAAAGAGCCTTCCGACTGGGCGAAATAATCTTCCCAACGTTCTTTGCTCCACACCTCTACGCGGTTGGATACGCCAATGATGACACATTCCTTTTGCATACCGGCATGCTCGCGCAGATTGGGCGGTATGTTTACCCTTCCCTGCTTGTCCCACTCACATTCGGTTGCGCCGGAAAAGAAAAACCGTGTAAACGCGCGTGCATCCGCTTTTGTAAAGGGAAGAGTCTTCAGTTTTTCCTCAAGCTGCTTCCACTCTTCCATCGGATAGGCGAACAAGCATTGATCGAGTCCGCGGGTAATGACAAAGGAAGCTCCCAGTCCTTCACGGAATTTGGCAGGGATCGTCAGGCGGCCTTTTTCATCGATGCTGTGCTGGTATTCCCCCATGAACACGCCCTAGTCCCCCACTTTCCTGTCCTTTGGCTCCACTTTCCCCCACTTTTCCCCACTTTGTCGCCTACTTGCTATTATAAAAAAAAATCCTGCATTTGTAAGCAGGATTTTTTCGTTGAATTTTTTGCCGGGAAAGGACGGTTTTCGCGAACTATTCGACCCAGCTATCGAGATATGCTTTTTGCTCGTCGGTCAATTTGTCGATGCCGATGTTCAATGCTTCCAATTTGTATTGGGCAACCATTGCATCCAGCTCGTAAGGTACGTTCAGCACTTTTTTGCCGATGTTTTTGTACTGTTCGTTGACATACGCCAGCGAAACAGCTTGCAGGGCAAAGGTCATGTCCATGATCTCTGCCGGGTGGCCGTCGCCTGCTGCCAGGTTTACGAGGCGTCCTTCTGCAAGAAGGTACAGTTTTCGACCGTCTGCCATGACAAATTCTTCAATATCTTTGCGCACGATTCGCTTGGATGTCGACAGGGCGCCAAGCTCCACTTTGTTTACTTCGACATCGAAGTGGCCTGCGTTGGACAGGATCGCGCCGTCTTTCATCACTTCAAAATGCTCTTTGCGGATCACGTCGCGGTTTCCGGTCACGGTCACGAAGTAGTCGCCGTGCTTCGCCGCTTCGCTCATCGGCATTACTTCGAAGCCGTCCATGTACGCTTCTACCGCTTTGATCGCGTCGATTTCGGTCACGATGACTTTCGCGCCAAGACCTTTCGCGCGCATCGCCACACCTTTTCCGCACCAGCCATAGCCGGCTACGACAACGGTTTTCCCTGCTACGACCAGGTTGGTTGTGCGGTTGATGCCATCCCATACGGATTGGCCTGTACCGTAACGGTTGTCAAACAAATATTTGCAGAAAGCGTCGTTCACCGCTACCATCGGGAACTCCAGCTTGCCTTCTTTTTCCAATGCTTTCAAGCGCAGAATCCCTGTTGTCGTTTCCTCTGCGCCACCGCGCACTTGCGACAAGAGATCGCGGCGCTCGCTGTGCAGGATGGTCACCAGGTCGCCACCGTCGTCGATAATCAGGTCAGGGCGCGTCTCCAGCGTTTTAATCAGGTGCTCCTTGTACTCGGCTGGATCTGGATTGTACTTCGCAAAAACGCGGATGCCGTCTTCCACCAGCGCCGCGCAAATGTCGTCCTGAGTGGAGAGCGGGTTGGAGCCTGTAATCGTTACTTCAGCGCCACCGGCTTGCACGACTTTTGCCAGGTACGCGGTTTTTGCTTCCAGGTGCAAGGAGATCGCCACTTTCAGTCCTGCAAATGGCTGCTCTTTTTCAAAACGCTCGCGGATGCGGTTGAGAACGGGCATGTGCTCTTTTACCCAGTCAATTTTCAAATGGCCGCTGTGTGCAAGCGACATGTCTTTTACAATGCTTTCAGAAACGGTGTTCATGTATGGGTAGACCTCCTTTTATCTCATAAACACAACCCTGTCTATCATATCATACGCAAGTACAACCATCATCTCTTTTTCCTGTTCCCGCCAATTTTTCGGCACACGGCTGCAGGTGTCGCCCCGCGAACGGCTGCGCTGCTGAAAGCGAGCCTCGCCGCTGCTGTCAGATCGCATCCGCCTTCGCTGCCGAAATGGCGTTTTTTGCTGCGCCCTGCTGCTGTCCTGCATTTGTCGTCAGCAGCTCCAAAAACCGCAGCAGCGCCTGTGGCATCCATTTTTTCTTATGATAGACCAGTTGGCGGTAGACGCGGACTTCCGGATGGGAAAAAGGCAGGATGGTGAGCGTACCGTTTTTCGCTTCTTCGGCGACGGCGATGTAAGGAACGAGCGCAATCCCTAAATCATATGCGACGCATTGCTTGATCGCTTCCAGACTGCCGAACTCGGACGACGATTCGATCGTCGCTCCGGCGTCGCGCAGGACAGACTCCATGATCGAGCGGTAGCTGCATCCGGCTTCGGTAAAAATCCAGTTTGCTCCGGCGAAATCGCGCGCTTCGAGCTTTTCCACCCGGGCCAGCGGATGGTTGGGCGCGGCGATGACCACCAGCTTTTCTTCGCCGAGATTGGTGTTCACCAAATCGGGATGATCCTGTAGCCAGTCGAGCACGAAGGCGAAGTCGTAGTGCCCCTCCTTGACGCCCTGACGCAGTTCGTGACAAATTCCCGGCTTCAACAAAATGCGCACGCGCGGGTGCTCCGTGCGAAATGCTTGCAAAAAAGGCGGGAGGAAAAAAGCGGCGAGCGATTCCACCGTGCCAATGCGCAAGGTGCCAGCCAACTGCGCCTGCTCGGACAGGTTGGCCCTCGCTTCGTCCAGCACCGCCAGCAGTTGCTCGCTGTAGGCGAGAAGGGCTTCTCCGGCGTGGGTCAGTCTGATTTTTCGCCCCCACCGCTCAAACAGCGTGACGCCAAAATCCGCCTCCAGGTTTTGAATCTGCGTCGTCACGCTGGATTGCGCATAGCCCAGCACCTCTGCCGCGCGGGTAAAGCTCTGGCATTTGGCTACCTCGCGAAAGGTCAGCAAGTAGCGCGTATCCAAATTCCTCTCCCTCCTTTTCATCGAAAAAACCGATTTTGATTATCTAATATTATAGATAACTCCGATGATTATGTCTATGCTACACTACCTCTACAAACAACCGAACGATAAAGAGAGGGAACATTCATGGAAAAAGCAACTGTGCAAACAGCGGGCCTCGCCAAAACGCTGCGGCTGCCGCAAATCGTCGCCTTGTACATCGGGGCCGTCATCGGGTCCGGCGTGCTGCTCATCCCGGGGCTGGCGGCAGAAAAGGCAGGCCCCGCCTCGATCCTCGCCTGGCTGGTCATGTCGATTCTCGTCTTGCCGATGGCACTCACGATGGGACTGCTGTCCGCCCGCTACCCAAGTTCCGGCGGCGTCTCCACCTTTGTCCGCACGGCCTACGGCGACCGCTTCGGCAACATCGTCGGCTGGTTTTTTCTATTATCTGTGCCCATCGGCGCCCCGATCCTCAGCGTGACCGGAGCCAACTATCTCGCGGTGCTGCTCGGCTGGGGCGACACGCAAATTTACGCGGCGGCTGCGCTCATTTTGACCGCGGTGCTCATCATGAACGTGTTAGGGATGCACGTTGCCGCTCGCGTGCAAACGATCGTCGTCGCGCTCATTATCTCGATTTTGATCGTGGCCGTCGTCGCTGCGCTGCCGCACGCTTCCGCCGCTCACTTCACTCCGTTTGCCCCCAACGGCTGGCTTAGCGTCGTGCAAGCGGCAGGGCTGTTATTTTGGTGCTTTATCGGCTGGGAGGCGGTCACGCACTTGTCCGAGGAGTTCGTCGATCCGGCGAAAAATGCCATCCGCGGCGTATTGTGGAGCGCGGGCATCGTCGCCCTCCTGTACTTTGCCGTCGCGTTCATGACGGTCGCCACTCACAGCTATGGCGCAGGCATCTCGGCGGCAGCGCTGTCCGTCATGGTTCAACTGTCACTCGGGCCTGTCGGCGGCTGGATCGTGGCTGTGACTGCCTTGTTTATTTGCATCGCCACCACCAACGCCTACATCGGCGCGGCGGCGCGGATCGCCTATGCGCTGGCGCAGGAAAAGATCGCGCCCCGCTGGTTTGGGCTGCTGCACGCGAAATACCGGACGCCGATCGGCGGGCTGTTGTTCCTCTCGCTCTGCTTTGGCGTGGTGCTGACGGTCCTGTATGCAGGAGTGATTGACCTGGCCCGGCTGATCGAGCTGCCCACCGCCACGTTTTTTGCCACCTACATCGGCGGGTGTCTCGCCGGAATCCGGCTGCTGCGCAACCATCGTCTCGGACGGCTGGCTTCCTGGACGTCGCTCGTCTTCACTGTCGCGCTTTATCCATTTCTGGGCTGGTCCGCGCTCTATCCGCTCGTGATCGCCGCCTTGCTGCTACTCTGGCAAAAGCGCATGGAAAAACGCATGACCGCGTAGCATCAAGACAGGTCGTTTCTTCTTCCCGGGAAACGCACCTGTCTTTTTTTGCGCTTGCAAACAGTTTCCTCGCTCATGAATCTTGCCCGTCGTCTTTCCCCATGCTAAAATGGCGACATTCCCAATCGTCGGATGTTTGGAGGTTTATCCTATGACATTGCAAAAACCTGTCCGCTCTTCGCTCGTGAAACAGATTGCGGAACAACTGGTGCAGCGGATCGAATCAGGCGCGTGGAAGGTCGGAGAACGCATCCCGCCTGAGCCGGAGCTGGTGGAGCAGCTCGGCATCAGCCGCAACACGCTGCGCGAGGCGGTGCAGGCGCTGATCCACACAGGCATGCTGGAAGCGCGCCAAGGCGATGGCACTTACGTCCGCTCGTCCAGCGAGTTCGGCGCAGCGATGCAGCGACGGCTACGGCGCTCGACCTTGCTGGAAATTTTGGAGGTGCGGTACGGACTGGAGCGCGAAATCGCCCGGCTGGCTGCCATGCGCAGGACGGATGCCGATTTGCTGCAAATCCGGCAAAAGCTCGACGCTTCCCTCTCGCTCAGGCACGATCCGCAAGCGTACATCACCGCTGACGTGGCGTTTCATATCGCGGTCGCCCACGCGACACACAACAGCGTCATGATCGACCTGTACGAGCAGATGACCGAATCCTTGCGCCTGTCTGTCAGCGGCACGCTGGATTTCCACGACCTGTTGGACCAGCAGGCAATCACACATACGGCTCTCGTCCAAGCGATTGCCGAACAAAGTCCTGACGCGGCGGAAGAAGCGGCAAGCAACCTGATTCAAGCCAGCAAAACAGCTCTCACGGAGCTGATCGAGAAAGGAGGGATGGACGCATGAGCCCTGCCACCCTGACAGCAGCGAAAAGCAAAGCGCAGCCTGTCACTCCCAAACCGTTTCTCATCATCGCCGGAATTATTTTGATTACATTTGCCATGCGCTCTCCGCTGACGGCTGTTGGCCCTCTGGTCGGCTCCATCCAAGGCGACCTCGGCCTGTCCAATGGAATGTCCGGACTGCTGACTACCGTTCCTTTGCTCGCCTTCGCGCTGCTCTCGCCGCTGGCACCGGGCATCGGGCACCGCTTTGGCACGGAGCGCACGCTCTTTGCCGGACTGCTCGTCGTCCTCATCGGGCTGATTCTGCGCTCCTCCGGCTTCGTCTTCACGCTGTTCGCCGGAACCGCCCTGATCGGAGCAGGCATCGCCATCTGCAACGTGCTGCTGCCCGGCCTGGTCAAGCAGCGCTTCCCGCAAAAAGCCGGGTTGATGACCAGCGTGTACACGACCACGATGTCGATGTGTGCCGCGCTCGCTTCCGGCATCAGCATCCCGCTCGCCAGCACAGGCGGCTGGGGTTGGCAAGGCTCGCTCTTCTCCTGGGCGCTCCCGGTCCTGTTCGCCATCGCCGTCTGGCTGCCGCAGCTTCGCGCTGACGGAAGCCAGCCAGGAAAAAGCACGGGCGAAAAAAGCAAACAAGGGCTGTGGAGCTCGCTGCTCGCCTGGCAGGTCACGCTGTTCATGGGCTTGCAGTCGTTTCTGTTTTACTGCACGATCGCCTGGCTGCCTACGCTCTTGCAGCAGCACGGCATCAGCCAAACCAGCGCCGGATGGATGCTGTCGCTCGTGCAGGCGGTCAGCCTGCCTGCGAGCTTTTTCACCCCTGTGCTCGCTTCCCGCTTGACGAATCAGCGTTTGCTCGCGGCTGTAGTCGGCCTCTTCTCCCTCGTCGGCTTCGGCGGGCTTTTGCTCGGCACAAGCGAGCTTCTGCTCTACCTCTGCCTGTTGCTGCTCGGCCTCTCGCAAGGCGCCTGCATCAGTCTCGCCCTCACCTTTATCGTCATTCGGGCCAAAGACGTGCGCCAGGCCGCCCGGCTATCCGGCATGGCCCAGTCTGTCGGCTACTTGCTCGCTGCGGTCGGCCCGATTTTTGTCGGCTTTCTCTACGATTTGCAGCACTCCTGGACCGTGCCGCTCAGCCTGCTCTGCCTCGTCAGCGTGTTGGTCGTCACAAGCGGCATCGGGGCCGGGCGCAATCAAACCGTTTGAGCGTCACGTCAAAAAGCGTGCGGACCGTCACTGGTACCCGCACGCTTTTTCTTTTGGAGGCAGAAGCGCCTTCCCGCGCTCGTTATATGGTAAAATATAGGAAAAAGAGCGGCACAGGCCAAGGAAAGGTGGCGAATCATGAGACGCTTGTGGTTGTTCAGCTTGAAGCTCCTGCTGTTTTTGCCAGGATGCGGGGAACCGGAAGTGGAAGTCACGCTGCCGAAAGAGGTGGAAAAGCGCATGGAGGAGCAGCTTCACGTCGACATTGTCGTTCCGCCTGCGGAAAAGCTCGCGGTCAAATACGCCGAAATCCGCTACCCGCCGATCGTAAACCAGCAGCAGATCGCCGGCCCCTCTGTCGCCGTCATTGTGTACACCGATGAAAATGGCGAGCTTCTGCCACTGACTGACGAGCAGCGCGCCGTGATGCGAAACAGGCAGCAACGCGAACTGTTTTACGGTGAATACGCTGGCAGGCCGGTCATCATCATGGAAATCCACACGATGAAAAATTTCCTCGCCGACGCGCAATCACAGCTCATCGAAGGAATGGCGGTCGAGTACGGGCAAAAGGAAACCGACTCAGGGACGTACGCCTTTTACAGCTTCAATTACGATGACACCGCTTATACGACCACCTTTTTGCTCCAAAACGGGATGACCACAGAAGCTGCCGTCGACTTCAACCGCAAGCTGATCCGCCTGCTTAAAGGCCAGGGGGAGTCGTAGCGCGTTTTCCTCAAAATCGCAAAAAGCTGGATGCAAAGCACCCAGCTTTTTTTGTTGCCCGCTATTCGTCTTTGCCAATCAGCCGGAACGTCTTGCCGTCCGCAGACGAGAGGTAAAAAGTTTTGTCGACGCTGCCGCCCAGTTCGCCCGCGTAGTATTGGACGGTCAGTCTGTACTTGTTCGTGCCGATTTTGGCGAAGTACAAAAGTTCATTGAATTGCGGAAAACGCACGAAGTCGTAAATTTCGTATTTCATGAACGAGAAATGCTCGCGCAAAAAAGACTCGCTGACATTCAGCTTGTTTTGCTTCACATACGCGACGAGGTCGTCGTAGCGCCTGATCTTTTTCTGGTCCATCACATCGCGGACAAACGCCGCTACGGCATCGGTCATCGCCTTTTTCTCGCTCTCGCTCACCTGGCCCGGGAACAGCTCTTCCATTTTGCTGTCCAGTCGGGTCAGCATCGCGACGGCCTGCGCTCTGCTGATCGTTTCTTGCGGGCGGAACGTGCCGTCCGGATAGCCGGAGAGAAGCCCCATTTTGTACGCCGGATAGACGGTCATGACCTCATGCTCGTTTTTGGGCGACAGGTCGGAGAAAAACCGCGCCGTCGTTCCCCGGTATTTTTCGCCCTCGGACTGATGGCCGAGCGCTGCCAACAGAAGGCGCGCCGCCTCCAGCCGCGTCATTCCATCCGTCGGTTTGCCTGTCGTCATGATGCCTGCTGCCGCCAGGTGGCGATACGTTTGCTCCGACCAGCGGCCCGAAGCTTTCGCTACATACGTCTCTTTGACAAAAGCGTCCGGCTCGTGTCCTTTGTAGGACGGGAGCACGCGCTCTATCAACGAAAGAAACTGCTCCTGTGTCACTGTTTTCTCCGGTTGAAACGTCCCGTCCGGGAAGCCTTGAATCAACCCGGCTTTGGCTGCCTGCTCAATCTCCTTGGCCGCCCAATGTCCTTTTGTGTCGAGGAAGGAGACGGAAGCGGTGACGGCCTTTTCCTCCCTGGCCTGGGCCTGATTCGACTCGCCAAGTGCTGTGCCTGCCCAGGCCATCGACAGGACAAGCGCCCATACAGTGGCTTTTTTCCCGAATAGTCGCGACTTGTTCTCCATCCCGAGTACCACCTTTCTTCACAGGAATTCCGTTATTCGTAGGACGCAAACTTTGTCGGAAAAGTTTCGGCATACGCCGTAGAAATTGTTTCCATTTTCCAAACACGCAAGAAAAATCAGCGAAGCCAAGCGATTCGCAGCGCCTTCGTTGCACGAAAAAAAGCCGACTGGCCGTCTAGGACGATCAGCCGACTTTTTGTTTTCATCCGTTTTGTTTTTTGCCTGTTACACGAAAAAGAGTTGATGAGTGCCGTCGTGAGCAAACGGAGCCTCGACCAGACGGTCAACCAGTTCCAGCCCGTACTTGTTCGCGAAGGGGAAAAAACAGAGCTTGCGTTCCTGCAAGCCGCCCTCGGGCAAAAGCGTCGTCTCGATCCGCTTGATCCGGTTATAGGCGACATCTTCTTTTTGCTGCAAGGAGCGAATCAAACGTTCCTCCAAAAAGGACACCTGCTCAAGCAACAGCGCACTGTTCTTTTCCGCCAGGCCGCGCATTCCCGGGTCCAGACGCAGCACCTCTTCCACGAGCGGACGGTACATGGCCAGGATTGATTCGCGCGCACTGGCAAATTGCTCATGCAGCGGATGCGGCCCTTGCTTTTTCTCCCACTCGGCTTTCCAGCCCGCAAAGTCGGTCAGCACCTGTTCGACCGTAAGCTCCAGACTCTCCAGCAGACGGAGGTGAGCGCCTTCCACGAGGGTGATGGACATGCGCGGCAAAACAATCGGCATCTGCATCCCGAACAGCTCGAAAACTTCGCGATAGTACGCCCAATAGGCGATCTCGCCTGGCCCCCCGATGAAAGCCACAGTCGGAAACAAATGCTCCTGCATCAGACCGCGCGTGACGACATTGGCGCTGAATCGCTCAGGCTGCTCCTGGACCAGCCGCAGCAATTCCTCGCGACTGTACGACTGCCGTCTGTTGACAAAGCGATCCAGATGCCGGGACAATAGCAGCCGGTCTTCCCCTTCGTAGATGAACAGGTTGGCCTGTTGCTCGTCAACTTCAAGCTGCAACGGATACCCGGCCGCTGCGATCCGGTCTTTTGCCTTCACGAGCAGGCGGGCCATCTGCTCGTTTTGTTCGATCACCTGCTGAAACACGGGGCGTTCCAGCTCCCGTACGAACGGCAGCGATGACTCGACGAGGATCAGCCCATGCTTTCCGAACAGTTGGGCCATCAGCCGGGCAAACCACTCCGCCACCGTAGCCGAGCTTTTGGCTGTTTGCGTCAGCAATTCCCGCACGTTTTTCGTTTCGGCTGTCTCAGTTTGTTCCTGGAAAAAAGCATCCAGGAACTGCATACACACCTCTTCTTCCAAAGCCAGCTTGCTTGCCGACATGCGCCCTTTTTTTCGCAGCTTCAGCCGTTCCTTGTGCAGACGGGTATCGCTATCCGCCGCCCAGTACACATGATCGATTTCATCAATGTCATGGTCTTCTCCGGCGATCCAAAAGACGGGGACGACGTTTGTTTGCAGTTCGGCCGACAGCTTTCGCGCTGCCTGAATCAAATGAACCGCTTTGTTGATCGTGTACAGCGGGCCTGTGAGGACTCCTGCCTGCTGGCCGCCGATGACGACATATGTATCCGGCTGCTTCAGTAATTCGATGTTTTTCAGCGCTTCGGGGTGAGTGCCTATTGCTTCATTAAAGTTATGTAAGCCTTCCGCCAGTTGCTTCCGCTCGAAGGTTTGCGTGGAGAGCCACTTCAACCGTTCCCGGTATGACTGATCTTGGTAGGGATTGTGCGCGAATAAGGACAAAGCAGATTCGTTCTGCTGCTGGTACTCTCGTGCCAGCCGATTTGCCAATGGAAGCGCAACACGTTCAACATTCATGCTAGCTCACCTTTCTTAGGGCGATGGTCACTGCAAATTATACCACGCTAGCCATCCACAAAAAACAAGACAACCCGCCAAAATGGGTTGTCAAAGTGTAGCGCTGTTTTTTCTTAAAATTGAGGCGGTGTGACAGACCAGATCAGAACGGCTTCCACGTCGCCGCTGTTTTCAATCGTGTGCGATTTGCTGCTGTCAAACGAGATGCTGTCGCCTGTCTCCAGCACGTGCTCTTCATCGTTGAACCTCGCTGTCACGCTTCCGGCGATCACCGTAAAGCATTCCTCGCCTTCGGTCTGGACGAATTTGTCCGCGACCATTTCTCCTGGCATCAGCCGGACCTCCAGCATGCCCAGCTTGGCGCTCCCTCCCATTGAGAGCAACGAATACGTGCCTGTCGATTCGGGAAAAACCAGTTGTCTGCGCTTTTGCAGACGTGTCACGTGTACTTGCTTTTGATCGATGTCCTCGAAGAAATGAATGATCGGGGATTCCAGCGCCTTTGTGATTTTCCACAGCGAATCCAGCGATGGCTGGGAAATTCCCCGCTCCACCTGACTGAGTAGCCCTTTGCTCAGCCCCGTTTTTCCTGCCATGATCTCCAAGGTAAATCCACGTTCTTTTCGAATCATCCGAATCTTATGTCCGATGCTCTCGATGGGAAGTCGCATAGTTCCAACCTTCTTTCTTATCGGAATAAATACGATATGTATAGCCAGTGCGTTACACCACATCCATCGTCTTGATTATGCCCGTCGTAAACAGCACTATATAGACAAGTCCAAACCAGAGAAACGACAACCGCCAAGCGGAAAATCCTACCTTTTTCAAGGAGAGCTTCCCTTTCAACTTCACCTGGAACCAGCCTAGCAGCACAATCGTCACCAGGAAAAAGCAGCTAACCCACCACCAGGCTGACATCGCTTCTGGCCAGATGAGCTCGTACGCGGAAACAGCGGAACGAATCACCAAAAAATTCGTGATATTCACCGCCCAACGACCTGCCAATCTTTTGTTCCGCTTCACCATGTACACAATCAAATAGACAAGCGGAAATCCTAAGAATGGCACTACGGTCAGCGTCCCCCAAAAATAGGACCAGAAAGTTGTCCACATGGCCATCTACTGTCGCCTCCCCTCCTTCCCTATTCCCATGCCAGATTTTAGAAGAATGACGCGAAGCAAGGTCTCGTGCAACGGAGTAGGAATCCCGGACTTTTTTCCTAGTTCGACAAGATAACCGTTGATTGATTGTACTTCCGTAGACCTATTTTTCATCACATCTTGCAGCATAGAGGAAAGATTACGGGAAGTACTTCGGCAAATAACGACAATTTCCTGCCAGTCTTTTTCCCCAATTTTTTGTCCAGCGAAAGCAGCTACCTGCGCGGCTTCATCAAACAAATCGCGCATCAGCGCTTGTGTATGCGAACTGTCGAGGAGTGCCCCGTTCGGGATTTCAAACAATGCCGTAAGCGGATTTATCAAGGCATTGGCGAGCAGCTTTCTCCACGCATGCGGTTCAATCGCTTTTTCGTAGATTGCCGTAATCCCCGCAGCCGATGCCCATTCGACAAAGGAAGCGATCACGGGATCTCTGCTGTTTCTCTCCTGCCATGGTCCGACACGCAAAGTGCCTGTCCCGGTATGCTCCACTTCCGTCGCGGAATGCCTTCTGGCTCCTTCTGTGTGAATGGCGAAAAAGCATTGCGCGTCCGCAAGCACTTCTGCGAGCATTTCCTGGTGCCCCATCCCGTTTTGCAGCGCGACGACGCGCGCGGCAGGATTCAAGTCGGTCAGCGCCGGAAGCAACGGAGGCAAATCAGGCTGCTTGACGGCGAGCAGGTACAGGTTCCCTGCAGGCAAGCCAGCTTCAATGGGGCGGGCAGGTACCATCACCTTTGTTTTTGTGCCGTCCAGACGCTGGAGCGAAAGTCCTTGTTCCATGAGTTGATTCGCCTGAAGTGAACTGCGCGTAACGACGGTCACAGACAGTCCAGCGAGCGCAAGCCTTGCTGCGTACAGCAAACCAACGGAACCACCGCCAACTACGACCACTTGCAAATCGCTAGTTACTGGCTGCATTTGTTCACCTACATTAATCAATACTTATTTTATAAGAATAGCAGAGTTTAGGAGATTGTTCAATTGATTGGAACAAAAAAGATCGCAATTATCGAAAAATTCTCTGTTGATTCTTTCGTTTACATGGCCGGATGAGGTGAAAACTTTGGGTGTAGTACGTGCTGTGTTTTAAAAGCGGCCTTCATCGGCACTTTTGGTGCGGCGAGGAAAGAGACGAAATCGCTGTAGCTTCTTGGGCTCCCTGCTGGAGGGCTGGACTGCCTGGCTGCGGGGAAAAAGCGAAACCGCGTCCAAAAGTGGTTGATTCAGGGAGCTTCTCAGAGTTGGACGCTAAAAGCGTGTTTCGCTTTTTCCCCGCAGCCTCGGTTGGGAGCCCAAAGAGCTTTCGCGGATTTCGTCTCTTTCCTCGTCAGGGACCAAGGGGGATGTCGGAGGGGAAAAAGAAAGGGCAAGGTAAAAAGATTGGACAAGAATTAAAGAAGAAGTGCGGGCATTCGTGTAGACCTTTCTGGGAGCTATCATTCTACCTGCTCGACCATTCGCAATGCTTTTTGAATCTGCTTCCTTGCCTTGGGCAGCCTGACTTCCTGATTTACAATACAAAAATCAACATCGAACGAAAGAAACAGCTCGTAGAGGAATTTACCTTTTCGCCAGCCAAAAAAGACTGCCGCCCAAAGGCGACAGTCTCCAGCCATTCCCTCCTACACCGGATAAACCGGATGCTTCCGGTCGGAGAACACTTGCCGTTTGTCCTTGTAAATCTCGTAGCGCGCAATCAGGTCCTGGCGCAAGCTGCTCGGCGGAACGATCGCGTCGACGATCAGGTTCGAGGCCAACAGGTACAGATCGATGTCCTCCTGGTACTCCTTGCGCTTTTCCTGAATGAACGCCTGGCGCTCGGCCGGGTCTTCGATGGCCTGAATTTTGTTGCTGTAAACGGCGTTCACCGCTGCTTCCGGGCCCATTACCGCGATTTGCGCGCCGGGCAGGGCGATACACGCATCCGGCTCGAACGCCGAACTGGCCATCGCGTACAGTCCTGCTCCGTACGCCTTGCGCACGATGACGGAAATTTTCGGTACGGTCGCCTCGGCCATCGCCGAAATCATTTTCGCCCCGTGGCGGATGATGCCCGCGCGCTCCACCGCTGTGCCGATCATAAAGCCCGGGACATCGGCCAGGAACAGGAGCGGGATGCCGAACGCGTCGCACAGCGTAATAAACCGCGCCGCCTTGTCGGCCGAATCGACGAACAGGACGCCGCCCTTCACCCGCGGCTGGTTGGCGATAATCCCGATCGGCTTGCCGTCCAGACGGGCAAGACCTGTAATCAGCTCCTGGGCAAACAGCTTTTTAATCTCGAAAAACGAATCCGCATCGACCAACGATTGAATGAGATCGTGCATGTTAAAGGGCGCGTTTTGATTTTCCGGGACAATGCTGGAGATGTCCTTGGCCGTTTCGATAGGGCCTTTAGCCGCTGCCAGCGGAGGCTGTTGCGTGTAGTTGGCCGGAAAGAAGCTCAAGTAGGTGCGCGCCGACCGAATCGCTTCCTCTTCATTGGCAGCCAGCACGTCGCCGCAGCCGCTCACCGAGCAGTGCATCCGGGCGCCGCCCAGCTCTTCCAGGCTCACCTTTTCCCCGATCACCATTTCGGCCATGCGCGGGGAGCCAAGGTACATGCTCGCGTTTTTGTCGACCATGATGACAATGTCGCAAAATGCCGGGATGTACGCTCCGCCTGCAGCGGACGGGCCGAACAGGATGCACACTTGCGGAATTTTTCCGGACAGCTTCACCTGGTTGTAAAAAATCCGGCCCGCTCCCCGTCTGCCAGGGAACATTTCCAGTTGATCCGTAATCCGCGCCCCGGCCGAGTCGACGAGATAAATCAGCGGCACGCGCATTTTTTCGGCCGTTTCCTGAATGCGGATGATCTTTTCCACCGTCCGCGAACCCCAGGAGCCAGCCTTGACCGTAGAGTCATTGGCCATGACGCACACTGTCTGGCCGTTTACTTTTCCGATGGCGGTCACGACGCCGTCTGCCGGCAAATCTCCCGCCATGACATTGGCGAACAGCCCGTCCTCGACCATAAATTCATCGTCGAACAACAGCTTCAGCCGATCGCGGACAAACAGCTTGTTTTGCTCCTTGAGCTTTTCGTGGTACTTGGCATCGCCACCTTGCTGGATTTGCGCGATCTTTTCCTGCAACGTCTCTTCCAAATGTTTGCTCATCGGCTACTCCCCCTCGTCACTCTCCGCGATAGTTCGGTTTTCGTTTTTCGGCAAAGGCTGCCAGCCCCTCCAGGCGATCTTTGGTCGGAACGAGCAACTGGTAGGCGTTGCTCTCGATCAACAGCCCTGCTCCCAGCTCGACCTCGCCCCCGCAGTCAATCGCGAACTTCGCCTGTGCGAGCGCCAGCGGAGCGTTGTTCGCAATCTGGGCAGCCATCTCCAGCGCTGCGCCCATCAGTTGCTCCGCAGGCACGACGCGGTTGACCAGCCCGATCGACAGCGCCTCGTCCGGCTGGACGCGCCGCGCAGTAAAAATCAGCTCTTTGGCAATGCCCTTGCCCACCAGCCGCGGCAGGCGTTGCGTCCCGCCCGCTCCCGGAATAATCCCGAGCGACGTCTCCGTCAAGCCCATTTGCGCCTGATCGCTCATGATCCGCAGATCGCAGGCGAGCGCCAACTCTGTGCCCCCGCCCAGCGCCAATCCGTTGATGGCGGCAATGACCGGCTTCGGCAGCTTTTCCAGCTCGCTGAACGTGTCGCGAATCGTCCGGATGTAGTGCTCGACCTGTTCAGGCGACATGCCGCGCCGCTCCTTCAAATCCGCGCCCGAGCAAAACGCCTTGTCTCCCGCTCCTGTCACGACCACGACGCGCGTGCTGCGATCGCCCGCCAACTCTGCGACAAGCTGTCTCAGCTCGGTCAATGTCGCGAGGTTCAGGCAGTTGAAAACGTCCGGCCTGTCAATCGTCACGACACCGACCATGCCCTCTTTTTGGTAAGAAATCGTCATGTAGCCCTTCCTCTCTACGTATGCTCCTCCAACTGGCGTTTTGCCAGGTTTGCTTTCAGCACTTTCGACGACAGCTCCCGGCCAAGCTGCTCCTGGATGTAGGCGCCTGCTTCCGTCAGTCGGTTCAGGTCGACTCCGGTTTCATAGCCCATGCCGTGCAGCATGTAAACCAGATCTTCCGTCGAGATGTTGCCTGCCGCGCCGGGAGCGTACGGACAACCGCCCAGGCCGCCAATCGAGCTGTCAAACGTGCGGATGCCTTCTTCGAGCGCCGCCACCACATTCGCCAGACCCGTTCCGCGCGTGTCGTGAAAATGCCCGGCCAAGCGCTCGGTCGTAACATCTTTCACAAGTTCCGCAAAAATCTCGTGTACCTGCTTCGGCGTCGCCACCCCGATCGTGTCCCCGAGCGAAACCTCGTACACGCCCATCTCCAGCAGCGCATCGGTGACTCTACGGCTGTTGTCGACAGGAACGTCGCCTTCGTACGGACAACCGAAAACGGTGGAGACGTACCCGCGCACGCGCATCCCGAGAGCGAGCGCCTCCTTCGCCACTTCCGCCAGCACGGGAAAAGTTTCCGCGATGCTCTTGTTAATGTTTTTGCGGTTGTGGCTCTCCGAGGCGGACATGAACAGGGCGATTTCATCGAGACCGCACTGACGCGCCCGCTCCAGACCGCGCACATTGGGCACAAGGGCGCTGATCTGCACACCTTTTTTTTCGACAGGCAAAATCCCTCGCAACACTTCTTCCGCGTCAGCCAACTGCGGAATCCAGCGCGGGTTGACAAAGGAGCTTGCCTCGATCCTTTCCAGTCCCGCATCCAGCAGCTTGTGGATCAAGGCGATTTTCGCCTCTGCGGGCACGATGGCACTCTCATTTTGCAGCCCGTCTCGGGGGCCAACCTCTACAATTTGCACCTTCACGCTCATCCCGCCTCCTTTCCTAGCGACCGCTCAGTTTGAAAGAAAAAAAATACTACTCGAGAACGACGATAACGTCGCCATCGTTGACAAAGTCCCCGACGTTCGCTTTGACTTCCACGACTTTGCCTGCTTCCAGCGATTGCACCGGCACTTCCATTTTCATCGATTCCAGCACGATGACGTCCTGGCCGTCGCTAATTGTGTCGCCTGGCTGCACCAGGACGGAAATGACTGTTCCTGCCATGTTTGCGGTTACTTGCTTCATGAATGACCCTCTCCTTGTTTAGTGATTGGATTTGGCTTGGCGCTCGGTGATAAACCAGGTGGTGTAATCTCCGGCCTGGAAATGCTCGTCTGCCAATACTTCCTGTAAAAACGGAATGTTCGTTTTAATACCAGTAATCAGAAAATGGTTCAGCGCTTCCTGCGCCCTTTGCACCGCTTCTGCGCGGGTCTGCCCGGAAATAATCACCTTGGCGATCATCGGATCGTAAAAAGGCGTGACCTGTGTGCCCGACTCCACTCCATCGTCGATCCGCACATGTTCCATGACAGGCGACTGATACAGGCTGATCGTGCCTGGCGATGGCAAAAACGTCACCGGGTCCTCCGCGTAGACGCGCAGTTCGATCGCGTGGCGCTTTGCCTGCACTTCGTCCTGGCTGATCGGCAGCGGATGTCCGTCCGCGATGGCAAGCTGCATGGCTACCAGATCGTAGCCGGTCATTTCTTCCGTCACGGCATGCTCCACCTGCAAACGCGTGTTCATTTCCAAAAAGTAAAAGGTTTTGTTTTCATCTACAATAAATTCGACCGTGCCCAGACCCGTGTAGCCGACGGCCTTCGCTGCCTTTACGGCTGCTTCGCACAGCTTCGCGCGCGTGGCTGGGTCGAGGAATGGCGACGGGCTTTCCTCCAGCACCTTTTGATGGCGCCGCTGGATCGAGCATTCGCGCTCCAGCAAATGAATGACGTTGCCGTCGTTGTCCGCGGCAATCTGCACCTCAATGTGACGCGGGCGCTCCACGTACTTTTCCACGTACATCGCATCGTTGCCGAAATAAGCTTTTGCGCGGCCCTTGGCCGACTGATAGGCCTGGAGCAACTGCGACTCCTCCCGGCATATTTGCATCCCGATCCCACCGCCGCCGGCACTGGCCTTCAGCATGACCGGATATCCGATTTCGGCCGCTTTGGCTGCTGCCTCTTCCACGGTCGCAAGCGATTCCTCGCAGCCTGGTACGACAGGCACGCCTGCCTCCTGCATGATTTTGCGGGCGGTCAGCTTGTCGCCCATTTGCCCGATGACTTTTGGCGAAGGGCCGATGAAGATGAGTCCTTCCGCTAAAACGCGGCTCGCGAACGCTTCGTTTTCCGAAAGCAGTCCGTAACCGGGGTGAATGGCATCGGCATTCGTGCTCTTGGCAGCCGCGATAATTGCCTCCACGTTCAAATAGCTGTGCGGCACTGGTGGCGGGCCGATATGGACGGCCTCATCTGCTTCGCGGACAAACGGCAGGTCGCGGTCGGCATCCGAATAGACCGCTACGGTCGCGACTCCTTGTTCGCGGCAGGTGCGAATGATCCTTCTGGCAATTTCACCACGGTTTGCGATCAATACCTTGCGCATGGCAACGCTCCCCTCTTTGACAAACCGGCTTCAATCGAAAGCGTTTCCAAATCGTTTGCTCGGTTTGTTTCATGTGCTGCTTACTTCTATTTTGCCATGAGAATGAACATAGTTCTAGCAAGAAATTTTAATTTTTTCCAAGGAAGCGCGATCACTTCCTGTCAATTCCTAGACGAATCAAAGAAAACGCTTCGGAAAATCCAATCCTTGTGTATAATAGAGGAGAGTGGCCGAAGCTGGCCAAGGCAAAGAGCTGTGAGAGGAGTGGCTAACCATGTTTGAAGTAAGACGTTTACAGATCAACTACAAGACACTGGAGGAATTCCAAAAGTTTCGCGAATTTGGCCTGGAGGAGCTTTCGATGAAGGAAGACCTGGAGGCGAACATCGTGGAGAACGATTCGGAATCTCCTTTTTATGGTATTTATGACAACGATCTTCTGGTAGCACGCATGAGCCTCTATAAAATCGACGGGAAATACGATCGTTATTTCCAGCCAGCCCAAGATTACTACGAGCTGTGGAAGCTTGAAGTTCTGCCTGACTACCGCGGCAAAGATTACGGGACAGCTCTGGTTAACCACGCAAAAAGCTTTGGCGCTCCTATCAAAACCAATTCCCGCTGTCGTGCGGACGAATTTTGGCTGAAAATGGGCTTTACCCCTGTCAAGTACAATCCGATGCGCGACCGTGGCGAAAACCCTTACGTCTGGTTGCCGGAAAACGTGGAGCTGCAAGACTAGCTCTTCGTCCGGACGAGAAAAAAGAAGCGGACTGAACACCGCTTCTTTTTTCTGTCGAAAGCCCTGCATTTATTTTTCCACGCGCTCCAGATTGCCGTTTTCATCCATTTTGAAAATGGCTTTGGCGGATTCTTCTTCCTGCAAAAAGGCAAGCTTGCGAGCCCGGTCCATGATCTGGACGAGGGCGCGGTAGTCGTCGTTTACGCCCTGCACCTGCTCCAGTTCTTTTTTGGCGCGCTCGTGCGCTTCTTTCAATTCTTTTAACTCCAAATCTTTTCCTTCCAACTCTTGTTCCAATTGTCGCAAGCGACGGGCCATTTCTTTCTGGTTGACGAGCATGCGAATCACGGATTCGATCTGCTCCTCCTCCACTACCTCCAGCTTGGCAGCCTGCGTCTCCGAAGCAGCAGGCGCCGCCTGCCTTGGCGGCAACAAAACCGCATCCGTCTCGGCCGCTGCGGCCGGCGCTTGTATCCGACCCATTTTTTTCAGTTGCTGTCTTTGGCTCTTGGCAATCGAGATTGCTGCATCGTAACGTTTGCGCACGCAACTATTCCAGCGAAAACCGCACGCTGCCGCAGTCCTACCCAACCTTTGACCCACTTCTTCAAATGCGGCAAGCTGTGTGCCGCCTTCGCGTATGTGGCGCAAGGTGACTTCCGCCAACACGAGATCGTCATCTTCGGTCCATGCGTCTTGTCTGGAAGCTACCATATGAGTCCCTCCCGTTACCTTTAAAAAGGATGATGTAGTTCATCCTATGCTTTTCCCTACTCTTGTAGAATCGCTTTCTACTAGAAAAAGTATGTCCAAGCAAATAAATGTTTAAACGAGAAGAACCCGAATAGGCGAGAACTACTGCTTGGTGAGGAACTTTTGCACGACGGACACGTGTTCGGGACTGCCCCAGAGCTGTGCGCACTGATCGACTTCCCGCCTGATGCGCTCCTCGCGCACGAGCCCTTCCCGCTTCCAGCGGACGAGTTGCATGTACGCCTCGATCCCGACAAGCGGCTGCGCCGCGATTTTTTGCGCAAAGGCGTAAACGGCGTCCGCAAGCTGCTCGTGCGGATAGACTTCGTCGACGAAGCCGTAAGCCTTGGCCTGCTGTGCAGAAAGCCTTTCCCCGGCGAGCAAAAGAGCCAGTGCCTTTGACTCAGGGAGCAGGTCCAAAAGCCGGCTGCCTCCGCCCCAGCCAGTCGTAATATGCATGCTGATCTGGACGAAGCCAAACAGCGCCTGCTCGCTGGCGAAGCGGAAGTGGCACGCCCCGGCAAATTCGCAACCGCCGCCTACCGCCGCACCGTTCACCATCGCGATGACCGGTTTCGTGCAGCGGTCGATAGAAGACAGCAGACCCGCCACTTTGCTGAGCAGCGGATGCGCTTGCGCACGCCCTCGCGCCGCAATGAACTGGTTCAGGTCGCCGCCGGATACAAAGCTTTTGCCTGTGCCCGTGATGACGAGCACCTTCACCTGCGGATCGGTCTGGCAATCGGCCAGCACCTCGTGCAGCTCGTCGACCAGCTCCATGCTGATGGCGTTATGTACGTGCGGACGGTTCAGCGTAATCGTGGCAATCCCTGCTTCTTTTCGGATCAGTAACGTATCCATGAACAGTCTCCATCCTTTTCTTCGAATGTATTTGCTTTATTGTACCGTGTCGCCCGCGAAAATCATATCGGCGCGAGAAAACTTGGCTTTGCCGGTCTTTTGGCGAAGCCTTGGCTGCTCTTGTGCCGCTAGAACTTTTTAACGACGAAAAAAAAGAGAAGGCCTACGCCTTCCCTCTCCGGTTACGACAACAAGTTTTTCATGGCGGATGAATTGAAGCCGACGATCAGATTCTCGCCATCGGTGAGAATCGGACGCTTCAGGAGTTGCGGCTCTTCGCTCAGCATCTCCAGCAGCTCTTTTACAGACATGTCGTTGATGTCCACATCCAAGTTTTTGAAGCGCTGGCTTCTGGTCGACAAAATTTCGTCGAGTCCGTTTGTCGTCATTTTAATGATGTCGAGCAGCTCTTCGGCTGTCGGTGGATTTTTGAACAGGTGACGCTCTTCGTAGTTGACGCCATTCTCTGCCAGCCAAGCTTTGGCTTTGCGACAGGATGTGCAGCTCGGATACGTGAAAAACGTCAATTTTTGTGTTCGTGTACGCTCAGCAACTGCCATCGGTTACCCCTCCGTCTCATCTATACAAATTCATTTGCGTATGTTCTTGGTGCTGCTGTCTGCTTTCGTTAATTGCTTAGAGCTATTAACTTGCAAAAAGTAAGCTAATAAAAATTCTTTCTTTAGTTTGGATTATAAATCTACAATAAACACTATGTCAATAGTAGTTAATCTAAAAACTAGGCAGGAAATCGGGGGATGTGCTGTTGTAGCACACTGCCACCTTAACAAGCCACACAAAATCGGATACACTTATGAGGATGTGAAATTTTTTCAAACAAATGTTGAACAAGGCTTGTCACGTTGAGAAAGGGGTATCCGGCATGGACCAAGATGCGCAGAAGTTAACCAGTGCTTTGGCAGACCCCACCCGTTTTTCCATTTACCAGTTTGTCGCGTACAGCAAAGAGCCCATCACGGTTCAGGACGTCGCAGACCACTTTGCCATTCACCCGAATGTAGCGCGCCTGCACCTGACCAAGCTGGAGGACGTGAATCTGCTCACGGCCGTCTCGGACAAAAGCGGCAAAGGAGGACGTCCCAGTCGATTGTATTCACTGTCTGAACAGGTGGTGAGCCTGCAGTTCCCACCGCGCGACTATCAGTTGCTGGCCGATATCGCGATCGAAAGTCTGCTGTCGCTCGGTGAGGCGGGCGAAGCCGCTCTTATCCATATGGGGCATCGCATTGGTACAGAGATGGCGAAACGGGCGATTGTCCAAAGCGGATTGAATTTGCAAACGGCTACGTTGGAAGAAAAATTGCACCTGATCCATCGCCTCGTCGTGGCTCAGGGATTGAGACCGGACATTGAAAAGCTGGAAGACGGCAAGCTTCGTTTTCGCGTAAACAACTGCACGTTTTCCGACACCGCCAAGAAATATCCGAGCGCTGTCTGCCAGATGCACAACGCTCTTTTGATGGGAATATTCGAAACGTACTTAGGGAACATTGAATTACGTGAGGATGACTCCATGATTCGGGGCTGCAAATCGTGCAACTATACGGTCATCCAGTTCTGAGCAAGCGAAAACGTCCTCCCTTGGGCGCGCCCGTCTTTTTTTTGTTCGGCGCGTCAAAAAACCGTCATAGCTTTATCGTTTACACGTCTTCGCCTGTCCTATATAATGGGGAAGGAATCTTGTAAATCTTACCGATCTAGGCAAAAAGGGGGGACAACAAATGGATCGTATGTATCGCGTTCTCGGTTTTTGGACCATTGTAATCGCGCTGATGGCGTTCTGGGGCGGTCTGTACCCGATGTCGCTCATCTTCTTCGGTCTTACTGCATTCTTTGTAGCGTTGAGCTACATGAGCCTGACTGAACGAGTGTATATCAACATTTTCTTCGGCTTCATGTTCCTGTCTTTTGTAGGGTTCACGTACTACACCTTCTTCGTGATGCCTGTAGGCGGACAAGAACACGCTTTCATGCAACTGATGATGTAAGAAAAAAAGATGCTCAATCGCGAGCATCTTTTTTATTGGCGGAAAAACGCAGGCAAGGCAGCGGCATTCGGCTCCATGCCTTTTTGCTGTACCATGACCCGGAAGCGGCCGCCCAATCCGGCTGGGTCGATCAGTTGCAAAATCGCCCGGTTGCGCTTCATCGCCTTGCTTGTAAACGGGTCCGTATCCTGGTGCGCAACCGCTTTGTGCAGCAGCCCGCATTGCAGCAAAAACTTGTCCTGGCGCATGTAGCAAACCTCCTGCAAGCCTGCTGCTTCTCCATAGCGGCTCCAGGAGGAAAAGTTGACGTGCGCGGTAATATCCTGCTCCCCGACGTGGATGTACGGATTGTCGTGGGCCTGGTGGCGGTAGTAGCACATCAGCGTCCCTTTTTTTCGGCTCGGGTGGTACAGCTCTTCCTGGCGATCGCCGTAATCAATCGTCACGACAAAGCCTTTTGCCAAGAGGCGCCCTACTTCTTGCGCCGCCTGTTTCAGCCCCAGGTTCACCTCGATCCGCATGCCTGCCGGAATCGGCAGAGCCGCCTCTATTTCAGCCAGAGCAGCGAGCAATGGCGCGGTCGGCTCCCGCAGCACCTCGCAAAATTGCCCCTCTTTGCAAGTCACCGCTACTTCCTGCCAGCCTGTCTTCGTCCGCTCGGCCACGTGAACGGGAAAGGCATCGAGCCATTCGTTGGACAGGACGACGCCTTCTACTGCTTCTCCGCAAGCGGCATCCGCAAGCGAAGCGTGCCACACCTTTTCCACCTCATGCTCGCGCAGCGCTTCCTCCTGTCTTCTCCGGTGATAAGGGCTTGCTTCGATGAGAACGACTTTCAACCGTTTGTACACGTCCGGCGCACTCTCGCGTATTCGTCCCAGCATGCTGCTGCACAAGGAGCCGGTACCTCCGCCGATTTCGACGAGCACGGGCTGCTTTATCCCCGCTGCGCGCCACAGCTCGCTCACCGCATCCGCCAATGTTTCTCCAAACACCGCGTGTACCGTCGCGCTGGTAAAAAAATCGCCATCTTTGCCTACCTTGGGCAAGTCCGACATATAATAGCCATAGGCGTCGTGATAGAGAGCCAGCTCCATAAAGCGCGAAAACGAAATGGCGCGTCCCTCCTGGCTTTCGATTTCGTGGCGAATCTGTGCGATGATATCCATTCGTCTCTTCTCCTGCTATCCAAATTCAACCTGATAAGGCTATAATACGAAAAAGAAGTCATACAATGTGGAAAGGTAAGCGACTTCCATCATGAAAGCAAAAGGTGAAAACATGCGCAAATTTCTGCTCGTCTTGTTCCTGCTTGTATGTCCGCTGACGGCGTTCGCCCAGGAAGAAACGGCGCTTCCTCTGGAACAGCTCATCCTGCAGCAGCATTTCACTCAGAAAGAGCTGGAGCGAACCCTCACCTTGCTCAAGGATGAAGAGTCTCGGACATACCGGGATATCGCTCAAATCGACCTCGACCTGCAGCGTCAAAAGCTCGTGATCGAAGCGATGCAGCGCCATGCCGGCGAGGTGGCACGGGCTTACTACATGGGTGAACGAGTCAATCTTCTCACTCTTTTACTTAATGCTGAAAATTTCAATCAATTTTTATTGATGTTCGAATTTTATCAGCTACTGTACGAGCACGACATGAATCGGCTCCAGGCGTACCATGCCGAGCGCACAAAGCTTGCTGTCATGCAGACAGACAAGCAAGACCGGCTGGCTCTGCTCCAGGATCTGCGCAAAAAATACGAGCAGCAACTGGCCGAGATGCTCGCCATCCAGGCGGAAAAAGAGAAAAACGTGCAGAAGCTGGACGACCCGACGGCCGTAGAAGCGTTGATGGACCATTTGATTGATGATTGGGAAAAGCGCGGCTTGCCCGCCTTCCAGACGTTTTTCGGCATGCTGGCCAAGGTGATGGTGCAAGTGCCTGAGCTGGCTACGCCCGATCGCATCCAGTCGGACGGCTTTTTCAACCATACGCTGACGATCAAGCAGAGCGATTTCAACCAGTTTTTGATGCAAAAGGACGAGTTGTTCAAGCAGTCGCGCTTCTCTTTTGAAGACAACAAACTGATTGTCGAAGGCACCTACGACCATATGGAGCTTCGTCTGGTGGGCAGCTACGAGCTCGTCTCGCCCACCCAGTTGAAATTCCACATCAGCGAGCTTTACTTCGACGGCTTCGCGTTGCCGCAAGCGACCGTGGACGAGATGGAAAAAGCGTACGATCTCGGCTTTTATCCCGAGCTGATCTCGCCCAACATCCAGGTGCAGGGCATCAGCCTGCAAAACGAAGAACTGAAGCTGCAACTGAAGCTGAACTTGCCGTTCGGCTTCGGAAAGAAATAAGGCCAGCTATCCATTAGCTGGCTTTTTTTCCGGAGACAGCCGTATTCACGTGAACCGGCATCTCCTTTTGCAAACGGGTCATGTACTGGATCGCTTCTTTGGTGAGGGTCGGATATTTTTCCCCGCGCATAAGCCCTGCCAGCGTTTCATTCACGGGATAAATCACGTAATTGCGCTTGTTGTTTTTGCGGAAAAAATGAACGTAGGTCGGAAGCAGCTCCGCCTGTTCAATACTCGCTTTTCCGGACTCGTCCTTGTGCAAGGTGAGCTTGAGAATCGCGCCCACGTCCTTGTAATCCCAGCGCTGTGCCGAGACGAAGTTGCCAAGCGAATACGCAATCAGTCCTGTGTGCTCTGTACCGTCCTCCCGCGTGACCGTCTTCCACTCGTACGGCTGCACGACATGAGGGTGAGCGCCCAAAATCAGATCGGCCCCGTACGTCAGGCACAGCTCGGCTGTCCGAATTTGCTCCGCATTGGGCAGCCGCTGGTACTCGACGCCGAAGTGCAGCGCCACGGCGACCAGGTCCGCTCCCTTTTCCTTCGCCCGGGCAATGTCTTGCTTCATCAGCTCAGGCGCGATCAGGTTCACGAGGTACGGCTTCTTTGGCGGAACGGGAATGCCGTTCGTCCCGTACGTATAGGACAGCAGGGCGAGCGTAAAGCCGTCCTTGGTCAAGAGAAGCGGCTCGTTGCGTTCCTCGGCGCTGGCAAACGTCCCCGTGTGCAAAATTCCTGCCTGATCCAAGTATTTGATCGTCTGCAGTACCCCCTGCTCCTTGCGATCCATCGAGTGATTGTTCGCGGTCGTTACAGCGGTAAAACCTACTTCCTTCAACGTTTGCGCCAAAGATTCCGGGGAATTGAACATCGGGTATCCCGAATAGCGGGCCTGGCTGCCGCTCATCGTCGTTTCCAGGTTGCCGATCACCCAGTCCGCCTCTTGAAACAGTGGCGTGACATAAGGGAAAAACTTGTTGAAGTCATAGGTTTTGGTCGCAGGGTTCCAGACGGCATCCATTTGCTCCTGGTGAACCATGATGTCCCCGACAGCGAGCAGCGAGATTCGCTGTTCCGGAAAACGTGAAGGCGCCTGTTCCGGGGGAGGGGCGGGTGGATTTGCTTCCGTGTCGGCGGCAGGCTCGTCTTGCGGCGGCTGCGGCGTGGCGGGCTCAGATGGGGTCACATGCTGGACAGGAGCCTTGGAAGCTTCGTGATCCGGGGCTGCCGGCGGGACGCACCCGACCAGGCTCATACAGCCGACCGCTGTGATGATGACCCACTTGCTCCATGCTTGCTTCATCGCAATAGCTCCTTTTGGCGTTAAGATAACCCCTTCTTTTTCGCCGCCATCCGACAAAATCCTCTTCGCATCTCCAGAAAGAGTCGAGCAGTCTTTACCGTAGCATGCCCGTTACAAACGGATTGTACGTTTTTTCGTAGTCAATCGTCGTCTTCGGGCCGTGCCCCGGGTAGACGATCGTGTCGTCATCCAGCTCAAACAGCTTGTCTTGGATGCTAATCATCAGCGTCTCGTAATCGCCCCCGGGCAAATCGGTCCGGCCAATGCTCTGCGCAAACAGTACATCACCGCCAAAGCAATGCTTGCCGATCACAAACGAACAGCTTCCTGGCGAATGTCCCGGCGTGTGCAGCACCTGGATGTCAAATCCGGCGAGCTGCAGCATCTGCCCGTCAGCCAGTTCGTGCTCGGCGCGATCGCACACGATCGGCTCAGGCAGCCCCCAGCGGCTGGAACCGTTGAGATCGGGATTGGTCAGCCACTCCTGTTCCAGCGGATGGATGTACACGGGCGCTTTTGTCAGCGCGCGCACCTGGTTCAGTCCGCCGATATGGTCGAGGTGGGCGTGTGTCAAAAGGATCGCCACGACGTTTTTGCCGGAAATCGCCTGCAAAAGCCGCGCTGGCTCCATGCCGGGGTCAATGACAATCGTCTCTTCTGTATCCGTGTTGGTCAGGACGTAGGCGTTTGTTTGAAAGCCTCCCAAGGCAAAAGATTGGATGGCAAGCTGTTGGTCGCTCATAGGAACCTCCCTGTTTTTTTGGTACGATAAGAAAAAAGCCTAGAGAAAAGGATGAAGCGCATGCGCCATATGTACGGAATCGAGCTTGCGATCCCAGACGGGAAATTGCCTGGCTTCTATGCTCAAGTCATACATAAAATCGGGGACCATGTCAATGTCTTTGATCGGGACAAACTGCTTTTTATCGTCGAAAACGAGGCGGAAAAAGACAAGCTGGAGGCGATTTTGCAAAAGTCGCAGATGCTGGGCGACGGCTTCTCGCTGCTATTGCTTCCTCCCGAAGCGATGGTCGGGCACTTGGACGATATCGGTTTCGTCTCGCCGAATGACCATATGTTTGTGTATGCAGACCAGGTTGCGCTGTTTACGGTAGACAAAGCGTCTGGCACCCCTGCTGATCGCTGGGCTGCGGCTGAGCAGTGGAAGGAGCACGTCAGCGGCACGATCCCGCAAGCGGAGGAAGAAGAGACGATCTACCTGCTCGACAGCAGCCTGACCGAGCTTGTTGAAGGGATCGCCAAAGCCTATCAGGTGCAAGTGCAGTGGCTGCACAAAACGTAGCCGAGCCGATGCGCTGACTGCGGCCTTCGCCCAGAAAGAAAGTGAGCTCTCCGCTTTGGGAGAACTCACTTTCTTTCTGTCGGCTTGCCAGGGCTGGCGGGCCATGCGCTCCCTGCGCCAGCCAAGCGACTTCCTTCCTTGCTTGCTCGCTACTTGCTGTCAAACCGGAACCAGACCACCTGGTTGTCTTCAAGGCCGAAGTTGGCCGTGTACTTGCTGCCTTCGTACACGACTTCCTTTTCCCCGCTGCCTTCGCCGTACAGCTTTTTCAACTGCTCACCGCTGTCGTACATGGCAAGCCCTCGATACGTTTTGAACCGTGCAGCATCTTCTTTTGCCACTCCGCCGAGCATGATCGAGCTCAATTCGCCTTTTCTGACCTTGACGAGCAGTTGCGTGCGATCGAGCAAAAGCATGCCCATGACGGCCTCGCCTTCGCCTTTTGCCATTCTGTCCACCGTGTAGCTTTCCCGAGACACCATGTCCATAAAATCGGCTTTGCTCGGCTTGATGATGTCCATCGCTTCCTTGATGTTTTGGCCCAAGTAAATTCCGCCCACGCCGTATTCCCGCTGGTTTTCCGGATCGAATACGCCGGACGGCTCCGACTGCCCCGAACAGGCTGTCAGCATGAAGATGAATAGCGCCAACCATGCCAATATTCCGAATGAATTTCGCTTTGCCATCGTGCCCACCTACTTTAGCGGTATGTGCTTTTGCTATCTTACCGCACGCGGCAGGCACTGTTCAAGCTGTGGCCGGTCATTCCCGCGGGCCGCTCACCTTCTGCCGCGGGCGATTCGGCGGGTTGCTGTTATTGACCGACTGCTTGAATCCCTCCAAAATTTTCAGGACCGAAGCAAAAAACGGGGAACCGAACACGGCGATAATGCCCCACAGCCATGTTCCTACCTGCCATGGATTTTCCACGTAAGCCGAATCCGCTCCGGTCAAAATCAGCGCCGGGTCCAGGCCGAGCATGCCAAAAATCGCGCCGGCGGCCAACACCGAGATGAGCAGGTTGAAAAAGCGTTTGTAGTGCATCAGACGCGCCGCCTCATTTTGGTCCTCCCAGCAGTCTTCCTTCGGCTCGTAGTCAGTGGACAAAAACGGAATGATCGATTTGAACGCTTCTGTCACACCTGCCGCTGCGCTGGAAACAGCGGTTACATAAACAAAAAAGGCAATGGATGAGTCCAACGTGACCATGTGCGCTCCCTCCTTGATATATATATATGAAGGGAGGAGGACAACTTGCAAAAAATTGTCCGGGCTTGTTTTCCTCGCTACGGATTTACGGTAACATGGAGACGAATGGAAATTGACGAAAGGTGGTTTTCGCCATGCAGGATTATTCATTCGTTTGGAATCAATACGATTTGATTCGCGGCCTGTTTTTGGAGGACGTGACCAAGACGACTGAGGAGGAGGCTGACATCGTTCCGGAAGGATTTAAAAACAACATCCGCTGGAATATCGGCCATATTTTGCTCACGCAAGATTATTTGCTGCTTGGACCAGCCAAAATGAACTGTCCTCCGTCCTACGCGGCTATGTTTAGCCCAGGGACAAAACCGGCAGACTGGCAGGGAAACATCCCTTCCCTGGAAACGTTGGCTGCCCAGTTGAAGGAGCAGCATGCTCGCATCAAGGAGCAATTCCAATCCCGGCTGAACGAGTCGCTCCCGAAGCCGTTTGAACTGGGAGACAAGGGTGTTATGCACACGTATGGCGAAATCATGGTCTTCACCCTGTTCCACGAAGGCATGCACATCGGCATGATCTCTTCCTTGCGCAAGGCGATTGCCGCAGCCAAAGCCTAGCCCTTATCATTTGCCTGCAAAACGCGGAGCCGTCCACACGGCTGTCCGCGTTTTTTTATGGACGTGGAACGCACGTTGATTTGCGCCAAAAAGCGAAACCGCTCCCAAATAGGGAGCGGTCCTTTGTCGAGCCCGATTGCTTATGGGGTTTTACCGGTTATTCTCTTTGGCACTTCAACCTCCATGAAAGAGATAGGTTACCCAAGGAATCGGCTTATTTCCATACGACTTTCGTCGACTGCTTGTTCATGGTTATCCACGGATCTTCGCCTCCTGCAAGGCATTTCGCCGTTTCTTACATGAATCGTCGGGCTCGACAACTATAGTATGGTCAACCAGTCGGTTTTCATACACGATTTTTTACAACAAATCGGCAGCCAACTGGGCAAGCACGCTGCGCTCGCCTTTTTCCAGGCGAATGTGCCCGGCCAGCTTCTGATCCTTGAACACCTCGACCACGTACGTCAGTCCGTTGTTGCTTTCGTCCAGGTACGGATGGTCGATCTGTTCCGGATCGCCCATCAGGACGATTTTCGAGCCGTCCCCTACCCGCGTCAGGATCGTTTTCACCTCGTGCTTCGTCAAGTTTTGCGCCTCGTCAATAATGATGAACTGCCCGGGAATGGAACGACCGCGAATATACGTCAACGCCTCGACTTGCAGACTGCCCATCCCCGCCAAAATTTTATCGAGATCGCCTGGTCGCTTCGTGTTGAACAAATATTCCAGATTATCATAAATCGGTTGCATCCACGGCCGCAGTTTTTCTTCTTTCTCGCCGGGCAAATAACCGATGTCTTTTCCTAAAGGAACGATAGGTCGTGCCACTAACAGTTTTTTGTACTTTTGCTGGTCTTCGATCTGCAGCAGCCCCGCTGCCAGCGCCAGCAACGTCTTTCCTGTCCCCGCTTTGCCCGTCATGGTCACCAGCGGGATATCATCTCGCAGCAAGAGATCGGTTGCCATCCGTTGCTGCACGTTTCGGGCCCGGATGCCCCAAATCGGATCGTCGTCTGAAACAAGCATTTCCAGCGTTTTTCCATCGGGGTCCACTTTTCCGATGGCAGAAATGGACGGGTTGCATTCGTCCTTCAGTACGAGAAACTGATGCGGATAAAAGCGGTAGCGAGGGAAACAGGAGGCCAAGTGCAGTTTTCTCGTCGCGTAGTACGTCTTGATGATCTCCGAGGCGACCAGCATTTTTTGATAACCCGTGTAGATGCTGGAAAATTCCCCCACTACGCGATCGGAGAGAAAATCTTCTGCCGAAATGTTCAAGGCATCTGCCTTCACACGCATGAGCGCATCCTTGCTCACCAATATGACGGGTCTGGGCTGTGGGGATTGGTTCTCCTCCTCCTGCAGATTAAGTGCGACCGCCAAAATGCGGTTGTCATTGGTCATTTCCGTAAATTGCTTTTGCAGTTGATGAAGCGAGGAATGGTTCAGCTCCACCCGAAATAGCCCGCCTGTCTCCAGGGTAATGCCTTTGTGCAAATGACCCAGCTCACGAAAACTGTCAAAGAGCCGCGATACGTACCGAGCGTTGCGGCCAATTTCATCCATGTACCGCTTTTTGGAATCGATTTCTTCCAACACCACAGCGGGTATGACAATTTCGTTGTCAGCGAAAGAGAACATCGCCCGTGGATCTTGCAGGAGTACGTTGGTGTCCAGTACGTAGATTTTCTTCAAAATCTCGCCTCCTATTACCCTTCTTATATACGGTATGCAATTTTTGGAGGGATGCTCAATTGTGGCGACGTGATGTACTACAGTCTATGTTCGGTCGGACAGAGATAGACGGCCCTTTGGCAGAATGAAATGGGGCTGCAAGGACAAAATACAGGTAACCTGCCCTCCGCTTTCAGGAGGCATTACGGGGAAAGGGAGAATGCGTATGAAACGGATGATTATCGGCTGCCTGGGCGCCAGCCTGCTTTTGTCTGGATGCATGTCGAACAACAAGCCGCCAGCCAATCAGGCTGCCCCACAGCCCAACCAGCAAGTGCCTCATACCCAGCGCGTCCAGCAAACGGCCCCGGAACCAGCTTACAACCAATCTTCGCAAGCGACGGCCGACCGGCTTGTGCAACTGGCTACCCGTGTGAAAAAGGTTAACGGTGCGACGGCGGTCGTCATCGGCAAGATCGCTGTCGTCGGGATTGATGTGGATGCCCATCTCGATCGGCCCGAGGTCGGCGTCATCAAGTACACCGTTGCCGAAGCGATGAAAGAAGACCCGCAGGGCGCAAACGCAATCGTGACAGCCGATCCGGACATCGTCCAGCGCCTGAAGGAAATGGCTGCGGACATTCGCCGGGGCCACCCGATCTCGGGCTTCGCCGAGGAGTTGGCTGACATCGTCGGCCGCATCATTCCACAGTTGCCGCGCGACGTAAGGCAGCGGGAGGAAACGCCCTCGCAGGAAAATGAACAGCGCATCAACAAAGACGGCCGCGCGACACCGCAAGGAAACGACAAGATCAACGTAAACCGCACAGGCGCACCATAAAAAAAACTCTCTCGAAGCCATTTCAAGGATGAGCGAACGCGTTTTCGTGGAAGATTCCGATTCAGTAAAAAAGAGGCATTCGCCTCGGGAAATTACGCCCGGGAGAATGCCTCTTTTTGTTGCGGCTGGACGGATTGTTGTGACTGAACCGAACTCAGCGGCGGCAATGCGTCCAGTGCCTGCTTCAAGTCCGCGAGCAAGTCGTCCACGTCCTCCAACCCTGCGGACAACCGGATCAAGCCATCGGTAATGCCGCGCGCTTCCCGCTCCGCTGCGGGCATCGCCGCATGCGACATCATCACCGGATACGACAAGATCGTCTCGACAGCCCCCAGGCTCACTGCCACAATCGGCAGCTTCACCCGGTCAAACAACGCCTTGGCTCGCTCACGGCTCCCTACATCGAACGACAGAACCGCACCGTGGTCGCTTGCTTGCTGTTGCTGGACGAGATGCCCCGGATGGTCAGCCAAGCCCGTGTAGTAAACGCGGCTCACGCCAGGGTGCGTGGACAGCCACTCCGCGAGAATCCCTGCCGACTTTGTGCTGACATCCAGACGTGCCTTGAGCGTTTTCAGCCCGCGCATGACGAGCCAGCAATCCTGTACCCCAAGAATCGCGCCCATGCCGTTCTGGATCAGGTACAGTTGCTCGCCGAGCGCGGCGTCGCGCGTCACTGCCAGCCCGGCAACCACGTCGCTGTGGCCGCCGATAAACTTGGTCGCGCTGTGGATGACGACGTCCGCCCCCAGCTCCAGCGGCCGCTGATAGTACGGCGTCAAAAACGTATTGTCGACAATGACGAGCAGCCCGTGCTCCTTCGCAACGGCTGACACCGCCGCGATGTCGGTCACTTTCAGCGTCGGATTGGACGGCGTTTCCAGATACACTCCCTTGGTCGCCGGAGTAATCGCCTCCCGCACGGCCTCTGTCTGGGTCGCATCGACAAACGTAACGGAAATGCCCATTCTCGACAGCACGCGGGTCAAAAAGCGGAAGGTGCCGCCGTACACGTCCTCCGCGACTACGATATGGTCGCCAGCCGAAAACAGCATGAACACGCTGGAGATCGCCGCCATGCCGGACGAGAAAGCAAAGCCGCGCGCGCCGCCTTCGAGAGCGGCAATCGCTTCCTCCAGCGCGTGTCTGGTCGGATTGCCGGAACGGGCGTAGTCATACGTGCCTGGCTGGTCGAGATCAAACTGGTGAAACGTGGAAGCCTGGTAAATCGGAACCGACGACGCCCCTGTGAACGGATCGATGCAAGTAGAGCCATGCAAAACCTTCGTTGCGAAATTCATCGCGCAGCCCCCCCAACGACAAGACTTGCGTCCAAAGCCTGAAACAGATCAGCGATCAAGTCTTCCGGATGCTCAATCCCGACCGACAGCCTCAGCAATCGGTCACAAACGCCGACATACTCCCGTACTTCCAGCGGAATGTCAGCGTGGGTCTGTGTCGCCGGATACGTACACAACGACTCGACGCCGCCAAGGCTTTCCGCAAAAGAAACGATGCGCAGATTTTGCAAAAACAAGCCCACCTGCTCCGCAGACCGTACCCGGAATGAAACCATACCGCTATAACCGCTTGCCTGGCTCGCCTGGATGGCATGCCCGGGGTGTTCTTGCAGCCCTGGGTAAAACACTTCGGCGACAGCCGGATGCTCCTGCAGCTTTTTTGCAACCGCGAGCGCGTTTGTCTGATGTCTTTCCATGCGCAGCGCCAATGTCTTCATTCCGCGTACCAACAGCCAGCTATCTTGTGGACCCAATACCGCTCCGATGGAATTATGCAAAAACCGGATTTTTTCCGACAACTCCTCGCCTTTTGTCACGATCAGTCCGGCCAGTACATCGTTGTGGCCACCCAAGTACTTCGTCGCACTGTACAACACGATATCTGCGCCAAGCTCCAGCGGGCGTTGACAATAAGGGGTCATGAACGTGTTGTCGACTATCGTCAAAAGTCCATGCTGCTTTGCCAGCCCGGCGATTTGGCGAAGATCGGTAATCTGCATGAGCGGATTCGTCGGCGTCTCGACGAAGATCGCCTTTGTCTCGGCTCGCAGCGCGTTTTGCACCGCTTCCAGGTCGCGCAAGTCTACGTACGTAAAAGACAGGCCGTAGCGGGAAAGCACCTGCTCAAACAAGCGATACGTCCCTCCGTACAAATCGAGCGACACAATGAGATGATCTCCCTGGGAAAACAGCCCCATGACCGTATGAACCGCCGCCATTCCCGATGCGCAGGCAAAGCCCGCATCGCCCGATTCTGCCTCGGCGATGGCTTCTTCCAAAACCGTGCGGGTCGGATTGGCCGTGCGTGTATAGTCAAAGCCTGTGCTCTGCCCCAATGCCGGGTGGCGATATGCGGTGGCATAGTAGACAGGAAAGCTGACCGCCCCTGTTTTTTCATCTCTGCCTACGCCTGCTTGAATCAATTTTGTTTCCAGTCTCATACGTAACTCTCTCCCTCCAATGATGTACGAGGGGCATGAAAAAAGCCCCCTTTCCTCTGAAAGAAGGCTTTGTTTACGTCACCGTAAGCAAGACCTTCTCATCTTTCAGAGTTAAAAAACTCTGCAGGAATTAGCACCATTATCTCCCCGCATGAACGAACATGCAGGTGATTGGTTGCCGGGCATCATCGGGCCAGTCCCTCCGCCTCTCTGGATAAGAAGTTTTGCTATTCAATTTGAATGACCTAATACTAAAGGATACGGCGGTTTTTTGTCAACAGGATTTTCCACTGTTGTGCGGCCGTCTTGACTAGGCGTTTTTCAGCGCAGTCATGACCTGGTTGTCCAGCTTCGCAGCCGCGTTTTTGTCGTACGTCTTTTCGTATTGCGGTTCTACGGAAATGCGCGAGCCGTAAAACATGACGTCTCGGACGGAGTCAATCGCGATCTCCACCAGCGCCAGCTTCAGCGGAACGCCCTCCAGCCGCTCGGCTTTCACTGCGGCGCGTCCGTTGATCGCAAAAGAGGAGCCTGCCCCGATCAGATGCAGGACGACCTGCGGCTCTTTGGCAATATTGGCGAGTATGCGCGAGCGGTTATCCACGGCAAAGCGGATGAGTCCGCTGTTCACCGCCAATGTCCAGGACAAGGAGCTGAGCGATGGCGCTCCTGTCTCGTGATCGACGGTGCCGAGCGTCACAAATCGCTCTTTTTGCAGGAGCGCGAACAGTTCTTCCGACAAGGTTTGGGATACGGTTTCAGCCATTCGGATGCCTCCTCGTAAACGGTAGTACGTCTATTGTACCCCTCGCATCTGCCATTAGGCAAACGTTTCCTCCACGCCTTGATTCTGCCTGTTTTTTTCCCTACACTGGTAAAAAACAAAGCCGTACCGGATAAGGAGGTTGGAAAAAGTGGCACCTACGCCTACAGACCGGCTTATGCACAAAATCGACCAGGTCCTCCACGAGCTGCAGGAAGTGAGGAAATTGAACGAGCGCATGGACAAAATCGCCATGTTTTTGGAGGATATCCGGCTCGCAGACGTGATCCAAAACTACACAGCCCCGCGCAAGCTGCTCTGGATCAATTTCCTCGCAGGGCTTGCCCGGGGTCTTGGCTTGACGATTGGAACAGCGATCGTGCTGGCGCTGCTCGGCTCGCTTTTGACGCAGTTTCTCTCGATCCCTATCCTCGGCGATTACATCCGCGAGCTGGTCGAGTATGTTCAGACTTACAAGCAGCCGTAAACGAGACTACTTGCCGCTTCTTTTGCCGCGGTCGTCGTCATCGTCGTCGTCATCGTCGTCGTCGCGGTCATCGTCGCGGTCATCTTTGTCGCCATCTTTCCATTTGCCGTCGTAGTTTTTCCAATAGCCGTATGCTTTTCCGTTTGGATAGTGGTGCTTGTCTTTATCCTTGTCGTCCTTATCGTCATCCTTCTTCGGCACGGCGGTAATTTTCGTGCTCAGCGCGATGTCCGCCTGCTTCACCAGCTTGTCTTTCGCGTACAGTTCCAGATGGACGGTTTTCGCAGCAAACGAGCGGTTTTTGTAGGTAAAGGTCACGGTGTATTCGCCCTTGTCGTTTGGCTTGATCTCCTTTTTCTTGCCGTCCGGGGTGACGACGACAAGCTTTGCTTTTTGCTTCTCGTCCCAGCCCTTGACGGTGCCTTTCAGTTGAACGGACTTTTTCTTCAAATCGTGCACTGCCGTTCCGGCAATGGCATAGGCCGCGCCAGGGTCTTTGTCCGGTGGGTTGACGACATCGACTTTGATCGTGTCGGAGTCGACTTTTTTCCCGTCTTCATATATTTCGACCAGCGCTTCGTCGCTTGCGGCTTTCGCCTTCACGTCCTTGACCGTCACGCTGAAGCTGTCCACCCCGTCCCACAGCTTCTTCAAGCTCGTCTCCTGTTTCACGCCGTTGTAGGAGACGACGACCTTGTCCGCTCCGTGCTTGACGACACCTTTTACCTGCCATTCGGCTTTTTTGGCGTCGTACACGGAAAAGGCGTGGATCAGCCTGCTTTTTTCCTCGTCAGCCTGCGGGATGAGCTTAACTTTTTCACTGTCCGCCAACAGACTGCCGGCATACGCCTGTACGGTGACGTATTGGACGGAATCTGTTTCCGGCGCGGCAAAGCTGACGGTAAACGAATGCTCGCTCGTCGGCACTGCCTCGATAAAGTCGCCGTTCGGCTTGGTCACGACTACTTTCGTCACTTCCGGCGTCACGATGCCTTTGATGTACACCTTGCCGTTTTCGGTCTGCGCGCTCACGCTGACCAGTTCCTCGTCCGCCTCTGTGCGGCGAACTTCCAGCCAGATGTCGCCGTAATAGTCGCGATAAATGCGCTCCCACTCCGACTTGTTCGTTTCCATGTATGTTTGCAGCTTCGTATTCAGATGGATCGGATCTACAATCAGGTACAAATGGTCTGCCTGGTTTTTCAGCAGCATATTCAGCGTAGCCGGGTCGTTTTTCGCAAGCTCTTTCAGGTTGTAGCGGGTAACCTGCTTGCCTTCGTCGCTCATCACTACCTTGGTCGCCGGCGTGCTGCTGGAGCTGGCATCTGCAAAAATCGGCGTCAGGCAGCCGATGAGTCCCGCCGCCGTAACGACCGCCAATACGGGCTTGGTCATGATCTTTTTCACTGGTGTCTCCCCCTCTATTTTTGCCAATCATCCCCTGTCTTCTGTGGGCAACCATACAGACGTAGCGTTTTTTTCAAAAGTTGCACCGCAGCCGAAAACACGTCTTAATACCCACAGCGGCTCCAGACAGCAAAAAAGCGCGCCGGGACACTCTGAACGCCTGATAATGCCCCCGTGCGCACGACAAAAAAGACTCTTCCGCCGCCGAACAGGTCGGAGCCGGAAAGAGTCTTTTCCCTTTTTTTAACTATTGTATTTAGGCTCGTTTTCAATCGCGACCAGCAAGGACTCGACCGTTTCAGCCGGATATTTGCGCTCGAACGTCGCCGCTTCCTCCTTTGCCGTCAGCACGTACCAGCCGCCTTCCTGCCGATAGGCAAGCTCGCTAAGCGCGTGGTCCTCCTGCAACATCTGCAAGAAAAACGCCGCCGTCTCCTGCGCCGACTGATCGTCCGGCCGCGCGTCTGCTACCACTTGAATCTGCAGCCAGTTAAAGAGTGCATCATCACGTTTCACGAGGGCCACCTCACTTTCGCTCCGGTTTGATTCTCAGCTTGACGACGACCAGAATGACAATCGCGACCAGCATCGCGCTCTTCACAGGAAGCTGGACGTCCAAAATCGCAAAGATCAGCGCCCCGACGAACAGGAGAAGGTATAAAAGCAACGTTTTCAAGATCGGCATGCGAATTACCGTCGCAAACCCCAGGTAGTAAACGATAATTAATTGCACAAACAAAATCCAAGCCCGATTATGGTCCGCCCACAGGCGGAAGCTGTCGTAGGCGCTCAGTTGATCCGGGTTTGCCGGTACGTAGGTTGAAGCAAGGTGTATCCAGTCCATCACAAATCTCTCCTGTAACGCAAAAGGCCGTGTCCTCTCACCGCGACGGGAAAGACCCGCTCTTTTGCATAATCTTTTCCTTTTTCCAACGTTTTTTCGTATGTATCCTTTTTACTTTATCAGGTGATGGATTTCCTGTCAAAAACGGACTGCTCCTGCACTTGGCGCACGACAATGCTAGCCTGCCTTTTCGCGGACATGCTATGATGAGAGGGTCGCAAACTTAGAAAAAGGTGGGAAAAACATGAGCCTGTACGATATTTCCGTCAAGACGATTTCCGGCGAAGAACAGACGCTGGCCGAGTACAAAGGACGCGTTTTGCTGATCGTCAATACCGCCAGCCAGTGCGGACTAACCCCGCAGTACAAAGGCTTGCAGGAGCTGTACACGCGCTATGCGGACAAAGGATTCGCCGTTCTCGGCTTTCCGTGCAACCAGTTTGCCGCTCAAGAGCCTGGCAGCGAGGAAGAGATCGCGGCATTTTGCGATCGCCACTACGGCGTAACGTTCCCGCTGTTTGCCAAAATCGATGTGAACGGTCCGACTGCCCATCCTTTGTACCAGCACCTGAAAGCCAACGCTCCCGAAGGCCAGGGTGAAGAGATCGAATGGAACTTCGCCAAGTTTCTCGTAGACAAGGAAGGCCGTATCGTCAAGCGCATCGGTGCCCGCGTGCAGCCGGAAGACGTGGCCGCTGACATCGAACGCTTGCTGTAAAAAACGGCTTCCCTGCCAAACCAAAAGCCGCTTTGCCCATTATCGGGGACAAAGCGGCTTTTATTGTACCGCGATCGCGCCGCGAGCTTACGCTTGCGGTTGTGCTTCCCAGCGCTTTTGCTTTTCGTAGCGCTCGCGATCCGATTTGTTCAAATACTTTTTGCGCAAACGGACGGATTGTGGCGTAACTTCGCACAGCTCGTCGTCGTTCAAATACTCCAGAGCCTCTTCCAGCGTCAGCAGGCGAGGGGTCTTCATTTTCACCGTCTCGTCCTTCGTTGCGGAGCGGACGTTGGTCGCGTGCTTCTCTTTGCACACGTTGACGGTCAAGTCGTTGTCGCGGTTGTGTTCGCCCACGATCATGCCTTCATAGACTTCCGTACCCGGCGTGATGAACATGATGCCGCGATCCTCGACAGACATCAGGCCGTACGTGGTTGCGGTTCCGGTCTCGTGGGAAATGAGCACGCCTGCGTGACGTCCACCCACAGCGCCCTGGACAAGCGGACGATAGCTGTCAAAGGAATGGTTGAGGATGCCGTAGCCGCGTGTGATCGTCAAAAACTCCGTGCGGTAGCCGATCAGTCCGCGGGACGGAATGATGAACTCCAGACGGACCTGGCCGAAGCCGTTGTTGACCATGTTGACCATCTCGGCCTTGCGTTGGCCCAGCGTCTCCATGACAGCCCCGGTGTATTCTTCCGGCACGTCGATCACGAGAAACTCAGCCGGCTCCATTTTTTGTCCGTCGATCATTCGCACGATGACTTCCGGCTTGGACACGCCCAGCTCGAAGCCTTCGCGGCGCATGTTTTCCACAAGGATGGACAGATGCAATTCCCCGCGTCCAGATACAATGAACGCATCTGGAGAATCTGTTTCTTCCACACGAAGAGATACATCTGTCTCCAGCTCGGCCATCAGGCGATCGCGCAGCTTGCGGGAAGTAACGTGTTTCCCTTCGCGGCCTGCAAACGGGCTGTTGTTCACCAAAAACGTCATTTGCAATGTCGGCTCGTCGATTTTCAACAGAGGCAGCGCATCCGGGTGGTCGACGTGGCAAACGGTTTCGCCTACGTTGATATCGTCAATCCCTGCGATCGCGACGATGTCCCCTGCTCTCGCCGTTTTTTGTTCCACGCGCTGCAAGCCGGAGAAGCCGAACAGCTTTTGAATCCGCGCTTTTTTCACTTCGCCGTTGCGCGTGGTGACCGATACCATTTCATTTACATTCATGGTTCCGCGATAAATGCGGCCAATCCCGATACGACCCAAAAAGTCGTTATAATCCAGCATGGTTACTTGCATTTGGAGTGGTGCGTTTTCATCGGCATCAGGTGCGGGCATGTGCTCAACAATGGTGTCGAAAAGTGGACGAAGGTCGCCTTCCAGTTTATCCGGCTCCATTCCGGCGATACCTTGCAGGCCGGAAGCGTAGACGATCGGGAATTCCAGTTGATCTTCCGTCGCATCGAGATCGATAAACAGGTCGTACACTTCGTTGATGACTTCTTGAGGACGTGCATTGTCGCGGTCTACCTTGTTCACGACAACGATCGGGGTAACTTTTGCTTCGAGCGCTTTTTTCAATACGAAACGGGTTTGTGGCATACAGCCTTCAAATGCGTCAACAATCAAAAGGACGCCGTCCACCATGCTCATGATCCGCTCTACCTCGCCACCGAAGTCGGCGTGGCCTGGCGTATCCAAAATGTTGATGGTGAACTCTTTGTATTTCACGGACGTTGTTTTCGCCAGGATCGTAATCCCGCGTTCCCGCTCCAGGTCGTTGGAGTCCATCATTCTCTCCTCTACCTGCTGGTTGCTGCGGAATGTGCCCGATTGGATCAAAAGCTTGTCGACCAACGTTGTTTTTCCATGGTCAACGTGGGCAATAATGGCAATGTTGCGTATGTCAAGACGCTTCATGTGAACCTCCTCTGTTATGCATACCTTCCATATTAACAGGTCGCGAAACACGGCACAATGGGCATTTTTTTACTCGGAAACACTTCCTGATTAGCATGCGCCACAATCGACATACTAAAGACAGGAGGTGGTCTGCCATGAGGAAAAACGAGCCAAGCTATTTCACAGGTTTGTTCTTGATCGCAGCAACGCTTGTCGGGTGCGCGTCTTCCAACGCAGGGCCTGACACGGGCGCACAGACGCAAAGCAGTTCGCATCCAGCGACACCGATGACTCGCTCAAGCATCGGACACGATTTTAACGCCTATACGCAAGGAATCAACGCCCAGAACTACCTCAAAGGGTACACCTCAAACGGCTTCAATCAAGACCTGGCAGAGCAGCTTACAAAAGCGGCCGATGATGTCCCGGGCGTCGATCGCGCTACTGTCGTCGTAAGCGGCCAGGACGCCATGATCGGCATTCGCGTGCGCGACAACCTTGGCGAGCCGCAGGCAAAAGTGATCGAGCAGCAAGTCCACTCTGCTTGTCGGGCTGTGTCGCCTACCTTGCAAATGCAAGTCTCGTCCGACCAAGCCGTCTTTGACCGCGTGCGTGCGATCAACGCGCAAATTTACGAGGAAGCGACGAACCGCAGCAACCAGGTTTTGCACGAGGGCACCTCGGTAGAACAAAAAATAACGAACACCTCGACCGAATTTACCAGACTTCTGCACGACATGCGCACGACGATCCAGCAGCCGTTGCGGTGATGGATCGACAGCGCATGCTCTCACGTAAAAGAGGTGCGGACATGTCTCCCGCACCTCTTGAATACTCTTCCGTTTTGTTACTTACTCACAACTTCAGCCACTTTGATTTCTGGCTCAACCACTTGCAGTTCACCTGTTCCGCGAACGAGTTTCTTCGCGTAGGTTTTCTCCGGCTTCAGCACGGATACCAAGTAGTCGATGGCAACTTGCGGATCGACTGTCTCGCCACAAGTGTAGCAATCCAGAGCGGCAAAACCGCGCTCAGGATAAGTATGAATGGACAGGTGGCTTTCCGAGAGAAGAACCAGCACGGTAGCACCCTGAGGAGAGAACTGCTTCGCTTGCACGCTCAGCACCGTAGCTCCGCATGCCTCAGCAGCTTCAATCATTTCCTTTTTCAAAAATTCTGCGTCGTTCAACAAGTCAAACTGAACTCCCCATGTGTCAACAGCAACGTGTCTTCCGAAAGTCGAGTATTCCATCTTTCGGTTCCCCCTTCCTAGCAAGTGTAATGTTAAACATCGCTAGGACCTGCGTCATTCACTAACGGGGGCGGTTTCCCTCTTGTTATCCACCCTTTGAAGTGAATCCTGGTTCCTAATCCTGTTTCCAACGAAAACAACAATACCATGTATTTGCCTACTTTGACAATACCCTTTTTCGAGAAAGTCCATGAAAAAAACGGGCACCACTCGGCACCCGTTTTGTCTTACGTTTTTTATACTTCTAGTTCAAACAGACGCTGCGACAACATCACTAAACGCGTATCGATTGCTGGAAGTTTCTCCGGAGCAGCTCCCTTTGCCCAATTACGCAAATCCAGCCAGCGGTCCGTTTCCTGACGCAAGGACTCAATCTCCCTTTCGCTGCCCTCTTGCTGGAACAACGCTTCCAGCTCGTTGGCAATGTTCAGAGAGGTATCTTCAAAGATGGACGTCTCCTCGTCCCCCGACAGCTCCTGGATGCTGACCACCGATCCTTGATCGTAGTGGTACACCATCGTGAAGCCTTCGTAAATTCTGTGGACGATTCCATAGCCCCGAAACGTTTTCATCGCTTTTCTCATCGCATTCGCCAACTGCCGATCCCGAATGAGATAGGAGCTGTCGCAAGAGTAGCGATTGCCGACACGGCAAAAGCTCAGTTGAATTTCGCCGTTATGGTCAGACAAGATTACGTCGCGGTCGCCGTTGTCGCATACTTTGACATCGACTGAAATGTGTTCATTGGTGAAGAGCGAGACGAATTGGTTCAACTCCTCTTCATTCACCGTAAAATAGGCCTTGGCGTAGTTGGTTGCTAAACGCTGTGCCATAAATATCTCCTCAATTCTTTTGGTTTCCGTGGGCCAGTTACGACCAAACTGTGTCCAAATGTAGAGGAGATACGCTAAGTGTCAACGAAGGAACGCTGTAGAACCTGGCCTTGCCCCGCGAATCGAAAGTCGATTTGGGTAATGAAGGCGGATCACCTACTTTTTGTTTTTCCGAAAAAAAGCCATCCTTGACACCTTTATTATACAACAGAAGCCCTCAAAAGTCTTGATGAAAAAGCAGATGAATTTACGCAAAAATACCGAATATCCGCAATATGACGCAGAGAGACGCAATGATCTCCCTGATTCATTCATATGCTTGCGGTTTCAAAAGAATTCGCCGCGAGTCAGAGGCCGGAATTTGCCGTCATTGCCTTTTTGATGGCAGCCTGTTCTTCTTCGGACAAGTGGTAGGCGGATGCTCCCGCTTCAATCGGCTTGGCGTACACGCGCGACTCTTCCCGCCCGAAAATACTGGTAATCACCACACCGTTTTCGGCGTCATCTAAAATCGCCAAGGAAAAGCTCAGATCGCTGCCGACATCCCCGAAGGCGTTGTAGCGAATGATGGCTACCCTGCCACACTGGGCTGCTATACGCTGTGATAGACGATTGAGCGTAAACTGCTGATCGCCTTGCAGTTTTTTGACTTCATCTACCTGATCCAGCAGCCTGTGCAAGCCTTCCTCCAGGTTGGCTCCTCCGGTACCTGTCATCAGCCTGTTGATCGACTTGCGCATGCGGCTGATGCGAACCGATTGCAGGATGACGACGAGGAGCAAAATCAGCGTCAGCGCGATGATCGCCAGAAGCAAAATCGCGACATTGGGTATTTGGGATAGGAATGGTTCCAAAACATTTTCTTCCTTTCTGGTACATGCGTTGCAATAAGCAGTCAAAGCCTTCTCTATTGTACCTCCGCTTCGCCGCCCGTTCAAATAAAGACTTTGGCAAACCGGGAAATGCGAAAATTTGCGCAACCAAAAAAAGCGACACCCTCATTTTGTGAGATGTCGCTTTTTCATTCCGTATGCCTATGTGTCAAGCTCATCGTCCTATGGTTATCCTCCAGTCTACCTACGCTTCCAAAAGCAGCATTTCTCGACGAAGCTGTTTTAATACTTCCATAGATTTTTTGATTTGGGCCTGATCTTCTGCCTTTATCGCGTCAAACAACGTCGCCAGTTCATAATCGAGCTCCAGACGCAAAACCGGAATACGCTCCTCTGAGTCACGCCGTTTCAAAGCGGCAATCACTTGGTCCATCGTCACATTGCAGAATTTTTCGTAGATCATTTTTTTCTCAGCTCCTTTTATTTCTACTATTCTGACGACTTCTCCGTACTGGACGTGCTTCATCAAGATGCAGTCATCCAACCTGACCTTGATGATGGCGTGCCCCTTTGCTCGTTCCACGAAGTGGTACAATACCAGCGCCACCCGCGAGTCATGTACAGGAACGCCTGCCACTTGCAGCTTGTAAGACCCGTTTAATCGCTGCATGGTCCAGTCGGAAAGGCCGTCCGTGGTGTTCACGAGGAGGTGAAACTGCTCGGGAGATTCCTTCCACGTGACGCTCACCCCCGCTTCCACCAGGGCCTGCACCATCGCGTGCAATGTCTTGCGATCAAACCAAACCGCCAGATTGTCATACTCCAGCTCCATGCCGAGATTCATCCTGGCTCCTCCCGTTGACAGAATACTCAGATTTCGTTTCGGCTGTAAGGGAGTGAGTGGTATATCATATTATTCACGCTTCGGTTTTGCTATTCATATCCCGGCAAGTATTTTTTTCCTGCGTGGTATGATATCATATGGAGGATTCCAAGCTCCCTTGACAAGGACGTTCGCCCTTTTCTTTATACGTGGCGTTCGATCATGATAAATGAGGTGTTTGTTCCATGACTGCGTTTTCCGGCTTTCGCCAAGAAGATTTTGACGTTTTTGCCGTTGATGGACTCGACCAGCGGATGGACGCAATCAAGACCGTGATTCGCCCCAAGCTTGAAGCGCTTGGCCACCATTTTGCGCCCATTTTGTCGGCCGCAACCGGCGATGAGATGTTTTACCACGTAGCCAAGCATGCCCGCCGCACCGTAAACCCGCCAGCAGATACGTGGGTCGCCTGGGCCAATGACAAACGCGGGTACAAAAAGCATCCGCATTTTCAAATCGGCCTGTGGCAAACGCATCTGTTCGTCTGGTATGCCGTCATCTACGAAGCTCCGGCCAAGGCCCAGATCAGTCAATCATTCAGCGAGCATCTCGACGAAATCGTGACGCTGGTGCCCGATTATTTCCATTGGTCGCCCGATCACACCGCGCCCGACAGCACTTCCCAGGCGGAGCTGGGCAAAGCCGGTGTGAAAAAGCTGGTGGACAGGCTGGCGCAAGTGAAAAAAGCGGAGCTGCTCTGCGGCTTGACCATTGATCGTCACGATCCGGTGCTTGCTGATCCGCAGGCGCTTTTGGGACAACTCGAAAACACGTTTGCCGTTCTCAGCAAGCTGTACACAATCGGTCGTTAAGCTTTCCTAATCGCCTCCCTGGCATTTGCTAAAGATATATGCAAAAGAACAGGTCCGCTTTCTTTTGAAAAGCGCTTGCCTGTTCTTTTGTTTTTTGGCATACCGTCACCGTGCGGGGCATCCTAGAGGAAAAGAAAGCGCCTCTCTTTTAGCCGCGAATGGCATTCAGCCGCTGAACGCCGCTTTCCGCCTCCCGGAACATCCGCTCGAACAGTTCCTGAACGGAAGGGATGTCCGAAATCAGGCCGATGACCTGGCCTGCCCAGCCAAAGCCGTGCTCACGGTCGCCTTCGTAGATGAAGGTGCGATTATTTTCGCCGCTGATGAAGCTTTTCAACTCTTCATAGCCGGCGCCTTCTTTTTCCATTTGCAAAATGCGGTCAGAGCCTGGCGTGCGCACAACCCTCGCCGGCGCTCCCAGCGTTCTTTTGATGACAGCCGTATCTTGTTCGGTTCCTTTCAGCAAAGCTTCCTTGTACGCTTCGTGGGCGTGGACGCACTCCTTGGTCGCGATGAACCGGGTGCCCATCTCCACGCCTTCCGCGCCGAGCGCGAGCGCAGCGAGGATTCCGCGTCCATCGCCAATCCCGCCGCTGGCCAGCACCGGAATGCGGACGGAGTCCACAACGCGCGGAATGAGCACAAACGTCCCGATGTCGTCCCGGCCCAGATGGCCTCCGCCTTCCTGGCCGACAGCCATGACGGCGTCTGCCCCGATCGCCTCCGCTTTTTGCGCTTGCCGCACGGACGCGACCAGCACCAGCTTTTTGATCGGATGGCCGTCGAGTCGGCGCAGGAGCGGCTCAGGATTGCCTCCGGTCACAGAGATGGCGGCTACTTTCTCTTCGATGGCGACCTCCAATGCTTCTTCATACGGCCGATTGTATTGCCCAATCGCGAAATTGACGCCAAACGGCTTGTCTGTCAGCTCGCGCACCTTGCGAATTTCTTCGCGCAGCGCTTCTGCCGACGAAAGCGACATCGCCGTGACTTGTCCGAGTCCGCCTGCGTTTGACACAGCGGCGGCCAGTTCTGCGTATGCTAGATAGGCCAATCCGCCCTGCACCACCGGATATTTGATTTGCAACAGCTCGGTTACTTTTGTTTTCATCTCCATCCCCCCGTTTTTGTTAAGCTTCTCGGCAAGCGGGGAAAACTCCTGCTGCCACACGCGAATATGAATAAAAATTCGCTTGCTTTCCCCCCCTATTTTGCTATACTCAATTTGTTTGTTTTTCCCCTTTATTCTTGATTCGTAAAGTGAGGCGATCGTAGTGAGACAAATGAAAACTCCTTTGTTCAGCGGGTTGTTGGAGCACGCCAACCGGAACCCGATTCAATTTCACATTCCGGGCCATAAGAAAGGTATGGGCATGCATCCGGCATTTCGCGAGTTCATCGGGGAGAATGCTCTCTCGATAGACCTCATTAACATTGCGCCACTGGATGACTTGCACCATCCGAAGGCGATGATTAAAGAAGCGCAGGAATTGGCAGCCGAAGCGTTCGGCGCTGACCATACATTTTTCTCCGTCCAAGGAACAAGCGGCGCGATTATGGCGATGATTATGGCGACGTGCAGCCCTGGCGACAAAATCATCGTGCCGAGAAACGTGCATAAATCTGTCATGTCGGCGATTATTTTCGCCGGAGCGGTACCGATTTTCATTCATCCGGCGATGGACGAGCGTCTGGGCATCTCCCACGGGATTACAGTGAAATCCGTGCAAAAAGCATTGGAAGCCCACCCTGACGCTGCGGCTCTGCTCGTCATCAACCCTACTTACTTCGGCATTGCCGGGGACTTGCGCGAGATCGTGCGAACCGCGCACAATTACGAAATTCCGGTCCTGGTGGACGAGGCGCATGGCGTGCACATTCACTTCCATGAGGACTTGCCGATTTCCGCCATGCAGGCCGGAGCTGACATGGCAGCGACGAGCGTACACAAGCTGGGCGGCTCGCTGACCCAGACATCCATCCTGAACGTGCGCGAGGGCCTCGTAGATGTAGATCGCGTCAAAACGGTGCTGAGCATGCTCACGACGACGTCGACCTCTTACATTTTCCTGGCTTCGCTCGATATGGCCCGCCAACATCTGGCGCTCAACGGCAAGATGCTGGCCGACCAGGCGATGAAGCTGGCGAACAAGGCCCGCGACCTCATCAACGACATCCCGCGCATTTACTGCGTAGGCAAAGAAATACTCGGAAAGCCGGCGACTTTTGCCATGGACCAGACCAAGCTTTTGATCCACGTCCGCGATCTGGGCATTACCGGCTGGGAAGTGGAAAACTGGCTGCGCGACAAGTACAACATCGAAGTGGAAATGAGCGACCTGTACAACATTCTCTGTTTTGTCACGGCAGGGGACACCGAAGAATCCATTCACGCGCTCGTCAACGCGCTGCGCGAGCTGTCCGTGGAGTTTGCCCACGTGCAGGCAGAAGAAAAGCCGACCATTTCCTTGCCGAACATTCCGGTGCTGTCCACGACGCCGCGCGATGCTTTTTATGCAGAGACGGAAACCATCCCGCTCGTGGAAGCCGCAGGCCGCGTCACTACGGAGTTCATCATGGTGTATCCGCCAGGGATTCCGATTTTCCTGCCAGGCGAGGTCATCACCGAAGAGAACATCGCGTACATCCAGGAAAACATCCGCGTCGGACTGCCCGTCCAAGGTCCAGAGGATGAGTCGTTAAAAACGATCAAAGTCATCAAAAGACAAACCGCGATTTCGGGGTAAGCCCCTCATTGCGCGCAAAGCCGTTGCCTCTTTTTCGAAGGCAACGGCTTCTTTCATGATTTGGGCATGTATTGCCTGAACCTTTTGAGCTAAGATAGAAATGGGAAAAATCAGGAAGGTGATGATGCGAATGCCAGACTGGTCGTACCAGACGTTGTTTAAACCGCTGCTTTTTCTCATGCCGCCAAAGCGCGCACGCAGCTTCACGCTCGCTGCCATCGGCACATTGGCGAAGCTGCCCGGCGGCACTTCCGTTATCGAGCTGATGGGGCACATGCAGCCGCCTGCCGCTTTGTCCAAAACGGTCAGGGGTTTGCGTTTTCCGACTCCAGTCGGCCTGGGAGCAGGGCTTGATCCCGCAGCAAAAGCGCTTGGAGCGCTATCCCGCTTTGGCTTTGGCTACATCGAGCTGGGGCCGGTTACGCTTGCGCCGCTGTCTGATCCAGGAATGACTTTGCGCAAGACGACGAATCTCTCCGTTACATACAGCGCCCCGTTCGAAAATCCCGGGGTCGCCGCTCTCGAAAACTGCTTGCGCCGCTCCCCCTCTGTAGCGATTCCGCTCGGCGCCAGATTGGGATTTCGCCCAGGCGCTGCACTAAAGGAAGCGACCGCTGAAAGAGAGCAACTGATTTTGCGCCTGCAGCCGTACTGCTCGTTTTTTTCGCTGGACTACCGCGCCAGCCAAAGACATGAGCCGTGGAGCGCTGCCCAGTGGCAGGAGCATTTGACCTGTCTGCGGCAGGCGACCGAGCGCCCGCTCCTGTTCGCGCTCCCGCCCGGAATAGCGGAAAAAGAGTGGCTTTCGCTGCTGCAAATCGCCCGTAACGCAGGCCTGGATGGGATCATGGTTGCGGGTGGCGTGAAAAGCGCTCCACACGATTCAAGCGACTCGCCAGCGCCCCTGTACCAGACAGGCAAGCCATCCCGCGAAGCCGCCTTGCGATCGGTTGCGCTGACGAGGCAAACTTGGCCAGACTGCCTGCTGATCGGCTCCGGCGGCATCATCGAGCCTGCTGACGCTTTGGCCTTTTTGGAAGCTGGCGCCGACTTTGTGCAACTGCACAGCGGCCTTGTGTACGCCGGTCCGGGCTTGCCCAAACGAATCAATGAAGCGATTTTGCAGTCCGGCGCTGCGCGTCAGGCTGTCGAGCCAGCGATTAAGAGCGAGCGCACGGAAGCAGCAGCGGAAGTCGCAGCGGCACAACTGCCTCCTGCTCCTGCAGCGAGACAGGCACGTGCCATCCGCTGGTTACCCGCCTGGGTGTGGGGGCTTCTGCTCGGGCTCGGGATGATCGTCGGCGGAGCATTGGCCTGGCTGGTCGCTGTATCCACTGTCATCCTCCCGTACGACGAGCGTTTTTTGCAAATGTCTGCGGAGCAATTGTCACAGATCAGCCCCCAGTTGCTTTCCTTTATGTCGCATGACCGGATCAGCCTGGCGGGAACGATGATCTCGATCGGAATCATTTACGCGCAGCTTTCCTTTCACGGCTTGCGCCACGACATTCACTGGACGCGCGCTGTGCTGCTCGCCTCCGGAGCCGTCGGATTTTCCAGTTTTTTTCTGTTTATTGGCTACGGCTATTTTGACTACATGCATGCCGTACTCGCGCTCCTTCTGCTGCCCATGTTTCTGCTTGCTTTGCGCACACCAGCGAAAAGACACTTGCCTGCGCTCCCTCCCGAGCGGCACAACGACCGCAGGTGGAAAATGGCTTTGTGGGGACAGCTTTTGTTTGTCGTCATCGGCTTTGCTTTGACCGGAGCTGGGCTGATTATTTCCTTGATCGGGATCACTGGCGTCTTCGTCCCGTCCGATCTGGTCTTTCTCTGCGTGTCCGCCGAGATGCTGCAAGCGTTTAACGAACGGCTGATTCCGCTGATCGCCCACGACCGGGCCGGCTTCGGCGGCGCTCTCGTCTCCGACGGCCTCGCCGTGCTGCTCATCAGCCTCTGGGGCTTTCGCCGCGGAGAAGCGTGGGTATGGTGGACGCTGTTTCTCGCGGGCATCCCCGGCTTCGCTGCTGGCATCGGGATTCACTTCGCGGTCGGGTACGTCGATTTTGTGCATTTGCTTCCTGCCTACGTAGCGGTCTTGTTCTTTTTGGCTGGGCTGGTGTTGGCGAAGCCTTATTTGACGGGAACAGTAAAAACAGGCGATTAGGACTGTGCCTAATCGCCTGTTCTCGTTTACTTATAGAATCGAATGTCGATCGTGGTGAGGCCAGCTTGGTTAAACAAATCAACCATACGTTTGCTATCGTTGAAAGCCTCTATCAGCGGCATTGTTATTTCATCCTCTGTCCCTTGGAAGAAGACAAACACAATTTTGGTAAAATCGGTACTGTTCATTTTCTCCGCCAGCGTGCCGTCGAGCATCAAGTCAACCAATTTGTACTCTCTGTAATCGCCCGGCTCAGGGTCCGGTTTTGGATCTGTACCTGGCTCCTCTACGGCATCGTCATCCCGTGGGCTTGCAAATGCCATCGTGTAGACGACAGGTTTGCCATCGCGCTCGTCGATCCAGACGATGCGATTGCCGCCGATTCTTGGGCTGGAAATCTCAGCATTGTCGTCCCACTCCACATCGCTGTAAGAGCGGTCTTCTACATCGTACAGCTCATAATAAAAATCTTTTTCTTTGGAAGACAAGCGGTTATCTTCAAAAAGAATCATATTGCGGGAAGCTTGCGGATTTTTTTGGTCGCGTTCAGAGTAGCGGATCAGCAGTTCTGTCCGTTGACGATCGATTCTGTAGTAGTACAAATCCCAACCGTTTTTCGCGCCTCCGCTATTTTCGCTCCAGACCACAAAATCGTCTCCGATTTGCGCGGATTGTACTTCCACGTTTTTGCGGATTACCGTCTCGTCTCTTTCCTCGATGTCGTACAAGTAAATGTCTGCCTTTTTCGAGCCTGTTTCTTCCACCCAGGCAGCGTAATTGCCGTAAATATCTACACTTAACGGCTCGGTTCTCAGGCTGGCAATTTCTTCTTCCTTGCCCGTTGCCAGGTCGGTGATGATAAGGTCGGCGCGGCGATCCACATTGACCCACAACAGCTTGCTGCCGTCGACCTCATACAGTTTTTCACTCGGCTGCTGGTCGTCATCTTCGTTCGTAATCTGCTTTTCCGTGCCTTTGCGAATATCGTACGCGACGAGTGCATCTTCCCGCTGATCGTACCAGACTACGTACTTGCCGCTCACAACCGGACGAATCGGGTCTGCGCTGCTTTTGCTGATGACCTTGCTCGTCCCTTTTTCCGTATCGAACAGGACGACGGAGTTTGCCTTTTTCGACTCTGTCACGTACACTACGTAACGGTCAGAGCCATCCGGTTGGCTCGGCTCCCCGGAAGTTGCGCCCAGCCCGATGTCAGCTCTTTCGTCCAGATCATAAATGTGGAGGCGCAGCTTTTTGTCGTTGTCTCTCTTTGCGTACATGACGTAATCTTCAAAAATGCGCGGACGCACCGACTCGAACACGCTGCTCGCGATTTCTTTGCCGGAAGATTTGCTCGCGTCCCGATATGCCAGATCGTCATCGTCCAGGTAGACGATCGTGTCTTTGTAAATATGTACGCCCGACTTGGAGGTCGAAGTATCCGTCAACTGCTTGTTTCTTCCCGTGCCGATGGTGTACACGTAAACCTGCTGTCCGTTTACGTAGGCGATTTTGTCACTGAAAAGGCTCGGCTCAATCTGGTGTGCCTTGCCCCCTGCTGCCAATTCTTCCTTTTGCTTGTCGATGTCGTAGTAGTAGATGTCCGGGTTGCCATCGCGGGAGTCTTCCCACGCTACGTAGCTGTCGCTGACGGTCGGATCGCTGGCTTTGCCGCTCGTGGAAACGCGCGTTGTGTCGCCTGTCGCGATGTCGTACATGTAAATGTCTGTTCCCGCATCGCTTTTATCGGACCAAACGACCTTTTTCCCCGAGATCTCCAGATCGGCTGCAGCGGCTTTTCCGCTGGTCAAGCGAATTTCCTCGTCTTTGGCAATGTCGTACAAATACACGTCTGCTCCGCCGTGGCGAGAGTCGATCCAGACCGCGTATTTTCCGTCGACCCGCGGGTTTTTCTTGTCGGAGTTTTTGTCGCCGATCTTCGTCTCGGCCTGCTTGCTCAAATTGTACAAGGTGAGCTTTTGTTCCCCCGCAATCTTCCAGATCGCATATTCCTTGGAAATGTCAAAGCCGTCTTTGGAAACTTCCGGCTGACTTACGTCTATTTTGATTTCCTGTCCGATACTGTTCGCAAACGCTGGAGTCCCGGTCCACAGGGAGGTGACCAGCAATGCGGCGGCCAGCAAACCCTGCATGGGCTTACGTTTCATGAAACAATTCCTCCTTTTGCAACGATTTTCACACTTCTCCATTATCCTCCAAGATGAAAAGGTTGTCAAAAAAAACAGGCCTTTGTAGAAAGGCCTGCACGGTTTTTCGCTATTCTTTTTCCTGTCTTTGCTCCGGTCTGCACTCGCAATGGCATACTCCATAAAGCGTTTTCACTGAGTTGCTTTCAAAATGCTCGATGATGGTCCCGCAAGTCTGACATACGATAGTTCCCATCTGTGTCCCCTCCGCATTTGTGATTCCAAATGAAATGTGATGTCACATATTCTTCAATTCAACATGCTTTTATATTAATATGCCACACCATTTGGAGTCAATACGGTAATTACACACAACTTTTGTCGATTAGTATGTCACATTTTGTTTTGGGCGATCTCTTTCATCCATCTGTCCATGTGGCTGAGCACGTCCTCGCGTTCCGGCTCGTTCAGCACCTCGTGGCGCAAGCCCGGAAAGCGGCGAAACGTCTTCTGCCCCTGGATGCCCTCTGTAAAGCGCCCCACAGCGTCTGCATCCACCAGCGAGTCGTCGCCCGCCTGCAGCACCAGCACAGGCACCGTAAGCCGTTCCCGCTCCTCCCAGGCCGCCTGCATCGCTTTGTGCAGTTCCAAAAACCAGCGCACGCTGACTTTCGGATAATTGAGCGGATCGTTTTTGTAGGCGGCTTGCACGGCCTCATCCCGTGAAACCATGTCAGGCGTAATCCCGTTTGCAATCGCAAGCGTCGGCCAAAAACGGTCCAGCAGTCTCGCTGCCTGCGCCTTCCAGGCGGGCACCTCCAGCTTTAGCTGTAAGCACGGGGAGGTCAAAACCAGTCCCGCCAGCTCGTGTGCCGCTTTTTCCCGCTGCACGAAGCGCGTAGCGATCAGTCCGCCCAGACTGTGGCCCAGCAAAAAAACGGGCCGTTTGCCTGCGCTGTCTTCCAGGGCGGCCACGGTCCACTCCCGCACCCGCTGCACATAATCGTCAAACGAATCAACATGCCCCCTGATCCCCGGGGAGCGTCCCCAGCCAGGCAAGTCTTCCGCGTAGACGTCCCATCCTTGTTGATTCAAAAACGCCGCGACATGCTCGTATCTGCCATGGTGCTCTCCCGTGCCGTGCACGAGCACGACCGCTCCTTTTGGCTCGCTTGCCGACCATTTATGTACGCTCATCTACGTCCCTCCTCTTCCCTATCCCGATTTTATGCTGTCGCAGCCCGCTTCGTAAACAGGGCGCTCCGTGCTGCCGGCTGTCTGGCAGCTTCGGGAACCAGTAAAAAACGAGCAGAAGATAAACTTCTGCTCGCCCGCTAATACTGATTTTCTTCAAATGGGATGGGAGGCAAGTATTCTTGGAAAAATTCAGCGAGTGCCTTGGCTTCACTTTCCGAGTCCAGTCGGAAAATCCTTTGCAGGTACCCTGGATTTACCGCATCATCTGAACTGAGAAGGGTAGATTGCCCCGTCTGCATACAGATCACCAACGGCTTTCCATAAAACTTGTGCGTGAATACAATGCCGAAGTCGTGTCTCGTTCCTTCGGAGATAAACCCGAGAAAACGGACATTGGCGTTTTCCGAAACGTCGTATAAGTGGTCGTAGTGCTCCATCAGCAATCCCTCCTCGTCTTGATTTTCACTCCGACAACATTTTCAAAAATATTCGGAGTATTTAACATTATACGCGAAAATCCGCTTTTTGCCACCCATTTCGCCTAACTAATCAAATGAGTGGGGTTCATGACCCGCTCCTCGCCCTCCTGAATCCACCTTACCTTCTCCGCTCCGTGCAGCGATTGAGCCACAAAGGAGAGGCATTCGAAGAACAGTTCGACTACTGCTGTACTGTATCGTTCCTCCATTTTCTCCAGCGCATACGTCAATCTGAAAATAGATGGCACTTTTCTTCGGCTTGCCTCCAGAACTTCCTTGCCTCGCTGGGTCGGGTACACGTGTACGACGCGTCCGTCCAGCTCAGACTTTTCAATCGTCACCATTCCTTTCTCCATCAACTTTTTGATGTGGATGACGATCGACGACGGGTGCCAGAAAGTCCAGTCGGCAATTTGCGTGACGCGCACCCCCTCATAACAGTAAATGATCCAGAGAATGTTTAATTGCACGGAGGAATCCAGTTCGGCTTCCTTCGCTGCTCGCTCCCAGTCTTCCTTGTTCACTACGTCAATGGCGCGCATCGTGTTCAATGCTTCAAATACGTGTCTAATCGAGGCCTCCTGCATGGGTTTACTCCTCCATGATCCTTTATCGTTCACTTATCGACTATATAAATAGTATTTATATTTTACACTTTTCAGAAAAGACGCGCAATTGTTTTCCTTTCCCAACTGTCTCATTGCCAAAGTGTGGAAGCAATGCTACACTAAACGCAGATATTCCCGGTACTAGGAGGGTGCAATCGTGAAACTTCAATCGGCCTACATCTATTTCGTTAATGGCTCAACTGCCCAATCCGCAAGTATTGACGACGTAAAAGCCAAGTTTACGCGATATATGGACATGACCTCGAAAACAGGGGAGCAGCTCGGCTGGTCCTACGCAGAGGCCGCTTTTCCATATACCATAGAAGAACGTCCGGAAGGCAAGGACTCGTGGTTCCTCCTGAAAGGAAAAGACCCAAGCATGTACAAGTCCATCGTCGTAGGGGTCGGCAGCAAAGAGGAAAACGGCACCGAGAAGCACTACATCCAGATTGCCCTGCCCGAATCAGCGACGCACGGCGACAAGAACAAAGCAAACGAATACTGTCGTTACTTGGCCCGCGATTACAAGGCGGAGCTCCATCTGTTCAACAAGCGCATCCAGTACTTTCAGCCGCGCAAACCATAAGAACGCAAGCAGCCGATGTTGTCGGCTGTTTTTTTGTGGCCGCTTGGCAAAATGCGCGCTGTCGCTTACTGGCTGCCTCCGCGTTCGGCTTTCTTCCGCAAGTGGGCTTTTTCGCTGGCTCCGGCATAAGAATGGTACGGATGGCCCTTTTTGTGTCCCGAATCGGGGGCGACACAAAAAAGCGGCAAAAACCAGCATGCTCACCATGAAGAGAGGTGCCCGCATGGAACCGAAAGCATTCATCGAGCTGGTGGCAGGCTCCGCCAGGCAAACTTTTCTCAATTACCATATCTTCCCTTCGATCACCATTGCGCAAGCCATCCTGGAATCGGGATGGGGGCAAAAAGTCCCGCAAGACCCAGTTACAGGCCGCTCCTCGTACAATTTGTTCGGGATCAAAGGCACAGGCCCGGCCGGTTCCGTCACCATCACAAGCAAGGAGGTGGAGAATGGGCAGACCGTGTCCCGCCAGTCTACGTTCAAAGCGTACTACAGCTATCAGCAGTCGATTGACGATCACGCCCAGTTTCTGCTCAAGCCTACCTACAAAAACGTGCTGACGGCATCCACACCGCAGGAGGCTGCCCAGGCTCTGTCAAAAGCCGGCTATGCCACAGACACGCAATACGCCGACAAGCTGATCCGCCTGATCCAGACGTACAACCTGACGGCCTACGATCAGTTCGCGCCAGAGGAGCCGTCACCGTATCCGCCCTGGAAGCTTGATCTGGGCAAACGCGCGCTTCGCGAGGGGCTTATCACCTCGCCAGAGTGGCTCAGCAAGCTGGACGAACCGATGCCTGTATGGGCCGTCCTCGCTGTCGCCCTGCGCCTGCTCGACAAACAGCGCGAAGCACCATAACGTTATCGTATGCGAAAACAAAAGCCCCGTTCCAGCACAGGCGAACCTGGGCTAAGCGGGGCTCTTTCCTTATGAAAAAAACAGGTACTGCATCATAGAGAGCTTCGCGCGAGCTTTCGCCCGGAAGCCAGATCAAATGAGCACGATGATTCAAATCATTTGAGATCTTGACAGCGAATAGAACCTTCCGTCCACCATCCGAATGCCCAGGTCTACGCAATATTCCAATCCTTGCGTCACTCCGTACAAAATCCATTCGGAAGAACGATGGTTGATATCAAAATCAGTGTAAAGGTCTGTGCCATCATTGCGGATCTCTTTGCGGTCAGTCACGTCAAAAAGGCGCAGGACAAACGGCAGCTCGGCAAAAGGTATCGCAAATTTCTTCTCCACTTCCTGCTCGAACTCCTTCGTCATACTCCACTCCGCCTGAATCGAATGCTCATCTTTCCAGGCGATGTGGATACTCGGGCCTTCTACATCCGTGGACGATCGCGGGGGATTTGTCTCCATTTGCTCCCATCGTTCCTTTCTTTCATGTACTTGCTTTCAACATGTATATTGGTTTTTTCAGTCTATTATACCATGTGACCTAGCCAAGTGGGAACGTATCAGGAGCATTTAATTTATCGTCCTACCGTAAACGTGTTTTCGCCTACGACTACGTAGGAATTAAACTTCTCGGACTTCATCTGCACCTGGACCTTGTAATTTCCATACGCCTCCAGCTTTGTCGATACAAACGGCTCGGAGAAGTAGAAGCTGTTCGCATTTTGCGTGGAGTACTTCCACTCTTTGCCTTTGCTCACTTCCTTGCCGTCCGGTCCAATCAGGACGAGCTGCATCCGCAAGTCTTTGGCGACAGGCGCTTCGTCTACCTCGACGAATACGTTGAAAGTGCGCGGTACGTTTTTGTCGCTGTAGCCTTTGACCGGGTTGCTGAAGACGATATTTTTATTGCGCGTCTGCTGAATTCCTTCAATGACGATGATGTTTACGTTAGGCTTGACTACCTGCAGCTTGCCCGTGCGCGAATCGTAATCAACAAACCCGCCAAGCTTGTTGACCAAGGCCTCAACCGAATCGGCCTTGGAAGCAGGCATATCGCTTGAAATCGTTTCCGTGCCTAAAAAAACGCGCAACGCACCTTCTCCCAAAGCGGCGGTACTCCCAACTCCCGCTACAGTCAGCGCCAACAAGGCCGATAACCATGCTTTTTTCATGTCATAATCCTCCTGTATGTGTGCGCGGCAGCGCTTGATTTTCCGGAATTGCTTCTCCCTATTTTATACGTGGAAGACAGCAAATAGTTGTGGTCCGAAGACAAGTTTTTTCAACAGTATCCACAGAATCCACAGGCGCGGGACATCCAGGAAGAAAGACTTATACACAATCTCGAAAAGAAAATACGCAGGACTCTTGACAAAAGACATCCCCATTCTCTCACCAACCCTTTTTTCGCATACAAAAAAGAGCGGCCAGCTTCGCCGCTCTTTTTTTGCTGCCTGTCTCGCGCTAATTTTGTTCCGACAGCCACGTAAAATATCGGGAGACCAAGCGGATCGCGACTTCGATCGCGTCCTCGCTCGGCTCGATTTTGGAATGGTGCAGCCCGTACGGAGTATGGACGCCCAGCCAGAACAAAAAGCCCGGAATCTCCTGCAGGAAGTAGCCAAAATCTTCTCCGGTCATCGCTTCCTTGCAGGCAATCAGCGTCACGTCTTCGCCCTGCTCGCGCACCCAGTCCATAAAGGCCGTCGTCAGCTTTTCCTCGTTGTACACTTGGCAATACCCTACTCCGTAGTCGATGGACGCCGTACAGTCGAAGCCCGCCTCGATGCCTTTGACGAGCGCTTCAATCCGCGCTTTGACAAGCGCCATGGACTCGGTCGAGAACGTGCGAATCGTCCCTTCCAGCCGCGCCTTTTCCGCAATGATGTTTTGCTTGGAGCCGCCCTCAAGCTTGCCGATGGTCACGACAGCGGAATCGAGCGGGTCGACGTTACGTGCCACAATCGTCTGGAGCTGTGTGATGAGATGGCTGCCTGCGACCACCATGTCGTTTGCTTTGTGCGGAAAAGCTGCGTGCCCGCCTTTTCCGACCAAATCAATGTACAGCTCGGACGTGTTGGCAAACAAAATGCCCGGCTTGGTGGCAATATAGCCGACGGGATACTCCGGCGCGATGTGCAGCGCAAAAATGCAATCCGGCCGCCAGGAAGCAAACTCCTCGCTCTCCATCATCGGCTGAGCGCCGCCTGGCCCCTCTTCTGCGGGCTGAAACAGGAACAGCAGGTCATCTGCAATCGGCTGCTCCACAAAATGCGTCACAAGCCCGAGCGCGATAGCCATGTGCATGTCGTGTCCGCACGCGTGCATGTAGCCTTCGTGCAGCGAGCGAAACGGATACGACGTCTCTTCTGCAATCGGCAAGCCGTCCATGTCCGTGCGCCAGGCGATCGTGCGCTTTGGATTCGTCCCCGCGATCCGGACCAAAATCCCGGTGCGCCACGTCTTGATCTGCATGCGCTCCTGCGGGAGACGCTCCAAGTAATCGAGCAAATACTTTTGCGTCTTCACCTCGGCAAAGCCCGGCTCCGGAATTTGGTGCAGGTCGCGCCGAATCTGGGTAAACAGCGATGTCGCCATCGTTTACGCCTCCCCTTTGGCCCCGTGCCGCACAGCGAGTTCCGCTGCAAAGCTGTCCAGGAAAAGGTCGACGTCTTCTTTGGTCAAGGTGAGCGGCGGCAGCAGACGCACGATTGTTTTTTGCGTCACGTCCACGAGAATGCCGCGATCAAGCAATGCCTGCTGCAAACGGCTGACCTCTTCCGGTGCGGCGCTGAGCGGGATGCCGACCATCATGCCTTTGCCGCGGAGCGCCTGCAACTGTTCCGGGAGACGCGCGCGCAGCGATTCGAGGCCCGCCCACAAGTACGCGATCACTTCGTCCACGCTTGCCGCAAAAGCAGGATCGAGCAGCTCATCCAGCACCACGTTGCCGAGAGCCGCCGAAAGCGGCGACGGCGCAAAGGTCGTCCCGTGGTCGCCCGGCTTGAACTGGTTCATCAGCTTCGTTCCGGCAATCACGCCACCGAGCGGAAGCCCTCCGCCTACGCCTTTGGCAAACAAGATCAAATCCGGCGTCACGCCTGCGTGCTGGTAGGCAAACAGCTTACCAGTGCGTCCCATGCCTGTCTGGATTTCGTCCATGGCAAACAGCATGCCTTCCTCCTGGCAAATCGCCGCCACTTCGCGCAAAAACGGCTCCGACAGCGGCACGACCCCTCCAGAGCCGAGCACAGGCTCCATCAGGACAGCGGCCGGCTTCGCGTCGCGGCAAATCGCCCGCAAGCCGTCCGCATCCTCAGGGTCTAGCTCGTACACCGGAAAGTCCGGCTGCGGAAAATCCTGATACACATGGGCCTGTCTGGTCAGCCGCACCGCGCCCAATGTTCTGCCGTGAAAGCTGTTGCGGAGCACGACAATCCCTTCGCGCCCGGCCCCTTCTGCCTTCGTCCATTTGTGGATCATTTTGATCGCGGCTTCGGTCGCTTCCGCACCGGAATTTGTGAAAAACACTTTTCCCGGGATCGTCTGCTCCACCAGCCGCTGGGCCAACCGGATTGCCGGCTGGTTCAAAAATACGTTGGAAATGTGCAGGAAGCGCTCGCCCTGTTCGCGCAGCGCCTGGACGATCCGCGGATGGGAGTGGCCGAGCACATTGACGGCCAGCCCCGTAAACAAATCCAAATACTTTTTGCCCGCTGTGTCGTACAGGTAGTTGCCTTCCCCTTTTTCGATCGCGATCGGCAAGCGTTTGTAGGAAGAGACGATGTATTGTTCATCAAGCGTACGCCAGTCCATGTGAGCTCTCTCCCCTACAGTTGACGTAGCTCCTGCTTGATCTCCGTCTTGGAGCGAGTTTTGTCGTCGATCTGTTTAATCACGCGCGCTGGTGTACCAGCCACCACAACGTATGGCGGCACGTCTTCAATGACGACCGCGCCCGCTGCCACAACCGCGCCTTTTCCTACGCGCACGCCTTCCAGAACCACGGCGTTGGCACCGATTACGACGTCATCTTCCACTACGACTGGCTGCGCGGAAGGCGGCTCGATGACGCCTGCGATGACAGAACCAGCGCCGATATGGCAGTTTTTCCCGATCGTTCCGCGGCCGCCGACGACGACGTTCATGTCGATCATCGTGCCTTCGCCAATCACAGCACCGATGTTGATCGTAGCGCCCATCATGATGACTGCGTTGTTGCCGATCGTCACCTGGTCGCGGATAATCGCGCCTGGCTCGATGCGCGCCTGGATTCCTTTTGTGTCGAGCAACGGAATCGCCGAATTGCGGCGGTCGCTTTCTACTACGTAGTCTTCGATTTTGTCCGCGTTCGCAGCCAGAACCGGCTCGATTTCTTTCCATTCGCCAAACACAACGCCAGTCGTGCCTGTAATGAACGTCTTGGAGCTGGCACCGAAGTCAATGCCCTCCAGATTGCCTTTCACGTATAGTTTCACTGGTGTTTTCTTCTCGCTTTTTTGAATAAACGCGATAATTTCATTGGCATCCATCATGTTCACTGGTACATCCTCCTTTTAATAAAAAGCGTGCCTGTCAACGAGAGCGAACCGCTCCCCTGACTAAAAAAAGCAATGAGTGCATTCGCTATCTCATTGCTTTCCATACTGCCCAAGCAAATCGTAAATAGCGCTCCACAAACAGGCGATTGCCTTTTGTGACAGGATGCTCATTGTTCACGAATCACCCCAGCCGCTGCTATCCGAGGGGAACAGCAACAGCTTCGGCGCTTTAGCCTTTCCCTCTCTTCCCGCCCCCTGGCAGATTACGAAAAGATGTACTCATCTTCGGCGCACCTCTATTTAGACTTCCAATATTATAATTTCATTTTACTCTACCAAAATCAATCACTTGTGGCAACAGCTTTATGGAAAGAAAAATAACTGTTGACAACGAGAATCATTTTCATTATTTTATTTGTGTGAGAATGATTTTCATTATCTTATTTGGAGGGTTTACTTCTTATGAGCCGCATTTTGATGGTGTACGCAAGCATGACAGGAAACACGCAGGAAGTTGCTGAAGCAATTGCCGAAGGGATTCGTTCCACCGGAAAAGACCTGGAGATAAAAGAAGTCATGGATGCCACTGCCAAGGAACTGGAAGACTACGATGCCATTTTGCTCGGTGCCTATACATGGGGCGACGGCGATCTGCCAGACGAGTGCCTGGACTTTTACGAAGAGATGGACGATATTGATTTGAGCGGCAAAAAAGTCGCGGCTTTCGGTTCCTGCGACTCCGCTTACGAGCATGTGGGCGCTGCTGTAGATATTTTGCTGAAAAAAGCGAGCGAGCGCGGAGCGGAAACTCCACTCGAAGGTCTGAAAATCGAGCTGTCTCCTAACGCAAAAGAAGTAGAGATTTGCAAACAGTTTGGCGTTTCCTTCTCCGAGCTGCTCGGCTAAGACTAGCGCCGGAAAAGAAGTTGTCCAAAAAAATCCTTTTCAAGCAAGCGCTGTCATGATAAAATGTCGATCCATCTTTTCTCAAGAAGGAGGATTGATATCATGACGTTACATACGCATACGGTCTACTTGCGACCACTGCAAGCAAATGACGCAGCCGAGCTTCTGAAGCTTCGGCTGCGTAATCATGCCTTCCTGCAACCGTTCGAGCCGCTCCGCTCCGCCGCCTTCCTGACGCTGAGCGGTCAGGAGGCGCAAATTGCGCAAGCGGAGCAAGACTTTGCAGCAGGGACCGCCTTCGCCTTTGGCGTGTTTTTGCGCGACACGGACGAAATGATCGGCCGCGTCGCTCTGTCAAACGTCGTGCGCGGCGCCTGGCAAAACGCGACCATCGGCTACTTCATGGATGAAGCCTGCAACGGCAAAGGCTACACCACTGCGGCCGTACGGCTTGCGCTCGCGTACGCCTTCCAGGAAGCCGGGCTGCACCGGGTACAGGCCGCTGTCATGCCCCGCAATACTCCCTCCATCCGCGTGTTGGAGAAAAACGGCTTTCGCCACGAAGGGTTGTCCTTGCGCTATTTGCAAATCAACGGCGTGTGGGAAGATCACCTCCTATTTGCGATCACGGCAGAGGACTGGAGCTAATCATTCCTCTTTGTTTTGCTCCACGCGCAATCGCTCCAGGATTCGCCGCTTGCGGTACAGCATTCGCCCCGCTTCGGCGACATCCTGGACGGTTGAGCGATTCAAGTACGCCCCGAACAGGATGCCTGCAATCGGCACCATCTGAAACAGCTTTTTCCAGCCAAAATTTTCCGTGTACGTCACCACGACTTCCCGCCAGCCCTGCAATTGTGCCATGACGTCTTTTTGCGCAGCAGGCTCGTCAAAGCGCGACAGCTCAGCCAGTATCGCCTTTTTGCCGACGATATCGGAAGAAGCGAACTGCAGGCATTTGACCACGAACAGCCGCTCCCGCTTGTCCTCCGGGCGATAGCCGTAGCATAGCGCCATTTCTTGCAGCACTTTCAGCGACGTGCCGAGCAGCAACGGAATATCAAGCGCCAGCGTAAAAATGCCGCCGATGCCTGTCGTTGCGCCCTGTACCGTGGCAAAGGTCGCGCGCGATTCTTTCAGCTCGCGGGCAATCTCATCCATGAGGACGAGCGGTGCCCCTGCGACTTCTGCGGTCTGCGGAATGCCCGCGCCATCCCTTTCCAAGCGGGGAGCGAACTTGCTGTAAATCGCCGTATCCTGAACGAGATACGTTCCCCCTGTTTCCAGAAACGCGGCCATCTCGTCCACGGCTGTCCCCAGCTTTTCCCGGACGAAATTCGGCGTCATTTTATCGAGAAAAACGAACGGAAGCCTGCCGAGCTTTTCCCAGAACCACAAATCGTTCTGGTCGCGCTCCCATGCCTCCACCTCTTCCAATGCCTGCTGCAAAACCTGTCTCGACTCCATCTGCCGCAATCCCTCCCGGATCATTGCTTCTATGTTTCTTTGCCGCGCTTCCATTGGCATTGGTTGCGAAGCAGCGATTTGATATGCGCCCGCAGCTCCTCTGCCTGGGAAAAACGCGCAAATTCCTCACTGTCTGTTACGATTCCCAGCTTCAAATGTTTCACTTGTCCGTTTTCGACGCAAAAGCCGAACGCTTGCAGAATCGCAATCTGTTCATCCGTCATCTTGCTTGCCCCCCACCTTTGCAAAAACCCCCTTGCCACATGCAAGGGGGTCATCTGTTTATTTGACCTCTACGGTTAAGGTCATCGTTTGATTTCGTTCCGATTCACCCAGCTCTTTGTCGTATTTCTTGTATTTTTGCACGACCGAGCAAGTTTTATTGCGGAATGTGTTCGTTACTTTAACTGTGTAGACGCCAGGCTTGTTCTCGTTGTCTGCGATGATCGCTTTCAAATCGAGCGATTCATCGCCCTCGTCCACGTATTCCTCGTCCGTGTTCGGCTTCAGGCTTGCAATCTCTTTTCCTTCATAGAACACCTGAATCGCGTTTGCCGAGGAAATGGTTGCTCCGATGTACTCCTGGCGGGTGCCGATTGGCGTTTCGCCGTACGTCCAGACGAGATTCGGCATGTAGTAGGTGATCATGTCCTTGCCGCTTCCGTCTTTCAGCTTTTTGTTCCCGATCCGCTTCGCATACGTAGACGTCAGCCGAAGCTCGCTCAAGCTGTCCAGTTCCGCCGCCGAGCTGACTCTGACGGTTTGCCCATCGCGATATTCGTTGCCGCGACTGTTTTTCAAAAGAATCGGCCCTGGTGAGGGTGCCAGTCCTGCTTCATTTTTGGCGCAAACAGGGGCGGACGGGATCGGACGGGTGTCCTCTACGACCTGAATGTAGCCGCACCACGACTGACGCGGTTCGCGCTTGCTGTAATAGTTGACCTTGTAGCGGCCCGGCTTAAAGCTGGACAGCAGCAAAGCGGTATGGTCCCAGTTCAGCTTGGATTCATCCACGACGACGTTATCGACTGCCCAAAAGCCCGGCCCCTCGTCATCCGAAGCTTCACTGCCCTGCTCCACGTGCTCGGCAGCCGTCGCCAGCCAGATGACGTGCACCGGATTTTGGTAGAGCTTCACGGTGACATCGGACGAGTACAAGTTTTCCCGCTCTACCATCAACGAAGACTGCGCATTTTGCTGCATCAGCACATCCATCGTCGCTGTAGCGCTGGCAGAATCGCAGGAGTTCGGCGCACCGGGCACCTGAATTTTCACTTCCGTTGTCGAGCCTCCCCACAGATCGTCGGTGTTGGCGGCCTGATTCGGCTCAAAGGTGACGGACATGGTCATTCCCGCCATCATTTCCGGAATCACGACCTCGAAGTGCTGGGAGTCGGTCAAAGTTTGGCCTGTTCCGTTCACCGACCAGCGACCGGCAACCGGCGAATACAGTTGCACGACGCCTGGCGCCGCCGGAGCAGTCACTTGCTGTCCTTGGGCGAGCTTTTGGCCGCTCGCATCCGTTCCCATGTACAGCTCTGCCATTCCGATCCGAATGTGCGTCATCCAGGCGCTCAGGCTGCTGTCATCAGGCGTAAACACCAGATCGTAATTGCCAGTCGGCAGCGTGCCTGTCGCGAAGATTTTGGCCGGCACGGATCGGAGCTCCGCATTTGTCGTTTTGTTAATCAGCTTCCACGTTCCCGGAACCGTACTGGCAAAGCTGGTCGAGCCCATCATGCCAAAAATCGCGGTTTGGCTACCCGATGGAATCGCTGCACCTGTCGGCTTCTCCCCTTCGAAGATGCTCGGGTAGTTTTGCGCCTCTACTTGAAAGCGCACGTGCACGGTGCTTTTTTGCCCCTTGGCATCGGTTACAACGAACGTGAGGATGTGCGGTCCGGGAGACAATTTGGCGGCAGGAATCGAGAAGCGGGGCACCTGCCAGCGGAACGTGCTTTGCGAGGACTGCTGCTCGACCTGGTATTCCGGCAGCTCCACTCCATCGAGCAACACTTCGCTTCGATTGAGATTCGTGCCGCTCCCATATGTCGTTTGCACAAGATCGATATCAAGAGCGGTTTCAGGCGGGAGGATAAACTCGTCGTTTTTCACCCAGTTCCATCCGCCGGAGTCCTGGCCTGCTACCTGATAGTCGTTGAAGATAATCATATTGTGAACAGGCTGCGAAACGGGCTTGGATACTTGGCTGTTTTTTTTCATCGATGCTGTAGCCCCTGCTCCCATGGCTGGCGGAGCCGATACGCCCGACAAGAAAGTGCCGGTTGCCAGACACACAAGAAGTGCTTTTACAACCCATTTTTTCACGAAATGTCCTCTACCTTTCTTCATTGCTCGTGTTGCCACTCGTCTTTCTTCGACAAAAAGAGCGCAATCTCCTGTGTAGCTTGAAAATATTTCGTCGGGATTCGATATAGGTAATTCCTATTTAGTTCATAACTTTTATAGGATTGATTTATACCACGCAAGCTGGTAAAACAAGAACAAAGGGGTGAGCCAGGTGAGTACTACGAATCAATGGAACGCGAAGCTGTACGACGACAAGATGAATTTTGTTTCTGCTTATGGCAAAGGAGTTGTAGAGTGGCTGTCGCCGCTGCCGGGAGAGCGCATTCTCGATCTGGGCTGCGGAACAGGGGATTTGAGCGCACAGTTGGCGCAAGCAGGCGCAAACGTAACGGGCATTGACTTTTCGGCCAGCATGATTGCAGCAGCCAGACAAAAATACCCGCAAGTCGCCTTTTTCGTCGCGGACGCCCACGCTTACCAATCCGCGGAAACGTATGACGCTGTCTTTTCCAACGCTGCGCTGCACTGGATGAAAAAGCCGCGCGAGGTGATTCGCACTGTCTGGCATGCGCTCGCACCCGGCGGACGGTTCGTTGCCGAGTTCGGCGGAAAAGGCAATTGTGAGCACGTCGTCCAGGCGCTGCGCATCGCCTTGAGCCGTCGGAATCTTTCGGCAGACGAACGCTCTCCGTGGTATTTTCCCGCTGTCGGCGAGTACACGACGCTGCTTGAGGAGCAAGGCTTTCGCGTGACGCTCGCTTCGCATTTCGACAGGCCGACGACGCTGCCTGACGGGGATCGGGGGCTTCGACATTGGCTCGATTCCTTTTGCAGCCCCTTTTTCACCGGGCTGTCCGCGCAGGAGATCGAAGCCGTCTGCGAGGAAGTGACAGAGCTGGTCCGTCCGACGCTGTTCCAAGACGGCAACTGGGTCGTGGACTACAAGCGCATCCGCATCATCGCCTACAAGGAAGCTACGAACGCATCACCAAACGCCGGAGAGCGCCCGTGAAGAAAATAGCTTGCCTGCACGCCCATCCGAGCAATATCGCGCTCTTGTCCGCTGCCTTCGCTATGTACGATGTCGAGCTGGTTCACTTCGTCGATGCCGATCTGCTTTTGCCAGGCGACGGCCCTGCCGCCTCGGCTACAGAACAGGCTTACGCCAGGCTTCGCCAGCAGTTGAAAGGGATGGACGACGGTTCCGTTGACGCCATCGTCATCACTTGCACCCAGTACGCCTCCTATCTCACAGCCGAAGCTGAAGCGGCATGTGCCGCGCCTGTCTTCACGATCGACGGCCCCTTCATCCAGGAGTTGTCCCGCACGACCGAAAGGCACTTGCTCGTATTCAGCAATCCCGCGACCGTCGAACCGACGATGAGCCGGATACGGAAGCAGGCGCAGACCGCAGGAGCCGTTCCGGCAATCGAGTTGCTCGTAGTCGAGGACGCTTTTACCCTGCTCATGGAAAACAGACAGGAATCCTATTTGGCCAAACTCACAGCAGCGTTGCACGACCTCGATCAGACGCTGCACGGCGTTCCGCTGTCCGTAGCCCAACTTTCCATGGCTCCGGCAGCCGAGCGGTTTGCCCGCGAGACAGGCAGGTTTGTCGCCCATCCGTTGCACAGCTTGACATCGCAACTCGTCCAAACGCTTGCCTTGTCCGAAAAGCACGCGTAAAAAGCCAACAGCCCTCACGCTTCGTCCCGGGACGGATACGCAGGGCTGTTGGCTTTATCTGGCTGGGAGTCTACGCTGCAAAGTTTACATGCCTTCCGGATTCGTCAGCAAAACTTCGTCTCCCTCATTCAATCCTTTTACCACTTCAATAAAGTCGGTTCCTTCCACGCCAATCTCAATTTCTTTTGGCGTCGGCTCGCCACTGGCCGGGTCTTTTACCATCACCGTGCCAAGCCCTGCTTCCAACACTTCCACTGCGTTCAAAGGCAGTCGTTTCACGTTTTCCTTTTGCTCCACGTAAATATCGCAATCCCCTGTCATGCCGTGCTTCATATCAGCCGTGTCGCTCAGTTCGACCTTGACTGCGAAGCGAACCGACTTGTCCTCTTTTGTCCCCTCTTTCGGCAGCTCGGTGACTTTGCCTTTGAACGGCTTGTTGCCGAATGCCGTCAAGTACACATCGACGCTTTGCCCAAGCTTGATCGCTGGAATGTCCATCTCGTCCACAGCCGCGACGAAGTAGACAGAGCTCGTGTCCATGATGACCGCAACCGGCTCGGAGCCAGGCGCTTCCCCTTCCTTGACGTTCAGCTTCGTAATGACCCCGCTGATTGGCGCTTCCACTTGCTTTTTGGCGATTTCCCGCTTTTTCTGTTCCATATTCAAAAGCGCTTCTTTCAAGGAAAGCTCCTTGTCCTTCATTTCCAGCTCGGATTCGGTCAGGTCCATTTTGAACAAAAGCTGCCCTGCCTTGATCTCGTCGTCTTTCTCCACTTCTACTTTGCCAATCTTGCCGTGCGTCCCTGCCACGATCTCCATCTCATCCGGCAATTCAAACGGCGTCGCTTTTTGGCTGGCGAACAGCAAGCCTTTTGGATCGGTGTACTGCACCTCGCCCAGATCGCCCACGTAGAGGGCACCCGGTTTTTTGACCAAGACGTCGACATCGTGCACGCCGCCGACTCCTTTTTCCTTTTGACCGATATGGTCTACCTTCGTCACGACTCCGTCCACGTAGTAAAGCGACGAGCTGATAAACACTTTCACCTGCTGCCCTACGCGGAAATGCTCGGCTTCGTATGCGGTGAACTTCCCTGTAATTTTCAAATAGTCGGTATTGGTCAGCTTCGCCACGACGGTGTCGGGGGTAACTGTTTCGCCTTCCTTCACGAGCACTTCCTTGACTTTCCCCGTTTTGTCGGCCACAATCTTGTCTTTTTTGTTCTTCAGCTCGTTCAGCTCTTTTTGCGCACGGATGATCGCCAGCTCCTGCTTTTGCAATTCCAGTTGGGCGTCCACGCTGTCTACCGTAAACAACACGTCGCCTTTTTTCACGGCTTGTCCTTCCTTGACAAACAGCTTCTGCACCTTGCCGCTGATCTCCGGTCTGACTTCCTCGCGCGCCTTTGCTTCGATGGTACCGGAAGAGAAAATCGTCTTCTTTACTTCCCCCACATCTACTGTAGCCGTCGGGAAGGAAGGCGGTTCGGCAGGCGGTTCCTCTGCAGCCGTGTTTTTCGACTGGTAGTACGCATAGCCACCGTAGCCGCCCCCTCCCAAAACGACCACAATCGCTGCTAGTATGATCCATTTTTTCTTGTTCATCTTTCGTTCCCCACATTTCTTATTCTGATCGAATCGCTTGAAGTGCACTTAGACGGGAAGCCCGAATCGCCGGGAAAATGCCCGCGAGCAGCCCGATGATAAAGGAGAAGCCGATGGCAAACAGCGCCAGCCAGACCGGAATCACTGCCAATTTGCTCTGTTCGCCTTCCGGTCCGCCGCCATACCCCATGTTCAAACTGTCCATAATGCCGCCGGATGCGCCGAAGTAGTTCACTAGCTCTACCGCGCCCCAGGCCATGCCAAGCCCGGCCAGGCCGCCGATCAGTCCAATGAAGCCTGACTCCATCAAAAACAGCCAGCGAATGTTAAATACGGTTGCTCCGATTACTTTCATAATGCCAATTTCTTTTGTTCGCTCCAAAATGGACATAATCATCGTATTGACGATTCCGATTGTGGCAACGAGCAAGGAGATCGCTGCAATGCCGCCCAGCACCATCTGGATCACGAAGAAAAACTGGTTGATCGTCTCCAGTTCGCGCGCTGGCGACCACACTTCATAGCCTTTTTCCTTCAACGCCTTGACGACGCTCTCTACCTGCTCCCGCGATTCTACCTTGACGGTCATCTGGTCAAATTCAAACGTGTCTTTTGTCGCCTGCTCCCGCGTACGGCGCGACGAGCCTTCGCTGCCTTCGTCGCTGCGTCCGCGGTTCACCCAATCGTTCAGCTCTTTCACGACGCCAAGCGGGACGTAGACCGCTGTGGAGTAGCGAAAGTTTTCCGATTTTTGAAGCTGGCCGACGACGCGCACCCGCAATTCTTTTTTCTCGAATTTCGGTTCGTCGTCGATGCGGTATTCCCGCGTCAAAATGAGTGTTGCCGCTTTGTCGACGATGTTGAAGGCTGCCGACTCTCCGCCGCCGCCCATATCGGGAGGCATGGCGGACATGCCCGACTGTCTGCCGTTGTCGGCGTTGCGCCTGCGCGCCTCCCGCTTTTCTTTTTCCACATCGCGCATTGCCCGCGGAACGTCAAAAGCGACGACGACCTCCTGGGGAGAACCTGTCAAATACGTCCCTTTTTCTACATCGTTCTTGCGGTAGGCGGCCGACTCATTCACGTCGACCCCGACCAGCTCGACGTAGCCTTCGCGCCTGCCTACCTTCAGCTTCGCCTGCTCATTCAGCCGCTTGACAGGCATGACGGCTGCGATGCCCGGTATTTTTTTCAGCTCCTGAACAGCTTCCATATTCAGCCGCTTGCGTTGATCGTCCGGGATCATCTCGCCCTTTTCCTGGTCGTAGTACATCGGTTCGACGTCCATCTCTGTCAAGTTCCCGAAGTTTTCCAGGCTTTTCACTGCGTTTTCCTTCAGCCCCAAACTCAGCGCCATCATCGCGACGATGGCAGCCGTGCCGATCATGACACCGACCGATGTCAGGGCGGTCCGCAGCTTCATCCGCCACAAGTTTCTCCAGACGATGCGAAACGAATCCATTACCTTCACAATATGTTCACCTCATACCCCTCGCCTACGCTGGCCTTGTCCTTTTTTGTACAACCCGGCCGTCCTGCAAATAAATGACGCGGTCGGACTGCTCTGCTACTTCCTGTTCATGGGTAACGATGATGAACGTAGTCCCATTTTCCCTGTTCATTTCTCTCATGAGATGGAGAATTTCCTGTTCGGTCTTCGAGTCCAGGTTCCCCGTCGGTTCGTCAGCCAAAATGATGCCTGGCTGGTTGACGAGCGCCCGCGCAATACTGACGCGCTGCTGCTGCCCACCGCTAAGCTCGTTCGGCCGGTGGTCGATCCGTCCTTCCAGTCCGACCCGATGCAAAATCTCTTTTGCTTTCGCCCGCCGCTTCTTGACGCTTTCGCCCGCGAAGATCAACGGCAGCTCCACGTTTTCCAGCGCCGTCAAGTTAGGCAAAAGGTTGTACGACTGGAAAATGAAGCCCATGTGCTTGCGGCGAAACAGGCACAATTCATTTTCGTTAAACTTGGAGATTTCCTCGCCGCTCACCATCACGCTGCCTTCCTCCGGCTTGGTCAAACCAGCGAGCAAATTCAGCAGCGTCGACTTCCCTGAACCGGACGAACCGCACAAGGCGACAAACTCGCCCCGGTTGACGTGCAGGTTGATATCAAACAGCACCGGAACCTTGATCTTCCCCGTTCCGTAGCTGTGATTGACTCCGGTTACTGTCAGCTCTCCCGTTGTGTTGGCCATCTTTACAGCACCTCATTCGTTCTTTTCTCATACTAAAGACGTAAAAAGTCGAAAAACGTAACGGACTTGACAAAAACTATTTCGCCTTCACACAAATGCAACAGCTTTTTCAAAATCATGTAACAAACGCGTAACCAACTGCTGCCAAATACGTACTACAATATGAGTGTGAAGAAAACACGAAAGGGCGATGACCGATGACAATCTATCGCTTTTTATTTGAAACCGCAACTCGCAGATGGGTAGAAATCATCAAGGCGCCGAGCATGTTCGAAGCAGCCAAACAGGCCAAACAGCTCGCGACCAAACGCTCCCGCTCCCTGTCTACGCCGATCAGCTTTTCTTTTCATCACGCTGCCTCCCGCTAACATGATCTACATAATGAAAACCGTTTCTCATCCCGGGAAGCGGTTTTTTATTTATGGGGATATTATTGACACCGCTGTTTTTTTCCTCTTAATATAGAGGGAGACATTACAGTGCATGACAGTAAAGCTCTGCATTCACTTCGCTGCTGCACAAGAGGGAGATAATCAAAATGACAATGAAAAAAGCGCTTACCATTGCAGGCTCCGATACCAGCGGCGGTGCTGGACAACAGGCAGACCTCAAAACGTTTCAGGAGCTTGGCGTCTTCGGAATGACAGCCCTTACTGTTATCGTGGCCCAAGACCCGCACAATGACTGGTTCCATGAAGTGTTCCCGATCGATGTGGCTATTCTGGAAAAACAGATCGAAACGGTGCTCGCCGGAATCGGCGTCGATGCAGTCAAAACCGGGATGCTTGGCACCACCGAGCTGGTTGACCTCGCTGCCCGCAAAATAGAGCAATACCAATTGAAAAATGTCGTCGTAGACCCGGTGATGATCTGTAAAGGCGCTGAAGCGCTCCATCCGGAAATCGCCATCAGCCTGCGTGAAGTGCTGCTCCCGCGTGCGACGGTTGCCACGCCAAACTTGTTCGAAGCGGGCATCCTCAGCGAAATGGGCGCGCTGACAAGCGTAGAAGACATGAAAGAAGCGGCAAAACGCATTCATGACTTCGGCACTTCTTACGTCGTGGTAAAAGGCGGCACCAAGCTGCAAAGCGGCAATGCTGTCGACGTTTTCTACGACGGGCAAAACATCGAAGTGCTCGAATCCGAGCGCTTTGACACTACATTCACGCACGGAGCAGGCTGCACCTTCTCTGCTGCGATCTGCGCTGAGCTGGCAAAAGGCAATTCCGTGCGCGGAGCCGTCGAAGTCGCGAAGGAATTTATTACAGAAGCGATTCGCCACTCCTTTGCCCTCAACCAATACGTCGGCCCAACCAACCACGGCGCATACCGCCGCAAGCACCAAGGCTAAGGCCAGCGGTTCGCAAACAAAAACTCCTGACCCGCCGAGAGCATCGTCCCGGAATCGGTCAGGAGTTTTTTTCTCTAATCTCACGCTTGCTTTTTGATCGCCACTTCCGGCTTGAGCGGAACCGTCGCCGGCTTTTTGCGCATCGAGCTTACGGTAAAGATGACGAGCGCCGACCAGATGCACGAAAAGCTGATGAGATGCGTCGTCGTAAACGGCTCTCCGAACAAAAACACAGCGGTAAGCAGCGTAATCGTCGGCGAGACGTACTGGATGAAGCCGACGATCGAGAGCGGCAAGCGCTTCGCGGCTTGCGCAAACCAGTACAACGGCATCGCCGTCGCGACTCCGGCCAGCGCCAGCAACAACATCTGCCACCATGCCAAAGTCGTCACGGTCTCTGTCCCGTTGGCCTGGAGCATAATCAGATAGCCGAGCGCGATTGGCGCGACGAACAGCGTCTCCCACGCAAGCCCGATCATCGCCTCCATCTTCACCACCTTTTTCGCCAGGCCGTAAAACGCAAACGTGAGCGCCAGCGAGAGGGCAATCCACGGAAACTCGCCGTATTGCACGGTGATGAACAGGACGCCGCAGGCAGCCAGAATCAGCGCTACCCACTGTCCGGCATGCATTTTTTCTTTTAAAAAGATCACGCCGAGCAGCACCGTAAACAGCGGATTCATATAGTAGCCAAGGCTCGTTTGCATGACCTGGTTGTTGTTTACCGCCCAAATGTAGATCAGCCAGTTCGCACTGATGAGCAGGGAGCAGATGGCAAGCGCCGCGGCTATTTTGCCTCCGGATACCGATCCCCACATCGCGCGCCAGCGTTTCGTTACCTGAATAATGATTGCGACAAAAAGAACAGACCAGACGATGCGATGCGCCAAAATCTCCCATGCGCCCATCGACTGGAACAGCTTCCAGTACAGCGGGAGCATCCCCCATGCAAAATACGCGGCAAACGCGTAAAGTATCCCCTGTTTCATTTTTCTTCCTCCACTGATTTTGCCATGTGCCCATCCTATAGAGTAGTGTAACGGAATTGTCGCCAATCGGCTATGTATTCATCACCAATATAAGCGCTCGAGACACTTTCATTCGCTACCATGGCAGCGATGTAACAAGACATCTGATTACCTCAGTAACACAATGAAGTGAGATCAAATTTTTCATTGTACCATTTTTAACGCTGGTGTACAATAGGCATTATTCAACCGAGTTTAGTCATAAGAAAGGAATTTTTACCTATGACATACTGGCGTTCTGTTTTGTTAGTCTTGCTCGGCGCATGCAGCTACGGGGTGCTGTCCCTGTTCATGAAGCACGCGTTCGCCCTTGGCTTCACTCCTTTTGAAATGAGCGGGAGCCAACTGATTTTCGGCGGCTTGATTATGTCGATTGCGGCCTTGTTCTTCTCGCGGGAACGGTTTCATTGGAAATATTTGCTGATTTTGGCGCCAGTCAGCCTGATGATGGCTTCCACCAGTATTTTTTACCATCAGGCTGTCAGTCGCGTGTCTGCTTCGCTCGCCATCGTGCTGTTGTTCCAGTTCACCTGGATCGGTGTCCTGCTCGAATCGCTCGTCGACCGCAAATGGCCGACAGCAGAAAAATGGGTATCGCTGCTCATGCTCGGCGGCGGGACGGTGCTGGCCAGCGGTCTTAGCGAAGGCGGGCTGCAAAACGTCAGCATCACGGGTCTGGTCTGCGGCCTGTTGTCGGGGGCAACGTTCGCGCTGGTCATTTTCTTCAGCGGGCGCGTCCTTCCGGGCATGAATCCTTATTTGCGCAGCGCGATTACGATCAGCATGGCAGCCGTGATGCTCTCCATCGTCTACCCGCCTACTTTTTTGCTCAATGGACGGCTGATGGACGGACTGCTTCCGCTCGGCTTGCTCGTTGCCGTATTCGGCTCGGTCATCCCGATTTTTTGCCTGGCGGTAGGCGTCCCCCGCATCGGCAACGGCCTCGCCACGATCTTGAGTGCCGTCGAGTTGCCAACCGTCGTGCTTTTGTCCTGCTTTGTCCTCCAAGAAAACGTGACGCTTTCCCAATGGGGCGGCGTTCTGATGATCCTCGCGGCCATCTGCGTGCCGCAAATCAAATGGCGCAGGCTTTTCGCGCCCGCCCATGTCTTGGAGAAAAAAGGCATGTAATTGAATCAAGCGTGTCGGTCCACCGGGGACCCGGCACGCTTTTTTTTCTGTGCCTTTCCCTTCTCGCGGATAGGAGAAAGCGGCGATGGCATGGAATGGTAAGAAGAAGCGAAATCAGGAGGGAACAGAGGTATGGAAAAACGGCATATTGTCCTCTTTCAGCAGTTGGAAGATTATCGAAAGGAAGTGCTGGAGGCGGTAAACGGCTTGTCAGAGGAAGAAGCGCTCATCGTCCCGGCGGGCTTTTCCAACAATATTTTGTGGAACTTGGGACACATCTATCTGGATCAATACTTATGGCTGCAGCACTTGACGAAAGAGGAGGCTCCGATTCCGCCCGGCTTCCGCGAATGGTTCGGCTACGGGACCAAACCGGCAGACTGGCAATCTCCTCCCCCTCCCCTGCAAACCATCCTCGCCTTGCTGGAAGAACAGCCTCAGCAAATTCGCTCCGCCTATGGGGAGCGGCTGGAGGAACCATTTCCTGCCACCGAATCTGGCATGCACACCATCGCCCAGGTGCTGGTGCGGACGATTTTTCACGAAGGGCTGCATTTGTCCACGATTACTGCATTAAGGAGGTTTGTGAACAGATGACTCTTGCCGTCACGCCTGTCTTCCGCATTTTTGACGAAGCAAAAGCGAAGGAGTTTTACGTCGATTTTCTCGGATTTCAGGTCGATTGGGAGCATCGCTACGAGGACCATTTTCCGCTGTACATGCAAGTCTCGTCGCCCGAGTGCGTGCTGCACTTAACCGAACATCACGGAGACGCCTGTCCGGGCGCGGCTGTCCGCGTGCAGGTCGAGGACATCGAGCTGCTGCACCAGACGCTTACCGGCAAGTCGTACAAATACGCCCGGCCCGGTCTGGAAAAAACGCCATGGGGAACGCGCGAGGTGTGCGTGACAGACCCGTTTGGCAACCGGATTCACTTTTTTCAGCCGCATCCTTTTCCGTAAGCAGGCAAAAACAAGCTCCCGCTGGCAGCTTCTTGGCCGCGTAAGGAACTGTGTCGCCCCGCCGCGAACCTTTCTCGTGCGCGCGCTTGTATGCTTTTTTCGCACCGCCTGCATGTTTCGCCGCATGAAGGCGGGGCGGTCGATCGCATGTGTGCCTATGCTCGGACCACTGCCATGCTGCACCGCAACATGTAGCGAGCGAGAAACTCGTCCTGAAAATGCGCATACAAAAAGCCCAGCCAGATCCGTGCAGGAATCTCGCTGGGCTTTTGCTGTTTCTACTATGGGGCGATCGATGGGACTCGAACCCACGAATGCCGGAGCCACAATCCGGTGCGTTAACCCCTTCGCCACGACCGCCATGTGTGGAATCAATCAGGTAGCGGCGGAGGGAGTCGAACCCCCGACCTTTCGGGTATGAACCGAACGCTCTGACCATCTGAGCTACACCGCCAAACGCTATGGAGCGGGTGATGGGAATCGAACCCACGCGACCAGCTTGGAAGGCTGGAGTTCTACCATTGAACTACACCCGCAAAACAAATGCTGTCCCCTTTTGCGCAAGCTGTCGCTTGCCAGGTTCGCATTGCTGAAAAGTGGTTTTCGGACCTCTTTTACAAGCGTAATTGTAACATATGTGAAAAAAAAGTCAAGGATATGGAAAGTGACGCCATATAAAGCCGTTGTGTATAGGCTCGGGTCGACAAGCACAAACTTGTCCGTCCGCGACGGCGCGGGCTGTCCTTTGTATATTATATAGAAGAAAAACATCCTGCTTCCTCCGAGCCGTTCGCGGAAATTCGCCCTAGTTCATGATAGGCAGGCTGTTTTTTGCGGCCTTCTCCGTTCAAAAAAACTTTAACCATTGTCCGCAATTCCTATACACAAATGGAAAAATATAGCCGATGGTAACAGGAGAAGCAGCATTACCGCTGATTGGAAAAGAGGAACCCATGTGAAAATTTCCATGTCGCACGCCCTGCACCCCCAAAGCCCCCTTCGCTTAAGCAACGGGGCTGAAAATCAGGCAGTAGCGGACAGGCAGCAAAAAAAACAAGCCGATTCCGTCACTGTCAGTTCCCAGGCTCGCAGCCTTTTTGCGAAAAACAACCAGTCGAAAAAAAATGACCTGATGCAATCGTTGCAGCCCCAACGGGAAAAGCTGCAAGAGAGCAAAAGCAAATTATATGAGTCAGCATTGAAATCGGGCGGGCAAGCCCAGGGCATCCAGGAGCAGATCAAGGCGCTCGATGAGCAAATTCGCGCTCTGGATGAACAAATCAGCCAAATCAAGCTGGATGAAATGCAGAAGACGTTCGTCCAGGATGCAGACAGCAAACAGCCGACTCCTGAAAAACCCGCTGACGCTGGCAACCAGACTGCCGAAGAACCTGCCTTCCAGCATTTCATGGCGTTGTCCGGTAACTTGGAGCAGCTCGAACAGCTTTCTGCCCAGAAACATAAAATCGCCCGCGGCATCCGGGTGTTGAATCAGGAGATCAAGCTGGACGAAAGCCGGGCTTTGTCAGGCCAAACGGCAACAGCCAAACGCGAGCAAGTGGCCGCACTGGAACAGACGATGGGCAGGCTCGATGAGCAGATGGGAGAAAAGTTTAAGGCGCTGACAGCACAGCTCAGCGAGCAGACGAATTTTGCCGAAGCCGAATCTTTCAGCACCGCTGCCCCTCCCCGCAATGCAGATGAATCGAGCAGCGGCGAGTCTTCGGCAGAAAACGCCCAGTCCGCACCTGACCTGGAACTCGCCCCGTAACGCGAGACAGAACAACCCACCTTTACGAGTGGAGCGACCACGCCGCGCCAGATGTTGCGGCCCGCTCGTAAAGGTGGGTTTTCGTATTCTTTCTTGTGTGGCAAACAGCAGCAGACTGGCTCTGACCTGGCTGTCGTGGCCGCCCGTCTGCCTGTCATTTTCCACGCTCCAAGCGGAAAGCATCCGGTTTGCAAAAGGACAGCAGCGCATTGCTCGTGACGTCCGCAAAGTATTCCTCCACGATCTCGCGAAACTCCCGGGCAGCGCGGGAAATGTACCGGCTCTTGTGCCAGAGCAAAGCGATCTCGCGCGCCAAATTGCAGCCCTCTACCCGCAAATAGTGGACCTGCTCGTGCAAGCTCCTTCCCGTGCAAGGGATAAAGGCGATGCCGATTCCCGCCTCTACGAGCGCAACCAGCCGGGCAGGTTCATCGCCTTCGTACACGTAAGCTGGCTCGAGGGCTGATTTCAGCATGTATCCAGATGGCAGGAGGAAATATTCCGCTGTCAAAACTGATGCTTGCCCTCGACCAGCATGTCGGCAATCAGATCGACTTGTGCTTTTACGGCAATCGGGTCGTACGGCCAAAAATAGTCGGTATCCATCTGGTAAACGCGGCCGTTTTTGACTGCGTCCAGCGTGTTCCAGATCGGATTGCTCGGATCAAGTCCCGCCTGCTTGCCCGACTCCACAAAAAGGTAGTCGCCGGAAAATTCGTTGACCTGCTCTAACGAGATGGTCACATGCTCTTTGCCCTCGTCTACGCTTTTTTGCACCAGCGGCGGTCGCTTCAGCCCAAGATGCTTGTACATGGCTTCGGCTCCCCGCCAAAGGCCGTCGGCGTACACCACCAGTTGCTTGTCGAAGTCGCCCATGATCGCAGCCGTCGCGTTTTCGCCGACGACTCCCTTGATACGCTGCTTTGCTTTCTCTACCGTTTCGTTGAAAGAGGCAATCCAGGCTTCCGCTTCTTTTTCCTTGCCGAGAATCTCCCCGAACGTGCGGATTTGCTCGCGCGAGTCTTTGAATGTCGTATGGACGAAAACGAGTGTGGGCGCGATTTTGCTCAACTGCTCATAGAGCTTGGGGTCGTCGCTCAGCGTGACGATCAGGTCGGGATTCAGGGCCAAAATTTTCTCCACACTGCTGGCGTCAATCGTGCCGATGTCTTCGATGCCCTCTGTCTGTGCCTTGATATGCGGGGAGTCGATATCCCAGAACGGTGCCCCGACAGGCTTGATCCCGAGTGCCAGGAAGGTAGCCAAATATCCTTGGGCGACAATGCGCTTTGGCTCGGCCGGAATTTCAATTTCTCCGTTGACCGTCTTTACTTTACGGGTAGACGGCTTGGCCTCTCCGCTCGTCGCAGCCGTTGCCGCTGTTTGCCCCTCTACTGCGTTTTCCTGCGAGGCCCCGCTGCCCCCTCCGGCTCCACCGCAAGCCGCAAGCAATACCGCCATCGCCAATAGTAAGGCGCTCAGCATGCCAGGCGCTCTGTGTGCTCCAACCTTGTTTCTTTTCATCCTGTACAGCTCCTTCTTGCTAAAAATGGGAAACGACCTTATCAATAAAATCCGTACCCATCATAGCAAGCTTTTCCATACACCGTCTATTTCATAAAGTTGCCGTTTTTTCTGGACAAATGTTCACTCTGCGCCGCCGCGGAGCAAGCAATTTGTCTGGATGTGCAACTGGCGCTCTAGCGCCAAGCCGTCACTGCTCCAAAATTCGTTCAGCTCCAGCGCATACACCTGTCCGGGAGCCTTTTCGAAGGCTGGCAAGCTCAGGCCATGCACACCCGCACCATGGTCATCGCGGGCATCAATGACAAACATATGGTCTGCGGCGTATTCGGGCAGCCTGTCTGCTGCAATCCAGAGATGCCGTCCAGGCACGAGCACGTCCCTGTGCACGCTCTCCGGCGGACGGAAGCCAAGGGCGTCGTACAGGTTGTACGCCCCTCTCGCCGTTTTGTTCCAGATGAAGACGCCATCGTGGCGCAGCTCGTAGACGGCGGCCGTGTCCCCTCTGTCGATCAGCTTTTGCAGTTGTTTTCTCGCGGTTTCGACCTGTGCCTGATAGCGCTCGATCCATCGCTCCGCTTCCCGCTCTCTGCCAATCAGCTTGCCGACCAGCCGAAGCTCCGCGAGCGGGTCCAGCTTGTCCCATTCCAGCGCCAGCACCGGGGCGATGTTTTGCAGTCGCTTCATCCTGCCAGGCGTGTAATAAAAGTAGGTCGGAGCCAGGACGAGATCCGCTTTCAGGTTGGCGAGCTGCTCGTCGTCGTATGCGCCGTTGACCGTCATGGCCGACGTCAGCAAATGCTCTTTGGCGCGGTCGATCCGCACGCGATTCAAATATTCGGAATAGCCCCACCCCAGCTTTTTCGCAAACAAGGTCGAAAAATAGCTTGTATGAAATCCGGCCAGCCGCGCCAGCTCGGGGCGGGTAATAGGGCTTCGGTAGTTTTCCTCGATATAGGTTATCGCTTTCTGGATCGACGGCTCCCAATCCAGTTCAGGCGTAATTTCGTACTGAAGGGCAAGCTCCATCAGCTCTTTGAACAAGCGCTGGTGCTGCTTTTGCTCTGCCGTCTGGCCGTGGGCGGACGCTTGCTGGCACGCGTGCGAAAGCTCGTTCAGCAGCACATTTGCCCGATACGGCAGTCGATTCGTGACCCAGCCGCTCGCAGGCAAACAACTGCGGTCGTTGCGGTAGACGAGCTGCTCATCGTCGTGCTCCGCCAGCCGATAGCTCTCGAAGGACAGGCGGCAAACAGGCGGGCTCTCGTTTTTGTCGGCGCAGATCGTCACCGAGTGGCCCGGACGCAAAAGCACGATTTGTTCCGGGCCCAGCCAAACCGTCCGCTTGCCGTCCTGCATGCGCATTCGCCCTGACAGCGGGGCGAGCATCGTCGGGGACGAGAACGCCACTTCCAGGGACGGCTTCCCTTTTTCCCACGCCAGGAGACTGCACTCTTTTAAAACGTGAAGAACCGAGTCCATGCATGCAACCTCTTTCCTGCGTTCTCTTTCTTTTTAGTTTAGTTATACCATATCTTGCCCAAGCGACCTGTTGGGGCCACGTTTTTGGGGACAAGGTGCTGGCATGGCAGGGGGAGCCGCTTCAAGGAGAAGAAACGAACAACCCGCGAGACGCCTTGTACAATCAACAAGTCTCGCGGGTCGCTTTGTCCATGCCTAAGCCGTTGGTGTTTGCCGTACGCTTCGGCCATTCCGAAACGGCCGCGCCGAATATGGCAGCGCCAGCGGAGAGAGCGCGAACGCCTAACAAAAAAGGCCCCTGCCTGCCACAAAAGCAGACTGGAACCTGTCGTTTACGATATGGTGCGGTCGAGAGGACTTGAACCTCCACGGTGTTGCCACCACTAGAACCTGAATCTAGCGCGTCTGCCAATTCCGCCACGACCGCAAATATGAAAATGGTGGAGGCTGACGGGATCGAACCGCCGACCCTCTGCTTGTAAGGCAGATGCTCTCCCGGCTGAGCTAAGCCTCCACTCTTCCCCGACAAAAGTCGGGTTCCAACCAGTTGTTGGGGCCCCGCAAAGTACTCGGCGTTGTTACAACGCATCCACTTCGCTTTGTGGGGGAACTAGGTGACCCGTAGGGGATTCGAACCCCTGTATGACAGCGTGAAAGGCTGCTGTGTTAAACCGCTTCACCAACGGGCCATGATGGCGGATGGAGTGGGATTTGAACCCACGAGACGGGTCGACCCCGCCTACACGATTTCCAATCGTGCTCCTTCGGCCGCTCGGACATCCATCCAAATTTTCCGCTTGCCCTGTTCGCATATCGCTCGGGCAAGAACTAATCTATCATATCTAACAACCGATTTCAAGGAGTATTTTAAAAGTTTTTCTGCGTGCAAATCTGTGAAAACGAAGCGGCTCCCCGCTGGCGTTCTCGTCCTGGCAGCGACCGCCATGACACCACCCTCTCTCCGCTCTGCTTCGCAAGTTTTTGCGTCAATTTTCGTGGAAATTGCCTAAAGCAACTTCCCCGCTTTTCCAATATGCTACCAATAATCATTGACGATGCGGAGTGATGGCTGGTGGGCAGAAGAAGACGGCGGGCAGGTCGGATTCCTTGTTTGTACGGAAACTGGTGCGGCCCGGGCTGTTCGGGGCCGGGCGCCCCGATTGACGATATCGACCGCTGCTGCAAAAAGCACGACCGCTGCTATCAAAAGCGCGGCTATTTTTCCTGTAGCTGCGACCAGGAGCTTTTGCGCTGCTTGCAAAACAAAATCGACATGAACACGGAAAAGGGCAGGGTGGCCGCGATGATTTCCGCCTATTTTTCCCGCTCCAAATGCATTCCGGACGACTTGAAATAGGCTGTTTTGCGAATTGTCACGATTGTCATTCTTCATACAAAAAATGGTAACACCTTGGACATGAATCTGCCATAACTCCCGTGTTTTTCCTTTGGCTTTTTTTGGTACTCTAGTGAATGTCCAAGGAGGGTACAAGGCCGTGGAAGTGCATATACGAACCGATGCCAGTGCAGCACTGACGTTAAAGAAAGAAATTATTTGTCATGGAATTTCCTGCTTTTATGTCCGCCCGTTTGAAAATGATCAAGTAGAATTTGTATTCCTCGCGCTCTCGGAGCACCAGAAGAAGCTGTTATCCTATACGCTGCGAAACTACAGCTACGCCCTAACTTACCTATCCTAATCCTAGCCATATAGCCACGATCATTTTCGTCCCCTGGGCAACCAGGGGATTTTTTACGGTACAAAAAAGCCATGCAAACCGCGCATGGCAAAGCGAAGCAACGGAGTGGCGGCTTGCGAGTAGCGGGCCGCTCTGTACAAAAGCCTGCTAGTTCCGCTTTCTTCTTAAATACGAAGAAATTTTAACGGAAACAGGAGGAATCCCCTCTCCCCCAACAACGACAGGCTGCCGCAAATCGCACGGACAGATGCCTGCACGCCTACACGCTTTTCGCCTACAGCCCCACCTGCTCGATAACCCCCAGGCGGTGCACATCGTCGGCGGTCACGACGGACAGGGCATTCAAAAACTGAATCTGGAAGCTGCCCGGCCCTTCGTCGGCCGTCTTTTGCGCGGCGAGCTGGGCGGCGACACCGTATGTGACGAGTGCGGCGGCTCCGGCTAACAGCGTGTCTTTTTCCACAGCGGCAAATGCGCCCATCACGGAAGTCAGCAAGCAGCCCGTGCCTGTCACTTTGGTCAAGATCGGATGGCCGTTATGGATGGCGTACACCCGGCTGCCGTCGGCAATGACGTCGACCTTTCCGGTAATCGCCACGACCGTTTTCAGCTTTTGCGCCGCCGCTTTTGCCAGCGTTGCGACGTCTCCGCCCGCCTCGCCTGCGTCCACGCCTTTGATCTCCCACGCCTCTCCGATGACGTTGGCAATCTCTGCCGCGTTTCCGCGAATGAGGGTCACGTCCAGCTCGCGCACGATTTTTTGCGCGGTTTCCGTGCGGTACGGGGTTGCGCCTGCGCCTACCGGGTCAAACAGCACCGGGACCTGGTGGCAGTTGGCCGAGCTTCCGGCGATCAGCATCGCTTCTACTTCGCGTTCGTTCAACGTTCCCATGTTCAGGACGAGTGCCCCTGCGATTTTCGCCATATCAGCGACTTCCTGCTCGGCGTAAGCCATGACAGGTGACGCGCCGAGGGCGAGCAAGCCGTTGGCCGTGAAGTTGGTCACGACGACGTTTGTGATGTTGTGCACCAGCGGATTGCGCTTTCGTACTGTTTCCAGCAGTTTGCCGATGGACTCAAGCTTCATCCTAGCGATCCCTCTCTTTCGTATCTGCAGACTGGGGAATCATCTTGAACACTTCCACAATCTCCCCCAGCTCCGGATGATCCTGTCTTACTCCTATGATGATATAGGATTGCTCGAGCGCAGGCAATTCGGGCATGGTGGCAGAAAGCCTCCACGCTGTTTTCTCACGGTCCGTCACGGTCGCCAGGAAGGAAACGCGTCCGGCCCTTCTTTGCAAAACTTCCACTTCCACAAGCGTGCCGTAAATCTTCAAGCGGTCATCCGGGTGGGCAATCCGGTTTTCCTCTACCCATTTTTCCTTTAATTCCTCAACTTTTAGCGACTTCCAGCGGTCGAGAAACTCCCAATCCTTCGAGTGCGGAAAAATATGCTTCGTCTGCTCCAGGAACGTGTTGTACTCTCCGTGAAGCTGATCGATGTATTCGTCCACTTCCTCCGAGATGACGCGGATGTGCTCCTCCCCGCACGTGCGAATGTGATGAGCCAGGAACTTAAAGGACTCGATCATGTCAAAGTTCCCCCACCCCCAAGGTTGTTCGCCGAAAACTCCCCCCCGGGTCCGGCACTTTTGGCAGGTGAAGTAGTAGTATGTAGCCATAGCTGTTCCCCTATCTCCCCTATTTGGTCTCTTTTCTCATATCGGTTGGGGAAGCGGTGCAATTTATGTTACATTCGAACCTATTTTGCCAAAAGGAAAGCAAAAGATGGCTCCCGCCCGGCAGCGGAAACCATCTCGGCTCATACTCCTTTGATCGCGACGAGCGGCTTGCACTTGGCTACGACTGTCGCCAGCTTTGCCCCCACGACGGAATCAATAATCTGATCCACGTCTTTGTACGCCTTCGGATTTTGGAAGTGGCCAGCCGGAAGCGCTTTGGTCGCCCCTTTGCGATGGACGAGCATCGGCGTGTTGCGGTGATATTCCTGCAAGGCGTAATTGTGCATCAAATCGTACAGGACCGGCGTGGAAAAGTCTTTTCCCAGCACGTCCCGGAAAGCCCGCTCGACCGCATAGCCGATCAGATGGCGGTTCACCACCGCGTAATTCAAGGCCGAGTACATCAGGTTCAAATATCGCTTGCCTTCCTCTGTATCAATCGGGGCGTAGACCAGGCTCGGCTCCGGATTTTCAATCCCCCACTTGAACATCGCTTCCTTGAAGCTTTTCGTGTAATCCCGTCCGAGCATGGCGCCCCAGGCGCGGGAGCCGGAGTGAATCATGATGACGACCTGCCCGTCGAACAAGCCCCATTCCTGTGCGATCTCCCGGTTGTCCTCCGCGATTTCGAGCGACTGGATTTCGATAAAATGATTCCCGCCGCCGAGCGTGCCGAGCTGTCCCCACGCTCTTTGCCACGACTTGGCCGGGATGTGCGCAAGCGCCGCGTGATCGAAGGCAAATGTATGCTTTTCCACATGAGTCAAGGAGCGGCTCACCCCGCCCGGCTCGCCCGCCGGCTCCGCCAAATACGCGGCAGGCAGGCCGTTCAGGCCATGCTTCACCACTTCTTCGAGGGAAATATCGGTGTAGCTCGTTTGCCCGCGCTCCGTCGTCGGCACGTACGTTTCAATCGCCTGAATCAGCTCGCGCTTCAATTGCTTGTCTTTCAGCTCATCCCGATGCAGCGGCGTCAGGTGCACGCGCATGCCGCAGCCGATATCCGAGCCGACAATCGAGGGCGACACAAACCCGTCATGCATATTCCAGACGGCCGTCGTCCCGATGCACGTCCCGATTCCGACATGGGCATCCGGCGTATAGGAAAAGTACACATTGCGAGGGATGCGCAAGTTATGTTCCGCCATCTCGAACACGCGCTGCCCAAATGTGGCAAACACTTCGTCATTGGCAAACACGTGAACGGAGCCAGCGCCAAGCTGCACTTCCCGATGGCAATTCCCGTGATCGATCGTTTTCATTTTCGTTGTTGCTCCTCTCCTTGCCGAGCCGCGCCAGCAGACAACGCGACGGCTTTCTCTTGCTGCTATCTTCGCTGATTTTTCCATGGCTGAACATGGCAAAAGTATTACGACCCGCTATTTTTGGCAAAATCGTCGCCACGTCTTGACTTGTGCTCCCCCGCTTTCGTAATATGAGGACTAATTTGGAAATTACCGCACAGATAAGGATGAATGCGGATGGCAAAAGAAGGCTTTGACAAAGAATTGCAGTTGCTGCGCCTGATGTTTTTGACCGCAGGGGCGTACAACCGCCAGCAGTTGGCGGAGCGGCTGGGCATTTCCGTCCATACGCTGGACAAAACCGTGAAAAAGCTCAGGGAGATTCAGTCCACCCTCTACCAGCACGTGACAGATAGCGAGAAAAAAGGCTACTACGCGCAGCTTCGCTACAACTACTTTGCTGTGACAGACAATTTTTTGATGTTCCTCTACCACGCCAAATCGCTCAAGGAATCGGAGGTAGAGCGGCTGTCCCGCATCCTCGAGCAGCTCAGCCAGCAGCCGCGCTCGATCAAGGAGCTGCTGGACGCGTTTCTCGCGACTCCGACGGGCGAAGTGCCGGACGAAAAAACGTTGCGCCAGGACTTGAAATACTTGGAAGAGCTGGCCGTCATCAAAAAGAGCGGCGACGCGCGGCCTTATGTTTATCATTTTGACCAGGAGCTGTGGAATTCGCTCGCCGATGACGAGCTGTTGGACCTGCATGACTTTATCGACGTCATGGCCAACACCCAGCTCCCCGCTGTGCCCGGCTACCTTTTGCGCCATAAAGTCAAGCGCTGCCTGGACACCCGGCTCGAGCGCGAGGACTGGGCCGTCTTTTTGTACAAGTACCACTTTGTGTCCCGCATCCTCGACGAGCATCAGGCGCTGCTGCTCGCCACTGCGATCGCCGAGCAAAGAATGGTGGAATTTTGCTACTTCACGCCCAAACGGCGCAAATTTTACGATTCGCAAAACACGAACCCCGCCTTCCTGCGCGACTCCTCGGGCAAGCCGCAGAATGTATATCCGCTGCGGGTCGTGTTTGACCATCAGTACGGACGCTGGTATTTGCTCGCCCAGGAAAGCGAAAAAAGACCGCTGCGAAAGTACCGGGTGGAAGGGATCACCCAGCTTGCTCTCGGCCGACAGGCTGCGCCGGACGTTTTTTCGCGCATGCAGACGCGCGTAGACGAGCGCATTCAACACAGTTGGCTGATTGATACGGGGGAGCCTGTGACGATCCGGCTGAAATTTTTCCAGCCCAAAGGGACGCCGCACTCGTTCATCAAGGAACGGGTCGAGGCCCAGGGCCAGTGGGGCGTGATTACGGAAGAGACGAGGGAAAGCTTCCTCTACGAAATTACGGTCAACAGCACGCTGGAGATCACGCCGTGGATTCGCAGCTTCGGTTCCAGTTGCGAGGTGCTGGAGCCGCTCTTTTTGCGCAGGCAATTTCAAAAGGAATGGAAGGAGCTGCTCGCTTACTATGAATCTGTTTGACAAAATCCACAACTATCAGCTCGTCACCCGGCTGGACGAGGCTGGCTTGTACCCGGTGACGTCGCACGAAAAGGCGTGGCTCGCCATGATGCTCAAGCACCCGGCGGCGCAAAGCTTTTTCGAAGCCGGGACGCTGTCCAAGCTGCAACAACTGACAGCCGCCTACGCGCCGGCTGACGAACGCGAGCTGTTCATCGAAAAAGCCGGAGCGCGAACCCGGAACGTCTGGCATCCGCTCGTCCGCAAGCTGCGCCGGATCATTCTCGGCAAAAACCACATCCTGATCCACGCGGGCACCCGAAACGGCCGGGCCTACCGCAACCAGCGCGGCGTCCCGTACAAGCTGGAGTACTCGCTCGCCAAAAAAGACTGGTATCTCATCTGGCTGACCTTCGATTCCGAGCATCTGCTCACAACGCCGCTGTCGCTCATCCGTTCCGCGAAGGAAATCTACGTCGAGGACGCGTGGTACGACAGTTTTTTGCCCGTGATCGAAAACATGCTCGCGGCGCGCCGACAAACGACGAAAATTCAGGTCGTGCGCCGCTACAACCCGGAGCTGCAGCGCATTTTGTACGCCTTTTCCTGCTTCGACAAAGAAGTCGCCTACGACCCGGACACGCAGGAGTACACGATTACGCTCCGTTTTTTGCAAGACGAGCAGGAGTTTATTTTGTCGCGCCTCCGCTTTCTCGGTTTGCGGGTAAAAGTAGTGGAAAACGACCAGCTCAAACGGCGCATGGCCGAGTCGGCGGCAAACGCTTTGGCCCGCTACGCGCCTCCCCTTCACTAATTTCCTAAGAAAAATCAGGAAAAAATGCACTACTGGACGATTTCGTTTCCCTTTATCATTGTCCAAAGAGAGACAGACAATCGAGACCAGAGGTACACATCATGAAACTAACCGCAAAAACAGCGTCACTCCTGGGAGCGGGCCTGCTGACGGCGCTTTTGGCATGGCCCGCGCTCATGGAGCCGACGCAAGCAACAGCAAATTCTTCCCAGGCAAAAGTCGTCGCGACTTCCCTGAACGTTCGCAGCGAACCGTCCCTCCAGTCGTCCGTCGTCGCCACGCTGAAATACGGCACTACTGTGGCTGTCGTTTCGGAAGATTCCCATGGCTGGGTCAAGATCAAATACCAGCAGGCGAGCGGCTGGGTAGCCGGCTATTATTTGCAAAAAGGCAAAGCAGGCACTGCTGCCTCGCCAGCTCCTGCTCCCGCTCCTGCTGCGTCGGCAAGCAAAAAGACCGGGACCGTAGCGGCGGATGCCCTGCGCATGCGCAAAGGCCCTGGGCTGGAGCACGACATCCTTCATGTGCTCGCCATGGGCACACAGGTTGAGATACTCAAAAAGCAGGCCGACTGGCTGCAAACCAGAACCGCCGATGGAAAAACAGGCTGGGTATCGTCCATGTACATCCGCGAGGGGACAAGCAACCGCGTCGTAAGCAGCAGCAACAAGTCAGGCGGATTGCGGGGAAAAGTGATTGTCATTGATCCGGGGCACGGAGGAAGCGACGTGGGGACGCTCGGAACCAAATGGAGTACCGAAGAAAAGACGCTGAATCGGCAAACTTCGCTGCTGGTGGCGAGCAAGCTGCGCCAGCGAGGGGCACAGGTGATTTTGACCCGGACGAGCGATGCGGAAAAGCCTTCTCTCGCCCAGCGGGTAGCCATTAGCGAAGCGAAGGCGGCGGACGCCTTTGTCAGTATTCACTACAACTCCTCCACGAAGCCGAACAGCGGGACCTTGACGTTTTTTTACGCGCAAAACAAAGATTACGACCTCGCGCGAAGCATCGAGACTCGTCTGGCAGGCGGGATCGGCTTGAAGAGCAACGGCATTTCTTTCGGCGACTACCACGTTTTGCGCGAAAACGACAGGCCGTCTGTGCTTGTTGAGCTTGGCTTTTTGTCGAATCCGAAAGACGAGCAGCTCGTTCGCACTGCCGCTTACCAGGAAAAAGCAGCGCAAGCGATCGTGGACGGACTTGCCGACTACTTCGGCGGCTAGTGGTACGGCTGGATGCTGTAGGAGAACAGCTTGCGCTCGAACTTGCCTTTGGTGCCAATAAGCTGGTACCACGTTTCTCCGATCAACAGGTCCGTCGCGAAATCTTTTTCCAGCAGATGGGTGATCCGGTTCATGACCGCCTGCTCCTGATCGCTGGCTGTTTTGCAGGACAGCGCCAGCACAAAGTAGGACTGGTCCTCCTCCATTTCCAAAATTTGCAGGTAAGCATCGCCGCCATGCTTGAGGTTAAAGGCGTCGACGACTCGCGCCAGGCCCTGTCGCGGCTGGACTTTGAACTTGGCGGCTTCCTTCCAGTTTGCAATCAGCGAATCATACAAGGAAAATGTGAGAACGAAGTGGCGGGTGTAGTCGCTCGGATCAAACGCTTTCGGCCCCGCCTTTTGTTTTTTTTCCGGGATGACCACGAACGCTTTGTAGTTGCCAAAAAAACGATCGCTCATGCAGACCCCGTCCTTTCCGTCAGACAGCTTTACGTATGGGTTAGTATCCACTACTTCCCCGTGTCGTTATGTACAGGAACAGGGAAAAGGCCAAGTCGACTGGTAAACCGACCTGGCCTTTTTCGCGCTTTTGTATAGGCATGTTTTTCAACTGGATTTCTCATCATTGGTGTGTCATCGAGACGTTGCCATGTCCGTGCGCCTCTTCCTCCACAGCGATTCCTGCACCGCCGGCATTCACCGTCCAGGTAATCACTTGGCTGGAGATGACGACGGCCAAAATGGTGTAGAGCATCTCTTTCATCGGTACATACCAGAACGACAGGCCCAACACCATGGCGTCCAGCAACAGAAAAATCGTACCGATCGACAATCCTGTGTACTTGCTGAGCAACAGGGACAAAATATCGTCGCCGCCTGTCGCAGCTCCGTAGCGCAGAACCAGCCCGGTGCCGAGTCCGGTCAATACCCCGGACAACACAGAAGCGAGCGGCATCACTCTGCTCATATCCATCACAATCGGGGAAAACTGTTCGAACAGTTCATAAAACCCGGTAAACGCCAGTGAGGCAAAGATCGTGTCCCAGATGAACTGACGCCCTCGCACTAACCAGGCAACCAGAAACAGCGGGATGTCCAAGAGTAAAATCATCATCGCTGGCGACAGGTCAAAGGCGTATTTGGCCAGTAACCCCAGGCCGACGAAGCCGCCCTCAGACAAGTGGTTCTGAAAGTTGATGTGATAATACGCAAAAGCAAGCAAACATGCTCCAAACAAAATCATACCGTAACGTCGAGTAAATTGCAGCGCTCTCCTCATCATCGATTCCTCGCATTTTTGTCGGTTTTGGCACAGACGACCAACCGACTACGGAGGAACATCGCAAGTATAAGTCGCTACTCATACAAAGGGCCTCGCTTTCGTAGTAGGCTAGTCGTCCAAGTGACGGTCGACTACTACGAAGCTAGATGTAGGAGAGGTCATACCGTTTCCAGATCGTCCTATGGGGACGCATGGTATCCTGATCCTTTCCATTGCTTTTCTTATAGTATAGCACAAAAAAGGGAAAAAGACGACGCGAAACCGTCTTTTCCCCTGCCTAAAAGCGAAACGCCCTGCTTTTGAGTTCCAGCGGAATGCCTGCTGTGAGCAGAAACACCTGGTCGGCCACCGTCGCCAGCCGCTGATTCATCAAGCCTGCCAGATCGCGGAACATGCGCCCTAACGGATACTCCGGCACCAGTCCGGCCCCGACTTCATTTGTGACAAACAAAATCGTCCCGGGAAAGTCCTCTACAGCCGCAATCAGCTCGTCTGCCTGCGCAAGCGTGCGCGCGAACGCCTCGTCCTGCTCGTGGCGAATCAGCCAGTTGGACAGCCAGACGATCAGGCAATCGACCACGACGACCGCCTGTTTTTGCGCCAGCTCGTCCCGTTGCCCAAGCGAGCGGATCACGTCTGCGAGGGCGTAAGGCTCCTCGATCGTCTCCCAGCAAAACGCGCTCGTTCGCCTGCGCTCGCGATGCCTGGCTACGCGCTCCTGCAGCTCCTCGTCAAAAGCTTGCGCGGTGGCGATATAGACGCCCGATTGCCCCAGATGGGCCGCGTATTTTTCCGCGAAGGTGCTCTTGCCGCTGCGAGCGCCGCCTGTCACGAGTACGATCATCTGTATTCCCCCATTACGACCCGGATTGCAGCATGATTTGCGGCAAACGGTGGACAGGATGCTCCATGACGATCGGCCGCGTCCCGTACACCGCCTCGATCCGGTCGCTTTGCAGCATGTCTGTTGGCGTGCCTACGCCGATCTGCTCGCCTTTGTGCAGCATCAGGATGCGATCGCAATAGAGCGAAGCGAGATTCAGGTCGTGGAGCACCGCGACCACGGTCACCTGCGTCGTCTTTTGCCACTTGCGCACAATGTCCATCAGTTGAATCTGGTAGCCGATATCGAGATAAGTCGTCGGTTCGTCCAGAAGCAGCACCTGCGGCTTTTGCACGAGCGCCTTGCCCAAGGCGACGCGCTGCTTTTCCCCTCCGCTCAGTTGATCCAGCGTGCGATCGGCAAGCGGTGTCAGGCCCAAAAGCTGCATGATCTCGTCGATGAGCGGCCCGACGTCTGTCTGTTCCTCGCCCAGCCAGTTTTGGTACGGGTAGCGCCCCATTTCCAGCACCTCGCGAACGCGAAAGCCGACCGGAGGCAGCCCCTCCTGTTCGAGTACGGCGAGAACCCGCGCCAGCTCCTTGCGCGTATAGCGGCCAACCGGTTTGCCCGCGAGCGTGATTTCTCCCGCATCAGCGGCAATCACACCGGAGAGCATTTTCAAAAGCGTTGATTTTCCGCTCCCATTCGGGCCGATGATGCCAAAAAACTCGCCCTGCTGGACTGTAAACCCGATCTCGCGCAGGACGGACACATCCTGGTAAGACTTTTGCAGCCCGCGCACTTCGATCATGACGCGACTACCTCCTTCCGATCCGTTTGTTTTGCTTCAGCAAATAGGCGAAAAACGGCGCTCCCAAAAACGCAGTCACGACCCCGAGCGGGATTTCTGTCGGCACGAGCAGCATTCGCGCCAGCGTATCCGCCCACAGCACGTACACACCGCCGCAGATGGTCGCCATCGGCAGCAAAATGCGGTAGTCAGGCCCGACCATCATCCGCACCAGATGCGGCACGACCAGCCCGACAAACCCGATGACGCCCGCAATCGAAACCGCCGCTGCAGTCAGGAGCGTAGAGACGAGCAAAATGATGAGCTTCGTCTTGTCGACGTTGACTCCGAGATGCGCCGCCTGCCGCTCCCCGAGCGCAAACAGGTTCAACGAGCGGGCATAGCCAAGCAGCACGAGCACGCCGATCAGCAAATACGGGACCAGGACGTACGTGAAGGCCCAGCCGCGAAACGACAGGCTTCCCATCAGCCAGAAAACGATCTCGTTCACCGTCTGATCCGACAGCGACACCATGAAGGACACGAGCGAGCCGAGAAACGCCTGAATGACGACGCCAGACAAAATCAGCGTCTCCGTCTGCAGCTTGCCTTGCGTCTTGGCGAGGGCAAGCACAATCCACAAGCTGACAAGCCCCGTCAAAAAGGCGACGACAGGCGTGCTCCACTCTCCAAGAACAGCAAACTGCAAGCCGAACAGGATCAGAAAAGCCGCCCCGACGGCCGAACCGGACGCTACGCCCATCGTGAACGGGTCCGCAAGCGGGTTGCGCAGCACGCCTTGAAAGCCCGCGCCCGCAAGCGACAGGCAAGCTCCGATCAAAATGGCCAGTACGACGCGCGGAAAACGCACCTTCATCACGATCTGCTCGGACGACTCCGGCCATGTCGCCGGAATCCACTCCGACATGCCGGGAAGCTGGTGCAAGAGGATGAGCCATACTTGCGAAAGAGAGAGCGACGCCGCCCCCATCGAAATGCTGACCACCACGGATACGAGCAGCACAAGGCTGCTCGCTCCTCCCCATATAAGCCATTGCTTTTTCATTTTTATTTCACCAGGTCAGGATAAATCGCTTTAGCTACCTCGATCAAACCTTGTGTAATGCGCGGGCCTGGGCGCGCCAGCAGGTTTTGGTCCATTCCGAACACTTGCTTCTCGCGGATCGCCTTCATCGTATCCCAGCCGTTGCGCTTTGCGATGATCTCTTCCAGCTTCGTGCCCGTCTTGTCATCCGTAATGCCTTTGGCGTACAAAATGACGTCGGGATCGCTTTTCAAAATCTTTTCCTCGCTGATCGGGTTCCAGCCCTCTGTGTCGGCCGCAATGTTCGTCCCGCCTGCCAGCGTCACCAGCTCGTCGAGAAACTCCCCTTTGCCCACGGTCCAGCCTGGCGCAAACTCCAGGTACACTTTTTTCTTGTCTTCCGGCTTCACCGCTTTGACGGCTTCCTGTACGCGGGCGATATCCTGCTTCATCGCGGCGACGACTTTTTCCGCCTGCTCCTGTCGGTTGGTGATAACCCCCATCGTCAAAATGTTGTTCAGGATGTCATCCACTTTTTTCGGATGCGTGACGTACACTGGCATGCCGAGCGATTTCAGCTTGTCGGCAACCGGCTTTTCCATCGAAATTCCGCCGATGACCAGATCGGGCGACTGGGCGAGAATCGCTTCTTCGCTCGGCTTGACGACTCCGCCCACTTTTGGCTTCGTGCTCGCTTCTGCCGGATAGTCGTCGAAGTCGGAGACACCGACAATCCGCTCGTTCAAGCCGAGCGCGAACAAGATTTCCGTCTCTGCCGGGGAAGTCGAGACGATTCGTTGCGGCTCTTTTGCCACGGTCACTTCTTTTCCGGTCGCGTCTGTGACGGTAAGCGGGTAGACGGTCTGCTTGGCAGCCGCGTCCTGTGGCGCTGTCTGCAGTGCTTCTGCCTGCGGAGCAGGTGCCGTCTGGGTGTTGCCGCCGCAGCCGACGAGACTTGCAGCAAGCACCAGCGGGCTGAGCAGTTTCCATGCGCGTTTCATATGTATGACTTCCTTTCTGTGCGACTGGTTGATTCTTAGCAAACAAAAACCCTTCGCTTCCAACCGGAACCAAAGGGTCGACATGTCAGGCTCATCCATGCTCACGCAAAAAAACGTCCTGAACGGGCCGAACCTTTCCGCGAAGGCGCAGGCACATCAGGCAAACAGGCAGGTCTCCTGGCTTGGCAGCTATTGCGACAGCCGCTTTACAGTGGCGGGACCGCGCCGGACTTGCACCGGCTTCCCTTTTCACCTCGTCCTTTGGCAAGGACCAAGGCACCTGTTTGCGCGTATTCAATTGCAATGGCCTACAACTGCTAAGACTCATCCATCATGATAGCATTCCTTTGCCAAAAAAAGAATGCTTTTTCGCTGCTGCCACGGCTACGTAAGCCCATGCTGCCCGTCTCGTACCCGCTGTCTGGCGTCTCCCGCTATTTCCTGCGCTTTTGCAAATAGTCGACAATTCCCATCGCACATACTTGCAAATCGAGCCGCAGCACGTCCAGCACCTCATGCCCGTCGCCGATCCCGAACGATTGCAGATGCGCCAGTACACGCCCGAACAGCCGCTCCGCCAGTTCGCCATCGCCGAGTCCGGCGGCTACGACCGCCTCCCCTTCCGCGACAAAGACAGGAAGCCACTCGCGCACCTGCCGATAGACGTCGGCAACATCGTCAGTCATGCCGAAATGCCCGAAATAGATTCGCGCAAGCCCGCGCTGTTCAAAGCGTTCCACGGAGCGCAGCATCGCCTGCGGGTCAAACTGGTTCGGCGAGGTGGACGGCAGGACGAAGTGAATCCCGTCCCGTTGAAGCTGCAGATAGAAGACACCCGCTGTATCTCCCGTGAACATGCCGCGGCTGACCGGGTCGTAAATGCTGAAATGATGGTTGGCATGTCCCGGCGTGTCCCAAAATTCCAGGACAGAGTTGGCGCCAATTTGCAGCGTCTCCTGGTCGGCGCGCACGATGATCCGCTCTTCGGGAACGGCGACAATCGGGTCGAACAGGCGGTCAAAATCGTCGTGATACACCGCTCTGGCGCCCGCGATCAACCGGCTCGGGTCCACCAGATGGCGCGCTCCTTTTGGATGCACCACGATTTTTGCCTGCGGGCACTCGCGCAATAAAAGTCCCGCTCCCCCCGCGTGATCGAGGTGAATGTGCGTCACGATGATGTACTTCACTTGCTCCGGGGAAAATCCGAGCCTGCGCAGCCCTTCCCGTATGTACGGGACAGAAGGACTCGGCCCTGTCTCGACCAGGGTCAGCTCGTCCTCGGCGATGACGTACGTTCCCGTCCGCTGCGCCCAGCCCATATCAAACCCGTCGATCAGATGGATGCGATGCCCCAGGAAAATCGGTTCTGTAGCTTTCATGTATACCCTCCTCGTTGTTTTAGGAATATTTCCACTTTATCATCTATTCTACAACGAGGCGATAGACCCCTTTGCCGCTAGCGGCACGAAGCGATACAGGCGACCTGTCCGTTCGTCATTTGCACCAGTTGCTCGGGAGTCAGTCGAAACACCGCTTTCGGATGCCCTGCCGCCGCCCAAATGACTTCATAGCGGCTGTTCGCCGTCATTGCTGTACGCGTGGGGGACGTTGCCCGTGAAGCGAATCGCGTCCCCTTCGCCGAGGCGAAACGTCTCTTCCTTGATTTTCAAGGCAAACCGTCCGGCGCTGACGCTTATATACTCGTAAACACCGTCATTGTGCGGCATGGAGAGATAGCTCGCGCCCGGGTCCAGCTCGAACAGATTATATAACGCAACAAACAGAAAAGAAAAGCGGTTGGGCGGCTCCCTGCTGCTCGCCCGCTGTCTGTTCACGGTAACACGCGTTCAGCGCGAAAAAACTCGACCTCGATGGACGGATGGCTCACTCCCTTGGGCCAAAAGTTTTCATCAGCGAAAAAATTCCGGTTCCAGCCAAGGGGCGTGAGCCAGGCCAGCTTGGGCATGAAACAGGCATGAAAAAACACCGCCCCAATCGGATCGAAGCTTTCCGATCTGATTCAGGGCGGTGCGCGGTTTGTTTTTCTCGACGCTATCGGCTGTCTACGCTTGCGTATAAATCACGACCGCATCGCGGAGAAACGCCGCCAGTCCCGGCTGGGTTTTATCGTAGTAGGCGGTGAAGCGCGGGTCGTCCACATACATTTGCGCCACCCCGGCGTGCGCTTCCTTGCTGTAACTGTCCCAGTAAAACGTCAGCCACTGGCGATGCAGGTCGGCCGCTTTCTGCGCAAGCTCACTGCCCGGATCTCCCGTGGCAAACGCCTCTTCCAGCGTCTTGTGCAACTCTGCGTTCAACTGCTCAAGCCGGTTGTACTCTTCCTCGGTCATTTCCTTGAATTTCCGGTTGGAACGGTCCACCTGCTCGTCGCCGTATTTGGCGCGAATTTCTTGCCCGTACTGCTTCTCGTTGTCATCAATCAGTTGCTGCTTGAAGCCTTCGAATTTTTGTTTGTCCGTCATCGTTTTCGTCCCCTCTCTTTGCGCTAAGGTTAGATCGACATTGGCGATCAGCCGATCGAGCTGAGCCCGTTTGTCCAGCAGCTTCGCGCGGTGCTCCCGCAGTGCCTGGACGGCGTCGAAGGTCGGCGAGCTGACAATTTCCTTGATCTCCTCCAAGCTCACACCCAACTCGCGGTAGAACAAGATTTGCTGCAAGCGATCCACTTCTGCCTGCCCGTAAATGCGATACCCGGATGAATTGATTCTCGCCGGCTTGAGAAGGCCAATCTCATCGTAGTATCGGAGCGTCCGGGTACTGACGCCCGCCAGGAGACCCAGCTTTTGCACCGTATATTCCATCTTCCATCCCTCCTGACAAATTCATCGTACACATTTACGCACCGTCAAAGTCAACCGTAGTTCTGTCAGGAAAAATATGTTAACCTATTGGTAAGCCACTGGAAAAAGGGGGACTTTCGAATGCTCTATACCCTCGTTGTTATTTTGGCTGTTCTCGGCGCCGCCTACTTTTTGACAGGCTCGATCAGCCTGCGGGCAAGAGACAAACACGCAATCCGGCATTACGACGATGACGCCTATGCGCAGCAGACGATGAACCATCTGAGTCATCACAACCACAATCCGTTTTGAGCGCCATGAGAAAACCAAAGGCTGTGCCGATGACTTGGCGCAGCCTTGGTTGCCCTTATCCTGGATGAGAATCTGATCCGTTTTTATTTGATAGGAAAAAAGGCTGCCCACATTTCGCGGGCAGCCTTTGTGTTTTTTGGTATTTCGGTAGCGTATTTTTAGAGAGCCTGGAATGTATCTGTCAATACAGGCACGATCTGCTTCTTGCGGGAAACGACTCCTTTGAGAACGGCTTTGTTGTCAACCAGCGTGACGTTGTACGCCTTTTCTACCGCTTGTGTAGCCGTACCGAGCGCCAGCGCCACAGAGTCGTTGTTCAGGATGTCGGTTACGACGAACACGAACAGGTCTAGACCTTTGTCCGCGATGATGGCGGAAATAGCCGCTTCCAGTTCGCCTTGGCGAGCCAGCACGTCATTGACGTCTACTGCGTTGACTTGGGCGATTTCCACTTTCGCGTTGCCCATTTGAAATTCTTTGGCATCGAGGGAGAGCAGTTGGGCGATGGTTTTGTCGCTCAAATCTGCGCCTGCCTTGAGCATTTCCAGTCCGTACGCTTGCAGGTCCACACCTGCGATTTCCGCCAGTTCATGGGCAGCGGCTACGTCTTGCTCTGTGCAGGTCGGGGATTTCAGCAGCAGCGTGTCGGAAATGATCGCGGACAGCATCAGACCCGCGATGTCTTTTGGAATCTCCACGCCGTTTTCTTTGTACATTTTTTTCAAGATGGTCGTGGTGCAGCCGACAGGCTCCGCGCGGAAGTACAGCGGATTGCTTGTCTCGAAGTTCGCGATGCGATGATGGTCAATTACCTCGACTACTTGCACCTGCTCGATGTCGTTTGCGCTCTGTTGACGCTCGTTGTGGTCCACGAGGATTACTTCGTTGACTTCGTTCGCCACGGTTTCCACGAGGCGAGGCTCTTTTACCTGGAAGTAGTTCAGGACGAACGCCGTCTCGCTGCTGATGACACCGAGGCGAACTGGCTCTACGTTTGCGCCGAGCTTCGTTTTCAGATCAGCGTAGACGAGCGCCGAGCAAATGGAATCCGTATCTGGATTTTTATGACCGAAGATTAGCTTTTTTTCCATCATCCATACTCCTTAGTCGTATATTGGCGTCAAAATTATACCACAATCTAGCGGGTAATCCCAAGTAACATTATAGGTTCTACGCTGATGAATGGGAATACGGAATTGCCAGAAAATGAAAAAACCGGCCTTATCGTCTGGACAAAGGCCGGTTTGCGGTTTGCTGCGGACTGTGCTCGCGCGTTACAACTTAGTCGTCCCACTCCATGCTCAAAATCTCGCCAGTCGTAGCCGATATGTCCATCTCGGCTTCCTGTCTGTTGCCTGTGCGGACCTCTACCTCGTAGATGTAGTAGCCGTCGTCTTCGTCCAGCTTGATTTTTTTGATGCTTCCGTTTACTTTGGACAACGCGATTTTTTTCGCTTCCTCCACAGTGATCTTCACCGTTTTCTGCTTGCGCACCGGATCGTTCTCGCGCCAAACCTCGCCCGTTACCGCGTCGACGTAGACGTCGATCTCACGGTAGTTGTGGAAAATCTCCGCCTTGTACACAAGCGTTTTTCCCGCGCGGTCCAGCTTCCATTCCTTGATGACGCCAGGCTGGACGCCCAGGGCCAGTTTTTGCGCCTGCTCAGACGTGATGCGGATTTGCTTTTCCCAACCGAACGGAACGTCGTCATCCACGTGCAAATAGTTGAAGCTGGTCGGCTGCTGGTTCGGCTGAGGATTGTGCTGGTATGTCTTCGCCATGGCTGACGCGCCAAGGCTCCCCACGACGATTGCACCTGCTGCTATCATAATGACGTTTCTCTTCATGTTTCTCTCTCCTTTTTTTCTACTGACCTCATCGTACAAGAGGCAGATGAGCAGAAAGCGAGAGAAAGATTAAAATTTGATGAGAAAGCCTTTAGTCCTCCCACATGATCGACAGCACTTGTCCGGTGAGCGGGTCGACGGCGACCTTCACTTCCCGGTTTTCGGCGGTGACGACCTCTACCTCGTAGACGGCCATCCCATCCTTCTGCTCCACCTCGATGCCGTCAAACGTCCCGGCTACTTGTTGCAAAGCGATTTCTCGCGCCCGGTCGAGGGAAATGCCGCTTTTGGCAATCTCGCTAGTTGGCGCTGGCGAAGCCGGGCGGCTGCCGCCTTCCTCCGCTGTCTGCGGCGCTGTTTCTGCGGAAGCAGGCTGCGGCCTGGGCTTTGCCGACAGCAGCGTAATGTGGGTGACTTGTCCGGTGAGCGCATCCGCTTGCACGCGATACGTTCCGGTTTGATTTTCCACTGTCCCCGCGTAGACCTCCCTGCCGTCCTCTGTCGTCAGCTCAAAAGCTGTCTTCGCCTTGCCGTATCTGGCTTCCAGCGACTTCGTGATTTCTTCGCTCGTGCGTTTCTTGTCCTGCTCGCCTGCCGCAAGCTGCGACACGCCGAACACGGCTCCCGCCACCAGCGCCAGTCCGATCATCCCGATCGCATGGTTTCGCTTCATTCGCTCTCCCCCGCTTTCTTTTGGGTCGCACTCGGCAATGTCACGGTAAACGCGCTGCCTACCCCGACCTCACTGCGCACATCCAGCCTGCCGCCGTGCACGTCGACAATCCGCTTGGCGATCGACAGGCCGAGCCCTGTGCCGCCTGTATCGCGTGCGCGCGCTTTGTCCACCCGGTAAAAACGGTCGAAAATGTGGGCAAGGTCTTCCGGCGGGATGCCCACCCCTTGATCGATCACAGACAGCGTCACCGTGTCCGCCTGCTCGGCAATCTCTACCCGGATCGCCTCCGTGCTGTAGGTCAGCGCATTGTCGAGCAAAATGACCAGCAACTGCTTGAGCCGCTGCTCGTCGGCGAGCACGTGAATCCCCGGCGTTTGCGCCTCGACGCGAATCTCCTGCTCGTAGGTGCGCCGCATCCATTTGCTCGTCTCCTCGCACAGCTTTTCCACGTCTACCGCCTGCACGTCCAGATTCGACTCCTCGTCCGGGTTCGCCAGCATCAGCATTTGCCGGGTCAGCTTTTTCATCCGCACAGCTTCCGAGTAGATAGCCTCGACGGATTCTTCCAGCAGCTCCGGCTTGTTCATGCCCCATCTTTTCAGCATCGTCGCATAGCCTTCGATCACGGTGAGCGGCGTCTTCAACTCGTGGGACGCGTCCAGCACAAATTGCTGCTGCTTGACAAAATGTTGCTGCAAAATGTCCATCATTTTGTTGAACGTGTTTCCCATCTGGTACAGCTCGTCGTTTGATCTGGCCGGCAGCTCCAGCTTTTTGAACTGGCCTTTGCGCTGGATTTCTTCCATCGTGCGAATGAGCGAGTTAATCGGTCCGACGATGAGGTTGCCGAGCATTTTGCCCGCCCAAAACGAAGGCAAGAGCACGACAAGCGAAGCGATCAAGAGCACGACGAGCAGCACCTGCATCGTCTCCTGCACCTGCGGCAAGGCCGTCGTCACCTCCATCGACATGACGCTGCCGTCTCCCGCGATCAGCGGCATCTGCCCGATGGCGTAGAGCACGCCGTCTTTTTCCTCGATCCGGTACGTTTCTTGCGGGCTGAACGCAGGCGGCCACTTGCCGTAGGCCAGCTCCTTCGTCGCCGTCACCACTGCGCGGGACTCGGCGTTTACGATGCGGATCATGTCGATCGGGGACAAATACGCCTGCAACAGCTCGGCCGGCTCGGCCTGACTGCCCGCTTCATGCAGCCGCTGGGCGATGTTTTCGGTCTGGAGTTGCAGTCTTTCCAATTCCAGGTCGGTCGTTTGTTTGTAAAACAGCCAGTAAATCGACGTGTTGATGAGACATAAAGTCAGCACGAGCCACACCGTCGAGAACAGATGGATTTTGCTGCGAATCGTCATCGTTTTTTACTCCTTCAACGCGTAGCCGATTCCGCGCACCGTCTGGATCAGCGGCGGATGGGCAGGATCGTCCAGCTTTTTGCGCAAATACCGGATGTACACGTCGACGACGTTGGTGTCGCCGTAGTAGTCATAGCCCCATACCTCCGTCAAAATTTGCTCCCTGTCCAGCACCTGATTGACGTGCCTGGCCAGGTAGACGAGCAGGTCGAACTCCCGCGGCGTCAGCTCCACCACCGTTTCCCCGCGCATGACGATCCGCTTTTTTTCATCGATAAAAAGATCGCCGACCTTGAGCGGCGCCTCTTCTTCTTCCTTTTTCCTGACGCCCGCCGCCACACGCAGGCAGGCGCGGATTCTCGCCAACAACTCCTCGATGGCAAACGGCTTCGTAATGTAGTCGTTGGCTCCCAAGTCGAGGCCGCTCACTTTGTCGGGAAGCGAATCCCGGGCGGTGACCAGAATCACCGGAGTGACGCTGTCCGATGCGCGAATGCGCCTGAGCACCTCCATCCCGCTGAGCTGCGGAATCATCACGTCCAGCAAGACCAAATCCCACGGCTCGCTTTTGAACCACTCCAGTCCGGTTGCCCCGTCCTCGGCCGTCTTCACTTCATAGCCTTCGTACTCCAGCTCCAGCTTCAGGAGACGGGCGATTTTTTTCTCGTCTTCGATCAGTAATATTTTGGCCTGGTTCATGTTGACGCCTTCCTCTCTGCCGATACCCAATGACACATCGTGCAAAATGTGGTCTGATACCGTAGATTAAACCATAAAAGTTTGCTCGGGTGCGCATTTTTTTCCAGCGGTCCGGGCGCTTTTTACGAAAAGGCGCGCTGCTTGAACCCCGATGCGGCCGCCTCTTCGTTTCCCCGATTCGGTCCGTTGAAACAGGCGGGCAACGGGTGAAGTTTTCTTTTTGACTGACTACCATTTAATTACGGTGACAGGTTTGACTGATAACTTGTCGGATGCTTTAATGAACAGGAGGTGATATGACCGATGCCAAGAATTTCGAAAGATCCTCTCGTCCGCCGCAATGAAATTCTCGACACTGCCGAAGCCTTGTTCAACCGGGTTGGCTATGAAAAAACATCCACGATCGACATTGCCAAAACGATGCAGGTCGCGCAGGGGACGCTGTACTATTACTTTGAATCCAAGGACGCTCTCGCCAGCGCCCTGATCGCGCGGCAACTGGAGCAAATCCGGGAGCACTATGCGCGGATTGCCCGCGCCCCACACCTTACCGCCTACGAAAAAATCGCCTGGGTGTTCGTCTACGAGCTGGACGCTCCGACCGGGCATGTGGAAAACTTCAAATATTTGCAGCATGACAACAACGCCGTACTCCGGCAAAAACTGTACATCCAAACCATTTGCAAGTTCACGCCGATCTTGACGGAAATCATCGTCCAGGGCAACCGTGAACAGCGGTTTCGCGTCGCCAACCCGGCGCTTGCTGCCGAGTTTTTTCTCAGCACCTTGCACCATTGGGCGGACTCGGCCCTGTTCAAATGGACGCCCGAAGAACGCCGCCTGCGTCTGCAGGCGATCCAGCCGATTTTTGAAAACTTGTTTGGGGTCGCGCCAGGCTCGTTTGCGCTGGAAGCACTTCGCGCCGCCGCGCGCGGCATTGCGCAGGACAACTGACAATCACGCGCGCGATTGCCGCCGAGCGCTGGCTACGTACGCGATGAGCGAGCGACCTGCTCAGGCAAAACGGCCCCAGCCTGCCCGAAAACCGTCCAAAATGCCGAAATGGCAGCTTTGCATCCCGGCCCAGGCAAGCCTTACAATATAACCAGAGCAGCGATCATTTGCCACGATCGCCAAGATCAGGAAAGAGAGTGTGAAACACGTGTAACCGTATCGTTTCTGCCATTTTTCTGTTGGAAAACACCGTGAAAATGAGAAGGAGAAACGATTTTCGTTGGAATCACCCATTTGGAAAGCTATCTTTTTTTGAACGTATCTGGTTGTGACCATGCAAGCCGTCGTCAGCTCGATGATTACGCTGGAAGTGACAAACCCGGCGCGCGTGCAAGTCGCTGGACCGCCGAACCAAGTTTTCGGTTCGGCTCCTAGCGAATGGTCGCCGAACCGAAAATCATAACTAGAAAAGAACCAAAACGCGCCCGGACATTGCTCGCCTTGCCAAATGTCCGGGCCTTTTCACGCCAAAAAGCGATCCCTCTCACGTACAGGAAGGAGTCTGTCATGCGAAAAGTCGAAGTCCGCCCCTACGATCCGCGCTGGCAAGCCTTGTTTGCCGCGGAAGCCGAGCTGCTGCGCCAAGTATTCCAGGACAACCTCATACAGATTCATCACATCGGCAGTACAGCCGTGCCCGGGCTGAAAGCAAAGCCGATCATCGACCTGTTGCCAGTCGTGCGCGATATCGGGCGCGTCGATGAGACAAACGAACAGATGCGCTCGCTAGGCTACTTGCCAAAAGGCGAGTTCGGCTTGCCCGGCAGACGGTATTTTGCCAAAGGCGGCGACGAGCGCACCCATCACGTCCACGTTTACGAGCAAGACCATCCGGCGATTCGGCGCCACCTGGCGTTTCGCGATTACTTGCGCGCCCATCCTGACTGTGCCCGGCTGTACGGGGAGCTGAAGGAGCAGTTGGCAGAGCAGTTCCCGTACGACGCTGCCAGCTATGTCGCAGGCAAGCATGAGCTGGCCTGGTCTCTGGAGCAAAAGGCGCTGGCCTGGAAAGCGCGTGGCGCCAACTAAGCGCCCACGAAAAAAACGCCGGGCGTCTATGGGATGACCGGATCGTCGTTGTTCTTGATTTGTCCATCCGTCCAATCCTTGCACTCTATGCGGAATACCGCCCCCGGATTGACCGATACCGTAGCGGGAATGTCAGGATGCCATCGGTTGTGGCCGGGTGTATCCTGTTCCTCCATCGGTTTGTTCAGGTCGACGCGAAATAATACTTCTGGCATGCTGCATCCTCCTTTTTTTGCTGAAGAATGAGTGTCGCTCCCTCTCCTTGGAAGCAACGTGCATGCCAACAGACGGAAAATTCACAAAATTTACCCATCACGCTTCTTTTGCCTATATTTTCCTGTATAATAGGGAAGAGAAGCCTGTCGCAAAACGGGTCAGCTACTGGCTTTCTTTTCTCGTTGTCTCCCCTGTCCTGCTTGTATTGCCTCATTGGTTAACGGAAAAATTGTTTGCGTGTTTCACTTTCGAACACTTGTCCTGCGATCGGACAACGAAAACAAACCATTTACCAAGAAGGGATGCGAGTACCATTCTCGAAGCCGACGTGCCACTCTCGTTTATCGGGGCTTCATCCGTCATCGACCGTTCGCAACATCGCGCTGCCTCTCAACCTCTCGCTGTCGCCAAGCCTCCTGCCGATTCTTTGAATCTATCGCAACCTGCCACGCCTTCTTCGCGCCCTCTCTCGCAGACCGAGGCAGATTGGCGCAGGCTCTTGCTTTTTTGGGCAGAAAAAAGTCACGAGCACCTCATCGCCCTCGACGAGTCCCGGACAGTCATGTTTGCCACCCGGCTTGCTGGCGAACGATTCGGCATCCGCGCCGGGATGACGCTGGACGAACATTGGCAAGATGCGCTGCGAAAAGACTGGACCTTCGAGGAACAGACAACAGAAGGAGCTGCCCCTATGTGGATTTATCTTCTTCGCCGACGCCCTGCTTCCTCGCCCGCCCAGCAACAACCGACACTTTTCCCAGCCATCGCCACGAAAAGCCCGCTGTACCAAAAACAGTTGCAGACGGCGCGAATCGCCGCCCACTCGCTCTCCCATACGCTGCTCCTGGGCGAAACAGGCTCCGGCAAAGAAGTGCTGGCCAGAGCCATTCACGACGCCAGCCCGCGCAAAAACGGGCCGTTTGTCGCAGTCAATATCGCTTCTCTCCCCAAAGATTTGATTGCGAGCGAGCTGTTTGGCTACGCAGACGGCGCTTTTACCGGGGCCAAAAAAGGAGGGCAGCCCGGCAAATTTGAAGCCGCCAGCCACGGTACACTGTTCCTCGATGAGATCGGGGAAATGACGCTGGAGCTGCAAGTCTTGCTGCTGCGTGTGCTGGAGGAACGGAAAATTACGCGGCTTGGCTCGCACACCGAAAAAGAGCTGGACGTGCGGATCATCGCCGCCACAAACCGCTTTCTGGAGGACGATGTGCAAAACGGCCTGTTTCGCGCGGACCTTTACTACCGCTTGAATGTGCTGCAAATTCGCATCCCGCCGCTGCGCGAGCGAAAGGAAGACATCGCCTCTTTGGCAGAGCAGTTTCTCCACCAGTTGCACGAGCAATACGAGGGCGGCCCCACGCAACTGTGCGAAACAGCCATGACTGCCCTGCATCGCCATTCCTGGCCGGGAAATGTGCGCGAGTTGCGCAATGTGCTGGAGCGCGCCTTTTTGCATGCCTTCCCCGACCCGCAAATTTCGGTTCAGCATCTCCCGCCTGATTGGACATGGCTCGGGCAGAACGAAGCGGACGCGCAGGCAGACCATTCGCCTCTGTTGCGCACGTTGGAGCGGGAAACGATCCAGCAAGCGATCCGCGAAGCCCCTTCCATCAGCGCCGCCGCGAAAAAGCTCGGCATCGCCCGCAGCACGCTGTACCGCAAGATGAGCGAACTTGCCATTGGGCCGTGCAGCGAAAGCCATGTGTGACGCTTCGGCTTCGCCTCGCCTATGCTTGTAGACAGCTCGCCCGACGGCCCGCTACGAATTTAATTTGCCAAGGCGCGCCTGATGACCGCGCTCGCTTCCGCTGCTACGCGGTCGTCGCCCGTGTCTTTTGCCTGCATGTAAATCAGCATCGGGATGTAGACGGCAATCAGACGCGCCAACAGCTTCGTCTCTTCATCGACTTCGCCGTATGCGCGGAAAAAGCCATCCCTTGCCTGTGGCGGCAAAAAGCTGTAGGCAATGCTCAGATCGCAGCCGGGATGACCGATGTTCATGTCTCCCCAGTCGATAATGCCCGCGATTTTTCCATCGGGAGCCACCAGCATGTTTTTAAAGTGCAGGTCGCCGTGCATCAACACTTCCTTCGGCTGAATCTGCTCCACGCCAAGCCCCTGCAAATAATCCGCAATCAGCGCGCGATCGGCTTCCGCAAAAGGAATGTCCGTGTCAGCCAGAAACTGCTGCATTTTTTCTTTCCGTCCCCGAATATCCAGCAATCCGCGCTGGTCAGTGGGCGCACCGTTTTCTTTGGCCACCTGGACGGGGAATGCGTGCAAGTTTTTCAAAAAGCGGGCAAGCACGAGCGCAGACGCCGCGCGCTGCTCCTCTGGCAACCCAAGCGGAAAATTCCCGGCGATGTACGTATAGCCGAGAAACGGCAATGGATACGCTGCGCTGCCCTCCCCGTAAAAAAGCGGTTTTGCATACGGGAGCGTAAGAAACGGGCCAAGCTTGGGCAAAAGCCTGCCTTCCAGCTCGATCAGCTCCACAGCGATTTTTCTGCGCGGGAAGCGAAAAACGTATTCCTCGCCAACTACATAGACGATATTGTCCCATTCGTCCCCGAGACGCCTTACCTGTTTCAAGGACAATGCGGGAAACTGGCTGTAGATCAAGGCTTGAGCCAGGTCCTCCGTCACTTGCCATTCCGCATCCCATGGATTTGTACGACTCATTGCTGTTCACCTTCTTTCTTTTTTCTGTTGGTAGTGGTTTGTGGCACAGGGCTCTTGAATATCGCAAACGGCCTCGGCGTACAGCTCGTATTGCTCCATTCGCTGCCGGGCGGATATGTGCGGGTCACTTTCTGCTTTTTGGCTGATTGCCTTTTTTCCGACCGCTTTTTACGGGTAACGTCAGCATGAGCAAAAACCGGGCGAAGTTCATGGCCCCCTTTGCCCTTGCCACTTGTGTGCTCGCCGCCTCGTTTCCCAATCGCCTGCCTGCATCTTACCACTTTATCTGAAAACGTGATGTAAGTTTTCACCATAAGTAAAAGAACGGACCTGTCTATATTCCTTTTTCCGCCTGTCCCTCTTCATTGAGCTGTATTCTCCCTTCCTTTTACTCACCGAATGAAAGCCGGGTGGAAGTGGAATCAAATCGGATGAAAAAGGCGGAAAAAGCAAAGGGAGCAAAACCAGCATGCTGGCTAGCCCACGCCATGCCCTCTCAAGCCGCTGCCAAACGCGCAGCTTGATCCCCTTGCCATTTATTCAAATGCCTGTACCGCTCGAAAAACGGCTGGCTGTGTATGCCCTTATCCCTCCTGCTTCGTTTCGATGGATACCCCTTCTACGTGCTTGCGGCTCATCAGCTTTCGTTTCTTCCGGTTTTCTTTCGTTTCAAACACGATGTCCATGTCGTAGTCCGCCGGGTACAGCTCCTTGCTCTCGATGTGCAGGTTGAGCCGTTTCTGGTTGATTTTGAATTTCTGGTTTTGGATCATCACGCCGACGTTGCCTTTGGCGTCCGCGGTGGAAAAAACAATGCCCGTTCTGCCCAGATACGACACGAAAACGCAATCCCCAATGGCGAACGGCTTTTTCTTTGTCGCGGGTGGCTCTCCGTCGATCTCGGGGGTGGGCGGCAATGGCTGTTGGTCTTGGTTCGATTGCTGCTCGGCTGCTTGCCCCTCAGCTTCTCGCATCGTGACTGCTTGCTTCTCGCTGACTTGCGCCGCTGCCAAAGCCCCCTGCTCGCCCCTTCGCGCACCAGCAAAGCCGCTTTGCGTAATCTCCCGCGAGCGCTTAATCATCTCCGGCGGAATCCCCAGCTTCATGGCGATCACGAACGCGTAGCTCTGGCCCGCTTCGCCGATGCGCAAGCGATAGAGCGGCTGCAGCGTCTCTTCGTCAAACTCCATGCGCGCGTTTTGGAAACCGTCTGTCGCGGCGGCAAAATTTTTGATTTCGTTAAAATGCGTCGTCGCGATCACCGTCGCGCCTCTTCGGTGCAGCTCCTCCAAAATCGCAATCGACAAGCCCACCCCTTCGCCCGGATCGGTGCCGGACGCCATTTCATCGATCAGCACGAGGGTCGAGCTGTCCGTGACCCGCAAGATTTCGATCACATGATGAATATGGGCGGAAAAAGTGCTCAGCGCGTGCTCGATGCTCTGCCCATCGCCGATATCTACCGCGATATTGCGGAAAACAGCGAAGCGACTGCCCTCTCTCACAGGCACCAGCAAGCCGGACTGCACCATCGCGGTCAACAGGCCGACCGTCTTGAGCGCCAACGTCTTCCCGCCCGTATTCGGACCGGTAATGACCAGCGACTTGTAGCTTTTTCCAATCTGAAAATCCAACGGAACCATCTGCCGGCCCAGCAGCGGATGCCGCGCTTCTTTCACGTCGATCAGTCCGTCCTCGTTCAGTTCCACGTTGACTGCGCCCAATGCCAGCGCGTACTTGGCCTTGGCAAACAAAAAATCGTACATGCCGACCGTCTCCACATTTACATGCAGCTCCTGCGAAAATTCCTCCGCGACAGCGGACAGTTGCATCAGCACCTTGGTCACCTCGCGCGCTTCCTCGGCCTTGAGCGCCGCCAGCTCGAACTGTACCGCGCCAAGCTCTGCCGGCTCCATGTAGACAGTTTGGCCGCTCGCGGATTCGTCCACGACACTGCCCGCCACTTGCCTGCGATGCTCTTTTTTGATCGGCAGGACATATTTGCCGTTGCGCTTGCTTATGACGTTCTCCTGCATGATCGAGCGGTATTTGTTCGTGAGCGAATCGAGCTGCCGCTTCAGCCGCTCTTCCATCACGACGATGCGCTTGCGGATTTTCAGCAAATCTTTGCTCGCCGTATCCACGACCTGCCCGTGCCGGATGCACTGCTCGATCTCCGCCTGCAAGCGGCTCAGCGTGTACATCGTCAGCGCGTAGGAGCTGACACGCGGCGCTATTTGCGCTTTGCTCGCCATGTATTTCGAGAGCTGGGCGCAGCTTGCGAGAAACTGGTGCAGGTGCGAAAAATCGGCTTCCGTAAACACATACCCGGTCCCGAGCAGCGACATCATTTGCTCGATTCCTGCAAGCGAAGGAATCGGGACGCTCGCGCCATGCGCAAGCAATGCTTTTGCTTCCGCTGTTTCGTCGAGCTTTTTGCGCAGAACTTTGGCCGAGTCGAGCGGCTGCATGTGCGCGACGTGCTTTTTCCCCACGTACGACACCGCGTACTCCATGAGCGCAGCTTTGATCTTGTCGTATTCGAGGCGTTGCCATGCTTTTTCGTTCAAGGTGAATCGCTCCTTTTTTCGCATCTTTTTTCGCATCTTTTTTTGCTCATCAACAAAAAACGGACGAAGAATGAACAAACGTCATTCTCCGCCCTTTTTGTGGGTGACCCCAAACCAAGCGCGCGCAAACAGCCTCTCTTCCAAACGGCAATCCGCTCACGAAAAAGTGGCTGGGCTGCCGTCAAAAGGACGCAAAAAAACCGCGCTGAAAACAGCACGGATTTGGGCGCAATGATTGGGGGAAAAACCCCTGGAGCATTGGATGATATCCGCTGTTCTTAACAAATTCCAAGGCCGGAAAGTAACCATCACAAATAAACTTTGCCAAACGTGCAAAATTTTCGTGAACTTGCTCCTAGCCTTTTGTATGGAATTGCGTTAGTTAAGAACAACCGCCGACATCAACATCTCTCCCCTGATAAGGTTACTCCCACTATAGCTCACCAAAACAGCCGCCGTCAAGAAAAGCTGCCGCCGCTAGCCGTTCCCCTCGTATTGCCCTTGCGAAGTCAGCAGCAGGGCAGCTTTCTCGTAGCGCTTGCGTCTTTCGTAATCTTGTTCAGTCGGTTCCAAAATCCGCGACAAGTCCATGTTGTCCTCGATATCGCCCAGCTTCACCTGCCTGGCGATCGCATCCTGCTTCGCCCGGCGGATGAAGTCCTCGTAGGCTTCGCCTTCGCGCCGGGTCAGAGCAATCACTGCGGCAATGACCGGTTCGGAAAAGCCTGCCGCCTGCAAATCCGCCACCGTGACAGCGGTGTCTTCCAGCACGTCATGCAGCACAGCCGCGATTTTCGTCTCGTCCGTTGGCATGTTCAGCATCACGCGCAACGGATGGAGGATGTACGGATTCCCGCCTTTGTCTGTTTGCCCCGCGTGCGCCTGTGCCGCGAGTGCAATTGCCTTTTCCAATGTGCTCAACCCGTCTCCTTCGCTTCATTCGTTCTCGGCTTCCTTGGCATGCGGCGTGTCCCGCTTTTTCCTCTGCCTTCTGAGGGCGAGCAAGCACGCATAGTAAAGCAACGAAGCCGTCATCCCCAGCCAGTAAAAAGAAGAAATCCCCTTGAACAACTCTCCTGTTACGAGCCAGAGTAACAAGGCGGTCGCCGCGATTCCGGCTACGGCGTAGAGCAAAGCCTCCAGCAGCACGACCACTCTGCTCCTTTTTCTACTGCGCAAAGGCCGCAGGAGCCAGTCGATCGCGACAGATTGCGGCAGCCCCAATACAAAGACGGTCGGGAATGTGAACATAGCCGTCGGCAGAACCATGAAGCGATCTTGGAAATAGAAGATCGCCGCGCCAAACGTAAACAAAAAGCTGGCCAAAAGCCCCGCCAGAAAACGCTCCGCCATGACAAAACGGCCCCTTTCTACTTGCCTGCTTCCACTTCGATACCGCTTGCGGCCAGCGGCCTCTCGCGAACAAAAAGCTCGGGATACAAAAGGACAAGACCGTTTGCATCCACTGTGATGTTTTGCACAAAAGCGCCCGCGCGATATTCGAACACCGCAGTATCGGCGTCAGACGCAAGCAGCGTGTACTGCTGCCGCACCCGCCGCCAGGTCAGCTCGTAGGCAGAAAAATAGGCGACGTCGATCTCCTGCGGCACGTTCGGAGTAAACGCCAGTCTTCTGATCGGCAGCGTGTTCGTGAACGGCGTACACGAAAGATCAATATCGACGCAGCCTGCCAGCTCGGCAATCGGCTGTCCCGCCTCGTCCGTCCACTGTCCGTTTCCGTCGGACAAAAGACAGAGCGCTTTTTGCCCTCCCCAATGCCGAATTGAAACTTTTCTCGTGGCCCAACTACGATCGAGCACGATTTCATACTGGATTCTCGCGAGCTTGTCCGGTTCGCTCTCCCCGATCACGAAGCTGTCGACTGTCAACTGCTCCTCGCTTTCGCTGATGGCAAGATGCTCATACCCCGCTCCCGTGCTTGGTTTCCAGATTACGTATGTTGGCAGCATGACTCGACCCCCGATCATTTGTTCCCCTACCATTCCAGTCTACCACGACTTGGATGAAAATGGAATCTGGCAAACACCATTGCGCCATGCGAGAATACCTTATTTTTACAAGTGCACAAAGGAGAAACGAAATGGAGATCACTTCATCCTCCCTGACTGAATCGCAAATGCTGACCATCATCCGCGACGGGCTGCCACCGACGAACCAGCCCAAAAAGATCATCATTTTCGGCGTTGGCATGGCTGGACTGGTCGCCGGGTCGCTGTTGAAGCGAGCCGGGCACCGCGTCACGATTGTGGAAGCGTCGGAACGCCTCGGCGGCAGAGTGCTCACGCTGCGCGCGCCTTTTACAGACGGCCACTACCTGGAAGCCGGCGCCATGCGCATCCCCAGCACCCACCAGCTCACGATGGCCTACATCGCCAAGTTCGGGCTGCCTCTCAACAAGTTCATCAACAGCACGCCGAACGATCTCCTTTACGTAAACGGAATCAAAACACGGCGCTGGCTGTACGAGCAACAGCCAGACATGCTGCGCTTCCCCGACGCGCCACACGAAAAAGGCAAGTCGGCTGACGCCCTTGCCCTCATGGCCATCGGGTCGCTCCTCGATTTCATCCGGCAAAATCCGGAGCAACACTGGCCGCTTGTCATCCAGGAATACGATAAATATTCGATGGAGCTATTTTTGCGCCACAATCCGCTCGGTGCGTCCCTGTCAGCGGCGGCGGTCGACAAAATCAAGGTCATGAGCGGCTTTGAAGGCTTTCCCGAGCTGTCTTTTCTGGAAATTTTGCGCGACTTCATCCTTTTCTCGCCCGCTACTCTCTTCTATGAAATAAGCAGAGGGTTTGACCAGCTTCCCCAGTCGTTCGCGCCGGAATTGCAGGAAAACGTTTTGTTCCATCACAAGATGACCAAGATCAGCCAGCGCGGGCCAAAAATCGCCATATCGGGAATCAACCTCGCCTCTTCCCGCTCGTTTCAACTGAAAGGAGATGTCGCGATCGTTACCGTTCCCTTTTCCGTCCTGCAATTTGTCGATGTCGAGCCGACGAGCCTGTTTTCGTTTGGAAAATGGAAGGCGATTCACCAGCTCCACTACGTCTCCGCGACCAAAATCGGCTTGCAGTTTTCGCGCAGATTTTGGGAAGAAGAAGGGCTGTACGGCGGACAGACGATCTGCGACCTGCCTTTGCGCTTTGCCTATTATCCGAGCCACGGGTTTCAGCAGCCTGGCGGGACCATCCTGGCGAGCTACACGTGGGAAGACGACGCGCTGCCGTGGATCAGCATGTCCCACGACGAGCAAATCAGGCAGGTGCTGCGCCAGTTGGCTATCCTCTTCGACGCGCAAGTGTACAGGACGTTTGTGACAGGCGTGGTCCACAATTGGGCGACACAGCCTTTTGCCGCAGGAGGTTTTGCCTTGTTCAAACCGCTGCAGGAGACGGAGCTGTCCGCGTTTTTGACCGCGCAGGAAGGCCCTGTGCCTTTGGCCGGGGAGCACACTTCTCCCCAGTACCACGGCTGGATTCAAGGCGCGATTGAGTCTGGTGTACGCGCGGCGGCTCAAGGACACAGCACGCCTCGGCCCCGTGCGTCAAACGCGTGATGGCACGGAAGCCGGGCGGCTCTTCCCCGCCGCTTCGTCCGGCTACACGCGCACGCTGCCTGTCAACAGCATCTGCATCAGCGCTTTTTTGACCGCCCGCAACTGCTGCAGCCTCGCTTCCTCGATGTTGCGCTTGGAGAGGACGCTTTTGATCCCGGCCACGATTTTTTGCTGTTCCTCCAGAGGGGGGAGGGGGACGAGCATCGTCTCCACGCGCTTCAAGCCCAGCTTCGGCACTCCTGTCACGCCTTTTAGCACTGCAATCTGCCGCTGGCAAAATTCCGAGCCAAGGGCAAACATCAAATAGTCGAGATCAACCTGGTCGCTCGTCGGCGTAATTTTCGCCGCGTTTTCCGTCAACAGCGCACCGTCGAGCGCGTCCGGGACTCTGCCCGCCACGCCTAAATAAATGCCTGCGATCGACAAGTAAATATCGCGTCTGGAGATGGTGTAGCGCTTGATTTTGCTGTAAATCTCTTCGGTTGCGTACTTGAGCTGCTCCATCCGCACCGTATGCTCGCCAAAGTCGGATACCCGTATATACGGATAAGGAGTAACGGTGTCTGTCAGGCTGCTGCCTTTTGGCACTCGTTTTCCGCCCTTGACCTTGGCGATCTCCTTGAGCCTGACCAGCGACCAGCCTTCTGGAATCGTGCCCATTTTCGTCTGGACAAACGCCGTGTGGCCGATTCCTTGCGTAAAAAGTTGCTGCGTCAACCCTTTTTTTACAACCTGCACCTGGGCGATAATCGCGTCGGTCTTCTCGATGACGGCATCGACGGAGGCGAGAATGGCCGCTATTTTTTGCTGCTCCGGCAGGGGCGGGTAGCAGATCGGGATGGACTCCAGTTGTTTCGAGCTGATGTTGAGCTGGGCCACGCCCGCCGCCATGGTCAGCACCTGGTCGCGAAACCGTTTGGAGGTCACCACGAATTTCAAATACTCTCTGCACACGAGCGCGTCATCCTTGACTTGCAATCTCCCGACGCGCTGGTTGAGCAGCGCGGGCAGATCGTCTGCGTGCACTTCGGCGAAATTTTCAATACTGCCAGACATCCCGAGCAACAGATCGCCTGGCTGGAGCACGAACGACTTGAACTTCTCAAGAGCGGTTTTATCGAGGCATTTCGCCTGCGACAAGTCCAGGCGGCCGTTTTTCATGTTGCTCATCCGCACGACAGGAACCCCTTTGTCCACAAACGCGGTCGAGGAAAACGGATAGCCGCCTTGCACGCGCACGGCCCATCCGAGCGGCCCTTTTTTCCATTCAGGCATCGTACCCCAACTCCTTCAGGAAACGGAGCATTTTCCCCTCTACCTCGCCACGCTCTGCCTCCAGCGCGCGCAGCTTGGCCAGAGCTGCCCCTACGTCGATCTGCGCTTCCTGCTCGGACAAGTCGATGTAGCGGGCCATGTTCAGGTTGTAGTCGTTGGCCTGGATTTCGCTGTGCTCGACTACCCGGCAGTATTGGTCGACCGCTTCCCACTTTTCATAGGCGGACACGATGTCCTGCACATCGGAGTCGCGCAGGAAATTTTGGTTTTTCCCTTCCTGATAGCCGCTTGCGCCATTCAGGAAAAACACTTTCCGCTTTTTCGCCGCCTCTTTGTTGCGGTTCAAAATCAGGATGCAAGCGGGAATCCCCGTGCCGTAAAAAAGGTTGGGCGGCAAGCCAATCACTGCTTCTATCAAGTCTTCTTCCAGCAGCCCCCTGCGGATGGCCGCCTCCGCCCCGCTGCGAAACAGCACCCCGTTTGGCACGACCACCCCGGCCTTGCCGTTTGGCGCAAGCGTCGCCACCATGTGCTGCACAAAAGCGAAATCGCCCTTGTCTTTTGGCGGCAGTCCGAAGCGAAACCGGGCGAGCGTGTCCGTCCTTGCTTCTTCCAGCCCCCAGTTGCTCAGGCTAAACGGCGGGTTGGCAATGACGCGGTCGTACAAAATGAGCTCGCCATCTTCGAGCAGCTTCGGCTCGCGGATCGTATCGCCTTTTTCGATCCGGTGGTCCCAAAGGCCGTGCAACAGCAAATTCATCTTGCAAATCGCCCACGTCTTCAAATTGCGCTCTTGTCCGTGCAGCGTAATGCGCTGCGGATTGCCGCCTGTTGCCTTGATGTAGTCCACCGCCTGAATTAGCATCCCCCCGGAGCCTGCCGTCGGGTCGCACACGCGCATGCCTTCCTCCGGCTTGATGAGCCTCACGATCAATTCCACCACTTTGCTCGGCGTGTAAAATTCTCCGCCCTTTTTCCCTGCATCAGCGGCAAACTGCTTGAGCAAATATTCGTAGGCTCGTCCCAAAATATCCGGCTCCGACAAGTTGCCATTGCCGAGGTCAATCGCGGAAAAATGCCGGATCAACTGCTGCAAAAGCTTGTCCGGCAGCCTTTCCGTATCGCTGAAGTCGATTGTCGCCAGAACGCCGCGCAGCACGGGATTTTCCGCTTCGAGCGCGGCAAACGCCTCGTTGATCGCGGCTCCAATCCCTTCTGTCAGCGCCTGCAGTCTGTGCCAGCGCGAGTTTTCCGGGACGACAAACAGGTGAGCGTCCCGAGTGTGTTTGTCGCCATCGCCGACGCCATCTCCGCGCTCCGGGGGATGCTGCTCGGCTTCGCTGAAAACATCGTGCAGCCGCTTGAGAAACAACAAGCCGAAAATGTAGTTTTTATAGTCAGCGGAGTCAATGCTCCCGCGCAAAATATTGGCACATTCCCACAAATGGGATTCTAGCTGCGGCAGCGTGATCTTGAACATGATGACCTCCTTTTGTTCCGCCGTTCTGGCATTCGCTTTTGGCCTGTTCCTCCCGCGAAAAGCATGGTCAGTCCAGGTCAAAAGTTCATCGTCTGTACCGATTTTTTGTCTATTATAGCAGGCAAGGCGAGGGGCGCGGCACCACTGAGCCGAACAGAAAAACCACTATTCGCAAATAGTGGCTACTGACAATTTTTTTGGTGCAAAACGTCTCCGTGGCTGGCGGGTAGCAGCACTCTGGCCCGGCCTAGCCTTGAGCCCGCTGCTCGGCATACGCCGATTTTGCCTGCGAGATGTACGCGAGCAAGTTCGAGTCGAGCGCCAGCGCTCTTACTGCCGCAAATTCCTCATGCGTAATGAACTCCCCGTGTGCAGCCCGATTGCGCAGCCCGTGCAACGCTTTCAGCTTGTCCCCCAAAAGCTCGATGCCGTCGCTTACGATCGGAACGTGCTCGTTTTGCAAGTATTCACACAGCTCTCGCCACATCCGTTTTTTCGGAGCGGTCGCCCCTTCGTGAAAAGAGATGACATCCCGCAGCTCCTGCTCCAGCAAGCCGAAATAGTTCATCGCCAGTCCCGTGTACGAGATTTTGTCGGCTGACTTGCGCGGTGTCGACGATTCCTGGACGAGAGCCGTCGCCAACGTTTTCAACGACTCCTCGCGCAATCCGGTGAGCGTGTGGGCGTAGGATTCATATTCGTTCTCAATCTCGTCGAGCGAGTGCCAGTCAAAGTAAATCATGACCTCACTCTCTTCCTGATCCAGCCCGAACGCCATGTCGTCACTGAACTGCAATTCCCAATCGACCAGTTGGTTGCCCGTATCGACAAACAGCTTGACGCTCCACAAATCGGCCTGTTCCTCGATGCCCCGTGCAACCGCCTGATAGCAGCACTCCATGATGACTTTCATCGCTCCGTAATCGGCCGTATCGTGTTCGCCCATAAACGCATACTCTGCCAAAATGCTCTGCGCTGCATTGCGGACCAGAATGCGCTCCGCTCTGGTCAAGGCAGGTACGGCCTTTACCTGGTTCCGCGCCGCTGGAGGCAACCCTTTCATTTCCAGTATCTCTCTGACTGCCTCAAAATAATGGCGCTCGCCTTCATCCACCAGCTTCAACAGATCGGTTGCCAGAAAGCGGATCATGTCATCGCGCTTGTGCTCCCGTCTCAAATACGTTCCCATCTGGTCCATGACAGCCAACGCAAATTCGCGCATTCCTTGCAAAGCGTTGTGCGAGGTAGTTGCGGGCTGGAAGTATTCGTTTTGCACTTGTACTTCGGCAAGGGAAGGATTTTGGGACAGTGCCAACCATTTTGCTTCCTCTTTAGGCAAACAGCATATTTTGTATTTTTTGCCCGAACCGCACGGACACGGCTCGTTTCTGCCGAACATAGACACTGACCATTCCCCCACGTCTGGTTTTCGTCAAATGTTGATCTGACTTTAGCTTATTTTCCCAATCTTCACCAGTTTGTAAACATCATATTTCGCGTGGGGGCAGTCACGCCGCAAGCAGCACATATCCCCCCGCCCAAAACCAGAGGACATTGCCGATCTCCATGATCCCGACTGTTTTTACAGGCAGCTTTACCCCTTTGGCGGCAATCGCCATTTTGACGACTCCCGGCAAAAAGATGACGCTGACAAGCGCGGGGACATGCGGCAAAAAGGGCAGGCAAAGCAAGAGCAAATGATTGCTTCGGTTTTGATAGACAAGCTTCTTCAATTTTTCCATATATTGTCCCAGGACAACGTGTTCCCGGGAAAACAACTGACTAAGCTGCCGTTCTCCATCTGTTTGATAACGCTTCACACGGGTCCCTCCTCCCGCCTCTCTCTTTCAGGCATCGCAGTGACGTGACCGTGCAGGCTGCGAATAACCTTCCACTTGGAAGTATAAGACGCTAGGAAAAAAGCCCGCCGAAACGTCCGGCGGGCTTGTCCTTTGTCTGTCTGCTAGTTTTCCCATGTATCAATCACGGTTTGAATCTCGCGCAAGCTCGTAATCTCATGCGCCGGAACAATCTCGCCCTCCAGCTTCGCGCCGTGCCGGTTGATCCACATGTTGCGCATGCCGACCGCGTTTGAGCCCTGGATGTCGGTCGTCAGCTTGTCCCCGATCATGACGCCTTCCTCCGCCGTGATGCCCAAAAGGCTCATGGCGTGCTCGAAAATCTCCGCCGCCGGCTTGCCTCGGCCGAAATCTCCCGAGATCACGATATGGTCGAAGTAAGCCGCAAGCTCCGGCACCCCTGCCAGCTTTTGTTTTTGCAGATCAGGCGAGCCGTTTGTGAGCAGCAGCAGTTTGTATTTGGCTTTGAGCTGATCGAGCACCTCGAACGTTTCTTCATAGACGAGCGGACGGCTTTTCCGCTCCGCGACGAACATCTCTCCCAGCTTTTGCCCAAGCTCCGCGTCCTCAATGCCAAGAGAGCGCAAGCCGCGCGTCCACGCTTCCTTCCGGTACGTAGGAACGAACGCTTGCAACTGGCGAAACTCCTCCTGCTTTCCTTCCGCAAATTGCGCCCACAGTCCTTCAAACGGATTAATTCCGATCATTTTCGTAAAGGGGAATGCTTCGAAGGCTTCATACATCGCCCGAGCTTCCTTGCGGACCGCAGCTTCCAGTTGCTCCGCATCCACCTCGTAATGCTTGGCGGCTTCTCTACAGGTTGCCTGAAACGCCTCTTTGACACTGCGCTCATCCCACAATAACGTATCGTCCAAATCAAATAAAATCGCCTTGATTGCCATCAGTCTGATTCCCCTTTTTCTCCTCGTAATCTGTCTCTTGTTCTATGATTACGGAAATCTTCTGTTTTATCAACAGACTTCTGCGAAAAGAAAGCCGGATTCTCGGTCGGCATGATATCGGAAAAATCCCGTTAGCGACTGTCGGACGGCGCCTGCTCTGCCTCTGTGATCGGCAAAACCGTCGAATATTTCACTTCTCGCAGGGACAGGTTCGTTTGCAGCCGGGAAATGCCGAGCTGGTTCAGCCGGCGAATAAAGCTGTTCAGCCCCTTCCGATCCTTGATCGCGACTTTCAGCAAGTAATCGTATTCGCCCGTCAGGCAGTGGCCCTCCAGCACTTCCGGCATGGCGCGCAAGGCGTTTTCCAGCGTCTCCAACTGTTCTGCCTGGTGAATGTTCGTGCTGATAAAAATAAAGCACAACAAATCAAAGCCGAGCTTTTCCTGGTCGAGAATCGCCACCTGCCGATTGATATAGCCTTCCGCCTCCAGACGCTTTACCCGTGTGTGCGTCGCAGGCGGCGACAAATTCACGCGCCGCGCCAGCTCGGCATTGCTGATCGTCGCGTCCTTTTGCAGCAGATCCAGAATGTGCAGATCGACCCGATCCAGCACTTTACTGACAAAAGCTTCCATTTGATTTTCCCCTCTTTTGATTATTCGAACAGCGGCACGTTTTTTTCGCGAAAAACAGATGAAATTTTGTCGAAATCCACTTTATGAAGCTTTTATTTCGAATTTTTTCTATTATACAGAATCTTATTTTGCAAGTCTAACGAAAATGTTATGTTCATTAACAAGATGATTATCCATTCTTCCGTTATCGCGAAAAAGGGGCTATCTGCTATGCCAAAAGCTTATGTCTTGCTGCTGCTCACCAGTCTTTTGTGGGGAGGAAACTTTGTCCTGGGCAAGTCGCTCGTGGGGCACGCGTCTCCGCTTACCTTGACCAGCCTGCGCTGGCTGATCGCGGTTCTGTGCCTGCTGCCGATGGTCTGGTGGAAGGAACGAAAGCTGTTGCCGGCCAAAGACTCGATCCTGCCTTTGGTGCTGATGGGCATTACGGGCGTCGTCCTCTTCAACTTGTTCCAGTTTCTCGCGCTGGAGACGACGACCGCGACGAATGTCGGGCTGATTTCGACGTTGAACATGCTGTCGATCTCGCTGTTTTCCTTTGTCTTTTTAAAAGAGCAGATCAACCTGTTCCAGATCGGCTGCATGGTGTTTTTGCTCGCGGGCGTGCTGCTTGTGTTGTCAAAAGGCAACGCGGACTACCTGCTCACCTTGCAGTTCAACACGGGCGATTTGTGGATGCTCGCTGCCGTTGGCGTGTGGGGACTGTATTCCATTTGCAGCAAATGGGCCATGACCAAGACGAGTCCGATGATGTCCATCCTCTATTCGGCTGTTTTCGGGCTGGCGATCCTGCTGCCTTTTAACCTGGCTGACTTTACCGTATCCAACCTGAATGCGTCCTTCGTCGGCTCCCTATTGTACACCGGCGTGATTTCCACCGTCGTGTGCATGGTGCTGTGGAACATCGGGGTGCAAAAGCTGGGCGCCACTACATCAGGCATTTTCCTCAACTTCAATCCGATCTTCACGTCGCTTTTGGCCTTTCTATTCCTCGGGGAACAACTGACGTGGATGCAAGGAGTGGGCGGTATTATGGTGATTGCCGGATGTTTTTTGTTCTCCTCCGGGAAAACAAAAGGCAGCGCGACAAAGCCGTCCGCTGCCGGAGAGGCGTGAACGCGAGAAAGCCGTCCCTGACAGGAACAGCCAAAAAACAGGCAGTCGGCTCCCCGCGAACCGACTGCCATTTTTGCTTGAACGCTTTTTACGGGTTTTCGTAGTTTTTTAGCGGCATGCCTACATATTCCCGGAAGGAGCGAATCCGCTCCCCCTCGAATTCAAAAACGATGGACAGCTCATTGCGGAAAGGTTTGCCGTTCAGCAAGCCTTCCGAGCGAAATACGACCATCCCGTAGTTCTCATTCTCCAGCTCGATCAGCGAAGCGAGGCTCATCTGAAACACAGAGCGTTCAAACCTGACTAATTCCTCGAACCGCTCTCGGCCCTCCTGCTTCTGATTCCACCCATCCAACGGGAGCGGAACGAAGAAATGAAAGTCATCCGTCACCTTGTCAAGGAAATCACCTGTATATCCTGTTTCCAGCGCACATCTAAAGGCGTCAAACGCTTCACGGGTTTTCATCCTGACCACCCTCCTTTTATGATGTGACCCTGCTTCGTTTTTTGCATCCGAGTGCAAGATCTTCACTGGATGAGCTTGCGCTGGCTGGAAATCGTCCCAAGATGGATTCCTTCGTGAACCAGGGCAAAGTTGAACAGCTCGCCTGCGGTATCGAATTGGAAAGGCCCCATGACATACGGCGCTTTCAATGGTGCATCCAGCCTCTCAGGCGTCAGCTCGGATAGGCGGGAAAGCTGCAACGTTAGCAAGGAGAGCAATTCTTCCTTGCTCGGGGGCTCTGTCGTCCACGAAGACGGTTTTGTACCGGAGGCAAACAGCCCTTCATACTGATCCGGAATCAAGGACGGAGTATCAAAACAGAGCGTGGAGTACCGATCCATCCAATAGATCATGTGACCGACATTCCAGCGGATGGTGTTGTCGAAGCCCTTCGGCTGTACATCGAGCTGTTCCTCGGCAGCGACTTGCCAATCTCTCACGTAAATAAAGTAAGCTGTTCATGCTCACTCAGCCGCAGCAATGAATACGGATCATAATCACGGAAATAAGCGTGTTTGATCTCCCGCTCCTTCGTCATAATCAAAGCGTCGCCACTAGCAGAAGCGCGCAAACGGCAACTGTAAACAACAGGAAAATAATCGCGAATGAATTTTCCCTCCGCATGAGCGGTCAGGGCAATGAGCTGGAAGCCTAATTCGTTGGCAATGAAGAAAACAGGGTCCAGCACGTGTTCACTGGATGCTTTCCCGAACGGATTGTCCACGATGACTGTCCGATAACGCTTGCCCGTTTGCTGGATACGCTGGCGCTTTTCCGCCAGGTAGTTGAGGATGCCCAAAAAGAGCGTCATGTTCTTGCTCCACTTTTCTCCGCCAGACCACTTGTTTGACTCTTCCCAGGACGAGAGCGCCCCGCTCACTTGTCCGTCTTTGCTGACCTTCCGACACTTTACACGAATGCTGTCATTGCCCATGACGATGCCGAGAAGCGATTTGGACTGCAGGGAGGCGTAGATAAACTTCTTCATTTTTCCTGCGTCTTCTTTCCCTTCCACATCCTTAAACTCGTCCCCGTCCAGCCGATTCAACATCCAGTCAACGTGCTGACGGAGTAGCTGTTTTCCGATCTCCTCTTTCCACTCCGGAACGTGGAAGCTGTATACTTCCTTCCTGCCGCTCTCTACCTGGACACTCGTTTTTTTCGGGATCGTCTTCAGTTCGACGGCAATTCGCTGCAAGTGGGTGTGCACGATCGTGATGAAATCTTGCAGTTCTTTGTCCCGCCCTTGCAAGTTATCCTCCAATACCCGGATACTAGTGGCGATCGTCCTGGTCAAGGTGTCTGCCCATTCCTGTACCTCGGAAAATTCCTGCTTGTTCTGAATTCCGGCCATGGCTGTGTACCGCAATTTGTTATTCCGAATCTGCCTTTCGCAAAATTGCTTGAATCGGTCCTTTTCAGCCATGACCTTCCTCCATTCCTGCTGTTCAGTCTCCTGTTTCTGGGAGAGCACCCGGATTCGTTTTCGCGCCACGGCCAAGCGCTGGTAAGGGAAAGCGAGCAACTCTTCTTCCCGTACCGGGACATCGGTAACGGCGGCTTCGGCAAAACGGTAAACCTCGTTCTTGGCCTCCAGCTCCCGGATCGTGTCCTCCAGTTCTTTGACTGTTTGGCGGAAGCCCTGCTCCTGCGTCAGCAAATACTCTTGTTTTGCTGCCGTATCCGCTTCCTCCTGGTTCAGCCTTTTCAGCGCGTCGTTGAGATCGCCTTCAAACCTTTCCAGCGGCTCATCTCCAAATCGCTCTCCGTACTTCTCCATCAATGTCACAAGGCGGCCGTTTTGCTCAGACAAACGATTGCTCCGCTCTTCCGTCACAATACGCTGGGCCGCGACCCCTTTTTTCAATTCTGCGACCTTCCTGACTATACGTTCGTACTGGACGTCTCCATCCACCGGATAGACGACCGGATGTTCCAGCGGCTGATCCAGCTTCGCCAGCACCAGATTCATTCCGCGCTGATTCGCTTCGATCTCCTTCGCCAGACGCTCGGCCTCCCTCTCTAATTCTGCCCGGCTCGCTTGCCGCTCCCGCAACCTATCTGTCAATTGCTCTCGCTCGGCACGCAACCTTTCGAAGGAGAACCGGGGAGTGGCCGGCGGGAACTCTCTCACCTGTTCATAGAGCCATTCCCCGCGAAGATGTGCCAGGGCCGTGGTCTTCTCTTCCCGCTCTTCCTGCAGTTCTTGCTCTTGCGCCTCCAGCGTTTTCAACGCCCTGTCCAGGGCCTGCAAGTTTTGCTTCAGCAGTTCCGCCTCGCGCACGAGCTCATCCTCTTGTCTTTTTGCCTCCTCCCATACTTTTTTCTGCAGCATATACTGGTTCGCCTCTTGCAAACGATAGCCCAAAGTCTGCTCCAGTCCTTTTTCTTCGGACAGCTTCTCCGTATAATGCTTCCTTTCTTGTTCGATCTTCTTGATTTGTTCCGTATGATTCGCGATGTCCTTCTGGCATCGTTCTTTTTGCGCCTGGCATTCGTCCCGCTGCCGCGTCCAGTCTGCGTACCGTGCCTGCGGATAGTCTGCGTAAAAACAGAGCAGCTCGCTTTTCAACTGGTACAGCTTCTGGTACTCGGTTTCCTTGTCTTTGCGCGCTTGAATGACTGCAGCCGCTTTTTCTTGCAACTCCCGCTTCCACTTCTCAAACCGTTCGTGATCCAGATTGTCCTGCCAATGGCTCGGGACGATTTGGCGGTAAGAGAATGCATACTCTTCGCCTGCTTCCAGCCATTTGCGCGCTTCCTGCAAGGAAAGGAGGATGACAGGACTGCGGAGCTGGTCGGCATGCTTTTGCAGCCTCGCTGCCAGTTGTTCGATTTCCTGTTCGGTAGTAATCAAGGCTGCTGCCCAATAAGGGAAGCGGGCAGTGAGCGCTTCCAGAGCGATCTCTCCACGTTGCAGCACCTCTTGGAGAAACTGCGGTCCAGTCTCCAAATAGTGAAACGACTCACTCCATCTGACGACGAGCGCGGCCAATTCGGGATCGGCCGCATACACGCCGCTTTCAGCGTATTCATCGCTCAGCCTTGTCACTTGTCGCTCCCGCGAAAATGCCTCTTCTTTTTCCTTCTCCAAAATCGCGACCTTGTCCATTACCGTTTGGGTTACGCTCTCCTGTCTGGTGTAGAGCGAATCCAGGTAGGACAGCCTGGGGATGTGCTCGATCAAGCTTGTCAGGACGCTTTTTTGCTGCTTCTCGGCTTCCGTACACCGCAATATCCATTGGTTCGCTTGCTCTTGCCAGGCCATAAGCTCCTTGCGAGTTTCCTCCAGCCTGCTTTCCAGCTTGGCCTGCTGCTCCTCGCACTCTTTGATGTGCTGTTGGTAAAGGCTTTGGTTCTCCTGATTTTTCCTCAGCTCTTCCTGCCAGACAGGAATGAATTCTTCGACCGTTTCGCGAAGTGGATTGCTCAAAATATTTCCGGCAATTCTCTGCTGCTCTTTGGACGCACCTTCCATCCGCTCTCGCAAGGCCGCTTGCTTGTTCTTATTTGCCTCGAGACGTTCCCGCTCTTGTTCGCTTTCGTTTCGTTTGGCCTTTTTTTGCTGGAGCACACTGTCCAGTTGGCTGCGGATCATGCTCTCCTGCTGTTTCCATTCTTTTTCCGCCTGGTCGTAGTACCCGCGAATTTCTCTGTTCGTGCGCCCAAGCGCTTCTTTGATCTGGGAAACGTCCTGTTCTTCATCCAGCCTCGCAATCTGGGATTCGGCCAATGTCAGCTTTTCTTCGGCCACTTGCTTTTGCGACTGGTATTTGGCATATTCCAGGGTGTACTGGTGGCGTTCCGCCCTTTCGGCTTCCAGCGTCATTTTTTCAAGCTTGCGCGATTCCTCGCGCCATTCGGCACCGTATTGCTTCACGACTGCTTCCTGGGCTGCAATATCCCGGGATGCCTTTTTCCAGTTTAAAGTATGCTTTTTTCTCTGCAATTCGGAAAGTTGCCCTGCGATTTTCTCGGCTTCCGCTGTTACCAGCAAGAGTTCGTTCCGGGCGTGCTGAAACAGTGCCTTCGTCCATTCCTTTTCCCGTTCCAGCAACTCTCTCGATTCCTGATACGTGGCAAACACTTGTTTATACTGCTGCACGGACCTTTCCAGCAGTTGACACTCCTGGATTTGCATGCGGAGCTGCTTGCTTTGCTTGAACTGCTCTCGCTGTTTTTCAAAAATTTCCGCAAAAGCCTGACCATTGTTGCCGCTGATTGCCTCTTCCACCGTAGGGATCAACAACTGCGACACCAATTGGTCCGTCGTCTTGCAGTCGTCAAAAAAAATCTCCACGCCGCCTTCCGCACCGTTTATCGTCGCTACTTTACGCCATTCGGCGGGAATCAACTGAAAGTGTTCTTCCAGATAGGCATGATACTCCCTGATCGTCGCAAACGTACGCGCGTTCATATGCCGAGAACTCATCTGCGTGTAGTATTCCTGCATTTCTCCTTTATCTGCCGGTCGCTTTTTCCCAAACGCCCCTTCTCTGGAAAAAGGAAGCTCATCGATCGCATGCGGATTCCCCTCTTCATATTCATACACATAGCGCAGCGAATCGAGGTCGTTGTTGTGCAAAAACAAGGTGACAGCGGTCAAAGCGTAACGGCGAGGAGAGTCGTTGATAATCCATTCAATAGCAATATGAGCAGGAGTGCCTGCCAGCGATAACGTCTCCCTGATTTTGCGTCCCGCCAGCTCTTGATGCGGCAGCACGGTTTGCAGGGCCGTCTGGATGAAGACGGTTTTCCCTCCGCCATTTTCAAGCAAAATCGCGCCGTTATGCCCGTCAAACACGAACAGCTCATCATTATAGCGCTTGCTTCCTCCCTCATAGATCACATTGGTAAAGCGAATTTTGGAAATGACAGGCATTTACGCTCCCTCCTTCTGCTTCTCCTGCCCGGAAATGAAGTCCAGAATTCCCCGATTGTAATCCACGTCCATGTAGTAGCGCTGAATAATCGTCTTGGCTTTTTCCGTGAGCGTCAGCTCCTGGTTCCCTAGATCCGCGATCAGACCTTGTTCTCGCAAAAAATTTTGGACGATAGACAAAAAGCCCAGGCGGCTGTTCGTCCGTCCATCCTGCTGCCTGGAAGACTCACGTAAGTCATCAATGGCCTCCCATTTCTCCACCAGCAGACTCCAGTTATATTCATACTCGGCGTCAAGTGCTTGCAAGCGCTCCGGACCATGTTCCTTCAACGTCTGGATACGGGCGTCGATGCTTTCCAACCAGCTTCCCAAGGTGATAAAATCTCTCGTCATTTCCGTTGAGTGGTAGCTGTCGTAAAACTCGCCAAACAGAATGAGGATAGCTACGTACATCATGTACAAATCAATGTTCTTGGCTTTGGCGGGCAAGTATTCTTTTTTCAGCGAAGCATTTTTCAAATGGAACGGAGAGCTTACCGCGAGCGGAACCATGTACAGCTTGTCCCCCGCAGGAATGACGGCACAATCCACTTCGCGTGCGAACTGCTCCACCAGCCCTCTGATTACGTCATTGCCCACATACATTCTCATGCTTTCCGTATCTGCCTGTCCGTCCCGGCTAAGTTGAGAATAGATGCGAAAGGCCGTCAGAACCTGCTCGTTGTCATACATGGGAACTCTCCTTTCTGCATACCTTCATATCTTGTATTTCAAATCGCTTCGTAAGCTGCAAGCGTTCCTCTAGCTCAATCACCTCGATGCGCTGTCCAGGCTGCAGCAGGGCGAGCACTTCCCCCAGCAAGTGATGGTCTTCCTCTTCGTGCGCCTTTTGCAACGGGGAACGCTGATGTACGAGCAACCAGAAATCATAAAAGGAACGATGCTGCAGCCAATGTTCATGTCCGTTTTCCCGCATATGCCGGGCAACCTGCGAAATCGTAGCCTCTCCTTGTTCATCGAGAACAGTGAGGACATAGCGCATGATTTTTCCAAAGTTTTGCTGCTGGACGATCGTCTGCTCCTGTTCCGCTTCATCGGTTACCTCTTCAAAATCGCCCTGACCTTCTTCCTCGAGTTCGCCCCCTACCCGCTGTTTTTCAAACACAGCCAGCGGCGACCAGCCTGTATGTTGCTCCAGGGAAAGAAACGGCGCAAGCAATGTTCTCGTCGCGGTCAGAGGCAGAGGGGAAGCGATCAGGCGAGCGACGATTTCCTGGTCAAAATTGAAAGATTGCAAAGCCACATGGTATAGCGTCTCCTGTGCCGCCTGGAGAGCTGTCGTTTTCAGCACGATGCTGTCTTTCAACAGTTCCGTATGGGCAAAGTGCACCTCTCCTAGTTCCCGATCAATGCGTAAAATATATTCATACGCCCGGTGTTCTTTTTCTCCTTTGCGCTCATACAGAAGCCGCTCTTTCGTTTCATCGACAAACCCTTGCAGTTCGTGAAACTCTTCATGCTCTCTCGCAAGACGCAGATGGATGTCTTCAATGACTTGCTTGTAGCGCACATACGTCTCTTCCGAAATAATGTTGCGCTGCACTTCATGCTTCATCCGCACCATGCGTTCCTGCAAAGCTTCCACATCGATCCGCATCTCGCTGATTTGCCGCAGCGCTCCTCCGAACTCACCTTTTTCCAACTGTTTTCTCAATAGCAATTGATTAATCGACAAATGAAACTCCCGGAAAAACTCCTTTGTGGCAAAAACCAGCTCTAGCCCGTCTTCGTCGAGGGAATAATACTGCTTGTTGGCCGCTATATCTCCCCGCTCTGCTTTCAAAATCGAAAACTCCACCTTGTCCATCTGCCGTGTCTCCCAGTTATAAAAGCTCCGGTGGTTGCGTTTGCCACTGGCGGGCCGGAACGTCTCAATAATCGTTCGGGCGATCTTTTCAAATCCCTCATCCTCTAGGTCGATCTCCTCCTGGTTCATCTGCATGAGAAAGGCGGCAAGCTCTTGCACCCCGGTCTTTTTGTTGCGGATTAACATATTTTCAAAAAAGAACAGCAGAGCTAACAACCCCAGTCCAAACATATCGATAGGCCGCTCTTGCCGATCTTTTTCCCGCTTGGCATCCAGCTTGTGCAAAGGATCAAACAACGCAAGACGCTGGATGCGCTCCTTGTAGTCCTCCAGCACACTTTCCAGCCGTTCATGCTCCACTCCCTTTCTCCTCCCTTCTCTCTGCTGCCGAATCAAGCAGCCTGTTTCGCAGCGCTTCTGCCGGGATCGCTTCTTGCGGCACATACTCTTTGTTTTTCAACAAGGCCGAAACCTGCGTTCTTTCTTCTTCCGAAAAGAACGAGATGAACTGTTCAATCGCGTTTCCGTTCACGCGCTGCCCTCCTTTTCCGGTGGATGCTTGCTGTCGCAACAATGCCCGATACAGTTCAACTGCCGGCACGGCCCCGCATTTTTGAGAAAGCGCGTGCCAGATCGCCAAACCTTCATGATCGAGGTCGCCAAAATATTCAAACTGATGACGCGCATCCCGCCCCACTCCCAACTGCTCTGAAAGGCCGTCAATTCCGGAAACAACCTTCCAACCGGCTCCATAAATCAAAGTCGCATAGGGAAGCGAAGACAGGATGGGCAATATCGCATAGTAAGTGGTTTTATTCTCGACGATCAAGTGCCGATAGATACCCTGTTGTTCTCCTACCTGTTGCAGATGGACCGCAAACATAAGCGGATCGGGCATAGCTGTAACCTTCAACTGCTCCCACACGCCGATCGCCTCCAGCAGCTTGCGCCCTCCTTTCTCATCGATCCACTTTTCGTCCCCGACCAAGTGAAAGGAACGCTCAGGTGCCGTCGCTTCGCTCTGCGGAAATCCCCGTTGCGTGAGGTAGTCATGCACTTGCTGGATGTACGGCAAATCTTTGCTCCATCTGGATTCAGCAAGCCGAAAATAGACGTCCAGCCTGATACTCGGATGAAAGCACAACTGTGCTTGTTTTATTGCTTGCTTGATCGGCTGAGAAAGGACGGATTTCTGGATGCGGTAAGCCATAGGGAGTGGCGGATTTTTGGCGTTCGTCCCGGAACTTCGAACGGGGATGAGGATCTGGTTGTCGAGCAATGTTTGCATGGCTCGGTGAAATTGCGGGTACGTTGTCTGCGGATCAGCCCATGTTTCAAACTGGCCGAGGGATATTTTTGTGCTTTTATAGGACTTTAGATGCTTGATAAATGTATCGTACATAGAATGAAATCACCCTTTTTATATTATAGGGCAAGGGAACAAGGAGAGGCAGGATTTTTTTTGGGGGGGTGTTTTTCTTTTGCTTCTAGGGGAAAAGAGCGTTTGAGTGAGGGAAAAGTCTTTTTACAGCGGTGAGGTTCATACACAAAACTTTTTACGCTCTCTCGCAGAACTGCTCGAACATAATCGTTTTTTCCGTTCAGCCTAATTTTTAGCGATAAAAGCCGTGATCTCTCCCGCCTCTTTGCCCGAATCCGACCTGTCCATCGATTCCTTTTACCCGCTCGGGCCAAAAAGGCCAAGTGCAATGCAAGCAAATCCAATCGCGGCAATGATGTTCATGCGCTTAAAAATGCGTTTGGCTTCATCCTTCTTCTGCTGGGCATCCTTTCGCATCCCTACGAACGCCATCACAATCGCAATGAAAACGGCAATGAACCCAATTGGCAATAACAGTACAAAAAACACGCTGTTTCCTCATTTCCTTATCGTTTACGGCGTCTTCTCATATCGCTGCCTGTGCCATTGTACCATGAACCTCCAAGGAGAGCCATTTTCAAAACCCTCCGATAGAATGGTGGTATCGAATCCACAGCCTACCTGCCGAACCGATTTTTCGCTTGGCAATCTTCTGGTGTTTCACGGTGAATAGTAATCAAGCGCCAGTGGGCTTCCGTCAAAGTTTCCGGAAATTGTTGCAGTGACAACCGTTTCCCCATTTTTTCTACGGCATTTGCCACATCTGTTTGAATCAGCAAGTTCTTATTTATGTCAACAATATGCAATTCGATAACCGAGGAGCCGTGGACGTGACAGGCCAATCCTTCATCATAGAGTATGGCATCTTCTGTAAAGCACTTGGCAAGCAGATTGCTATCATAAGAGTTGGATGCCTGAAAGTACGTTTCAATCGCTTCTGGTAATTGTCCATTCATTTTTGGGATACCCCTTCTTTTTGGCAAAGAATGTAGATGGTTCGAACAACTCCTTCGTCAATTGTATGCTCTACCCCGATAACGATCACTCCATGGCCTTGTTTAAGCATTGACGGCAATAATCCCCGATCTAGCCGGACAGCCGCGAACAAATTCGTCTCGAATACCAACTGCCAATCCGCATCGCTTTGCGCGAGCGCTCCGCCGATTGGAGCAGGAGAGGCGCCAACGTTGTTTACCCAAATATCAACGCCCCCAAACCGTTCAAGAATCTCGTTTACAATTTGGGTTGTTCCGACATTCTCTCTGTAAAAAATTGCTGCGTTATCTCGATATTGGACACGCGTGAAATTTTGAAAATGCTATACTCAGAGGTTAGGGAACGGTCTTGAGATGAGGAAGCCTTTGCGGGAGCATTGCGGACAGTATAGTTGAAGTCGCCGGCTCAAGGCCGATCCAATAAAGAATGGCGGTGAATGATGATGGGCGAATTTCTATGCAGAACGGGTCCGGGACCTCGTGAGGAGCACGCCGTCTGGTCGGACTGGCCGTCACTGGTCACCAGGTTCGGTGAATTTTTGCAACAGGAAGAGAGGACGAAGCGCTATAGTGCGGAGCACCAGAGCGCCAGGGAAAAGCTGGCTGCCCTAGATGGAACGATGGCCTGCGGGTGTAGTTGAAATCGTCGAGGAACCAAGACCACGATCGGGGTGTGTCAATATGGCTCGTGAAGCAAAGGCCAGCGCAGCTATCTGCCGCTGAACGACTTCCTGACGCATTTGTTCCAACAACTCCCGCAGCTTTCAGATCCGCAAAAACCCAGAAGCGGGCACGGGGTCGACATTCATTGGTTAGCACCGGGATAGACGGTAGTCAAACCCTATCTACCCCAGCCTATTGAAGTTCCTGTGATCGCCAACTCCTGACCAGGAAGGCATTCTTCTTGTTTTTCGTATACTTGGCTCTTCATGAGATGTTTCCATTCACGCCTGCCTGCGACAGGCGACTGTACTACCTAGAAAGCCTTGTCCCGACTGGGGATTTCACGCGATTTCCGCGAACCTCGTTTGTACGGTCGTATAATACGCAGCGACGTATGCCCAAACTCCCCCAAATCCCAGCAACGGCAGGCATTTGCGAACCTCCCTGAAAATCGCTGTGAGCCTTGGGTTCGCAAATGCAAAATCCACTGCTAAATCATCAAAAACCCTTCCGGATCATACCCTTGTTTGGCACCGACGTGTTCGACCTTCCCCTTCCAATTAGCACCCAGCCGATAGAAGCGCAAGCTGTCTGTCTCCGGCTCTATCATCCTTTTCAGTTTGATATGCAATTCCTTCAGTTGCTGCGGATCAAGCAAACATTCAAACACCGAATTCTGCACTCGCTGGCCGTAATTTTCGCATGTTTTGGCAACCTGCCTCAACCGTCTTTGCCCGTCGGCAGAGGTTGTATTTACATCGTAAGTAATCAACACCATCATCCCACATCACCCTACTTCCAAAAAATGGCGGATAATCATCCAGATCGCCGCGCATGTATCTCGCCAACAGCATCGCTTGCGCGTAAGGAAGAAGTCCGACGGCTATCTTCTCCTCAAAAAATGGATGATAAATCTCGTCCCGCTTGCGCTGCTGCCACTCCGTCAAAACAAGCTTTCTGGCCTCATCGTTCAAAATAAACGCCCCAGACTCCTTCTCTACAAAGTCATCCTTGGTCACCTGTTTCCGGTTAATGAGCGTCAGCGCCGTTCTATCCGCCATATAGACCCGAAACTCCTCCATCAAGTCCAGCGCCAGACCGTTCCGCCCCGGGCGATCCCGATGCAAATATCCGGCTTGTGGATCAAGGCCGACCGTCTCCAGTGCATGCGTAACATCATTCGCGAGCAGCGTGTACAGAAAAGACAGGAGCGCATTCACGCGGTCCCGAGGAGGCCGTTTCACTCTGCCCCTAAACGCGAAGTCCTCTTTATTTGCCAAAATTTGCTCCGGCAACACTGAAAAGTAATGCCGCGCCGCCAGTCCTTCGATTCCCCTCAGTTCATCCAGCGACTTTGCCTTGACGACTTCCCGCATTTGTCGATCCAGCCACGTCACAACGGATTGACATTGCTCCGCTTGAATCCGTTCTGCGTAATCACGCAGCGTACGCTTAACGGATACTCTTGCATTGACAAGCTTGGAATAAACGAACCGTTTTGCCAGCAGCAGCGACTGCTCCTCCCTGTCACACCAGCGGTACTGCGTGCGCCGCAGATGAATATTGCCGGATACCTCTCCCGTCACCCGTGCCTTGAACCGGCCTGTGGGCGTCAGAAACACCAGTGAAATTCCGTTGTCCACACATAAGTTCATCGCTTCCGGACTGACGCCGACGTAACCGAAAATAACAATCGACTCTAACTGAATGCGCGGCACCTGCAATTCTTTGGCACCATCAGCGCGATGCCAGTCAACCATGCATCGCATGGCAAACGAGCCTATCATGCCCTCCCCTCCATGTAAAGCCGCCCACGTAACCATCTGCCTGTTAAAAACCCATTTACACAAAAAAATTTACATTCCCTCAATGTCTAGCACGGGTTATGGTGATGAATCAATATTATGTATGGCAT